>NZ_CP162133.1:1858750-2517500 GCF_040833955.1 Leptospira sp. WS60.C2 | reverse complement strand
TTCGAATTCCATTCCCTACCAAAGTTTGATCGTTGTATACGGAATCTTTCTTTAAGGAATCGGAAACCAAAAGGAATCAATTCTCTAACAGAGAGAGAAGCCCAAATCGTTTTGAATGTTTGCCATTGGATCCGACTGGAAAAGGGAAACAAACTCTTTAGGGAAGGCATAGAAAAAGTATAGGTCTAACATCATAGGATGACAATGAAAAAACTGCATTGAGGCTTTCTCTTTCCCATTTGAACTGTAAAAATATTTTTGCGTCTCTTCTCATTAGGAAGTTTGAAATTTCGTTAATTGGATTTGTGCTCGAGCTCTGCTGGAAGGAACGAAACGTTTTTCCTTTGAAGGAAGTCAGAATATCTTCGTAACAATAGGAGAATGATGAGAACAAAAAGCCAGGCAACCATGGATTTTAATAATTTTTCTCCACCAAACGCTTTTTGGAAAACGGAATCAAAGTGATTCACAAAATGTTTGTCCAGTTTTACAATATAAACCCAACCTGCATGAATGCCAATCGATAAGTAGATGCTTTTGGTATATACATAAGCGTTTGCAAGTATGACACCAATTAAGAAAAGTCCAATGAATTCCGGAATCAGGTAATAAAAATGACTGACAGGACGTATGAAGTGGGTTGCTGCAAAAAATAAACTCGATAGAATGACCGCCGAACGAATGTTCATGTCTTGGGAGAGAGTCTGAAGTGTAAATCCTCTAAAGAACCATTCTTCAACTGTTGCCACGGTAAAAGATACCAAGAGTTGAAACACGATATCGAAAAAAAATTTGTTTTGCAGGGGAGAGTTATGTAGAGAAGAGTCTGCTAGGAAAACTTGTGTGAGTATGAGAAGCGACATACTGACGGTGCCTAACAAAAATCCGCCAGAAAGTAAACGAAATCGAAATTCGTCATTTGCCAAACCATAGGAGGACAGGCTTTTTTGTTGGATTCGTTTCACGTAAACAATCATCACAAAAAAAAGAACAACGGTCAAAGTACGAGAAACGATCCGTAAAAAATGGAATTGTTTGGCTCCTTCCACTCCGTATAAAAGATAAAATTGAATCCAGTAGAGACCAATAGAAAGTAAACATCCGATGCAGATGGTAATCCCAAGAAGAAATGTAATGGTAAGATAAGACCTCAATCAATAGTCCTTTGTCCGATGATGCTTTGCTCTAGGGAGTCTCCAAAGGAATCTTGATTCGTCAAACAGAAATTAGAGATTGAAGAATGAAATTCAATTTCAATGTTTGATTCGACTCGAGGGAACATGCGATAGGGATCCGAAGGGCTAGGTCCGAAGGACGGAAGCGAACGCGGACCCCGTAGGAGCCCGTCCCTGAATTCTCTCCTCTTTGCCTTAACACACCCATTGGGATCGCCCTTAAAAAAAGGAAGGTGGAGCAAAAAAAACAAAACAATCTTCTGTTTCCTTTCCACTCAAATAAGAGTCGAATGAGTTGGTTAGTAATGTTTGTGGAAAGTACGAAGCTAAGACAATCCGTGTCAAAAAATTTCGAGTTTTGACTTTACAGAGAAACAACCTAGGACGATCCTTTTGGTACACATGGTATGAGAAGAGTTATCATTACAGTCTTTGTTTTCTTTCTGTTCTCTTGTCAAATTCCTAGGCTTGTCCGAAGCCAATTAGAAAACCTTAGTTTTTTAAGAATTTTGTCTGGTGCCAACAAATTTCGATTAGGCGGAACTGTTTCGGGGCTTTTGTCTGGCGGATCCGTTTCGATCATCAATGGTACACAAACAGTCACTGTCACTCAAGATGGAGTCTTTTTCTTTCCAGAGAGGTTTGATACTGGAGTGAGTTACGATTTATCCATCTCAACGTCTGGTAATGCATTTATGAATTGCACCATTACCAACGGCAAAGGAATCGTGCAGACAGTAGATATTCAAGATGTAGTCATCAATTGTGGATTAGGTTCAGGATATTACGAAATTGGTGTAAACGTGAGTGGGATCACGGCTCCTATCACCGTTCAAAATAATGCCACAGAATCACTTACGATCAGTGCCGCAGGACTATTCAAATTTCCTACCCCGCTTCTTACCGGGCAAAATTTTGCTGTCACCATTACAGCGCAAACAACTGGAAGTGTTTGTTCGTTTGTGAACCCAACCGCCAGTGTGGGAATTGTAGCAACATTGAATGTAACGGTTGCTATTCGATGTATTCCTGGTTTTTTAAATAGTGGAGGCATACATAATGTAGCTGCTGCTGATTTATTTCCGAATTTGTCGTTACCCTTATCGTATTTGAGAACCATGGTAGGTTCCTATCCAACAAATGCGGGAGGGACTGGGGCTCAATCAGGCAATGTAGACAACACAAACGCACCGCTTGCTAGATTCAATAATCCCAAAGGAATGGTAAGTGACGGAACCTATTTTTATATTGCCGATTATGACAATGATCTTATTCGGAGAGTCAATAAAAGTAATGGAGAAGTGACAACGTTTGCCGGAGGTGCGGCAGGAGGTGGTATCACTTGTCCTGGAGCTGTGACAACGAATTGTTTGGATGGAATTGGTACTGCAGCTCAATTCTATCGACCATTTCAACTAACAACCGATGGTGTATCGTTGTATGTCCTTGAGTTTTTAGGAAATCGAATTCGTAGGATCAATTTAGCAAACGCAGAAGTGACCACTCTTGCTGGAAGTGGGAATGCAGCGTTTGCGGATAACACGAATGGCATCCTAGCTTCCTTTACGAACCCACACGGAATTATCCTACACCAAGGAACTCTGTATGTTGCCGATCGTAATAACAATCGGATTCGTGCAGTCAATCCTGTCACAGGGTCAGTGACAACGTTTGTTGGATCTGGTGCTCCAGGATTTTTAGATGCGAATGGTACGTCCGCTCAGTTCTTTGGCCCTATTGGCATCGCAGCTGTTGGCGGGTTTTTATATGTGGCAGACCATGGCAATAATCGAATCCGAAAAATTGACCTGACAAGTCCAAATGCTGTGACCACGATCGCAGGACAGCCGTTAGCTGCTTCTGTAGATGGTTATGGTCTAAATGCACAATTTGATGGACCGTTCGCTATGACTTCCGATGGAACGAATCTGATTGTTTCTGATTATTATTCTTATAAAATTCGACATATCCGCTTAAGTGATAACAAAGTGACTACATTAGTCGGTGGTGTGATCGGTTATCGAGACAGTGCAGGAATGAATGCGGGCATGCAAAGACCAGCATACCCAGCAAGCGATGGTATCCATGTTTATTTTGCAGAAGAAGCGAATCATGCCATTCGTAGGATTGAAACTGCTGCGCTCCTACGGTACACCTTTGATGGTGATATGAACGATTCCATTGGTACAAACCATGGAACACCTACGGGCAGTCCAATTGCTGTAACCGATGAAAAAGGGACATCGGGAGGCGCGTATGAATTTGATGGCTCCAGCCAATTCATTAGTTCCACGTCGAATGTGAACTTTTTAGGAAACCCAATTACTGATGATTTAACCGTCTCACTTTGGATTTTTCCTCGTGGGAAGTTAGGGACTCAATTTCTCTTTTACAATGGGCAAGGTGGTGTGAATGGATACGGTTTGGCATTTGATGGATCCTCAAGGAGAATTCAGGTAGCCGTTGGTGGGACATTTAGCCCTCTTTCTACGGAAGCACTTCCACTGAATCAGTGGACCCATGTCACAGTCACAAGAAATAATGGCGCATGGCAGATGTACATCAATGGAATCAACCAAGCCATCGCTTTTAATAATAATCCCACTGCACCTACGATGTCTCTCAAAATTGCAGATAATGGGACTGGCTTTTATTTTCAAGGTAAGATATCCGAGTTTCGATTTTTTAAAGGAGCCTTAGATCAGATCACAATACAAAAGTTAGCTGCACAAGTTCCAAATGGACTGGTTGCTTATTATCCAATGAATGGAAATGCAAATGATTTTAGTGGGAATGACAATCATGCAACAGTTCTTGCTGCTTTTTTAGGTAGCGACCGAACTGGATATGGAAATAGTGCTTACTATTTTGATGGAACAGCTTACTTAGAAAGATTTGTTCCGGTTGGTTTGCCAACTGGTAATTCAAGAAGAACTCTTTGTGCTTGGGTCAATACATTCAGTAACTCGTTACAGACGATACTTGGTTATGGCACCACGGCTCCTTCTTCTGGATCAGGCCTTGCTCTCGATTCTACGATTGGTATCTTTGGTGTTTCCAATGATGTGACAATCACTCATGAAGGTATGATCAGTGAATGGGTGCACGTCTGTGGGGCTTATGATGGCATTAATGGATTGGTTTATCTAAATGGAGTTTTGCGGAAATCAGAGGCAAAAACATGGACAACCACCCCAGGTTCTGCCTTACAAATTGGAAGGCTCATGAATGGAACTGCTCTTTTTTATGGTGCCATTGATGATGTTAGAATCTACAATAGAGTTTTGTCCCAAGCAGAAATCCGAGCACTTTCGGGTGTTCACCCAACACAAGTGAGTACCTGGAATCCAACGGTAACTTCTAGTAGTTTGAAATTATTTCTAAAACCAGAAAGTACTGGTTACGCCAATTCCCTCTGTCCTGGTGGAATCAACTGCGTGTATGATTGGTATGACCGAAGTGGAAATAATTTTCACTTAAACCAAATACTAGGAGCAAGCCAACCAGCCTATGAATCCAATGTGATGCGTGGGAAACCAGGAATCCGATTTTTTGGAGCCACGGTGACACCTAGTTTTCTCACGCGGACCTGTCAGCCGGAATTGAATGGATCTTCGAATACAATTTTTACTACCTATCGTGAGATCAGTTTTGGGGGGAACAATGGGATTTTTCAAAATGGATCTCCCACTTCAGGGAAACTATTATACTTTGTAAGAGCTTCCGGAAACAATCCAATTCTCTTTAATCTTTTTTCCAATACGCAAAGTGTGCAAACAAACACAGATTTTCATGCCGCAAATGAAACTGTCATCCTGACGATTGACTATAATGGAAGCTCAGGTACTATGCGAAAGAATGGTGCGATTCATCCATCTACTTCAAACGCTTCGCCAACGTTTACTTGTGGTGGTGGAACTTTGGACATTGGCAGATATTATTTTGGTAGCTTGCCGTATCCAACGGATGGCGGTTACTTTGATGGTCACATCGGAGATTTTATATACTTTGATGGAGTTTTGTCCACAGCAGATCGAGAGCTTGTGGAATGTTACTTATCGAACCGTTACAACCTCCCAATCAGTCATAGTTGTCCGTAATTTACGCGTTAGTTGTGAACTAGTCTTACTGAGAGACAAAGTTTGATTGCTAAGAATGTCTTGTAAGTTTTAAATGTTTCCCAATTAGAGTTCACAAACTTCAATTTGTCTAGTTTTTCGACTAATGGAAGTAAGGGATCCTATGAGCAAAGTGAGAGTTGTATCTACCCAAGTGGATTGAAACGATATTTTGATAGGTCGATCATCTTCTGGCAATAATTCCTGCCATGCATTGGGGTTGGAGATTGAAAAGTTTCCGTAAAACCAATACCATTCCACCTTGGAAGCATGAAAAAAACAATTTTCGTCAACTGTGGTTAAAACGAGTTCTTTGGATTGAAATCCGGAAGATAATTTTGAATCAAAAGCCTTGTTTTGATTGGTGGTTTCCTTTTTTTGTTTGGCTAAAATAAGTTTACGTTCTTCCTCTTTTCGTATGGCAGCTAACTCTTGTTCGGAATGTTCTTTGTAAACAACTTTTAAAACATTGGTTTTTGGAACGGTGGTAAGTTTTCCATTTTCGTTCAGTATCTCGATTTGATTTCCATCTTGGTTCACCACTTTTCCTTTTAATATTCCTCCTGATTTGAGAAGAATATTCGTAGCAGAAACAGAAGACACAAAAAGAAAGCAGATAGAAAGTATAATTTTTTGATTCAAAGAAAATGCCTACCATTGCCAAACTCATTGGACAGTGAAGATTTTCGATATCGACTCATGGAATTAGTATTTTTGAAAGAAAAAAAATTAGTAAAAAATATTTTTTGTTATGCGAATGATCCACCAATTCATTGCTAGGTTCAAATTAAACTTGCTAACGGATTGCTTCAAAATTAAATTTGGTCATGATTTCCAAAACCAATCAAATATTGATGCATTGTTTTCGGTTGTTTCTTTTTGGGATTTCTGTTTTGGTTTGCCTAATTTTTTCTATCAGTTGTTCTCCTTTGTATTTTTATCTTTTTCAAACGCAAGGAGCAAAAAAAGAATCTACGGCAACTCGTGACCTCATTAGTTTACTCCTTTTGTCTCCTAATTCAGTCACCTATCCATGGGGTACCTTTACAGACAATCGAGATGGTACCATTTCTTTCCAAGGAAGGGCAGGTAGTTTTGGTGGACAATCGTATACAGAATCGACACTCACCTATGCGAAATGTAGTTCAGGGCAAACATGGATGAGTAGTTCCAATTCTTGTTCACCCGAGATTCCTACAACTTTGTTATATTGTCCTACTAGTGATAATGCTTGTAATGATCCAGTGACCTTTCTTCTTAACAATGTGACAAGTGAGGCATATTCCTATTGCGATAGTCTAGTGTTAGCTGGAAAATCCAATTGGCGAGTTGCCACGAAAAATGAATTAAAATTAAGCATCGAATGTTCTGAAAATCCTGTAGACTTTCCTTCCGACAATGCGGGAGGATGTGGTGTGAATAAAAGATATTATCTCAATACCTCGATTTTCCAATTAGGTGGCAATTTTTGTTCTTTTTGGACTGCCAATTCTATGAACTCTTCTTTATCTTGGTTTATCGATTTTTGTTCTGGTGGAATAGCATGGTCGGGTAAAGGGATTGCTCGACATGTGCGATGTGTATCGGATCCTTAAATTAAGAGATTCCTTCCCGCTCCAATTTTGATTTTAATACAATTTTACTACCTTGTTCGATCTTTTGATAAATGGACCAAAATAAATCATTGGGTACCAGTCCATCTTTGGAAAATTTTGATTTGATATGTTTTAGAAGATACATATCATATCGTTCCCCATTTTTATCGACAATCTTTCCTCTGTGTTCACATTGGAATAGAAATCGAACTTTGTCATAAGTTGCTTGTGAGATATTGATTTCCCCTACGATTCCTGAACTTTCCATTCGAGAAGCGGTATTGACACTACTGCCCCAAATGTCGTAGGCAAATTTAAAACGACCAACCACTCCTGCGATTACGGATCCTGTGTGAATTCCAATTCGTAGTTCCCAATAGGGTAAGTTCAATTGGGTTTTGATTTCTTTCATCTGGTCCATAAAGGACCTGATTTCAAGTGCCGCAAGACATGCGTCAATTGGGTTTGTGTAATTGGGATCGGGCAAACCTGCCGCACACATGTACGAGTCCCCAATTGTTTTGAGTTTTTCCAATTTGTTTCTCGAAATGATCTCATCAAATTGAGTGAAACAAGCATCAAGTTCTGTAATGAGTTCGTTAGATTCCATGTTTTTAGCAACTTCTGTGAATCCGCGAAAATCAGTAAATAGGATGGTTGCTTCTTCGAACGATTTTGGTTCACAATAGCCATTGATTTTGATTTCTTCTGCGACAGACTTAGGAAGGATATTTAATAATAATTTTTCAGATTCTTCGCCCGCCAACTCCGCTTCTTTTTTTGCTTGTTCCAAAAGGATATAACTTCTATCCAACTCCTCTGCTAATGGTCTTGCAAAAACATAAACAAGCAAATAATTAAATAATACTAGCGGTAATGTAACTAACGTAATGTGGAATAAACTCTCTCCGAATGCTAAGTTTTCTAAAAATTTTGGCATTTGTAGTAAGCTTGCAAATAGGATCGAAAAAATACCTAAGTTTGCTAGTTTTTGGCTGAAACGAATGGTCCGTCCAGGTAGGGAAAATGCCCCTAGTTTCAAAACAGCAAATCCAAGTAAGGTGGTGGGGATAAATAAATAATCAGAAATCGGAGGAAACTCAAAACCATGTGATGGAAAAAAAGCAGTTAATAAGAAGACTCCTGAAAGTAACACTGATCCAAGTGCAACAACGGATTCCCTTGGTAACTCTTTCCAACGTTTTCGAATCTCGATACCTACAATTACAAATGCAAAAAATCCAGCAACACCCAACAAATAAGGAACTAAGGAACTTTTGTGAATGATCCCAAATTCGAAATGGTAATACCCATTGTGTAGGTAAGGTGTGATGGAAAGAAAGGAGCAGAGAATCGATAGTAAATCGACTACAAGTAATGTTTTAGGTCGTACACTCCCAATTGCCTTTAGGACAAAACGAGATAAAATGCTCGGTGCAAGAGAAAAGATAAGAAAACAAACTTGTGATATGCGAAGTAGAACCAAGTAATTGAGTTCCAGTTTTGTTGGAATCGATTGCAAATTATAAAAAGCAGTAATGATCAATGAAAATGCACACAACTGATTGATCTTGGCTTGTGGGTTACTACCTGCCACAATAATCGCCATAAAAATAGCGACAAAAAACGAAATGGTAGGTGGGAGGGCATGAGGGAACCAGTTGTTGTTCAAATATGCGTTGTGGCCAAGCCCTAAGGCAACGGTTCCGCTAAGTAAAATTAGAGAAAAGGAAACAACGCCAAATAAAATATAAAACAATCCATTCCGATCAAAAAGGAGTTCATTTACATCCAAAAAATCAGATCGGAAGATACCATATGCAATTAAAATCAGAGGGATAAAAATAAAAAAAGAGCCTGGATACACATTGTATCCTAGTAAGACTGGTGCATTGGAGATCGTCATTAGAAACAAAACATTATATCCAATGAATAAAGATTTGTGAATTCGTTGGAGAAGAATTTTCCATTGAAATGTAAAAAAAGGCAATACCAAAACAAAATAACCAACGAGTGGAATTATTCCAAAAGGTTTTATGAAATTGGTTGCCTTTGGGTATTTACCAAATTGATAATCAAACCATTCGTTATGAAAACCTAACCCTTGTATGAGGCCAACGTAACCAAAAGCAACACTGATCCAACAAAGGTACGTATAATATAGGAATACTTTTTTTCTAGATAGCGCATAACAAATGTAAAAATTGGAAGGTAAAATGAGTAAAATAAATAGATAAAGCCAATTGTTTAATCCTAGCAAGAGCTCTCGGTCCAAGATCCACGCTCTCAGGGAAAGTACGAGTCCAAGGATTCCATATCCAAAAAAAGAAATCGCAACATTCAGAGATAAAATTCTGTCACTGCCCTTGGTATGAAAAATCCTACGGAAACTAAAGGCACTTAGGAAAAAACCAACTACCAGTGAAATGATTCCGGGAATTCCATAAGGAAGTTGCAACCAGAAGTAAGTCCAAGCGTCGTGAATCGTTTCGATGTTTGGCAATGAGTAAGTATGTTCCATTTTCTATTAACTTTTTTCACCTAGTAAGACTTTGGTAATTAAATTGAATGGAATGTCTAGCACATTAACTCTGTCACTTAATTCTTGACTAATCATTTTGTAATGGATAATCACTGTAATGATCGGCATGTTTTGCGATCCCGATAGCAATCGTAATTCAGAAGGACTCATATGCAAGCGCACAGAATTGAGTTAGTATTCATTTCATTTCTTTTTTTCTTATTTTCCCCGTTTGCATTGGCTGATTCCATTCCAAGTGAGCCCGCAGGTTACGTCACTGACCTAACACATACTATATCTCTTGAATCCCTGTCGAATTTGAAACTGATTGCGGAGAGTATAGAACAGAAATACCGACACCCTGTTTATGTTCTCGTCGCCCATAGTTTGGAAGGTAGAGTTTTAGAAGAGGTAACAATCGAGATTGCGGAAAAATGGAAAATCGGAAACAAAGGTGTAGATGATGGTGTGTTGATTTTCTTTTTTCTAAATGATCGAAAGGTACGGATCGAAGTAGGATATGGTCTTGAAGGAACGATTCCTGATGTAAAGGCCAAACAAATCATTCGGTCCGTGAACCTGAGTTATACTTCTATCCTGAGTGGTCTCTCATACAAGTAGATGCCGATCAATGGATCAGTGATGATAAGGTTTGGTCATTATATCGAAAACAATATGAGAAAAGAATTGTCGAGATGCACCGAGAACTTGTGCTGAAAAAAATAAAGGAATGGAAGACCTCTCCACCCAATAGCCATAAAGAGAAATTGAGCGCCAATCGATTTTGGATCGCAAATATTGTTAGAGTTAAAGCATCACCAGACATATATTTTTCGGAAAAAATGAATCCAAAATCAATGTATTCTACTTCTAATGATGAACATATAAATCGTTCGAGTGATTGGAGTAACAGTTCTGATTCAAGTTCCAATAATTCCTCTTCTTCTTCTTCATCCAGTGGACGAGGAGGTAATTTTGGTGGTGGTGGTTCGAGTGGAAGTTGGTAATTTTTTCTTAGATTGATATCGTAATCCTAAATTCCCTTCCACTTGGTTAGACAACAAGTAAAAGGGAATTTACGAAACGAAGTTCTTATAATGATTTGATAAAACCAAGGAATAGAACTAAAAATCCTCCCACTTCACCTAAGATCAGTAATACCATCGAAGAATGGATGAGAAAGGATGGAAACTGCCAAGTTCCCAAACGATACGGTTTTGCAAATTGATTGTCCGTATCTTTTAAGATGGCATGAATGAGATAAGTGACTTGGGCAAAGGCAAAAAATCCCATACTTGTCAATGCTGCATAAAAATTAACAACTTCAGGAAAACTGCTCAGTTCTACAAATTTTGCAAGTAAGATACAGGCAAAACTATACAGTAGCGAAGCTCTATGCAAAACATTGATATATTCATTAGCCACTGCTTCCTTGGATTTTATGATCCCGAGATATTTCCAAATACCGGTTAAGAGTCCTACTAAAAAGAAGACTCCAGCAAATACATAACACAATCGTAACGCGTCCATTTTTTTCCTCCAAATGAAAGTAAATTACCCCTTCATTCTACAGGGAATGAAAAGTCGGATCGACCTGATCTATAACCTAGGTTCTATTTTTTGTATCAAAAGAGTTTTTTGGGGCAGAAATAGGAGCGGATTTTTTCTATACTCTCGAGGAGAGTCACCCATGACTTGGCGGAAGACACGGTTAAAGGCAGATTTGGAATTAAATCCTACACTCAATGCAATCGAAAGAATGTTTCTTTTTTCCTCTTCTAACATTTGACAGGCGACCTTGATCCTGTGGTGATTTACGAACTGAATGAAACTCATTTGAAAGTGAACGTTCACAAGTTCTGATAATTGGTGTGGACTCATGCTCATGGCATGGGCTAAGGTGGGTAATCGTAAGTCTTCATCGGCGTAAAACGATTCTTTCGTCATGAGATCATTGAGTCTTCTGATGGCATCATTCGGATTGACTCCCACTAATTTTGACTGCGCATAACGAGCCGATTTTATGGCACCTGAAATTTCAAGCATAGCAGATGGTTTGTATCGAGAATAGAGATATACGAAAATCGCGGCCAAAGAATGGGACCATGCACTGTATCGATATAATAAACGAATCCCCAGGAGGTAACCGATGATGTCAGCGAGGATCATACAAAAAATATATACCAGTAGGATGATAGAAAATCGTTTTATGTGATTTGGCAACAATCGAAGCGCTAAGGCTCCTTCTCCAGATCGTTTTGTGGCAATGTGGATCGAATAAAACAGTATAGAAAGTTTGGGCCCAATGATCCAAAGGATGAGAATCGCAGAAGGGAAACTCCAGTTGCCACTGAGGACCGATTCGATCAAAAGAAGCGAACCTTTTTTGTCTAACGAAAACCAATAGAGAAAGGGAAGAAATGCGAAAGTTACTGGCAGGAAATGTATAGGTCCCATTTTAAAATCATCTCTTCCACTGAGTTTTTCATAATAGAATAAGATCGAGGGTCCGATGACATACAAGAAGGGTAGAGGTAAGGCATAAAGTTTTGGGAAATGATTGGTGAAACCAGACAAAGTATAAGCTTCCCATAACAATCGAAAGCCTGACATTCCTATAAAGTAGATGACGATGAGTTTTGCCTGTCCTGGCAGTTGCAAAGAAAGCCCAATTGCCCAAACAAGGCAAAAGAGTCCTCCAAAACCTAAAATGGAATAATCAAATATCGCAAGATCGAACAAGATGTTTGTCCTCTACTATGGTCAAAAGGATTGGTTCAAAAAGAATTTGCAAATTTTTTATTCTCCAATTCTATACCAAGAACTTTCCATAAAACTAAAGTTTTGTATTAGGGACAAGATGATGAATCAAAAACGATACTGGCAAAATTCTGAACCTTACCATTTGATAGAAGTATTGATTGAGGGAAGGAAAGTAATCATTAAAGATTGGTTCGACTCAGGAAAGGATCCAAACCGATATGATTGGTCTTTTGAAGAATTTCTCCAAGGGAAAGCAAAAGATCACATTACGTATCATCTTGGTAGCTTTACCTACCAAGAAATTTTGGAAGTTGTCAAAACGATCACTTAACAGAAGGGGATCTATCAAAAGAATCAAACTTCAGATTTGTTACAACCAAGGAATCGATTTGGCGAAACGAGCGATTCTGTTTTTGGTTGAATGGTATCCCAATTCTACAAGGTCAGAAAAGGATAACCAATCTAGTAAGCCGAATTGATTGGTCGGGATTTGTAGAAAAAGAGAGGATCTTTTTTCTGTCTCACGTTGGCGCTCGCGACTTGAAGATAAAAACGAACGAATGATGATATCACCAATGGGAGGAAATTTTGGACGAAGCGAAAGATTTTTTTGCATATAACTCAACAAAGGGGAAAGTGGATTTGCCAATATACCTGGATTAGGTGATGCCAGATAATCGTGTATTTCTTTGTCCTCTTCTGATGAATACTCTCCAAAGACATCCACTGCGATGAGAATGCCAGCTCCTTCCTTTATGAGTGGTATTCCTGGCACATTGTCTAAAACCCCTCCATCCACCAATATGTTTTCACCGTCAATGAAGGGAGGAATGATCCCAGGGATTGAAGTGCTTGCCCGTATAGCTTTCCAAAGTGGTCCACGGGTATGGTGCACTGTTTCGCTTGTGGTTAAATTGCATGAAATAGCAGTGTAAGGAATCCATAAGTCTTCGATTTGAATGTCTCCAAAAAAATTTTGAATGGTTTCTGTGTATTTTTTCCCGGATGTAAGAGCGATGACAGGTAACGTATATTCATTGAGAAGATCTTTTTCCACCCAAATCTGTTTCGTATCTTGTTTTGCTTCTTCTAATGTTTTTCCCATGGCAATCAATGCGGCAAAAATAGAACCAGCACTCGTTCCTGAAATCATATCGACAGGTATAGATTCTTCCATTAAGGCTTGCCAAACACCTAAATGTGCAAATCCTTTGGCACCACCACCACCTAATGCGAGTCCAATGGATTTTCCGAGTAATCCTCTCACAAGCCTCTCGATACTATCTGGCTTTTTTAAATGGATATGGAAATGTCTTCGATACTCTTGGTCTTGGAGGTGGCGGATGGTTCCCTTACAGATAGAACTTATGTTTGTTTGTAAAACTGCTAAATACTTAGGCCGATTTTGTTTCTCGGTTGTTTTTAAAAATTTATCCCATTTTTTGAAATTTTGAAAAGAGTCTCCACGTTTTAAAAATACAAACGAATCACCTTGGCGAATGGCTCTTGAAATCCATTCTGGATTTACATCTTGGTCTTGAATTAAATAGAGAATAAAATCATATTGTGATTCAATTTTTGCAAGTAATCGTATGGCAGCTGACTCTTTTTCGATTTCCTCTAAATGTTCGATTTCCGACATACGTTCTACATAGAATCTTTCATCAATCACACAAAAACTTCCGAAACGAAGCACATACATTCCAAATGAATCAAGAACTTGCTGGATTTCTTCTTTTGGGAGGGAAGATAAAAATGTAAACGATTTCGGTGTTGGTTGCGCGTGGCCAATGAGGTCATTCACATGAGCCAATCTTTGAGCAATTACCTTTGTGATTTCCAATAAAGCTTCAGGTGATTTTTGCAGAATTTGTAATGCTTTGTTAGCTGGAACGCGAATGAGTTCACTGTCACGAAGAGCACGTACGGTTGCAGAACGAGACTCTCCCGTGAGCAAACTCAATTCACCGATTAAATCCTGTCTACGAAACGTTCCAAGTATGGGAGATCCCCCTTCAGGGTTTTGTTTTTCGAACTGAAGTTTGCCAGCAAGTAGAATGAACAGGTCATTCCCAGGAGAACCTTCTTCGAAAAGAACTTCTCCCCCTCGCATTTGAATTCGTTCGACACAAGAAAAAAATTCTCTGAGCGCTGATTTTGGTAACGTGCGAAAGATTTCAAGTAATGTGAGTTTGTGTAAAAAGCTAGAGTTACGAGAAGAATGGAGAACCACACCGTTATCTTTTTTTACTTTATTGTCCTCGGGAAGTCTTTTTTGAATCAGCTTTGCACCTTATCTGAGTTATGATCTTTGAAGCGGTAAAATTTTTGAATTGCAAAATTTACCGAATCAGTACAATTCAATACCTCAAAAGAAGGTAAGAATTCAATGGAAAAACGATTTTTAAAATGGGCTGAGATTCTTGATTTTATCATCTTGATAGGGTCGACTATCACTCTTCTGGCTTGGATCTTTGGAGCCCCTTTGTTTTACAGGCCTGATGGTCCAGTACTTTCTATTTTCACTGCCATTTCTCTCCTTGTCATGGTTAGCCTTCGCATTGCGACGAGACATTTTCATCTTTGGCCTTTCACTGCAAATCTTGCTTTTTTAATGATTGTAGGAGGTGGGAATATTTCTTCCATTTTGATGTTACTCTCCGCTCCCGGAGTTCATATCAATCCAAAGTCAACACTCGTCATGACTTCGATATTCACTTCCATCGGCTTGATTTTCTTTAGCTTTTACGAAATTCTTTTGTATTTGAGAAGAACTCCCGATCGATCTTGGATTTTGGATGATATTTTGATTCACCTAGCACTTGTTCCTGGAGGAATGAGTTTGATTGGTCATCTGTTTCAGAACCCAACGTATCTCAGTATGTCGATTGACCCAAGAGTAGGGATTTCTATTTTTGAAATGGTATTTATGGCACTGCTTGCTTTGTCAACGATCCTTGCCAATCCTCACTTGTTCTTGTGGAAATTCTTACGGGGAGGTTTTTCGAACCAAGTCACATTTGCTGCATTGTTTACCAATCAGTACATTGCACCAATCATTTTCTTAGTGTTAGTGGGTGAAAATTGGAAATCGGAGTCGTATGGTCCCGAATTGTTTATCTTTTTTGGAGGAGTGATTGCTACCTTAGGTTTTCTTTTATTCCAAGCAAAAGTGGAGGAAGACAAAAAGTCTAGCATCGCAACAAAATAGTAAGAGGCTTATCTAGATTTTTCCTATGGTTGACAGCTTTGGCCGTAGGAAAAAGAATATTTTTTTGCTAAATAACATTCAATTCGTAAGAGTTCGGCTTCGGAAAGAACTCGGTTGAAGTATAGATATTCAGAGACTGCTACTTGTGCAGGTCTTGTTGCTGCTCCATAATCTCCGAACTGAAAATAACTATTGGATCCATTTAAAGCGGCACCAAGTAGGGTTGTGTTTACTTTAACCTGTCCGTTTTCCCTTGCATAAATGGAAGATGGAGCACCGAATCCATATCGTAATACAATTAATTTTGGAGTAAAGTCGGATTCAGAGATCACAAATCCTGTGCTAGGTGCTAGATAGTATCCCGAACATGGAGTTTGTAGTCCGACTTGTCCATCTCCACCTTGTAATGACATAACGACCGAACCAGCAGGACATCCTCCTGGATCATTTCCCATAAAGAAAACGTATTGTTCTGTTGCATAAAAACCAAGCCTACGCATCACAATAAAAATAGTGAGTTCAGACCCTCCAAGTCCAACAGCCGAACTTGTTGAAACAGAGTCACCTAACATTCGAACTTCTGGTTTTCCATTCATCCCAGATGTATGATAGAGAGGTCCAAATCCAGTCAGTGTATTTCCATTTGTACTTTCATCGCTCCAATTAGAGACTGCTGTACTATCTGCTTGGCTAAAAGAATCAATGCGATACCAACTTGCCAAATTAGGAACACTTCTCGGTTCCACACAACGGATGTTGGCATCCGTGATGTTTCTTCCAATTGATCCCTGTCCATTTTCCAGAAAACATTCTCCCTGTGGAATGGAGCTAACAGTGATTTGATAGTTCGTGTTCCTAGGAAAACGGGTTTGGAATTGATAACTTTTTTGGCCAGGTTGGATGGTGATTGTTTCATTGGGAGTTGTTCCACTTTGTACAGTGAGGGAAGCATTGTCTAAACCGATTACCGCCCCAGAGAGGGTAAAGGGACCACGATTTGGATCTGTTGGACAATTGATGATTTGTTTCGGAAATAAAAACTGCAGGATTTCGATGCTAATGGAAGTGTTGGATTGAATCAGAATTTCTGAAATCAATTTGTCTTGGATAGAAAAGGCAAATGGATCGCAGGAATTTTTTAACTCAGGTGGATTGCAAGATTGGAAAAGGAATCCAAATAGAATCGCAATAAGGAAGTGTCTCAACATAAATCAAGGCAACGATTCAAAAGCTATCGATTTAGGAAATTTCTTTTTGAAAATTTTATTTCGTAGAAATCCTCAAACTCCTACTTCAATAGAATTATAGAATTGCCAAATTTGAAAAAGGATTCATTCTCAAGTTTATGTTCTCTCGGGTTTCTTCTAAGACATTGTGGACTAAAATGTTTGTTTATAGTCTCACATTTCTCATTTTCTTTACCTTCCTATTTCGATTTCGATATCTATTTTCTGGTGAGACAGTCAGCGGGTGGGATACGCCTGGGCATGTTGTTCTGGCAAAAGAATTTGCAAAACTATTGGAGTCAGGAGTCGCCATTGGTTGGTCTGATGTCTGGTTCGGAGGATTCCCAATTTTTTATTTTTATCCTCCATTTTATTATTTCTTAGTCTATTTAGTTCACATTCTTTTTTCTCTTTCGATCGAAGCGGCTTTCTCTATCTTAATTTTTTGTACCATTTTGTTTCTTGGATATGTCATCTATCAATTCGGAAATCAATTCTTTTGGCGTCGTTTTCCTTTTCCGATTCGGCTGTTACTCGGTGTTTCCTCCATATTGTTTTATTTTAATTATGCAGGAGAGGGATTACAAGGAACAAGCATTGTTGGGATCATTGAAGGCACTGTGATCTCCAGTTTTACACATGCACTCTTTCTTTTTGGAATTATTTCTCTCGATCGATACCGGAAAAAAAGAGCATTAGGATCTCTCATTATTTTTGTAAGTGGATCTGCTTTGGTCTTTTATTCACATCTACTGAGTTCCATTTTTTATAGTTTGATACTGTTTATTTATTTCATTGTGTATCGGAATTTTTGGCAAAAACATCTAAACATACTTTTCATATCATTATCATCAATCTTATTACTTGTTCTACCAGTGTTGTATCTTTTTTTCAAATATTCTGAATATACAAGTTCGGTCTTTTATGGTTACTCATACCCACCTATTCTTTCTATCTTAAGCCGGGATGTTTATGACCAAGCTGCCAGGGCATCACAATTAGGAGAGAATATCACGCTTGCGTATTTCATTGAACTGTTTCGATCAGGACGTTGGTTGTATTTGTTTGTTCTCATCGCACTAACATTCCATTTGCGAGATTTACAGAACTACATACGTAGTCGGTTCATGACGGTAGTACTTCTTGTGTTTTTTTGGATGTCTTTAGACTACTCTTTTGGATTTATCATTCCCAATATAAAAATTCACAACTATAGAGCGTTTGATTGTTTTTTTATCGCATTTTCAGTGCTTATGCCATTTGTTGTTTTGTATTCGATTCGGATTCAAAAAAAGTTTTTACCTTTATTGCCAATTTTGTTTTTGATTGTCCTGACTCAATTTTATCTTTTCATCAACTTCGATCCGTTTCGATACCAAGATTACAAATCGCCTCTGTGGAAGGAGGCTCGTCCGAAAGAAGAATTGGTTTTATATGATCAATTGTTAATGCGACTAAAAGAATTACCGAAAGATTCAATTGTTCAGCCTGAGATCATTAAGTCCAAGTCATTGTTTGGTGGTCCACATTTTTGGATTCCTATGTTTTATGATTCAGGAATAAAGAATAATCTTGGTCTTACTGTTGAATCTTCATATTATTCTACTCTGGTTTTTAATTGGCAATCCTTTGGATTTTCGCATACATTCCGTTGGGGAACCGATATCGATTGGCGGGACTCGCTTATTTTGCTTAAAAAAGATAAGAATATACCTTATTTTTTGGATTTTTTACAACGTTCTGGAGTTCCCTATCTAATGGGTTTTTCTCCTGAATTTATGGATTATATACAAACGTATCAAGATAGGTTACAAACTGTAGCAAAAGAAGGGCCGTTTCGGATTCTAAAAATATTACCGGCAAAAAACACAAAATACATAAAACCAATTGGACTGATACATGCGGATACGTTGAACCAAAACAAAGAATTCAGTTACCAATCATTTTTGAAAACCAGTAACTTACTTCAAATGCATTTAAGCAATCTTGGTTATCAAACTAAAATTTTGCGTATCTCTCGTGCACAATTGGAAGATTTAGATTTGATCTTACCTGCTTTGTCTTCAGTATTTTTAGTCACAGAACAAAACGGAATGGGAGAATTGTCTTGGATGTCTGGACTCAAGAAAAAAGCAGTACCTGCAATTCTGTTAGGTGAATCAGAGATCAGAAATGAAAACCTGGCGATAGAAGAAAGGCTCAATTTCTTTTTGAATGGTCTTCCAAAAATACCCCAACCCATGATTCCGATTCAAACGCAGAATTCTTATTTTGCACCGAGAAATGTTTCGGATGGATTTTTGTTGTTAGATGATACAGCGAAAGAGTTTTGGGTTCGATTGGATGGTGAACCTAGCTCCCAAAAAGCGAACATTCAAATCTCAAAGTTACCTGGACGAATTTATTTAGGATTTATGCTCTTTTCGTTTGGTTTATTTGGATTGGGGTTCGCTTTTACAAAAATTGCATATTTCTCATTCTCAAAGGCCATAACATAATCCGTCGTGATTGTCTGAAAGGATTTCACCGTATAACTATAATATTGTTTGTTAATCACAATTGTATAGTAGTTTAATGCTTTCGGAATCAAATGAAACCCTTGTACATTACTTTCAAAAAATGCTTTTTGTGTGAAGTATAAGTTTTGGTCATAAGACCAAGCATAAAGTGGATTTAATCCAAACAAAAAATGATACTGCGGAATTTTGAACGTAAAGTAAGGATAATCGGCCCAAGATAAGAAGATTCTTTCCCCTTTGGGGATGTTAAATCGAATCCAATCAGTGACAATTTGTCCATATTTAGTTTCAGATGATTGGAATTGTTGTCCCATCTTGTTATAGGCGATCGGGATTTGGATGATAAAAAGTAAAATTGAGATTAACAATTGGTAGTTGAGTGAAATCTTTAAATTTAAAAAGATAAAGACAAAAAACATAAGCCAGCTGAGTTCAAAAACTCGTAAGGAAGCACCAGCAAATATCAGATTGGTAATTCCTAGAAACAAAAAAACGAGACTGTTCGGTTCGAACTTGGATTCAAAACTATTTTTAAAACTAAGTAACAAGAGTGGGAATATTGTGATGAAACCTAGAACCAAAATTTCTCTTGAGGGAGGTAACCATTCTGCAATTGGCTCAATCCCACTCGGCGGAAATGATTGTAAGACAAGTTCAATAAAGTAACCTTTGAATTGATAGGGAAACGAAGGATGGAAAAGAAACCCTAAAAAGATTCCAAAAAGAAGATAAAGGAAGAGTTTGATGTTTTCTTTTTTGGGATCAAGGAAGGTAACAAAAAATGCAGTGAGAACTAGATAAGGGAATCCGCTATAAGTCCAAACAGATAAAAACGAGATCAGCGCAATCTTATAAAAATGTTTGGGATTCCACAAATGCAAACATAAGAAATAAAGGCTAAAAAACAAGAGATTCCCTCTGCCAAATAACATCCGTCCTGTAAACAGAATGGAACCGAGTACAAAAAAAGTGACGATGAGATAAGGTGATGTTTTAGGAACTCTCGTATGAATGTAATGTAAAACTATGTAGAGGAAGGATGTGATGGAACATAGGATAAAAAGTTTGATTGAAACTGATTCTTCCATTGGCAGTAGAACAAATGGAATCTGAACAATGTGAAAGAGAAAATGGTAGTCCGTAAATTCTTTTGATTGTATGGCAATTTCTGGCCAAGGCAATTGTGAGACAAATCCATGGTTCCAATATAATTTTGCGACCGCAAAATGATAAAAGATATCCGCATCAGGAACACCAGAAAAGGCAAAAAGGAAAATGGCATAGATGACTACGCCGTAAAGAAAAGCAATTCGCAAATGATTCATATCAATAAGACATTCAATTGAATGGTGTTATTGGTAGAATTTAGGGATGGATTTGATATGCATTGGATTATAACCATTACTCATGGCACTGATGGTGATCGGTGAATTGATGCCTCTTTCTAATTTTCCATCCGGAGTATATTTGAAATATTCAAGTTGGAACACATTCGTTGTTCCTCCGGTGTCTGAAACCAAATAGATAAAGCTACCACTTCGATCCCATTCTAAATGTCTTGGTGCGTTCCCTACACTGAGTTTTTGATCCGTCGGTATCAGATTTCCAGTGGCAGTATCAATTCCCAGGAGTCTCAGATAAAAAGTTCCACCAGCTGAATATAAAAATGCTAAGTACTTTCCTCTTGGATCTAGGGTGAGTGTGGTCGCTAAGTTATCAGCGGAACCTGGGCCAGCATAACTCGGATCAGGCGAGAAGGGTGAGTTTGGTAATAGACTCAAATTCCCATCTGCATCATATCGCATTCCATAAATTGGATTGGTAGCATTTCCGGACGTCATATATAATAATCGTTCGTTCTCTAAAATACAAAGGTTATTATTTTGGGATGGATTGTCGGAAGGATCATAAGGCGATTGAGGAGTGAGAGCACCTGAGTTAGATCCCGTATTTTTAAACGCAAAAATACCAACGGGTGATCCTGAACTAGATACTGTGAAAATTAAATCGTCACGATTGCTTGTTCGGATTGAGACAGGTCCACAACCCACAGAAAATGGGTAACCTGAGCCATTTGCAAGGCTTGTGGCACCAGAGCTTAGATCGCGATTCAACCGTTGTACTCGATTTGGATTGCCGAAATCTGCGATGTACATGACAGATCCGTCCCCATTAAAACTCGAATCACTTGGTATGACTCCCGTATAAAAATCGGTTTTGAGGAGTGCCAAACTCCGATCTGTTCCATATCGATGTGTGGCAATACGATCACTTGCGATCCCGGTAAAAGTGATAATATCTCGCGTACGGGGTGGTACTGAAATACGGATTGGGGTACAACCAGGAAAGGCTGTTGTAGCCGGTGCACGAAGGTCTTTATCAAACTCAGGGGTAAGTCCCGTTGCAGGGTTCACACGGTAGATGCGAAACCCAGCTTCTGCCGGTGCTGCTGATTTTGTGAGTGCAACTACAAGTCCATCGGGATCAACCTTTTCCGCGAACCACAATTGAATGAGCTCAGAGAGAACAAAATTTTTACCATACTCTTCGGAAAAGGGATCAGCAGGATTGCCCAAATTTGGCATCTGGCAATGAAGCAGTAGCAGTAAAATGCATAAGGCTATTTTATACAAATGATTCATATTGTTAACAATCACTTCCTGTTCTATCAGGATGTAAAAAACGAACTTTTTTTGGGAGCAATTTATTGTTTAATTCTATTTATTTAGAAATAAATTTACAAGTCATTCTTGGTTAAAGGTATTTCGTAGATTTCCCTAAGAGTTTCCTGTTCATGAGACTAAGCTCTAAACCTCCATTCTAATAATATATAGGTAAGGATCTGACATATTTGGGGGAGAAATCTCCACCCATCGGTCCAATGATGACCGTTGGTTTTCTAGTTAAGGTGCCCGCTTCTGAAAACTGAAACGACTCCAGTTGGAACTGATTGGTAGTCCCTCCCGTATCAGAAACTAAATAGATAAACCTACCGCTTCCATCCCATTCCAAATGTTTCGGAGCATTTCCGACGCTGTATTTTTCACTTGTAGGTGTAAGGGTGCCAGTTGCTGTATCGATCGAAAGGAGTCGGATGTAAAACGTTCCACTGATCGAATACAAGAAGGCAAGATACTTTCCTTGCGGATCTAACGTCATTGTGGTGGAAAAATTATCCGTGGAGGCTCCTCCAATGATTCCGACTTCTGGTGCGAATGGAGAGTTTGGCAACATTGTGAGAGTTCCATTTGTATCATACCGAAATCCATTGATTGGATTTGTGGAATCCCCAATCGTCATATACAAAAGTCTTTCATTTTCCAACAAACAAAGGTTATTTTGAGAAGTAGGGTTTGCGCCAGGATCAAATGGCGACCCACTTGCAAAGGTTCCCGAATTCATATCAAAATTTTTATAAACATCAATACCAAGTGGTACGAAAGTAGTCGATGCTGAAAAGACTATGTTATCTTTTGAACTGGTACGCAAAGAGACGGGAGCACATCCGACTCCGAATGGATAATTGCTTCCATTGTTCAAAGTTAGCTTACCGGAAAAAGGGTCACGACTGTAACGATTGATTTGATTGGGAATTGTAGCTCCATTTGTCACATAGGCTGTTGTGCCATCGGAAGTAAATGCCATGTGGGTAGGCGTTCCAATTCCTGGCTGTTGTTCTAAAAATGTCAGCTTGTGGTCGGCACTATAACTGTGTCGCGCGATGAAATTACTATTACTTCCTGTCAATGTGATGATCTCTCGAGACCTTGGAGGAATTGCCACACGAACTGGTTGGCAACCAGGAAAGGCTGAGAAAGTCGAAGGCAATACGCCCGATGCATCATACACTCCCGTGGGGCCATCTGATCCAATCCGATAGATGCGAAATCCTGATTCATAAGGGAATATCGATTTTTCACCTAACACAACCAAGCTGTCAGGGGACACTGCACCTCGTAACCAAGACCTGACTAGTTCTGATAAAACTGTATTTTTACCGAATTCTTCAGAGAAAGCATCACTGGGATTGTTTAGCTCAGGCATAGAACAATGAATGAAAGATGATAGGAGAAAAAGAGATACAAAAATGCTGAGACTAAAACACTTAATGCCGTTCGTTATGGTAGAGGGAGCGAATTCAAGATTTGGCGAAGTGGTATTAGATTCATCTTTTGGCATACTAATATTCTGAACCAAAATGGCTTTTGTGTCAATGCAAATTGAAACTATTGAAATTTCTTGCCTTTGATGAAAGGAGTGTTTGAACCAAATTCAAAGGATTAAAATTGTTTCATCATGTTCATTGGATTAATTTGGAACAAATGTTTAATAATAAGTAATGTTTCCATGCCCCTTCCAAGCCGAGAAAATAGAATCTGAGTGTCATGTTTGTGTATTATCAGCTAATCAATGTTATATGTCATAAATATTTCTAAGTGTTGAAAAAAGTCAAATGGTAAGGATTTGGGAAATCAAGCTAAGTCAGAAGGGGGTAAAAATTTAAAAAGGATCCGATTGGATCCTTTTGTAAACGAAATGGATAGACTTAGGGAATCAAACTATAAAGTGATTGCGAAAGAGCTTCTTCTTTGAATCCAGATCAATTGGGAATAAAGATGGACTCTGCTTCGTTTTGGGAACCACCACCTGGATTCAAACATGTATTTTCGCTATAAGCAGTGGAAAAACCTCCTTCCGCGTAATAATTACGTGTTGTCAATCCTTGGTCTCCTGGGTAAGTACACCGACCACTTCGTGTTGGGTTATATACCGCCATTTGCACATCACAGTTATTTGTTGTCGTAGGACCTGTTCCCATTGTGTCATAACATAAATTAAATGTCCAACCACTATACGTTAATTTTGCAGAACTGGACGCAATAACTCCACTATTAGCAATCTGTAAATTGTAACTTGAACCGAAACCACTAAAGTGTTTTACCATCACATAAACTGTTCCACTAGAAAGAGTGATTTTGTTGAACTCGGCCCCAGACCTTCTTTTTTCTGCAATTGGGATGGGTGTTGCATTAAGAGATGTGAAGTAATAAATGTCCAAGTCTGCAAGCCCATGTCCAAAGGTGTTAAGGACATGAGTTGCGTTTGTTGCTGTGATTTGAAAAAAACTTTTATTATCTCTTCCGTCTATGTATCGGAATTGGCTATTTGGTTGGTTGATTGACCAACTCACAATAGGGCGATAGCGTATTTTTGTAGAATAGACAACGACTCCATTTTGTTCGATGGTAAAATCCACGGCTTGGTTTTCTGTGATGCCTGGAATATTTGGCATGGTGAACTGAATGGTATCGGAAGCGGTCGCAGAAACAGCGGTTGCCGTTACTCCACCAATTTTCACAGTGATCCCGGAAGTTTTTCCCACCAATTCCGTATTTTGGAATTGGTTTACCGATCCCGGATATCCCCATTCTAAAACAACATCTGTGGGTGTTAGTAAGTATAATCCTAGTAAGGCGGTTTCTGTATCGGAAGAATTTTTCTTCTGACACGCTATGGTACAAAAAAGAACAGTTGTTATTAAAATGAGTCTCATAGTATATATAATGTTAAATGATATAAAAAAATAGTAAATGCAAAAAATTGAATTTACTAAAATAGATTTTGGAATTTTTTAAAAAAAAGAAAAAATTTCTAATCATTGTACTGTTTGTACAATATGGTATACGTAATTACGGTTGATCCATGTCACTCAATCGCATGGAGTGCTAATTGATGTTCGCTGATGATAGCATGGTTGGTCTTTTTTTGCGATAGGGACATGTCGGGCTCGGTCCGAAGGACGGGAGCGAAGCGCACCCCAGAATGGCCCGACCCTTTCTCAAACAAATGTCAGAATAAAAACCAATGGGGAACGCCCAAAACTCCTAGTTAGGAACGTTTGAGAAGTTTGAATCCGATCTCACGGCCCAATTTTTGAAACATGGCAAGGTTGATCCAAAAGAGCGCAAATTCTTCCATAAGAGCAAAACGATCATTTCCGCCAACATCATAACATTCTGAGAAACCTAAATCAAGTGCTAAGGTTCTTGCGATTTCTTTTCCTCGTTTCGAATCACCGGCGACAAACAAATCAAGTGTTTGTTCACCAAACTTGGGATTTGCGAGGTTGTTTGCTCCAGTCGTATTAAAACATTTTACTACATCTGATGTCTTTGTGTGTTTTAAAATGGTCTCAGTTGTGGAAGTATCTTTGTTCGTGGGATCTTTTTGTACGGTGTTCATGGTATCAATGATGATCTTACCTGTTGTGTCACCCAAAGATTCTGTTACATTTTTTGTTTCTTTGGCTGGTGTGCTGACAACGATCACCTCTGCTTGTTTGACTGCTTCTTGGATGGAGAGGGCTCTTATGTTAGGCAATTGTAAAAGTTCTTTTCCTTTGAATTCATTTGGGTTTCGAACTCCCAAAAAGAGTTCATGGCCTTTTTTGGCCCAACCAGTCGCAAGTGCTCCGCCGACATTTCCAGTTCCAATGATCGCAATTTTCATCGTCTTTTCTCCGTATGGTCAAAATAAGATATCCAAAAGATTTTTTGCAATTAGGATTGTAACCGATTGAGAATCATTTATACTATACAATAGTGAATGGTAATAAGATAACCTCTTGGTTATCTTTTAGGAGTGATATGCCAGAGTTTCAATACAAAGGAAAGTTGTATTATAATCCAGTTGAGTTTGTTTTGGACTGGATCGGTGGTGCTTGGAAGATGCCGATCCTATGGCGTCTACGTGAGAAAACATTACGCTACAGTGAGATCAAAAAAACGTTAAGTCATATATCGGATAAGATGCTTGCACAGTCTTTACGTGAGTTGGAAGAGAATGGACTTGTACATCGTAAAGTATTTGCTGTTGTTCCTCCTCGCACCGAATATTCGTTAACGGATATGGGTAAAAAAACAATTCCAATTATCATTTCTCTAAGAGAATTAGGGATTACGTTTATGAAAACTTCGGGTGCATATACAGAGGACTTGGAGGCTTTTCCAAATGCGAAAGGAGCCAAAAAAACAAAGGCTGGACCAACCTCTCCCAAATAAAGAGAGGTTTCCCAATTGCCCTTATGGGTTAAGGGCTGTTATCAGTAACTTGGCTGCAGCTTCACCTGAGTTCTGCTGTTGACCAGTAATTAAGAATCCATCACGAATGGCATAGGAAGAAAAAGGAGCTGCCACTTTAAAGGTTGTGTTTTTCATTTTTTTTGCTTCTTCTTCGATTCGGTAAGGTTGGATTTTTTGACCCACAGCTTTATCAGCATAGTCCTCTTCTGCGTTTGCAAAACCAGTCCATGTTTTTCCATCCACTAAAAAATCTCCATTTGATTTTTTGGCTTCAAGAAGTAAGGTTGTTGCGTGGCAAACAGCTACTGCTGGTTTATTAGCTTCATAAAATGAAACGAATAACTTTTGTAAGGCTATATTTCCTTTGTAAGTATACATCGGTCCTTGGCCACCTACTAAGAAAATCGCATCATAAGATTCTGAAGTAACATCACTTATCTTTTTTGTGTTTTGTAAAGCGTTCATAAATTCTTTTTTCTGCATGTATCCAAGTGAGATCACATCAGAGGAAGAATAACCGCTTGGGTCCAAGGGATTCGAATAAGAATCCATCTCTACTTTTCCTCCTTCTGTTGAAACCAAATCAATTTCATAACCTGCCTCTTGGAAAACTCGCATAGGATGTGTGAGTTCTGCCGCCCAAAATCCAATGGGCCAACCCGTTTGTTTGGAAACACTAGGGCTACTGATGATCATAAGAATTTTTCCTTTGAATGGTTCTCCATGAGGGTGAACATACGAAAGGGTTTCTTCTGGTTTCATCATATTTTTGCAATTCAGACAAAACAACAAAAGAATGGAAAGAGTTGTGTAAAACAAAGATTTCATTTTGATCTCCAATTTTGATTTTCTTACTTTAAGAAAGAAATTTCTGATCCTGGTCAATAGTTTCTTATCTAGTTTGGATTCCTTTTTGATTATATAGAATTGTGAGTAAGTATATTACTGAATGGTAAGTTATTCGTTGTAATGAAACGAATTGGTTTGCTTTTCGAATCGGATGGAACTTGAATGTATCAGGTGGGAGTGCAAATCGAATGACTCTTAATCGAGATAAGCTGATCATTTTCGGTGGATTTACTTCGGTCAATGGAAGATTCCTGCTTGGTTATGCTGTCATCGATTCCAATTTAGGGGCTTTGATCCAATAAAACGATTTCCATTTTTCGTGAGCTAGATTTGTATGTAGTTACAAAATGATGACTGAGTTTCCTCTTAAAACGTTTGGAATCACTGCTTTTCGCGGAAATCAAAAAAATATCATCGAACATATTTTGGCTGGTAAAAACGCGGTGGTGATTATGCCAACGGGAATGGGTAAGTCCATTTGTTACCAAATGCCTGCTCTCATGTTGGAAGGAACTTGTATTGTCATTTCTCCGCTCATTGCTTTGATGAAAGACCAAGTGGATGCTTTGCGGAAAAAGGGAATCTCAGCCACTTATATCAATTCTAGTCTGACAAGAAGTGAAAGAACCGAACGATACAAAGGGCTCAAAGTTGGAGAGTGGAAAATTGTATACGTGTCACCAGAGCGATTTCAAAAGCCTGAGTTTTTAGATGCATTACAATCGATTTCCATCTCTCTTCTTGCTATAGATGAAGCACATTGTATTAGCCAATGGGGCCATGACTTTCGGCCTGATTATAAAAAGATTGCTTGGTTTCGTAACATTTTAAAATTCCCGCCCACCCTTGCTTTGACAGCAACCGCTTCCCATCGAGTTCAAAATGATATCATCGAACAAATGGGTTTTTTGAAAGACGAGATTCAAATCTTTGACGATGGATTGTTTCGTCCTAATTTGCATTTAGCAGTCTCTCATTGTTTTGATTTGGAAACAAAATACACACAAATCTTAGAAGATCTAAAAACTAGAAATGGGGTTTCTATCTTATACTTTAGTTTGATCCAAGATCTGGAAAATTTTAGTCGATGGTTAGATACCAAACAAATCAAACATTTGGTTTATCATGGGAAAAGATCCAATCAAGATCGAAAACAAGTGTTAACCAAATTTTTGCATTCAGAAGATGTGATCTTATTGTCTACAAATGCTTTTGGAATGGGTGTTGACAAGGCAAATGTGCGGAATGTGTTTCACGTCCAAATCCCTGGTAGCATTGAAGCCTATTACCAAGAAATTGGTAGGGCAGGTCGGGATGGGAAATCTTCCTATTGTAAACTTTTTTATACAGAAGATGATTTGGCGATCCAAATGGATTTCCTCGATTGGCAAAATCCTGATATCAATTACTTAAAAAAATGTTACCAACTCATCGCACAAAAAGAAAATCAGCTGTCTACCTTGGATTATGAAACCATCCAATCCTTTATGACTTATAAAAATAAATCTGACCATCGTGTGCAAACGGCACTGAACTTACTTGCTAGTGTAGGTTTGATTTCGGGAGATTTGGAAAGAGGAACGATCCAAAGAGAAAAAGATTGGGACGACTCTTTATTTTCTAAAGAGGAGTTAGAAAATAAAAAGAAAGAAGGTGGAAAACGACTCTACCAAATGCTTCAATACACAAAAACAGATGAGTGTAGAAGAAAGTTCATCCACCAGTATTTTGATTCACCTTTTATTTCTTGTGGTCACTGTGATGTTTGTGACTCACAAGAAAAACAATCTTAAGCGGCTTTGAATCCTTCCAAAAACGATTGATTTGGTTTGTAGAAGTATCTAGCTTTTTCCCTAGATAAGTTTTGCATTGAAGTTTGCACATAGTTTTGTTTTGTGGTTGAGTCTGGAATCCATCGAAACAAATCGCGGTATTTGTTTGTAGGTGGAACATTGAATTCCCAACAAATTTCTTCCTCAATGGAAAGTAAAGTTTCCATAAGTTCGCTTGGTGCAGACTTCGTATCATTTTCCCATTTGATCGTTTGTGAAATTTCAAAGTATTCTTCCAGAAGTGATTCTACGTAATCCATTGTTTACCTCGTCTATGAAACTAGGATAAAGGGAACCTCGGACAAATTGAGCCGGTCGCACCCAAAATGGAAAAAAAAAGATAGAATTTTGAGACAGAATGTGGACTGATCAAATAGGATTTTTGGATAAAGGTCAAAAAAATGATGCAAAGAGTTTTCGTTATGTTCCTTGTTTCGATTGGGAGCCAGTTTGTCTTCGGATTTTGTTCCTCTCCATCGACGCAAGTGCCAGAATCCGTGGTACGCGAAGCAAGAGAGACTGCGCCCCTGTCCGAAAGGAATTGGACAAACGTTCCCAAATGTTGTCAGTTGTCTGCGGAATTTTTAGGTGTTGTCGTGTTAGACCAAATCTGTGTGAGCGAAACAGAAACACGCGTTCGGTTGTATACAAAAGATTGGAAACGTGTTTGTGTTTTAAAAGAAGGAATGTTGTTTCGTGATGACTTGGGTCAAGAGTCTCCCTTCCTAAGTGCAGAAGGAGTAAAACTTTGTCCCAATCGTACGAAAATGAAAGAGACTCCCTTCCATTTGGTATTTGGCAGTCTCTCCCATGAGGCAAAAACTTTTGATCTCATAGAAGATAAAAATGCAAAGTATGCACATAAACCATGGGTGTTTGAAGGGGTTGATTTGTCTCGTTGCGAATGGAAATAAGGATTCATTTTGGCATTGTCTTTGTCCTAAACCAAAAGAATCCAGTTGCAATGAGCGTTGGCTTTAGGCACGAACAACTTGCTTCATACTTAAGCAACTGTCAGGTGTTTGGTTTCCTTTTTTGGGGAAACTGTATTACTTTTTTATTTTTTCTCACAGTTTCGAATCTCTGTTTTGTCTAACACCAGGAGATTAAATATGATTAAAAAACTATCTATTTTCATTTTAGCATTGGTATCCACATCCCTTTTTGCATTGGAAGATATCGAAAAGGTACTCGTTCAAAAAGCAAATACACCAGAAGAAAAGAAAGTGGTAAAGTCGTATCTATTGAAAGTAGCCAAAGAACACAAAGATCTTGCTACGAAATACCGTGGTTTGGCGAAAGCGCAAAAGGGTGGTAAGGCAATCTACCAAGACAACCGTAAAGCTGAGATGATTGACTTGGCGGAAAAGTTCGAAGCAGACGCGAAAGTTTACGAAGAAGAAGCTGGAAAATTATAAATCAGTCTCTACGCTTCTTACTTCACGTAGGAAGCGTATCCTAACCTGTGGTTCTCAAACCACTTGCAATTGCATTCACAGTGACAAGCAAATCCTGTAACATTTCTTCTGTTTGTTGATTTCTCCAATTTCTTAACAAATCAATTTGTTTTTCATGTAAGATGGTCAGCCCCGGCTCTCTTAAACTAAGAGTCTCCATAAGAGATGGTCTTACATATTGAATTTCTTTCCCTCTTAGTTGAGAAAGAACATCCATTGTTTTTTTGTATTCTTCATTGATGAGAGAAAGTATCTGCTTTTTAGTCATTGCATCTTCCACTAAATCTGCATAGAGAGTGTAAATGTTAGGTGAAGATGAATAAATCCCTGTTTCTATATTTTTGATCACGTAATTCAGGAAATGCCATTCCCTAATTTCTTCTTTGATGATGTGGAAATCTTCTTTCTTGTTTTGGCTTAATTCATACAACGCGGAACCAACACCAAACCAATTGGGTAAATGGAATCTTGATTGGCTCCAACTAAAGACCCAAGGGATGGCTCGTAAATCTTGGAATGTACGTTGTCCCGTTCTGCGACTTGGTCTTGATCCAATTTTTGAATTCTCAATGACATCAATTGGGGTCGCTTGCGAGAAGAATGTTAAAAATCCTTCCGTATGTAATAAGTTTGTATATGTTTTCTTCGTTTGGTGCGAAAGGGATTCCAAGATTGGATACGCTGGATGTTTCTTTTTTTCATTCCACTTGTGACGAATCGTTACTTTTGTTGTGGTAGCAAGAAATAGTTCTAAGTTATAAATGGCTGTGATTTTATTTGCATATTGTTGGCTAATCGATTCACCTTGAACAGTGACTCGTATTTTTCCATTCAAGGTCCCATGAGGAAGGGCATCTAAAAACTTATGTGTTTTCCCACCTCCTCTTGAAATACTCCCTCCGCGGCCATGAAAGAATTTGAGTTTCACATTGTGTTGGTTGGCAATTTCGGTTAATTTAGTCTCAGTTGCATACAAATTCCATTGGCTAGCAAAAATTCCACCGTCTTTATTGGAGTCGCTATAACCGAGCATGATTTGAAGTGATTGGTTGGTAAAAGAGTTTTTGACAATGTCTTGTTTGAGGTAAGAATCTAAAATTTCTGGTGATCGTTCTAGGTCTTCAATGGTTTCAAAAAGTGGAACCACTTGAAAGGGAGAAAAAAATCCTTTCTCTTCATGAAATTCTAAAAGATTGGCTTCTTTTAGGAATAAATACACTAAGAGTAAGTCTGATACATTTTGCGTCATACTGACAATAAAACTTCCAATGCCACTGGTCCCCAATTGAGAGATACAAGATCGAAGGGATCGGTAAGTATTTAAGATGTTAGATGCTTCTTTCCCTGGGTCTACCTCTGGCAATAAAAAGGGTCTTTGGGATTGAAGTTCCGAAAGGATGAAGCGAATTTTTTTTTCTTCCGTCCACTCACGATAGTTCCATTCATAGGTCCCACTTGCTTTTAAAATTTGTTCAATAGCAATGGAATGGTAGTGGGAGTTTTGTCTAATGTCAGTTTTTGCCAGGTGAAACCCTATCGATAAGGCAAGTCGTTCCAAAGGGAAAACACAATGATTTGCAATTTTTTTGGCTCCAATTGATTTGAGTGATTCTCTTAAAAAATTCAGGTGTTCTAAATATTCTTCAATGCTAATATTCCTTTGTATTTTTTCGGCAAGGAGGCTGCAGTATTGTCTCCAAGGCTCACTTGGATTTCGTTTTTTTACATCGAGAGAAATTTCTTGGTGTTCTATATGCCATGATTCTAATCGATCTAAAAATTCTTTTGGTGGAGATTGGATTCGATCTGATAAAGATAAAAATTGAGTCAGTTCAACACATTTGTTTTTATGAATCTCTCGAGCATACTGACTAAATAATGTTAGTGTTTCTTTCGTGATTTCGCTTGTTACAAAAGGGTGACCGTCTCTATCTCCTCCAATCCAATTTCCGAATCGAATGATTGGGAGTGATTTGGGATCAGATAGGTCTTCAAGACTCCCTCCGGAATGTTTCCATGCTTGAAAAAATCTTTGGTCTAATTCATGTAACACATTGGGGAAAACATTTTTTAAATAGTGTTCAATGTTTCTTCTTTCACTCGTGATGTCTGGTTTTTGAAGTAATATTTCTCCTGTTCGCCAAAGTCTCTCGAGTTGGACTTTGATTTCCTCTCGTATCGTTTCTCTTTCTAGATCGGTCCAGATTGTGTTCTCTTTTTTTACGAGAAGTAAATATAAATCTCTGTGAATTTCCAATACACTGGCTCGTTTTGCTTCTGTTGGATGGGCAGTGAGAACAGGTTCACATTCAATGTCCTTTAAAATTGGAAGGATGTCATTGTGGGATAATCCATATTCTTTGGCTTTGGTAAGAGACTGTCCCCATAATCCAGAAAGTTTTGTAAAACCATCTCCTGTTTCTTGTTTTCTTCTGTATTGAGCTGCGGCGTTTTCCTCTACCATGTTGAGAAGTTGGAAACAAAGGCTTATGAGCTCTGGTGTTTTTTGGGGAAGATTTTTTCCGTTAGGTGATTGGGACGGATTCTTCGGGAGGTAAGGGATTAGATCTTTTTGTCCAATCTCTTCTAAAACTTCTTTTAAACATTCTAAAAGATATTGATAGTCTAATTGTATTTTTTGATCCACGAAACGTTTGGTCTCCCCACCTTTCGATGAATCAAAAAATAGATCAAATACGAATCAAGATTTTTTTGAAAAGGCTGAGCACCAACCCTTTGTGGAAACCACACCTGCTGTTAAAATATTACATTTGCCCCATCCTTCGTTTAAGGGAGTGAATTGGGCGCAACTCAAACAAACATGATGTTTTGCCTGAGCTGATTTTCGATCTGGGTAAAGATTGAAGTCGGTATCTTTTGCGTCTTGGTGGAAACCTAGTGCCTGTGCTGTGGGATCAGACTCAGAAACAGGTGATTCGCCTTCGGGAAGAGGGTTTTCTTTTTTTGATTTTGCATCTTTGGCATTGATCTCACTCCCTCCCCTAAGAAGGGAGAGAGTGGACGCAAGCAAAATCGATTTTTTTAGAAACTGTTTGCGGCTATACACGATCATTTGTTACTTCACGTCAAATCGATCTAACATCATCACTTTGTTCCATGCAGAAACAAAGTCTTTTACAAACTTTTCTTTTGCATCATCTGAAGCATATACTTCCGCTACGGCACGAAGTTCAGAGTGGGAGCCAAAAATCAAGTCCACGGATGTTGCTGTCCATCGTTTTGCGCCTGTTTTACGATCCAAACCTTCATACAAACCTTCTGATTGTTCTGACTTTTGCCATTTTGTGGACATGTCAAGCAGGTTCACAAAAAAGTCATTGGACAATACACCAGGTTTAGATGTTAGGATTCCGTGTTTTGATTTTCCAGAATTTGCATCTAAGGAACGCATTCCCCCTAGTAACACTGTCATTTCTGGAATAGAAAGTGACAACATGTTTGCTTTGTCGACTAACATCTCAGTTGGTGACATGATGTTCCCATTTCCGTAGTAGTTTCTAAAAGCATCTGCTTTTGGTTCCAATACAGAAAAGGAATACTCGTCTGTTTGTTCCATACTTGCATCAGTTCTACCTGGTGTAAAAGGAACATTCACTTTTACGCCTGCTTTTTTTGCTGCTTCTTCGACGGCAGCATTACCAGCAAGAACAATGAGGTCAGCAAGTGAAATTTTACTTCCAGACTTGTTGAAGTTTTCTTGGATATCTCCAAGTTTCTTTAATACCTTTGTTAACTCTTCTGGATCATTGACTGCCCAGTTTTTTTGTGGGGTGAGTCGAATCCTTGCTCCGTTTGCTCCCCCTCGCATGTCTGTGGTTCTAAATGTAGAGGCTGATGCCCAGGCGGTTCTCACTAACTGAGGGATCGTTAATCCAGATTTAAGAATTTGCCCTTTTAGGCTTTCAATTTCTTTTGCTCCAACTAACTTATGATCTACGGCTGGAACTGGGTCTTGCCAAATCAATGGTTCTTTCGGTAGGTCTTTTCCGATGTAACGTGGAAGAGGTCCCATATCTCTGTGGGTCAACTTGAACCAAGCTTTTGCGAAAGCGAGTTCGAACTCTTTTGGATTTTCTTGGAATCGTTTTGCGATCACTTTGTAACTTGGATCAAATTTGAGTGCCAAGTCGGTTGTGAACATAATCGGTGCATGACGAAGGGATTTGTCATGTGCATCTGGAACCATATTCGCTCCGGCTCCATCTTTTGGAATCCATTGGATGGCCCCAGCTGGGCTTTTCGTTTGCACCCACTCAAATCCAAACAAGTTGTTTAGGTATTGAGTTGTCCACTTTGTTGGATTGGCAGTCCAGGCACCTTCGAGTCCACTAGTGATTGTATCTTCTGCGTTGCCTTTTTTATAATTATTTTTCCAACCAAACCCTTGTTCTTCGAGTCCAGCTGCTGCTGGTTCTTTTCCAACGTGTTTGGATGGATCTGCTTTTCCGTGCGCTTTTCCAAACGTGTGTCCCCCTGCAATGAGAGCGACAGTTTCTTCATCGTTCATTGCCATTCGACCAAAGGTTTCACGAATGTCTTTCGCAGCTAGAAGTGGATCAGGGTTTCCATTTGGTCCTTCTGGGTTAACATAAATCAGACCCATTTGCACTGCCGCAAGAGGGTTCTTTAATTCACGATTGCCTTTGTATCTTTGGTCTTCTAAGAATTTCTTTTCTGGACCCCAATACACTAGGTCAGCTTCCCAATCGTCAGTTCGTCCACCAGCAAACCCGTATGTTTTGAAACCCATTGATTCCAATGCTACGTTTCCTGTGAGAACCATAAGGTCTGCCCAAGAGATTTTTTTACCGTATTTCTTTTTAATCGGCCAAAGAAGGCGTCTTGCTTTGTCTAGGTTTGCATTGTCAGGCCAGCTGTTCAGAGGTTCAAAGCGTTGTTGCCCACCACCAGCACCACCGCGTCCATCGGAGATTCGGTAGGTTCCTGCACTGTGCCAAGCCATGCGGATGAAGAAAGGTCCATAGTGACCATAATCAGCAGGCCACCAGTCCTGAGAGGTTGTCATCACGGTCTTGATTTCCTGCTTTAAGGCTTGGATGTCCAATTCCTTAAATTCTTTGGCATAATTGAATTGCCGTCCTAGTGGATTGGATTCCGCAGAATGTTGGCGGAGTGGTGCCAAATCCAAACGTTCTGGCCACCAGAACTGATTGGAGATGTTTTGTCGGTCCATCCCGGGAGTCTCTTTGGTGTCCGAAGCGCCAATTGGGCTTAGGAACAATACAAGGAGAGCGATTGTGAAACGTCTGAAATTTCTCATACTGACCTTCTCTTTCTAGATTTAGTTTAAATTTAGATTCATTCTAATTATAAACGGCAAGCAATTTTTTTAGATTCAATCTAAATTTATACCGAAGTAAGGGAAGTTTTCCTCTTCCTGTCAATCGGATGGATTCTTTTTTCTGAATTGGATTCTTTTATCGAAACTGACTGGGGGGGGCTGTTATATTTGGGTCAGGGCCTCTTTCCATTTTTTTGCCGTTTGGAACAAGAGATCCTTTCTTGCTTTTTGCATTCTCTGTAAATTTCCGACTAGGACGGACGTCCTTGGGTTTTTGGAAAACGTTTCCTTGTGAGAATCAATGAAGGACCAATACAATCCATCCACAGCAATTTCCCACTCCCCCTTGGGAAAAGATCCCATCTTCTGGTAGTAATTGGATCCGCATATATATGGTTTGGTGGCAAAAATTCCACCATCAGCAAATAATGCCATTCCGTAAACATTTGGTCCCATCACCCAATCCGAAGAATCGATAAATAGTTCCATATACCATTTGTAGGCTTCCTTAGGATCAATTTCAAAGAGTACCATAAGGGAACCAATGACCATCAATCGTTCGATGTGATGGGCATAACCATATCGATGGCATTTTTGGATCACAAAATCAAGTGGTGGAATTCCTGTTGTTCCATCATACCAGTGTTTGGTGAGTTTTCTTGTGTGACCAAAATGATTTTTATTTTCTTGTATCTCTCCGAAATTTTGATAAATTCCTCTGATAAACTCTCGCCAACCAATGATTTGGCGAATGAATCCTTCCAAAGACTCGATGGGAACTGTATTTTTTTTAGCAAAGGATAAGGTGGCATCTAGGACTTCTTTTGGTGTGAGAAGACCAACGTTCAAAAATGGTGTCAAAACAGAATGTTGCAAAAAAGGAAATTCAGTAGAAAAGGCATCTTCATAGGGACCAAAAAGGGAAAACCTTTCTTTTAAAAAAGAATGAAGCCATTCCTGTGCTCCTTTTCTTGTTGTTGGTAACCAAAACTCTTCTGTCTTGCCTGGATGAATGGGAAATTCTTTCTCAATCAAATCAAAGACTTCTTTTTCCTTTTTAGTAAACTTGATTTTTGGTAAGTCTGGTGCGATGTAAGATTTCGGTAACTTCTTTCGATTTTCTATATCAAAACTCCACCTTCCTCCGATGGGTTCTCTCTTTTCATCCAAAAGGATATCTAAGTTTTTTCTTTGTAATTCATAAAACGTTTTCATGAACGGTTTTTTATTTTTACTAAGATAGGATTGAAACTCTTGTCTTGATGTGAGAAACATCGGTGACTTATGTTCTACAATGTTGAGTCCCAAGGTTTGAAAGAGGGAAACCAATCGTGTTTCAAAGAATCGATCTTCAATCTCAAAGAAATGGATCTCTGGTATTTTATGTTTTTGGAGCCATGTGGTTAGTTTGTCTTCATAGGAATGTGAACTGGTTGAAAACGTCTCGTAATGGACTTCAAAACCGAGAGTTCTTAGTTCTTCCGCATAAGCTCTCATTGCTAAAAAGAAAAAGAGTATTTTTTGTTTGTGAAACTGATAGTAAGTGCACAGTTCTTTGTCTTCTCTTAGGAAGACCAGATATTCCGAACGTTTGTTGTGGGGAATGAGAGTTGATAGATCAAAAAGCTGGTTACCGAGGATGAGGAGAGCTTTTTTCATATCAGTCTATGGTTAGTAGACTTTTTTATTTCTCCCAATATCCATGAAAGATGAGAAATTTAATCACTTTGCCAGGTATTGGTTCAATTTCCACAGCATTTGCAGGAGGAAAATGTACCCAATCGTTTTCTTTTACGATGAGATTTATATCATCGAAGTGGATCTTTCCAGAACCAGCAAGGACCAAAATGGCTCTTGGTACTAATTTAGAGTTTGATTTTTCTTTAAAGATCGTGCGAGACTTTGCGATGGCGATGGAAGTGGAAAAACTTCCAAGATTTGCAATGGATGTTTCCACATTCTCTAATGATTCTGCTGGTTTGACGTTTGATTTGAATTCTGTAAGGGAAATCGATTTGAGTTCTTCTGCACCGAGAAAGGTGTTTGGGTCAGACGATTTTGTATCTTTGCAAGCAAGGTAGGTTACAATAAAAAACAAACTAAAAAGAATTTTTTGAATCATAACCTACCTATCTAATCTTTACTCGTAAGAAATTGTTACGTCTTTACAAGTAACTTTTTTTCCATCAGCCGTGATATCACATTTTTCAACTTCAGTTGAAAAACCGATGAATGGGTGATAAAAACGATACGTTGCGTTTCCAACTTGTGTCAAACTTGTTGTTGTGCACGAAATTAAGAAACTGGAAGAAAGGAGTGTGAGTGTTAATAATAATTTATTCATAATTGGTTTCCTGGAAGTGATTAATTTCTCGCATCTAAGCTAGGGTTGTTAGCGAATGCACCTTCAATGTTAACACAACTTAAATCATCTTGAGCAGTGACATCACAAGTGTATTCATCTGAATTGAGAAATGAATGTTTTGTAACAGTCATTTTTCCTTTGTTTCCAGATTTCATATGGTAAACAGTCGCGCAGTTTGTAACAGAAAGGAGAAGAAAAAGAGTTCCGAGTAATAGTGTAATTTTTTTCATCATGATTTACCTTTTAGTTTGTAACATCCAAACGAACTCGTTTGCATTTTAAGTTTCCAGAAGCATCTGCATCACATTTTGAAATATAACCTTCGGCTCCACCCAAGAAAGGCTTCTTTAATACCGAAACATAAAGTTTCCCGTCTACATTGGCACTATCCATTACAATGTATTGCGTACAATTTGCAAAACAGAGTAAAGAAAGCAAGATTCCAGCTAATGCTAGTTTTTTCATAGTTTCCTCATTCGAAAAGAATTTTGGACTATGGAAGAATGTTTCGAAGATCATGTCAATTAGATCTGTTTGATTTTATATTCTAAAATAGGAAAATTTTAAGCTAAGGTTTGTTAATTTTTCAAACAATTCTTCTAGTTTTTACGTTTGTTAGTTGAAATTGATGGAATCCTCACTATTTTGCGTTCCACTGCGTCTAGAATTGTTTCTTCCTCGTAGCGAATTCCGCTAAATTTTGCTACTTTTTCTCAAAAAATGGATTTTCAATTTGTCAAAATAGAAATGATGGAGGCATGACTCTCCAAATCACCATCGGAAAAAAAACATACAAGTTCCGAGACCTAAAAGAAGTTTTGGCAAAAGCAAGCCCCCTTCGTTCGGGAGATGTGCTTTCCGGTGTTGCCGCAGAAAACCAAGAGGAGCGAGTGGCTGCCCAAATGGTTCTCTCCGATGTTTATCTTTCGGACTTTTTAAATGAAGAACTCATTCCTGCAAACATAGATGAGGTGACAAGGCTCATCCAAGATTCCTTTGACAGATCCTCTTTCGGGCCCATTTCTCATCTCACTGTCGGTGGGTTTCGCGATTTTTTACTTTCTGAAACTACCGATGGAAACCTTTTGCAATCCATTCGAATGGGACTCACACCGGAAATGGTAGCGGCCGTTTCAAAACTCATGTCCAACCAAGATCTAATTCTTGTCAGCCAAAAGGTAAGAGTTGTTACGCAGTTTCGAAATACCATTGGACTACCAGGACGTTTGTCTGTTCGTTTGCAGCCCAATCATCCTACTGATGATCTAAAAGGCATTGCGGCAAGCATTCTCGATGGATTGTTACTTGGGAGTGGTGATGCGGTGATCGGCATTAATCCTGCCACCGACCATGTACCAACTTGTATTTCACTTCTTGAGATGCTTGATACCATCATCCAAAAATACTCTATCCCAACTCAATCTTGTATTTTAACGCATGTGACAACGTCCATGGAAGTGATGCAAAAAGGAGCACCAGTTGATTTGGTTTTTCAATCCATCGGAGGGACCGAAGAGTTAAACAAAAGTTTTGGAATCAATTTATCCATACTCTGGGAAGCAAGAGAGATGGCTCTTTCTCTAAAGAGAGGCACCAAAGGAAATCATGTGATGTATTTTGAAACGGGGCAAGGAAGTGCTCTGTCAGCGGGAGCACACCATGGAATTGACCAACAAACACTAGAAGTACGAGCTTATGCCGTTGCCAGAAAGTTTTCGCCACTACTTGTGAATTCAGTCGTTGGATTTATCGGCCCAGAATATTTATACAATGGGAAACAAATCATTCGAGCAGGATTGGAAGATCATTTCTGTGGAAAACTGATGGGTCTACCGATGGGTGTGGATATTTGTTATACAAATCACGCCGATGCTGACCAGGATGATATGGATGTACTTCTAACATTACTTGGTGTGGCTGGATGTAATTTCATTATGGGAATTCCTGGAGCTGATGATGTCATGTTATCGTATCAAAGTACATCGTTTCATGATGCTTTGTATTTGAGGCAAGTTTTAGGATTAAAACCAACACCGGAGTTTGAAGAGTGGTTAGTAAGTTCTGGAATCTTTTCGAGCGGAAAAACATTTTTACCAGTAGAAAATCAAATGGTATCTCTTTTTGAAAGGGAAATGAGGTTTTAGAAAATCCATGTCAAATTTAGATGTTTGGAAACAATTTACACAGGCAAGGATTGGGCTTCGGCGTTCAGGTGGTTCCATCTCCACCAAAGAAATGTTACAGTTTCGTTTGGACCATGCAAGAGCAAAAGATGCAGTCGTTAAAGAACCTTCATGGGATGAGATCACAAAACAATGTAAGGACCTTACTTCCCAATGGAATCTCCAAACTCTTTTTGTCAAAAGCCAAGTTACCTCTAAGGAAGAATATCTTCTAAGACCTGATCTCGGAAGACGTCTTACAAATGAGGCGAAACACTCCCTCCTTCCCTTTCTGTCTCAAACGGATCTTAGCATCATTTGTATGGATGGGTTGTCTGCTCGTGCCATCGATGAGAATTTAATTCCTTTTTTGAAATTATTGTTAGTTGAAATCAAAAAAACAACAATCTCTTTATCTCCACTTGTGCTCGTTAGATGGGGCAGGGTAGCTTTAGGTGATGAAATTGCAAGTGGATTAGGTGCAAAAATGAGTTTAGTGATCATTGGAGAAAGACCTGGACTTAGCTCATCCGATAGTTTGGGATTATATCTTACGTACGCACCTAAAATCGGAAATACGGATGAAGTCAGAAATTGTATCTCGAATGTTCGGCCTATGGGTTTACCTTTGTCGTTTGCTGTCCAAAAGACTCTTTATTTAATCCAAGAATCATTTAGACAGCAACGTTCGGGAGTTTTATTAAAAGACCAGATGCCTGAGGCACCTAAGGAAATTGTTTCGGAAAAAACGAAGCTTTTATAAAAATCTCAAAGGGATTTGAAAAAATCCCACATCTCGTCATTTGCTTTGATTACATTTGTCGGTGCTTTTCCGCCAAATAAAAAGGAAGGTTTTTTACCGCCAGGCCAAGAATGCCCTCCATCTTCCGTGACACAAAGCCTGACTTTGACCCCATTTTTGCACTCGGAATATTCTTCACAAGACACACCTTTTTTTTCCAATACAATCTTTGCTTTTGTAATACAACCGTTAAACTCTACCCACTTAGCAATTGTTTTAGGGACAGAAACAAAATCAGTGATGACAGTTCTGTCTGGAAAACTATCGCCCGCTCCTCCGAAATATAAAACTTTTTCATCGTTTTTTGCGTGAATATGAAAGATGGAAATTGGTTTTGTGGGTTTACAATTGATTGTATTGTCTGTTCCAGCAACAGCAGTGATGGCTGTAAAATTTTCGGTCAAAAAACATGCAAGTTGGTAAGACATCATCGCTCCATTGGACATTCCAGTAGAATAGATCTTGGATTGATCAATATTTAATTTTTGTGTTAGGTGGTTTAGGATCGACTTTACAAACCCAATATCATCTATATTTTGTTTTTTTGCTTCTCCACAACAGTTTCCTGCATTCCAAGTGGCAAACTTTCCAGATGGATAAAGGCTATAACCGTTTGGAAAAACAGCGATATGTCCATTTTCTTCCGATTTTGAAATTTGGTGGTAAAATTCTTCTTTGGACTGTATTTCCATATCACCACCACCTCCGTGAAAAACAAAGAGTAGGGGAACACTATTAGATCCAGAATAACTTTTGGGAACATGTACTTTGTAATACCGTGGAATGTCCTGCAAAACGATTGAAAAAACATAATCACCTGGCGTGGTTATGGTTTGTGTTCGGTCTGAAGACGCAAGAGGTGCAGGTTGTTCTTTCATTTTCTTTTGGAATCGTTCCTTTAAACTGGAACGAATGTAACCGCGCTCGCAAGCATCAAAGGAAAAAAGAAAAATGCCAATGAGTAATGATGTGTAGATTTTACTTTGTAGCTTCATTCGTAAACAATCCCTCAATTCTAATGAATGACTTAGAAATCGATTGTAATCTAAAATGAAAAAAAGAAACTATAAAATTGTGATTTAGAAACAATCACTTAAGTTTCAATTTGATCTTGGATTTCCATTAGGATTTCCAAAGATCGAATTCGTTTTTTTGTATCAAAGATGGAAGATACAATCATAAGTTCATTGACCTTGATGTCTTGAAGCAGGTTTTTGATTTTGGCTTGGACCTTCAATTTGGTTCCAACGGCAGAAATCGATAACATTTGATTTGCCATTTGTTTTTCCGGTTCCGACCAAAGTGGATCCATCGATGGAACAGGAGGTGGAAAGGGTGCCCGTCTGTTTCGTAAAATTCCCAAAAAAGATTGTTGGACACTCGTAAATAAAAATTCTGCTTCTTCCTCTGTATCGGCTGCTACCACATTCATTGCCATCATCACGTATGGTTCTTGTAAGTATTTTGAGGGTCGAAATTGTTTCTGGTAAATTTGGATCGCATCTTTTAAATAGTTGGGTGCAAAATGGGAAGCAAACGCAAATGGCAAACCGAGTAATGCCGCAAGTTGTGCTCCAAATAAACTCGATCCCAAAATCCAAACTGGTACATTGGTTCCAATCCCAGGGATTGCTTTTACGCTGTCGTTGTTGGATTCAGACGATAATAAATGCAAAAGTTCTTTTACGTCTTCAGGGAAATGTTGTGATGCCATGGGATCGCGTCTTAACGCTCGTAAGGTGAGTTGGTCTGTGCCAGGAGCTCTACCCAATCCTAAATCAATTCGATTGGGATACAAACTTTCTAGAGTTCCGAATTGTTCTGCGATCACTAGAGGTGAATGGTTTGGTAACATGATCCCGCCAGCTCCCACACGAATGGACTTGGTAGCACCAGCAATGTGTCCGATCACCACGGATGTAGCAGCGCTTGCGATTGAGGGAAAGTTGTGATGTTCTGCGATCCAAATTCGGTGGTAACCAAATTCCTCTGCTGCTTGTGCCACTTGGACGCTATTTTGGATTGCGTCTCTCGCAGTTTGGCCTTGGTTGATGAAAACTAAATCTAAAATCGACAATTCCACAGTTAAGAACAGCGTTTCAGAGACATGACTTTTCTGTAAATCGGGAAAGGAGATCGATTCCCTTGGAAAGGCAGTGTACGATTGGAAGGGATCGACAGTTCCCAATGGGCCGAGTCCGCCAGACCTAACGAACTTCCAAGTCACATTGCAGACTGGTGTCGTTTTGATGATGTATCATTGTTCAAAAGTTTTGGGAATGTCGTCACACAACCACATTCCTCTGATCCTAGTGGATCAAAAGTAACAGCTGTTTTCTGGGGAGGTCATCCAAAAAATAATATGCTCATTGGAAGTAGTTTCGCTGATATCGAACGTCAAAATGGTTCCAATTGGATTGTCATTGCCAGAGACAATGATCCTTCAAAAACATATAGATGGCTAAGTGATGGTATTGCCTATTCAAAAATCAAGACAACTTGGGACACAACTTCTTTTCCAAAAGGTGCGTTCCGAATTCGTCACCGAGGTCATTGGAAATCAGGTTGGACTGGTGCGATTAGTTCCTACCAAGGAATAGTCACGAATCAATTTACAATCCAATAGGAACATCTAAACGATTGATTTGCCTGGCTCTAAGAGAGTCAGGTTTTTTCTTTGCATCGGGATTGACTAAGTAGGATTTATAAGTAAGCTCGTATCATGGACAAATTGTTAGGGGCATCCCTTTCGCCTGATCTAGCTTCGAGACCATTTAAATTTACAAGCAAACAAGGAAGGAATCGTAGAGCTCAGCTTTTGTCAGTGGCATTCGAGCTACTGCGGGAAAAAAATCCTGAGGAAATTAGTTTTGCTGACATTTGTAAAAAAGCAAAAATTCCTAGACCTTCTGCCTATCATTTTTTTCCGAATGTTGAGGCTATCTTTCATGGCATTCGTTTATTACACTCCGAAGGTATGATAGAAAAACTCATTGTTTTACAAAAAGAAAAATTTCAATCATGGAAAGAATACATTGAAAAGTCGATCGATGTAGCAGTGGAAGTCACCAATTCAGAGGTAGCTTTTCCGAGACTCATCTATGGCTATCGGATGTGTAACCCTGAGATGATGTTAGTGGGACAAGAATTAGATCGAAAATTGGCAAATATAACCAAACAAGGATTATACGAAAAATTCCAATTGAAAAACTTGGACATCTTAGACCAAGTTTTTGGAGTTGCCATATCAATTGCCGATTCCTTATTAAAACTCTCATACCAAACATATGGTGATTTCACTCCTTGGATGGTCGGTGAGGCAAAAAAAGCAACCATCTCCTATTTAATGAATTATTTTCCCGAACGTTTTGAACCCAAAAAATAAAACTAGAACATTTGGAATCATTCTAATCTGAAAGGATTCATTTTAAAATCATCGATCAAAGAGGTTGACGAAACTTTTTTTGTCACCTATCCTTTTGGTAGAGGTTTTTTATGAAAACGATGATTCGGCTCACTTTAGGATTTTCTCTTCTTATTTCTTTTTCACTTTTGGCGCAACCAAACAACGGTCAGGGAAGACGTATGATGGCACAAGACCACTTTAAAAAAATGGATACAGATGGTGACAAAAAAGTAACAAAGGAAGAATGGCAAAAATTCCATGATGGTTTTTTCCAAGAATTGGACAAAGATGCTGATGGTTCTATTTCCTTCGAAGAATTAAAAGAGAAACGAATGGACCAAAAAGAGAAAATGAAGGACAAGGCGAAGGAAAACAAAAAACAAAGGAAAGAGAAAATCGACACCAAAGATTCAGAATGATCTGAACTGATTGATGGGAGAATCGATTGTTTCTGTTGGATGGATCCAAGTGAGAAACAAAGAGCATATCGGTTCTCCTTTGGATCCATCATCACAAACATCCAATCTATGCATTTGGGAAAGGATACAAATACCCAATTTCGCAACCCGTAAATTTTGTCCCTACCGATTCATTTTTGAAACTTTTCTTTCGATTGACCTTCTTATAAAATTAGAGTCAAATCCAAGCAGTTAAAACAAATGAAAGCCAAAAAAGCGAAACAAAAACCGTCAACTAAGAAAAAGTCAAAAATAGCCCAGTCCTCGAAACGATCCAAAAACAAAGTAACTCCTGTCAAAAATCGAGAACCACATTTTGTTCCGCCTTCTTCCTCACAAACAACGGAGAACCATTCTCCCATTCAGGATCTTATTGACACGGTTCATGAATACACCATAGGACATGAAATTGCAAATGCCGTGACTCACGGAATCGGTGGGGGGCTTAGCATTGCTGGACTTTCTGTCCTACTCACCATGGCGATCCTTTATGGTGACATTTGGCATATTGTCAGCGCTACCATTTACGGTGCCACTTTAGTGATCTTATATTTAGCATCGACACTTTACCATGGAATTTATCATACTGCCACAAAACGAGTGTTTAAGGTGATTGACCATGCTTCGATCTATTTCCTAATTGCTGGAACATATACTCCATTTACGCTTGTTAGTTTGCGAGAAAATTCGGAATGGGGATGGGTATTGTTTGGAGTGATTTGGATCCTTGCGATTCTTGGTGTCCTTTTGTTATTATTGTTTCCTGGAAAATACAGCGGACTTCGAGTGGCTGTCTACATCATTATGGGCTGGCTTGCCATTTTTGTAATCAAAGACATTCGAGTTGCCATTGGTGTTGGTGGGATGACTTGGCTTGTGGCTGGTGGACTTAGTTATACGTTTGGTGTGATTTTTTATCTTTGGGATCGTTTGCCGCTCAATCATGCCATCTGGCATCTCTTTGTATTGTCAGGAAGTATTTGTCATTTTTTTGCGATCTTATTTTATGTAATCCCTCCCGTACCAAAGTAAAAATTATGTTTGTAAAAATCTTTATAATCCATACGATTTTCTTTCTCATCCAATTATAGGATTTGGTGAATAGGAGAATATATGAGAACATTGGTCTCGTTTAGTTTTGCGTTGGTGGTTTTATTTTCATCAACAGCAGCGTTTGCGGAAGATTGTTTTCTGTGTGGAAATGGAAGTACAAACGGTTGCCAACAATGTCGTGGAAATGACAGGAAGGCTTGTGAAGCAAAGGGTTGTAAAATTTCAGGAACGGCTTCCTGCTCAACGGCCGCCAATGTGAAAGTCTGTAAAACCGATCGAGTTTATGAAGACCTCACATTTTCTCAGTCCAAAAAACAAGACAAACCATCGATGTTTAAAATGAATTAGGTTTGTTTACGTCTCACCTAGATAGGATTAGGTGAGACTGGTTTTTTTCTTTATTTTGTCTTTTCCACCTGAATCACAACATTACCTTTTTTGTGTCCAGCTTCCACATACCGATGCGCTTCTGCCATTTCCTCTAACGGATAGACTTTATCAATATTGACTTTGATCTTTCCAAGAGTGGCTAACGTTAGGAGAAAATTAAGATTTTCTATGGATTCTTTTATGGGTCCAAAGTGAATTTTGATTCTTTTGAAAATGGAAATCCATAATGCTTGCCACATTTGTCGAAAGGAAGCTCCTACCAAAACCAAGTTTCCACCTTTTTTTAGATGTTTTAAATTGTTTTGAATTTCTGTTTTTCCCACACATTCAAAAACGATGTCATATTCTTTAGTGTGATTTGTAGAAAAATACTGATCATAGTCTAAAGGTTCATCGGCTCCCAATGACTTCATCAAAGGGATGTTTCCTTTGCTACAAACGGTTGTTACATGTGCACCGAAATGTTTTGCTAATTGGATCGCAGCGGAACCTACGGAACTAGACGCTCCATAAATAAGGATCGATTGGTTCGTTTGCACGTTGCATTTTTGGATAAAGTCGAGAGCAGTGAATCCACCGAAGGAAATTCCTGCTCCCTCTGCAAAAGAAATTTCTTTGGGAAGTTTGGTCACAATTCCAGTTTCAGGAATACAAGTATATTCGGCATAAGTTCCCATTTTCATTCCAGTGGAGCCAACGACTCGATCGCCTACTTGAAAGGTAGAAACCTTCGTTCCAACCGTATCCACAAGCCCAGCAAAGCTCAGTCCTAAAACAACGGATCTTGGTTTAAAGAGCCCAAAATACAATCGTGCTATGTTTGGATCTGGCTTTCGAACGCGCCAATCACCCGAGTTGACCGTTGTATTGATAATTTTGACTCGAATTTCATTCTCTTTTGGTATCGGGGTTTCCCATTCCTCTAGTCTTAAGACTTCGGGTGGTCCATACTTTCGATTGGTAATTACTTTCAAGTGAATCGCTCCTTTTTAAGGAATTAACTTACAGTGTAAGTATGTCAACGAAATATATTTCCATAGGTATAAAAGTTTTGTTCATTTAGTAGTGGATTTTATGATAGGTGATTGGTATCCGTATTCAAAAGAGAAGGGTAAAGAAAGGATTGGCAGCAAAAAAGAAAACTCCTAAAGCAAGGAATATCTTAACGAAAGAACTTGTGATCGAATCTGCCATTTCCTATGCGGATCGTCATGGAATCGAATCTCTTTCCATGAGAAATTTAGCAAATTCGTTAGGTGTGGAAGCTATGTCTTTGTACAATCATGTACAAAACAAAGATGGATTATTGGATGCGATGGTCGAGTCTTGTGTAAAACATTTTGTTTTGCCGAAAGTGGAAGGTGATTGGAAATTGGAGATGAAAAAAAGGGCGAAATCAGTAAGAAGTGTTCTTATGATCCATCCTTGGTTAACCTTACTTCTCGTATCTAGAGTCAATATTGGCGATTTTATGCTTCGTTTTTTTAATGATACGTTGGGATGTTTGGTTCAGGCAGGTTTTTCTTATAAAGAATCCGACCATATCATCAATACAATCGATAGTCATATTTACGGTTTTACATTGCAGGAGCTTAATTTTCCCTTTCATCCAAGTGATTATGAAAGCAAAGCAAAAGAATATTTGCCGATGATCAACCAAAAGGAATTACCTTACTTCTATCATTTGTCAAAAGAAGTAGCGACCGGCAGATACAATGGCAAACAAAATTTTGATTTTGGTTTGGACATCATCCTAGAAGGATTTCATCCAAAGCCAAAAAATAGAAAGATGTCTTAAATTGCGAAGACTGTTTGAAAGGTAAAAAAACTGGCGTTAGGTTTATAGTCATACCTTCTGTATGGATCTGTTTCAAAAGGATTATTCTTTTGGTTTCGAATCGCATCTCCTGCATATAAGGAACTTGCACCAAACCAAAAGGAAACATTCTCAAATGGTGTGATGATATAAATCAAGTTGATTTCAGTTGCAACATGTTTTCCCAATCGAGGACGATTAGGATTGTTCGCCTCTGCATTAAAAAAGTCTTCAGTGGAAGCAGTTTCTCCTGTTAATCTGTTTCCAGTAACATAATTGTTATTATCATAATATCCATCTTGCAGTTTTGTCTTGTAATACCAATGAGGGTTTACTATGAATGTTCCCCATTTGGGCGATTCATATTTAATATGGAGAGAATAGTCTTTGATGTTTTGCCAAAAAATTAAACCAGAATTTCCTCCTCCCGCAAAAGGAATCGAACCACCAGCCATCCTTCTTGTTGCAAACAAAGGATTATACGTTCCATTGCTGCTATCGTTTCGATTGGGATCCCCGGATGCTTGTACATATTGGATTCCAATTCGAAATTCTTTGACAGGGGTATAACCTAACTGAGCTGATACGATATTTGCCTTGTAACGAACAGGTTCTGAAAAAGGAGGAGGTTCTCCTGTTGTTCTGTTAGTCTTAAAGCGACCATCTTGGTTGATCCAATCAGGAGAAACTCGTTCTCCTGTAAATCCTGTTTGCCATGCTGCTTCCACCATCCAATCGATTCCCGTTTCTCTTGGCAGTGAGTTACTTTTAGTACGATTCGTCAGACGAAAACCGGTTGTATTCAACTGGTCTGGGTCCCTGTAGTAAATATCTGATCCATAAGGAGTTGTATTAGTTGCTTTCAATCTCTGCTTATAAAGAGTGAAATTATAGACTTCAATGCCTAACCATTCCCATGGTTTGATGCCATAATGAATTCCGTAAAAGGAAGCATTCCCTGGTCCACCTAGTCTTGTGGAATTATTCGAAACCATACTGTTTGCATTGTTTTCGGAGCTGACAATCGCACCAAATACATCTAACGTTTGTTTTTGTACTGTAAGAGTTGTACGGACTGCATCAAAAGAGTTGCCATTCAAACTATCGTTACGTGCACCAACAATCCTTCCATCCCCAAAGTCAATGATCTGACGACCTGTGCGAACACGAAACATTTGGTTTGTTGTTTTTAAATCTAAAAATGCCTCTCTGAATCCAGTGTAATTATTCAGCGCAAATTCTCTTTGTCTAGTTGTGTCGATTGTATTACCGGCATTCGAAATCACGCCTAACCTTTGATCGGATGAACCTGCTGTTAATTCTCCACCCCATAACCGTACATCCTGAAAGGTAAGTTTAAAGGTAATGTTAGGTGAAACATCACCGATCAAATAAAATTGTGTTTGATTGTTAATCGTATTTCGATTGTCCGAGGTGGATCTGTCAAAATCGGTATTGTATAAGGAGTCAGCTTTGGGTCGAAGCCCAAACCCGACTCGAAAACGATCGGCAAACCAAAGGCTTTTGTTCTCTTGGATGGATTTTTTTTGTTTGTTTGTAATCTGAAAACTTCGGTAATATTCACTTGCCAGGTTTCCCTTCATGGGGCTTACATACTCACTTGTTTCCTCAGAAGGTTTCGATTGTTTGGAAACATCTTCATTGGTTGGTGGAAGAGCAGGTGACGCAGCGGGAGACTCTGTCTCAGTTTTTTCTTTTTCTGGAAGAGTGACGGTTTGCCCATCGATCTTGAAAGGGCCTAAGAAGAAAAGTGAGATCAAAAAAAGTCCAAGGATTTGTTTGCGAATTTGTGTTTTCATCGGGCGTTCCCTTTCTTTTTGCCAGTGGATAAAAACCTAAGTCGATTTCCTATCCAATATTTTTCTGTATCAGCCGGTACGAAATGAAAAGGGGAAATTTGCACAATTTATTATCAAAAATGAATAGTATCTTCATTCGTTGTGGCGATTTAAGCGATTCCCAATAAAAGACAAAATCCACTCTAAGTTCGTCTTCAAAACATCGAATAATTGGTTTACTTTGCTTTTGTTCGGAAAAATCATTTCCTTAGTTATCATTTATGTCTCAGTCCGTCTCTTTGTCTCTCTTTTCCATATTAAAAAGCCATACCACAAAAGAGGAAATGGAGTGGTTGGATTCCATCCCGAAAATGCATTTGGAATCCGTGATGACTGCCTTTGTGAAGGCACCGAGACATCTTTCCAAAACGATCATTCAAACTCCCATTGGTATTGGAGATTTGATTCCTGAAGTGCCAGGTTTCACTGTTCAAGATTGGAATTTGGTTCGATTAAGTCGTGTTTGGTTGTTATCGTTTTTTGCACAATTACCGAAAGAACAATTGGTTCAAAAAATTGAAACTTTGTTTGATACAGCCGAATTGAATGAGTTAGTTGCCTTATTCTCTGCGTTGCCAATCCTTCCTTACCCAGACGTTTGGTTACCAAGAGCAACGGATGCTGTTAGATCAAATATGGGATTTGTGTTTGATTCCATTGCTCTCTGTAATCCATATCCTTTTTTTCATTTTCCTGAACTTGCTTGGAACCAATTGGTTTTAAAAACGATATTCAATTCTAAACCAATTGCTTTGATTTATGGAATTAGCCAGAGAAAAAACAAAAATCTTTCCGAAAGCATTTTTGATTTCATAAGAGAAAGATGGGCAGCGGGACGAGACATTCCTAGCAATGTATGGCTACTTGTATCACCTTATATTTCAGAAACACATCTACCGTTTTTAAAACGATTATTTTTATCGCAAAAAGAAGAAGATGTTATGGCAGCATCACTTCTTTGCTCTGAATCTAGTTTAGAACCGATTCAAGATTTGTTCAATGAACATCCAAAATACAAAGATGAGATTCAAAAAGGAAAATGGAACTGGTCTAATTTTATGACTGTCTGTTAAAAAGTATTATGTGCGATCAAAATTCTTCTACTAACAATCCTTCTCATTTTGAAAATCAAAACACTTCGAAAGAAATTCCAACTCATGTTGATTTACGTTGGGATGAATACAAAGAATCCATCAAAGGATTTAAGTTTTTTGATCCTCATATTCATATGGTCTCTCGTACAACGGACGATTATCAAAACATGGCACAAGCAGGCATTGTTGCAGTCATTGAACCTGCTTTCTGGGTTGGACAACCAAGGACGGGTCTCTCTTCGTTTAAAGATTATTATAGCAGTCTTGTAGGTTGGGAACGATTCCGTTCTTCGCAATTTGGGATCAAACATTATTGTACGATTGGACTCAATTCAAGAGAAGCGAATAACGAACGTTTGGCAGAAGAAGTGATGGAAATTTTACCACTTTACATCTATAAAGAGGGTGTGGTGGGAATAGGGGAAATAGGATTTGATGACCAAACTGATCTGGAAGAAAAATACTATCGATTGCAATTGGAACTAGCGAAAGAGGCGAAATTACCAGTTCAAATCCATACACCGCACCGAGATAAAAAAAGAGGCACTGAAAGGAGTATGGCAATTGCTTTGGAGCATGGATTAGATCCATCTTGGGTGGTTGTAGATCATAACAATGAAGAAACCGTTAAATCTGTGTTAGATCAGGGTTTCTATGCGGCGTTTACGATCTATCCCTTTACGAAAATGGGAAACAAACGAATGGTATCTATAGTCGAAGAATATGGCTCAGAAAGGATTATGATTAATTCCAGTGCTGATTGGGGGATCTCTGATCCATTGGCGATTCCAAAAACGGCTGCACTTATGGTTTCACGAGGCATTTCTCACGAAGTGATTCGAAAAGTGACGTATGAAAATGCGATTGAAGCCTTCGCAAAAAGTGGTCAGTTAGATGTTTCTGATTTTGAGAATGGATTTAGTGCTGACCCAAGTGATAAATTTCATGGGAACTCTGTTTTACGCGGAGGACAACAACCAAAGTGGAATCAAAATTCTTTATTTATCGATTGAATGAATTTAAAAAGTTATCTTACCTTACTTAGGCCTTCCAATCTTCTCACTGCGATTGCAGATATTTTAGCTGGTATGGCGATTGTTGGTTTTCCTTGGAAAGAGAACGGGATTTTTCTGATACTATCAAGCGTTTGTTTGTATGGAGGAGGCGTTGTTCTGAATGATTATTTCGATAGGGACATTGATTCTCGCGAAAGACCAGAAAGACCAATTCCATCAGGAAACGTTTCACCTAGGTTTGCCGTTTTTATGGCAACCAGCTTACTTTGTTTAGGTGTTCTATTGGCTTCGTTTTATGGGAAGGAGAGTTTTTTCGTTTCTGGAACTATTGTCATTTTTATTTTCCTCTATGATCGATTTGCAAAGCACCATCAAATTCTTGGGCCGCTGGTCATGGGTTTTTGCCGTGGATTCAATCTAATACTCGGAATGACAATCCTTGGATCTGTTCCAGTGAACTTTATTTTCATTGCGATCTTGCCCATCCTTTACATTGCTGCTATTACACTCATCAGCCAAAACGAAGTCGTTGGAGGAGGGAAAACAAAATTTGTATTGAGTGGTTTTTTGTATGGTATGGTTCTCTTGATCCAATCAACTCTTGCTTTTTACAAAGGACAGTTCCTTTTCGCTATCCCATTCTTATGCCTACATGGTGCACTTCTTTTCCCACCACTTTGGAATGCCTACCTGGAACCATCTCCAGTAAGGATAGGGAAAGCGGTAAAAATGGGAGTTATATCTTTAATTGTGTTTAATGCAAGTTTTGCCGCTGCTTTTGGATTTTTGATCCTCGCTCTATGCATTTTACTTCTTTTGCCATTGTCTCTATCGATTGCGAAATATTTTGCTGTAACATAAGTTTTATGAAAGAAAGTCACTTTAAAAAGATTCGATCTGAATTTCAAGTTCCGTATCGTTACGATGTTTTTTTTACCAACAATCTTTTTTCTATAGAGAATCCAATTTTTGCAAACTTTATGGAGAAAGAAACCATTGGAAATACAAATCGAAAATTACTTATTTTGCTAGATGAAGGATTTCTCTTACATCACAAAACAATAGAAAATGAAATTCAAAACTATTTCCAAACAAGACTACCGCAGATTCAATTGATCCCGGAAATTTTAGTGGTGCCTGGTGGGGAAGAGTCGAAAAATCAATCTAAGTATTGGGAGAAAATTCTTTCTGCTGTCAATCAGTATGGGATTGATCGTCATTCTTATCTTATGGTGATTGGTGGTGGTGCTGTTTTGGATATGGTAGGTTATGCGGCAGCCATTTCTCACCGAGGGATTCGGTTGATTCGAGTTCCGACAACGGTTCTCTCTCAAAATGATTCAGGTGTGGGTGTTAAAAATAGCATCAATTATTTTGGTAAAAAAAACTTTCTTGGTACATTTTCTCCGCCCATTGCTGTTTTCAACGATTTTACCTTCCTTCACTCATTAGAAGAAAGAGACTGGCGATCTGGTATGGCAGAAGCCATTAAGGTTTCTCTCATTAAAAACAAAACATTTTTTGAGTGGATCGAATCGAGTGTCGACCGATTGGTGAGTCGAGATCCCAGTGCCATGGAGTATCTTATATATGAGTGTGCACGTTTGCATGTGGAACACATCAGCCAAGGAGATCCATTTGAATTTGGATCATCAAGACCACTTGATTTTGGACATTGGTTTGCTCACAAAATTGAATACCTATCTGATTTTACAATTCGACACGGGGAAGCTGTTGCGATTGGAATGGCACTTGATAGTATTTATTCTTCTTTAGTAGGAGATTTGGAGAAATCTGAATGTGATCGAATCCTCTCTTTATTAAAAGGTCTTGGTTTTTCGTTTCAACACCCAATTGTATTGGAAAAAGGAAAAGATCATTTGATGGTTTCTTTGGAGGAATTTAGGGAGCATTTAGGTGGTAAGTTAACCTTGCTCATGTTAGAAGAGATTGGGAAATCAAAAGAAGTGTATTCGGTCGATCAGACAGTTTTAGAATCTGCTTTCATTCGTTTAATACAATCCTAATGAAAACAAAATTTGGCCATGTAACTTACTGTTCCAATATTCATTTAGGAGAGTCTTGGAAAGAACATTGGAAGGAATTAAAAACCTATCTTCCTAAAATTAAAAAACAAGTTTCACCCGATACACCATTTGCTTTGGGGCTTCGGCTTTCCAATCAGGCTTCCATTGAGCTTTTGCAAAAAGAAAACTTAAAAGCATGGAAAAATTGGATGGAACAAGAGTCTCTCTATATCGTTTCCATCAATGGGTTCCCATTTGGAGGGTTTCATACCGACGTTGTCAAAGAAAACGTTTATCTTCCCGATTGGTCAAAAGAAGAACGATTGGATTACACCATTCGACTGTTTTCCTTATTAAAAGAAGTATTGCCTGCGGGAGAAGAGGGAGGGGTTTCAACACCGCCACTATCGTATTCTTTTTTTGATTCAAATGATTTAGAGAAAAAACAACGCAGACAAATCTGTACAAAAAACATCATTCGTATCTTAGTCCATTTGATTCATGTAAAAATCGAAACCAACCAAACCCTTCATTTAGACATCGAACCAGAACCTGATGGAGTGCTTGGAACGTTTTTCGATTTTATCAGGTGGTATGAAGAAGAATTGATACCCACTGCCTTACCCATCCTTTCCGAAACCTTTGGAACCACATCGGAGATAGGAAAACAAATCATTCTCGATCATATACGATTGTGTTTGGATGTCTGCCATCTTGCTGTAAGTTTTGAAATGAATCCTTTTCTTTTTTCCGAGTTAAATCGAACTGGTATCAAGGTCGGACGAATGCAGGTAAGTTCTGCCTTAAAAGTTAGATTTGAAAACCAACCAAATGAAATTTTGGAACTTCTAAAACCGTTTGATGAAAAAAAATACTTACACCAAGTGATATCGTCTCTTCCTGATGGTACAAAAGTATCCTATCGAGACTTAGGGTTTGCCATTGAACACGGTGCCACTCCCAAAGAAGAGTGGCGCATTCATTTTCATGTTCCTATTTTTTTAAAATCGTATGGAACATTTTCCTCTACGCAGGAAGAGTTATTATTTGGGTTAGAAGAACAAAAAAAATCTCCTTTTACAAATCTATTAGAAATCGAAACATACACATGGGGTGTTCTTCCAAGCTCGTTGCATATGCCATTAGAAGCCTCCATCACAAGAGAAATCCAATGGTTACAATCTGTTCTGGGAATCTTTCCAGGGGAATCGGGATCGGTTAATGAAGGGTAAAAAAACAATTTTTCACAAAACAGTTGTCATCAACGTAGTCGGACTTTCTCAGTCTGTTATTTCCGAAGACACTCCATTTATCAAACAATACTTAGAAAAACGAAGCTTCACTCTCATTGAACCAATGTTACCTGGTGTGACAACAAGCGTTCAGTCTACTTATCTCACTGGAAAATGGCCAAAACAACATGGAATCGTCGGTAACGGATGGTATGACAAAACCGATGCGGAAGTCAAATTTTGGAAACAGTCCAATCATTTGGTTTTAGCAGAAAAGATTTGGGAAAGAGCAAAAAAGTTGCACCCAAATTTTACATGCTCCAAGATGTTTTGGTGGTACAATATGTACTCCTCGGTAGATTATTCTGTGACACCAAGACCACAGTATCATGCTGATGGAGTGAAAGCTCCTGATTGTTATTCTAATCCTCCCGAACTACGTGAAGAGTTACAAAAAAAGTTTGGACCTTTCCCCCTTTTCCATTTTTGGGGACCTAATACCAACATACGTTCTACTAAGTGGATTAAAGATGCTACCTTATACGTGGATCAAAAATACAATCCTACCCTCGCTTTGGTATACCTACCACATTTAGATTATGGCTTACAAAAATTTGGTCCTAATCATTCTAAAATGAAAAGAGACCTTCGAGAGATTGACGCAGTTGTCAAAGAATTGGTTGAGTATTATGAACATCAAAAGACAAAGGTGATCCTTCTCTCGGAATATGGAATTGCGCCTGTAAACAAACCTATCCACATCAATCGAATTTTACGTGAACACCAACTTTTAACAGTAAGAAAAGAACGTTGGTATGAACATTTAGATCCAGGTGCATCTGATGCATTTTCAGTTTCTGATCACCAAATTTCGCATATTTACTGTAAAGATCTTTCGATTGTGAACCAAGTGAAACAGATCGCCAAACAGATACCAGGTGTGGCTTTTGTTCTAGACAAAAAAGAACAAAAAACATATCACATCGACCATGAAAGGTCTGGGGATTTGGTTCTTGTGGCAGAGGAAGGATACTGGTTCACCTATTACTATTGGTTTCATGACGAATATGCTCCAGATTACGCCCGCTTGGTGGAGATTCATAGAAAACCAGGATATGATCCTTGTGAATTGTTTTTGGACCCGAAAAAAAAATTTCTGAAACTCAGAATCCTTTTTACCTTACTTAAGAAAAAACTGGGATTCCGTTATTTGATGGATGTAATCCCACTCGAAGCTGGACTTGTAAAAGGTTCTCATGGAGGCATTTCCCAAGATCCCAATTTTTTCCCTATTTTTTCAGCCGAAATCCCTCTCCCGAAGAAAAATATTTCTGCTATAAAAGTGTACGATTTCTTATGGGAGCAGATGACTTCCCAGATTTAAATGTTTGACGTTACCCTTCCCAAATCGTTTTTTTAAATCAGTGTCCGCAGAAGATATCAAAATCGTTACATACTCCAAAGGGGCAGCCATTGTTGTCCAAAACTCAGTCAATACAGGGAACTTTTTCATTGTAAAATCGGGACGGGTTTCCGTCGATTCTGAGCACATTGTTGTGGACCACGAACTTGCTTACTATGAGGCAGGGGACAGTTTTGGTTTGGTCTCGGCTCTTACAGAACATCGCTTTCTTGTGACTTTGTTTGCAGATACAGATGTCGAACTGGTTCAAATCCCCATTCGACTCCTCGGATCCTATCTGAAGGAACGAAAGGAATTGGCGATGAAAATCTTGGGTCTTTACTCCCGGGAATTACGAACCTTACAAAAACATCTTTCGAAAGCAAACAGACCAGCAGACCGCGAATACCATCCAGAACGTTTAGTACAAAATGCACGAACGTATCTAACCTGGCAAAAACCAAATTTGGCAGCATATTCTTTACAAGCATTTCTAAAGTGGTCTAGAGAAAACCAATCCACGGATAACGTACAAGAGGCTACTGAATTGTTTCGTTCGATTGCATCCTCTTACAAACCATTCCAATGGGATAATATGCAATCTACATTAGAACCAGGAGAGGTCTTATTTGTAGAGAGTGAAAAGAGTAATGAAATCTATGTAGTGTTAGAAGGTAATGTAAAACTCTTTGGGATTGTGCGTGGATTTGAATACGTCATTGATGTCCTTGGTCCAGGAGAAATTTTTGGTGAGATGTCTTTAATTGACAATGCTCCTAGAATGGCTTCCGCCATCACCGAAACAAAAACAAAAATCCTTCGAGTGACACCTGAGAATTTATTTGAGTCAGTTGGGCCTTCTCTTTTACAAAAGATCTTCGAAAGCATAGCTCGTCGTATTTGGTTTTCTCACCAAAGACTTGTCATATTGCGACTCAAAACTCCAGTCACACGATTATATGCTTATTTATACAATTCCATCCGTGACCAAGACATTCGACTTGGAAGAAATTTGGATGAGAGTCTTGTCACTCCTCATACCATTTACATCCAAATGGAAGAACTTTGTAATATGTGTGGAATCATCAAATTAAAACAAGAAAGTATCAATGAATTCAAGGCTGATACCAACCTGGTCATTGAGCCCAATCGAATTACAATCAAAAGCCGTAAACGTTTGGAAGAAAAACTTGGGCATTTCAAATCCAAAGAAGGGCAAATAGTTGCTTGAAACTATTTAAAATGAGTTTCATTTTTTTTACAATTGTGCTTTAGTTCGGTGATGAAGAAGTTTTTCGTATATTCACTTTCGATTTTTTACATTGTGGCTGGAACTAACCATTTCCTTTCCCCTCAATTTTACTTGGAAATGATGCCTGATTATTTGCCGTTTCACGAACTTCTTAATATCACAAGTGGGCTGTCTGAGATCACACTTGGACTGTTGGTTTTGTATGAACGTATGCGAAAATTGGCATGTTACGGAATCATTTTGTTATTACTTGCGATTTACCCTGCCAATATCAATATGCTTATGGAAGCTCTTGATGGGAAGGATTTTGGTGTTCCCATTTGGGCATTGGTAGTTAGGTTACCGTTTCAATTTTTATTTATTTATTGGGCTTGGGCTGTGCGCGATTTTAAATGGTCCGAATCCGAAAAATAGAAAACCAAGGTTTTGAATCGAATGACGAAAGAACTTAAGCGTAAACCAAAAGAAACTTCCAAAAAAGTCGCTCAATGGACGTTTCTCTCGAATCATTCCCATGTCTTAATTTGTTTAAGTAAAGATCCAGAAATGCGTTTGAAAGATGTGGCCGTACTGGTTGGAATCACAGAGAGGGCCGTGCAAACCATTGTAAAAGATTTGGTAGATGCATCAATTTTACAAAAGAGTAAGGATGGAAGAAGGAATCAGTACATCATCCAAACAGAGCAAAAACTACGCCATCCCTTAGAAGCAAACCATTCGATATCAGAACTTTTAAAACTCGGAAAGTGAAACGAACTTTTTATTTCGTTTAGAAACTCGTTTCTATCCGTAAAACTTTTTCCACGACCGTTTCATTTGCGGGAACTAAAATACCATTTTCTTTGGCAACTCGCACGACTTCTCCATTGATAAAATTAATTTCAGTTTTTCGTTTCTGGTCTAAATCTTGAACCATTGACGTTCTGATTTTAAAGTATTTGATACCAAGAAAAAAAAGAATCAAATGCCTTAGCCATAAAGGTAAAGCACCATCTCCATCACCTAATTTTTGTATGGGGAAAGATCCGGGAACTACTTGTTCCTTTATATTCAGCTTTTGCATGATGTGTTTGATTTCTGAAAGGATTTGAATCGCTTCCATTCTACCTGATTTTTTGAGAAATAACTCACCTAAACTCATTTGTTTCGATGCTGCCAGACCATTGATAATCGAATTGATTCCGAGTTTATGCCATCGGTAACCCAAAAGATCTTCTGTGAGTACAACCGAAATCCAAGGCTCTAGATATGTTTTCCAAAATGGCTCAAGTTTGTTTTTGTTGGATTCTCCTAAAACCAAACTTCCATGATTGGATTGGAAGTAGGATCCATCCTCTAACGTTTGCGTATTCCACCCAACAACTCCACCGATGATTTGATTTTTGAGCGAAAAAAATTGTCCTTCCGGCAATCCATTTTGAATCAGGATCCATTTCCCTTCTGGTTTTAAATATTGTTTGGTGATGTTAACGTACTCTGGTAAAATCTGATTTTTGCATCCCAGGATGATATAGTCATACGTTTTTTTTGTATCGGATAATAAGAGTAAATGATTTGTAAGGCGGATCGTGGTGGTTTTGCCATTTGGACCTTGGAATTGAATTGGATTTTTTTGTAACCATTCCAATCGAGTCAAATCTTTACAAAGGACTTTGAACGGAACATTGTTTTGGTGAAAGGCATGAATTATGGTCACTGTGACAGATCCAATGCCACAAATTGCGATGGATGGATAAAGTGGTTTCATCTTTGGCTCTAAAGATATCTGGTTCTTTTGAAAAATCTTCTCTTTTTTATTGACTCTTTTTTGAAATCCGTTAAAAAAATGAATTCTAAAGAAAAGAGGTTCGAAATGAAAACGATTTTACTTCGTATGTTACCACTCTTGTTAGTTGGTTCATTGCTTGGGAACTGTGTTTATACGGAATTACGTAGTCCAGGACTTGCGGCCAATATGACGCAGTATGTAATGAATTCTGATGATTATCAAATCATCGGACCTGTTGAAACACAAGGTGAGTATGTGTCTTGGTTCTTACTTGTGTTAACTGGTGAAACAGGTTACAGCGATTTGTTAAAACAAGCGAGAGAGAAAGGTGGGGATGATATCATCAATTATCGTTTTGAATTAAGACAAAAAAGTATCTTACTTGTGGTATGGAATCGAGTGATTTGGAATGCTTCTGCTTTAGCAATTAAATACAAAGACAAAGTTAAAAAATAAAGCCAACCGATTGTTTTTGGTTCTTTGGCTTAGGGGGATTTATTTCCCTCTAAGCGTGATGACTAATTTTGCCTGATCTAATTCTTTGCCAGTTTTTTCAAAGTAACTACGTTTGAGTTCGGCTAAAACTGTCTTTTCTAAAGATTGATTCAATTCGATATCGACAATCTCTCCAGAATTTTCATTGAGTGCGTGATGGTGTGTGTTCGTATTGGAGTCGAAATGAGTGACGCCTGATTTTAATTCGAGAGTTCCCAAAAGTCCTTTTTCTGCAAACAGTTTGAGGTTGTTGAAAATGGTAGCTCTCGAGGCATGAGGGAAATGGGTATTCACGAGTTGAAAAACTTCCTCCGCAAACAAATGTTGGTGCTTCTCGAGGAGGAGGTGGGCCATTTCCAAGCGTTGTGACGTAGGCCGGATTCCATGAGATTCCAAGAGTTCCTTTGTTTTTTGGTAACTGAGATCCATTCCCTTTGCACTTTTTCCCAAACAGTAATTTTGTCAATAATTAGACTAAGTCTAAAACCTATGAAGAACCAAAAATCTTTTTTTTTCGCAAGTTCGTAGTGCAAGCCTCAATCGGTACGCCAGGGAATCTCGATTTTCAAAAAATCCTTGCACAACTTAGAAACAGGTCTTTAATCCTTTCGGTGTTCTCGAGCTGGTTTTCCTATTTGTTTTTGCTATGGTTGTCTCAATTGGATCTTAAACCAAATCATACCATTTTCCCAGGTTTTCTTGTGAGTGGTTCCCTCATTTAGTACCAAATGATCATGAAGTTTATTTTACCTTTTATTTTACTTACATATTCTCTCTCTGCAGAAGTGATCACACTGGGTTCGGGTTGGACCTTCCAACAATCGGGAGAAACCATTTCTAAAAAAGTAGAAGTAGGGGTCCCTTTGATCGAACAAGGATATCAAGTTCCACTTCGAGGTAAATACCATATCACAATTCCAATCAAAAACATTCCAGATGAGTCTGTTGCTGTTTATCTAGATAGAGTTCACTCCGCTGATGTAACATCCTGGAATGGAAATCGAATCGGATCCACAGGAAGTATGTCTCCTCATTATTATGCGTATTGGCACAAAGTGAGATATTATGAGATCCCAAATTCCTATCTGGTATTAGGTGACAATCATTTGGAAGTCGAGATTGAATGTAATGAAACTCAATTTCGATGTGGTTTGTTCCGCTCTGTTCCAATCTTTGGTTCTCAAAATGAAATCAAAGACAAAATGATTTATGAAGACGTAAATCAAATTGTAATGGCGGCTTTATTCTTTGGAATTTTTTTGCAACAAGCGATTGGTTATGCGTTAAATCGTTCTTCTAAATCAGGATTGTACCTAGCTGGAACTGCGATTTTTTTTGTTTGTTGGAGGTTACCTGCGCTCAACAAAATCCATTTTTTAGGGATTAATCCTGAAATCTTGGTTAGGTTGTTATTTTTTTGTCAGTTTATTTTCCCAGTTTTTATTATGTTATTCGTTCATACTTTATTTGAGCGAAGGATAACCAAAATTGCATTCCTTACTTTTTTATTCGATACAATTTTGGCTCTCATTCAGTTGTTAGAGTTAAATCCTGATGTTCGATTTTATTTCGTGTATGTTTGGTACATTTTACTTGCCATTAAAGTGCCAATCTTAATTGAACTTCTTGCAAAAAATTATAAAAAATCATCGGAAGCAATTGTTGTTTCACTAGGCGCACTGCTTGCCACACTTTTTGGAATCGCTGATGTTTTAACAGATGTCCTAACAGGGCAAAATGCATATTTAACACAATATGGGATACTTATGTTTTTGTTTTCAGGGGTTCTCGCTATCGCCTTACAAAGTGCCAGAACGAAGAAGGAATTACGAAACTTAAATGAATCTCTGGAAATGATTGTCACTCTAAGGACTCAAGAGCTCCAAAAACAATATAAACTTCTACATGATGATTTGATTATGGCAGCAAGTCTTCAATCCAAACTAATTCCGCCAATGGAGTTTGAATATGAAAGATTGCATGTCGCCTCCACTTTTATGCCCATGGAAAAAATAGGCGGGGATTATTTTGATTATTGTATTCATGAAGATGGATCGTTAACTTTTTTGTTATGTGATGTGTTGGGACATGGGATTGCAGCCGCTCTCATTGCCAGTATGTTAAAAGTAAATTTTTTGGAAATTGCTCCAAAAATCAAAGATCCATCTCTATTTTTGAATGAATTGAATTTAAAAATGTTACCAGTAGTGGAAAAGAATTATATAACGGCTGTTGCGTGTCATTTTGATTTAAAAAACGAACTTTTTCATTACTCAGTGATGGGCCATCCAAGTCCCTTTCACATCAATCGAAACAATCATACATTGGAAGCGCTCACTGGTCGCGGTCCCATTATGGGTTGGAAAAAAGATGTGCAATTGGAAACATTTACATCTCCTTTGTTATCAGGGGATCGTTACTTTTTTTATACCGATGGAATTACAGAAAGCCATAACAGGGAGAAAGAAATGTTCGGAGAAATACGATTACGTTCCCAGTTAATGGAAGGAATGTCTCTCGGACCTAAGGATTTAAATGAAAAAATCAGAAAGGAAATCAAAAAATTCGCTTTTCGGTTGTCAGATGATGTAACTTACTTTACGATCGACTTCCTATGAAATTTGTTTTGAATCAAATTGGATTGCGGTTTCTACTAAACTTAGGAATCAATAATCAATTGGATCTGCAAACTTCTGTTAGAGTTCAATTGGCCAACTTGGTCGCCATTCTTGGTATTTTTTCCAACATTCAATATTCTATTCTCTTTTTGATCGTGGGTGCTCCGAATGTTAGGATCATGAACATCATTCATTTGTTCGTGATAGTTTCTCTTTCCTGCGCATTATTTTTAAATCTCAAAGCTAAGTATTCCATTGCGAGAATTGTTTTGATTTTTACAATTTCTGTTCCATTAGTGTTTGTTTCGCTCATTAGTTTTGGCAATTCATGCGGGTTCTATTATTACTTTTTGGTGTTTGCACTTGCACCTTTTGTTTTGTTTTCCTACGAAGAGAAATTTTGGATTCTATTTGTCTTTGTTTTAAATAATTTATTTTACATTTGGTTTGAGTTCTTTGGAACTCCAGGAAATTTTATCGAAGGAACTTTGTTGTATGACCCCTTCGTTCAAGAATTATTTCGAATCAATTCTGTGGTTTCTTGCATTTTCTTTGTGGCTCTCATTATGTTTTATTTTTTACGGAACACCAATCGAATCCAAAAAGAAATGATTCGAACCAACGAACATAAAGATAGGATCTTTTCCATCCTAGCACATGACTTAAAAGGTCCGATCGGAACCATGAATTCTTTTCTGGGTTATTTAACAGAATCCGTAACCGAAAAAGAGGAATTATTAATTGCGCTAAAAGAATTAAAAAAAAGCACAAACCAATCTTTTTTGGTTCTTGAGAATTTACTCGATTGGGTCAGAAATGAATCCAAAAATATTACCTCACAATTAGAGAGTTTAAACTTACATCACGTCATAGACAATGCGAAGGAAATCTTAGAACTGCAAGCAACAGATAAAGGGATTCAGTGGCAAGTGCAGATCCCAAATCAAATGCAAGTGTATTGTGATGAAAGAATGATCAGCACTGTTATTCGTAATTTATTATCGAATGCAATCAAGTTTTCTCATCCAAATGGTTCTGTTTCGATTGAGGCAAAACAAAATGGAAACTATGTAGAACTGTGCATTTCTGATTTAGGGATTGGCATGACAGTGGATCAAATCAAACAAATTGATGAAGGAAAACCATTTCCTACCTCTTTTGGAACCCAAGGAGAGAAAGGGACAGGATTAGGATTATTGGTCTGTATGGAAATGCTAAAGAACCAAGGTGGGAGGATGCAAATTAAGAGCAGAGTCCACCAGGGCACAAAAATCTTAATTCAATTACCAAGTGTAGTTTTAAATTAGTTTCTTTTTTTCAATTGGGGAAGTCCAATGAATGTTATGTGGCCTAAATTCTATTTTGATTGGTTGAGAAACTCTGCTCCTACTGGTTCTGTTGAAGTATATCCTGAAATCTCTGACACGTATGAAACCAATTTACCCAATGTTTTTGTGATTGGTGATTTAACGGGTGTTCCACTATTAAAAATGGCGACAGAGAGTGGAGTTCAAGTTTGGAAATACATTCCAAAACTTGAAAATGATCGATTGGACGTGGTGATCATTGGTGGAGGGCCCGCTGGAGTCTCTTGTGCTTTGGAAGCAAAACGCCTGGGTAAAAAATACTTAGTTTTAGAGTCGAACCTTCCTTTTCAAACGATACAAAGTTATCCGAACCAAAAACCAATCTTTGCAGAACCCAAAGGTTTCGAAAGTTCTTCTGCAGTCCGCATTGTTGATACAACCAAGGAAAATTTACTAGCGGAACTCAATCAAATTTTGAAGAAGAATCCCATCAATTTGGAAACAAACCAACGTGTTATTCAAATCAAAAAAGATTCGATTGGTTATGTATTGGAAACGGAGTCGGGATCCAAATTCCATACCAATTCAGTTGTCATCGCCATGGGCAAATCGGGAGATCCAAAAACATTAGGAATCAAAGGGGAAACTTCTGAACATGTGTTTTATCGATTGATTGACCCAAAAGAGACTATGGGTAAATCAATTGTGATTGTAGGTGGTGGAGATACAGCCTTAGAGTCTGCGATTCTTTGTTCTTCCTATGCTAAGGAAATTACCATCATACACAGGGGTGAAGAATTTAACAAAGCAAAGTCGGAAAATAAAAATCTCATTCACGACTTGGAAACGAAAGGGAAGATCAAGATTCGTTTCCAATCCGAACTAACAGAGATCACCTCATCCACGGTATTTGTAAAAAATAAACAATCGGCCAGTAAACTCAATGCCGATTCCGTTTACATATTGATTGGAACATTACCTCCAATAGGATTTTTTAAGAAAATTGGAATTAAGTTACAAAATGAAAAAAATGCATTAGATTGGATTGGACTGACTGCACTAGTATCTTTTGCTACCACTGCTTATTTTGGGAAGGCATCATTTTATGGACCTTTCTGGTTTTCTCTTCTTGCTTCTGTTTCGGCGATACTGTCTGTCATCAGTTTTGTTCTCTATGGATTGCTCTTATGGAAACAGGGAGAATCTAAATTTGACTTATGGAAATTAGGGAAAAGAATTTATTTTATATTTGCTTTTCTTTACTTTCTGTCCGTTTATTTTATATCTACTTACGCTGGATTTCATCTTTTTAATAAATATCCTTCTTTTCATTATACATTCTTGTATTCCCTCACAATTTTGATTTTTGGGATTCGCAGGATATTTGTAAGAAAAACAGAATACATTTTTTACCAAACTTTATCTTTAATTGGGATTCAAGTTTTCTTTTTGTTTTTATTACCTGAGATCATATTACCGAAATTAGGTGAGTTAGGGTATTTAGGAAATTCTGATGGTTTTTTAAGGACGCAAGTATTTCCAAATGATGCGTATTGGAAAGCGTATGGTTTTATCTTAGCTTGGCCACTCAGTATGGGAGTGTTATACGACGGTGGACTCACTACTTTTTGGCTTCTGTATGGAATTTCATTCAGTTTTATTTTGATTCCACTATTGGTTTATTTTTATGGGAAAGGTGCCTATTGTGGTTGGATTTGTTCGTGTGGTGGACTTGCAGAAACACTCGGGGATGAATACCGTCAAAAAATGCCACACACCCGTGCGGCATATAATTGGGAGCATACTGGTCAATATATCTTGCTCGTTGCGGCAATCCTCACGATTTTAAAACTTGTGGGAGTGTTTGGTAAGTCCATTTTGCCATCTCTTGTCATTGGTGAGTTTGTTGCTGATTCCATCAAATGGATATATGACATTGTAGTGGACATTGGGCTTGCTGGTGTTGTTGGAGTAGGCTTGTATTTTTTTTATTCAGGTCGTGTCTGGTGCAGAATGTTTTGTCCTCTTGCATCTCTTATGCACATTTATGCACGATTTTCACAATTTCGAATTTTCTCCGATAAGAAGAAATGTATTTCTTGTAACATATGCACAAAAAATTGCCACCAAGGCATTGATGTGATGAGTTATGCGAGTCGCGGAATTCCGATGGATAGTGTACAGTGTGTGCGATGCTCTGCTTGTGTTTCACTTTGTCCCACTGATGTTTTACAATTTGGTAAATGGAACGGTGAGAAAATGGTAATTGATTCCTTAGAGGCAAAAACTGGGAATTAAATTTGAGTACCCTTGCAGAAGACATACTTGATTTGTTTCAAAAAGCGATTGATGTCGCAAGTCCCAATTTTATGTTTCGTTCCTTCTATAAGGAACATCCGGAAGTAGTAGATTCCCTGCAAAAAGGTACGAAGAATCTCTATGTCTTCGCTTTGGGGAAGGCGGCTTATTGTATGGGCATGTCTTTTTCAAATCATTTTCCAATCAACAGAGGTTTTATCCTGACGAAGTATGGACACTTGCCATCGAAAGCTTTGATTAGCGGGGAAGATTCCATTTGGAAATACAGAGAAGCATCACATCCAATTCCAGATCAAAATTCTATTTCTCATTCTGAGGAGGTATTGCGAGATCTGATATCTTTAGGAGAAAATGATTGTTTGGTGGTTTTACTTTCGGGCGGCGGTTCTAGTTTATTTGAGATTCCTGTCGATGGAATTTCATTAGATGATCTTATCAGAATACAAAACGATTTGCTTAGAAGTGGAAAACCGATTCAGGAAATTAACAAAGAGCGTAAAAAATACTCTCAAGTAAAAGGCGGAAAACTTTTACAACACTTAAATCCTAGGTTGGAAGTATTTACCTTTGTGATCTCGGACGTGTTAGGTGATGATCCCGCTACGATCGCTTCTGGACCCACTTTTCCAAGTCAAAATTACTATATTTTAGGAAATTTAACTCGTTCCATTCAAAAAATCAAACAAGAGGCTGAAAGGTTAGGATATAGAACTAAGCTAATTTCAGATACATGGGACAAAACATCTGAGGAGACATCACTTCTAATTGAAAAAGAATTTTTGTCCGCATTGGAATCAGAACAAAGACAAATTATATTATTAGGTGGCGAGATGGTTTGTCCCGTTTTAGGGAATGGTGTCGGTGGAAGAAACCAAGAAACAGCACTACGAGTTGCTATCCTTTTAAACCAGCATCAATCTGACCGTCAATGGTGCTTTTTATCTGGTGGAACAGATGGAACCGATGGTCCTACTGATGCAGCAGGTGGGATCGTTACCCACCATTCTTTTCGTAGGATGTTAGCCAAGGGTTGGGATCCGAAAAAAGAATTGGAAAATTCAAATTCTTACCCTGTGCTAAAGTCAGTAGATTCCCTTGTAATGACTGGTCCAACTGGAACCAATGTCAATGACATATTGATCTTGTTAGTGGAAGGAACGAAGTCCTAATTTTTTATTCTGTCCACTCCAATACAATTGGAATAAGGGATTTTGCCATCTGCTTTTTCCGATATTTGCACTGATAAGTTCATCATCTACTTTTTTTAAAATATTCACATGGTCTTTTAAAAATCTCCATTGCATTTCTTCTTTTTTTTGCAGAGGTATCATATCTTTGGTCAGATTGAAAACTGATTCTTGCAAACCAATGAGAGTCGGAACAAGGATTGACCGAACACCTTGGTAATCAAAGTTAGATTTTCTCGCAATGGATTCATGTAACCACCATAAGGTATCGGAGTAAGTTCCATTTGAATCTAAACTTGAGGAATCGATAAAGTTTTTAGTCCCAAAAAAGAAGGGTTTGAATAAACTTAAACATGGAGTGGATGTTCCTGTATAAAAAATTCGCAGTGGATCTTGGTTAGTTTCGGATGTATCCCACTCTACGACTAAACTTCCATTCGTCTGATTCGGTGTTGTTGGCCCAGTTGCATGTAGGCAAAGGGATTTCATGGAGGAGCTACTTGGTTCAAACTCATCGGTTTCCAACGGATGGGTTTTCAAAGTTTCAATGGCATGTTTCGATGTATAAGTGGCATTGGCTTTATGAAATTCTTCTGCTTTTGAATGATGAAGACTTCTTCTATCTCTGCAATGGCTCATATAAGTATAAAATGAGTCACTAAAGAAATCTTTGAATGAGAAGTCATTTTTTGATCTTAATTTAAGCTTATCCATTAAATTGGAAGATGAGTAATCAAATTCAGATCCAATCGTTAATCCATTGGAAATTGCATAAAAAGTATCTATTTTTTTTGCTACCCAAAACTTATTTGCTGTTTCTAAAACATATCCTTCTGTGCGATCCGCAATGATGAAGCTATTATGATAAAAGAAACTTTTGTTTTGGTAACCACCGCATGCATCTTGGCCATATTGTTCTAATAATTCTGTAATTAGGAAAAGTGCATCCTTCGCTGTTTTGCAACGTTCCAAAGCCAAACGAATCAGATCCATCCCTGTTAATCCATCGTTTTTCTTTGCAATCTTAAGATTAGTGAAAACTGCCTCGTTGCCAATACAAACACCGAATTCATTCACTCCCATCTCTGCTCCCCACATATGAAATGGTTTTGATAAAAACACTTCAAATGTAACGTTCGTTTGTGGTATTTCGATATATGTAGTGTTTACAGTGGAAGCCTTGGGGTGCTCCATTCGTGGTTGGTGCAGAATTGATTGGGCTTCGTTTGGTTCTCGGTCGGAGTTTTTGGCGAAGATTCTTTTTTGTGATTTTGTAAATTTTTCAGTGGCAAGGGAGGTATCGCACATTCTAGAATGTTAATCTGAAATATAAAAAATTCAAACCAAAAATTGAACAAAAATGCAATCAGTACCGAAACAAATCTCCGAATACATCACAATGGGTTTAACCCAAGAAATAGTAAAAAAGAACCGTTCAGTCTATGGAGCCAATGAGATTAGCTCCTCAAAAAAAATTGGATTGTTCCGTATGTTATTCGGTGTGGTTACCGAACCAATGATTTTGCTTCTCATTTCCATTAGTATTGTTTATTTGCTTTTAGGGGATAGAGGAGAAGCCTTGCTTTTGTTAGGTTCTGTAATTGGAATCATTTGTATCACTTTTTACCAAGAAAAAAAAACAGAGACGGCAATTTCTGCCTTACGCTCTTTGGCAAGTCCTCGCTCTAATGTCATCCGAGATGGTCAAATTCTTCGGATAGAAGGTCGAGATGTCGTATATGGTGATCTTCTGATTTTAAATGAAGGTGATCGGATCCCCGCTGATGCTGAGTTACTATCAGATCGAATTTTCTCTTGCGATGAATCATTGTTAACTGGTGAATCCATTCCTGTTAATAAAAAGATAGGTGAGTCCGTCTACTGTGGTGCACTTGTCGTAGGTGGAGAGGGAGTATGCCGAGTCAAAGCAGTTGGCAATCATACGGAGATTGGAAAAATCGGCAGAAAGATTGCAGACGAATCAGTGGGTAAAACACTTCTCGAAATCGAAGTGACACGTTTAGTTCGTAATTTATTCTTTGTTGCTGCAACTTTCTGTATCTTGCTTGCTCTATATTTTGGTTTTGTGAGATCAGAATGGTTACAAGGACTATTATCAGGTCTTACGTTAGCGATTGGTCTCATGCCAGAAGAATTACCACTTGTGATGACAATCTTCTTCGCTCTAGGTGCGTATCGATTGAGTACAAAAAATGTATTGGTCAGAAGGTCTTCAATTATTGAAACTTTAGGAGCAGCAACAGTTTTATGTTCAGATAAAACTGGAACGATCACAAAGAATAAAATGAAGGTAGGGAAAATATCTACCTGGGACAAAGTTGAAAATTTAGAACTCGTAAGTGAAATTTCGGAAGTTTCAAAAGATATTCTACAAATTGCTTATTTTGCATCAAAACATCCAAGTTTTGATCCTATGGACATTGCCATCACAGATTGTATGACCTCCTTCCATCAAAAGGGAGATATGTCTTTGATTTCGATAAAAGATTTTCCATTAACTCCCGAACATTTAACATTGATAAGAGTATTACCGGAGGAGAATGGTTATAGTTCTTATGCAAAGGGATCTCCTGAAGCAATTTTTGATTTATGTGATTTGTCTTCGAATGATTTTAAAATTTGGACAAACAAAACAGATCAATTAGCAAAAGAAGGATACCGAGTTTTAGCGGTAGCAAAATCAGTTTCCACTTCAAAAGAAATTCCTGAAGACCGAAAATCTATTGCTTACAAATTGTATGGTTTGATTTCATTTTTAGATCCAATTCGAGAAATCGTTCCATCAGCAGTCAAAACAGCTTATGAATCTGGAATTCGAGTGATCATGATTACTGGAGATTATCCAGAAACAGCTAAGAATATTGCCAAACAGATTGGATTAAAAAATTCAGATTTGGTTTATACAGGTAAAGATTTTTCTAAACTAAAAGATGAAGAATTAAAGAAAGTATTAAGCGAGTGTAATGTATTTTCAAGGGTGAGCCCAGAAGACAAGTGGAAACTGGTTCGTATATTGAAAGCAGAAGGGGAAATTGTGGCAATGACCGGCGACGGAGTCAATGATGCACCTGCGCTTAGAACTGCGAATATCGGCGTCGCGATGGGAGAACGTGGCACTGATGTCGCAAGGGAAGCATCCGATATTGTTTTGTTAGATGATTCATTCTCCTCTATTCTGGAATCGGTGCGAATCGGAAGGCAGATCTTTGATAACCTTAAAAAAGCCCTTGGTTATTTGATTGGTGTTCATATCCCAATTGTGGGCATAACGTTTATTCCCATTTTATTAGATTGGCCAATCGTTGTTTTATCTGCGATCCATATTGTTTTTATGGAAATGGTAATTGATCCCACATGTACTATTGTTTTTGAAAAAGAAGATGCAGAATCGGATTTGATGAAACGTAAACCTCGAGATGCATCCGATCCATTATTGGATAAGGAATTATTTATCAACTCTTTGATTCAGGGGGCATTTTCATTATTTTCTGTTGTCTCCACATACTGGATTCTACAGATGTATTTGAAAGGTGATTCACCAAATCAGGTTGTGAGTACTGCAACCTTTGTTACGCTTGTATTCTCCAATTTATTTTTAATATTAGCAAATCGATCCTTACATGAATCTATGTGGAGTCGGATGAAGATTAAAAATTCAATGATTGCTTATGTGTTCGTAGGAACAATTGGAGTTTTATTGCTATCGATTTATCTTCCAGGAATGAATTCTCTCTTTCGATTTGTTCCATTAAATTTTATCCAATTTGGCGTTTCGATACTAGTTGCATTTGTGGGTGTATTGTTCTATGATATGATAAAAGTTTCTGTTTCACGACGGCTTCGAAAGACATAAAAAGGCAACGGATTCACTACTCTATGATAGAACTTATTTTTCCTAAGAAATACTCTGCTTTGTGTTTAAAATCAGCATTTTTTGGCTTTTTTGCTCACACAGGTTTTGTGAGAGGGTTACAAGAGATTGGTTTTAAACCTGCGATTGTGACTGGTTCCAGTTCTGGTGCTATGATTGGAGCTCTTTATGCTACAGGGCGCGAAATGGTTGAATTCGAATCGGTTGTTCTTGGGTTGAAAAAAAAAGATTTTTGGGAAGGTAACTCCTTAACGATGTTAGGTCGTCTTTTAAAAAAAGGATGGAATCGTTCTAGTGGAGTCTTAACAGGGCAAGCAACTAGAAAGATTTTATATCCATACTTGGGTAAAAAAAAGTTTTCTGATTTGTCGATCAAATTAGGCATTGCCGTTTCCAATTTATCTAAAAACAAAAGGGAATTAATCACGGAAGGAAATGTTCTAGATGCAGTTATGGCATCTATAGCTTTTCCTTTTCTTTACGAAGTGCAAGAGTTCCAAGGTCAAGAGTTTTTAGATGGTGGTATTGGAGATGGAGAGCCAATTAAAGAACTAATTTTGGATCCCAGTATTGATAGGATCGTGATCCATCAAATAAATAACAATAGACCAGTTAGTAAGAATTTGATGAAACGTGCCCTTGATGCCTCGGTTCAAATCATTGAATCAGAAACAGAAGATCTAAAAACATTACTGGCAAAGGAAAAGGGAAAAAAATTAATCCGGTTAGAAACAAATACCCCGTATTTATCTCCCAATGATTTTTCAAAGGGTAAATTTGCCTTAGCAGAAGGAAGGGGCACTGCTTATAAACACAAAGCAGAAATATTGGGAGATATGGAGCTGCCAATATTCGGATTGTTTAATTAGATATTTCAATTATGGATTATCAAAAGAAAATCAACATATTAGTTGTTGAAGATTCTGTAGCTTCCTATAAAGCCATTTTATCGGTATTGCAGAATTTTGGTTTTATCGTTACATCCGATCGTGTAGAATGGAAAGCAGAATTTGAAAATAGAATACAAGATAATTCTTGGGATATCGTTATCTCTGACTATTATTTGCCCGATTTTGATGGGAAATATGTGATCCAACGGATTAAGGAAATCAATCCAGATTTACCAATTATTTTGATTACTGAATTTATACCGGAAGAATTCGCATCCGAATATCTCAATTTAGGTGCAGCAGAATTTTTACCAAAGTCATCTATCATTAAACTTCCGTTCGTTGTAAATCGTGAGTTAGATGCTTATCGGTTGAAACAATCTCAAAAGAAAGCATGGGATATGCTTGTTCATGGAGAACAAATTTTAACTCGATCCCAAAAGATATCTCATCTAGGGCACTTCGAGGTTATATTCCCTGAAAATAATACTCTTTGGTCTCTCGAACTTTATCGTATCTTGGGGTATGATTTTAGCGAAGTTCCAATGATGGAAAAAGTTTGGTCCTTACTTGATTCTGAAGAAAATAATGCCATTCAGTCGATCTGGAATGAAGTGAGTCTAAAAAATACTTCAAAAGAATTAGTGTTAACTCTTAATACTAAGATTGGCCGAAAAAAAGTGAATTTATGGTTAGAAGCCGAAAGATTTGATGAAAAGCGTTTTCGTATATTCGGAACCATTCATGATATATCTGATGTTTCTGATTTGGAAAGTTCGATTCGTTTTAATGAGCAACTATTTAAAGGTATATTTAATAACTCATCACAAGCAATTTTTTTGCTCGATTTGCAAGGTCATATTATCCGAATGAATCGAAATGCTGTTCTTTCCTTTGAACGGAATGAGCCTGATGTGCAAGGACTGGAATTGATTAGTTCGATCTTTTCTGATTCAAATGAAGATTCAATTAAGAAGTTAACTTATGGAATGAAGTTAACATTAAAAAATCAGCGATTTGAAGTATTGGTTTCCTATCGTCTGCGCGATGGTCGAGAAAAGTACTTTGATTGTGATTTTTATCCCTTAAATGATTTTTACGGTAAAATCATTTATATTGTTTTAGAAGCAAAGGATATTACGGAAAAAATTATATTAGAAAGAGCATATGCGCAAGCACAAAAACTAGAGGCTTTAGGAACATTTGCTGGTGGAATCGCTCACGATTTTAATAATTTGTTAACTCCTATGATGGCTTATGTTTCGTTTTTGAATGCCGAATGGTCAACAAACGAATCAAATGAAATGATTGAAAAATCCATTCCAGCCATCGAAGGAATATCAAAGTCTTTAGATCGTGCAAAAAACTTAATTCAACAAATTCTTACCTATTCCAAAATTGATCATTCCAGTTCAAGACAAATCGATCTACGAGAGCAGCTCTTACAAGTTTTGAATGAAGTAAAGTTTGTTTCAGCTAGCAAAGTTTCATTGTTCACTGATTTAGGAAATGAATCTGCTTACATTGAGGCAGATCCGATTCAAATATTTCAAATTTTGTCGAATTTGTATGAGAACTCTCTATTTGCTTTGCAAGAAGTAAAAAATCCTAAAATTACAATCACTCTTTCAAGAGTTTTATACGAAAAATCTGACTTATATCAGGTTGGATTTATGAAGAATACAGAATACTGGAAATTAAGTTTTACTGATAATGGAAATGGAATTCCGAAAGAGATTCTTGATAAAATATTTGATCCATTTTTTAGTACAAAGGGTGGAAAAGGAACAGGTCTTGGCCTTTCTATCATTTATGGAATTATGGCAAAGATGGGAGGAACTATATTAGTTGATTCTTCGGTCGGGAAAGGCACTCAGTTCGATTTGTATTTTCCTGCATGGAAAACAATGGTTTAACCTGATCTTAACAATTTTTATTTAGTTTAGGATATTTTGCGGAAAATTGATTCTATTCAATGCGATGTAGATGTGTAAATCAAAGATTGATGTGAACTTAGTTTGTATCTAAGGATAATGCAAGAATCGTAATATCATCATCGGAACGTTTCGATTTTTGAAATTTTTCAATTTCTTCAATCACTGTATCGCAAATGATCTGAGGATGTTTTGTTGCCAATGACTGAATCAAATTGTGAAATCGATCTTCGCCAAATAGTTCGCCAGAGTGAATATTTCTTGCTTCGATCACACCATCAGTAAATAAAATTAGGGTTCCTTCATTGGGCAATGGAAACGTTTTTTCAATGATATCTGATTTGATAAACTCATTGATAGCGCGGCCATAACTCGTGTAGGTGTTGATGTTTCCTTGTCGATCTATATGGAGTAGTGGTAAGTGTCCTGCGTTGGCGATGCGGAGAATGTTTCTTGTTGGATTTATGTATACAAAGAAAGCGCTTAGGAAGTGTCCTGCAAGGGAACTTAATAGAGATTTTCGAATTTTTTCTGCTGCAAGGGCCGGTTTTTCTAATGTATCATTCCATATTTCCAAAGAAACTTTTGTCATTGATGCAATCATTGCTGCAGGAATTCCATGACCAGATACATCACACAGGAAGAGTCCAATATCATTTTCCTTTTCATTCACTATGATTTCAACAAAATCGCCGCCAATATCCGTTGCAGGTGAATACCTAAATCCCAACGGATAATGCAAAGCATGGGATCTCTTTTGTGGTAAGAGTCCATTTTGTAATTTTTGTGCAATTTTTAATTGTAAATCTAATTCTTGTTTTTGTTCATTCGATTTGCGGTAGTCAGATACTCGTAGAACAAGCGCTAATGAAAGAAAAAACACTTCTAATGCAGATCCTAGTGGCAATGAATAAGAAGCAATATGGAATGGTTTGATCAAACCTTGCACAGTTAATGTATTAAATATGGCACCAAGAAGTAAGGACCCAAAAGCTAAAAGAAATAAAGTGGCTTCGAGTTTCTTTTTTCCTTTAATCAAAGTTAATGCAGAGATTCCGATGATTAGAAGAATTAATATAGAAATTAATCCAACTGTGAATTGAATAAAACTCCTGAGTTCTAATAAAAAAATTGCCAATATCGAAATTACTAAAACGATAATATACGTTTTGGCCAATTTATTAATTTTTGGAAAAAATACTTTTGTTTCTAAGAATTCCAAGGCAAATAACAATCCAAAGATTGAGGACAGAAAAATTGTAATCGGGAATAAATAATTTTTCCATGAATTGGAATTACCGATTTCTAAATATTGGATAAAACCAGTTGAGTATGTGTTTAATAATAATACGGTTGCTAAGTAAAAGAAAAAATAAAAGAACTTTTGGTAACGGAGTGTATGTGCTAAAAATAAACTAAATAAGAACATCATAAACCCTGCACCGAAGTAAGCGGCAAAAAAAATATCCTGTCTCTTGGAATAAGCGATAAAGGTTCTTGAATTATAAAGCGAGACAAAACTAAAGATTGGGTTATCAGATCTAATTTTTAAATATATGGTTCTAGTTTCATTTGCTTGGATAGTAATAGGAAAAGCTGATAGATGTGAATAAATTGACTTATTTTTCTGTAAAACTTGTTCTCCTGACCATTGTGTGATCCATTTTCCATTGATTTCACTGTGAAGCTCGAATATATCCACAACGGGATTGGAAAGATGCAAAAAGAAAGTATGGGGAAAATTTCCATAATGGATCAGGGTGATTTTTAACCAAACAGGTCGTTGGGAACGTGGAAATGAGATCACGTTGTTTGGATTTGGTCTCCAGAGTGTACCTTCTCTTTGGATTTCCTGTAAGGTTACCTCTGGATTTTGCGGGATTGTGTATTCAAAATACCTTCCAATATCACGATACGGTTTTGATTCTTCTATGGAAAGCGGCAGGGAAGCCACTGGAGAAACTAACAAAAAAAGAAGAGCAGTAAATATACACTTAGTGAAACATTGCACCGAAATTGCGTTTCCTTACCCGTAGGAAAGGAGTCGTTTCTGCTAAGAAGACCTTCCTTGCCTTGTCCTTTTCTAGCTTTGGGGGAGGTTTTTAATCCTGAAAGCGAATTTCAAAAAAAACTTGTAACGAGAACCAAACTTTAGCAGTCTAAGGCTTAGAGTGCTAAAAGTGAGGAAACACTATGAAACAATATGACTCAAACGTCCAAGGTGCCTTGGACATTGCACAAACAGAGGCGATTAGGAGACAAAATACAGAGATCACTCCTTATCATTTGGTCTGGGGATTTATGACCCTACCAACTTCTGTTTCTGGGAAAGCTTTAATTAAATATAAATCTACAGTGGATGAATTTTTGAAGAAACAAGCGAGAGCATCGGGGGAAATCCCTTTTGAATCCCTTCGAACCTCTCCTAAACTTGCTCAATGGTTTACCATGGCATCTTCTAGAGCCGCTGAGAACGGAAGAGAGGAGTTAAAAGAAGCCGATTTTTTGAAGTTTCTTCCGCAGATTTTGCCTGAGCTTAAGATCAATTACGAAGATTTGAATGTAAAAGAAACGGATGAAGAAGTTCCCAATTTTTTGGTAAACTTAAATGATTTAGCGAGGGAAGGCAAGTTAGATCCAGTCATTGGTCGTAGCAAAGAGATCAGATCCGTGATGGAAATTTTAGGTCGAAGATCAAAAAATAATCCTGTTTTAGTTGGTAGTGCAGGTGTCGGTAAAACTGCCATTGTGGAAGGTCTTGCCGAACAAATCGTAAAAGGTCGGGTGCCTGATGTATTAAAGGGAAAAACCATTTATTCTCTGGATATGGGGCAATTGATGGCAGGAACCAAATACCGTGGGGAATTTGAAGAAAAACTAACGGCACTTTTGCGATATATCAAAGGCCAAGCGGGCGAAGCAATCCTATTCATCGATGAAATTCATCAATTGGTTGGTGCAGGTAAAACGGAAGGAGCTATGGACGCTGCCAATCTTTTGAAACCGGCACTCGCCAGAGGCGAATTACATTGTATTGGTGCTACTACAGGTGATGAATTTCAAAAGTACATACTTGGTGACCAAGCGTTGGAACGACGATTTCGTGCTGTTCCAGTGAATGAACCAAGTAAAGAAGATGCGATTGAAATCTTAATGGGAATACGAGATAAACATGAAATTCATCATGGGATTAAGATCTCAGACGAAGCCATTTATGCATCCGTACTTTTGTCGGACCAATACATCACCGATAAATTTTTACCAGATAAAGCGATTGATTTGGTTGATGAAGCTGCATCTGCATTGAAATTATCTGCCGAGGCTATGCCGACTGAGTTGGTGGAATTAGAAAGTGAAATTCGTTCCAAAAAGATCTTTGCCCAAGTGGAAAAGAAAAACGAAGACATACTGCTAGAAATTGAAGTTCTAGAGAAGAAATTTCAAGAAGGAAAAGAAGTTTGGGAAAAAGAAGTTAACTCTTTGAAACAGATTGCTTCTATCAAAAATAAAATTGATCGAGTGAAGTTTGATTTGGATGCAGCACAACAAAGAGCGGACTATACGGAAGCATCTCGTTTGAAATATGCAGTGTTACCAGAATTAGAAAAGGAGCTAAGCACATTTCAAAATAGTTGGATCTTGGAGAGAAACCACATTGCAGCTGTAATCTCAAGACAAACTGGCATTCCTGTGGAAAAGATTCTGAAGACAAAACAAGAAAACCTTCTACACCTAGAAGAGGATTTAAACTCGGTTGTATATGGACAAAAAGAATCGATTCGTGAAATTGCAGATACTCTGTTGACATCCTATGCTGGTATTTCTTCGGAAACAAGGCCTCTTGGTTCTTTTTTATTAAAAGGACCAACTGGGGTAGGTAAAACTGAAACGGCAAAAGCGATCGCTAAGTTTTTGTTTGATCAAGAAACAAATTTAGTTCGCTTGGATCTAAGTGAATATTCAGAAAAACATTCAGTTGCCAAACTCATTGGAGCTCCTGCAGGTTACGTTGGTTATGATGAAGGTGGGATATTGACAGAAGCCATTCGTCGTAAACCATATTCTGTAGTATTGTTTGATGAGGTAGAAAAGGCGCATCCTGATTTTTCAGATATTTTGCTTCAGATTTTAGATGAAGGTAGATTAACAGACAACAAAGGTAGAACTATCAATTTTAAGAATACCATTGTGATCCTAACTACCAATTCAAAGAATATAGAATCTGATTTTAAGCCAGAAGTTTTAGGTAGATTGGATGCAATTCTGACCTATCATTCGTTAGATTCTTCGATTATGGAAAAACTAATCGAAAAACAACTTCGATCGCTAAATGAACGATTGAAGGTGAAAGGGATCGTCGTTGAGCTGTCGGAAAGTACGGAACACATTTTGAGAGAACAAGGCTTTGATCCAAAATTCGGGGCAAGACCTCTTGGCAGTGTCTTTAACCGAATCGTAAATCGACCTCTAGCAAAAGCGATTCTTTCCGGAACTCTTGCTGAGGGTCGCTACCGTGCCGATTGGAATGGTGATGATTTGCAATTTGCACTCATCGCCGATCCAGTTGGAAAGAAGTAATCAATTGGGATCAACTTCCAAACCCTACCATAAATCAATTTATGGTAGGGTTTTTTTAGTCTAACTAAGTGATGAATTTAGAATTAAATATCTCTTCCAAAGTCCCGACAAATCAATCCAATTCCGTTCCTTTACTTGGTTTAGGTGTTTGGAAATCTCGACCAAAGGAATGTTATGAGGCGGTGCAAGCGGCCTTAGAACTGGGGTATCGTCACATTGATACCGCTGCCATTTATGGAAATGAAAAGGAAGTTGGAGCTGCTATTAAAGATAGTGGGATCAAACGAACTGATATCTTTTTAGTGACTAAACTTTGGAATGCCGACCAAGGGTATGAAGAAGCTCTAAAGGCAATTGATGTGTCCTTGCAAAAACTGGGAACAGACTATGTAGATATGTATTTGATTCATTTCCCTGTTTCAGGAAAGCGAAAAGATTCATGGAAAGCACTGGAAAAAAGTAAAATGGACGGCAAGGCAAAGTCCATTGGCGTGAGTAACTTTATGGTGTCTCATCTAGAGGATTTGCTAAAAGAATCAAGTATCGTTCCCGCCATGAACCAAGTCGAATACCATCCTTTTTTACAAGATACATCTTTAAAAGAATACTGCCAAAAAAAAGGAATATTACTAGAAGCGTATAGTCCCCTGGCGCATGGCCAAAAGTTGGAAGATGAAAGACTTACTACATTGGCGAAGAAGTATAACAAAAGTAATGCTCAAATATTAATCAGATGGTCCTTACAATCTGGAAATGTAGTGATTCCAAAATCCAAAAATCCAACTCGTATTAGAGAAAATGCAGATGTATTCGGTTTTACAATTTCTCCAGAGGATATGATAGAAATTACAAGTTGGAATGAAAATTTCAGGACATGTTGGGATCCGACGACAGTTGAATAATCTCATCCATGCTATCTTAATTTTTTTGAAATACTAAAATTGCAGATTGGCGATTGTCTTTTGTTCCTAAAAATCCATAACCAAATGGGAATGGCAGAATTTCATCATTCGTTTCTTGGCTTAATTTCTTTAATTCTGGTTGGTCTTCTGGTGTGACCGCACCAGAAAGATTCCAAGACTTTTCGTATCTTCCGTAAATTTTACTGTCCCAAGTAGGTGTCGGAAAGAAACGAAGAGGAAATCCAGATTCATCCTGAACTACAAATTTTGCATTTTTTAAAAGTAGATCTCGAAAGGTTTTTCTTCTTTCCCCATGGAACAAATATTCTGCGGATTTTGTAAAAATACCGATTTCACCTAAATTGGTAAAATACTCATACAAACCATCACCTGGCATTCCTTCATTTCCAATTAAGAATATTTTAAAGTAAGTAAGGGTTTGGTTGGTTTTTTGAATGGGATCGTAGAGTTTGAGTGTAAAACCTTTGTAAACAATCCCCTTTCCTGATATGGATTCTTCCTTGGAGTCTACAATTTCTTTTCCCATTCGTTTCAAAAAAGCGACAAAAACTGGGTATGCCCCATTTAACTCTTTTTTCTTTGTTTCTTCTTTCATTTTCCGATAGGTAAAATAGTTTCTGCCTGCTAGGTGATCAGATAAATTGCGAATTCCAGCTTTGAAGATGAACTTTTCCTTATCTGTTAATTCATGATATTTAGTTGGAAAGCCAGGATCTTCTAAACCAAAGAGAACATAGTTTTCACATCGTGGATAAAATGAGAATAGATTCAGAACATCAATTCCGCTAAATGGGTAAACAACCGTTTGTACATTTGGCTGGTAGTTTTTCTTTTTTAGATAGTCGGCAATTAACTCTTTTGTAAAGATTAGCTTCTTCCAGCTTAGATCCATTTCCTTTTGATGGATTCGATCATCTGGTGTCAAACCGGCCCACTCTGAAACTACATCAGATTCAAGTTGGCTTAGGTTTGTTGTTGTTTGTGTGACTTGGCAATGAAGAAGGAAAAGGATGAAACAAATCGAAATTTTTTTCGTCATATGGCTCTGGTAGGTTTGTATGGAAATCAGCGAGGCTATCGATAAAGTTCTTAATGCGAAGAAAGAGCTGGAAGCAGCTTGGGATGGAAATCCATTACCATCTTTCGTGTTGAATCAAGACTTTAAGATCCTCCATTGCAATGCTTCTGCAATCGAGTTTTTTCAGACATCCTTTTTTCAAATCTTAGGCAAGGATTTCGTTGAGCTATTTTGGCAAGAGGAAATGCAAGATGAAATCCGTAGCAATGGATTCCGTTCTTCGGAACAGTCATCGTTTCCAGTCATCTTATCAAAATTCGAAGGTTCCTTTCAGATTTTATCACGCTCGATTTCGGGCGATAGAATTGTTGTTTATATCATCAATTTAGATTCAATCCTATTGCCAGGCAAACGTGAGGAAGAAGTCCGTTTAAAGCTTGCTCTAGAAACGGGGCAGAACGGGGTTTGGGATTTTTCCTTACGCCAAGGAAAAGCGTATTTTAGTCCCCATTACATTCGAATGTTGGGTTTTGATCCCGAACATTTCCCGCAAAACTTTTCCCATTGGGAAACTCTCGTACATTGGGATGACCGCGAAAAGATACGTTCTCTTTTTGAAAGTTACTTAAACGGATCCATTTCTTCTCATGATTTAGAAATTCGTATGTTTACAAAAGCAGGGAAAATCATATGGGTATGGAGCCGAGGTAAAGTTGTTGAACGAGATGAAAATCAGTTACCAATACGTGTTTTGGGAACTCATATCGACATCACGGAACGTAAAAAAACGGAAATCAGAACCGAAGCTGTCATACAGATGGGTCAAAGTAGTACCTTCATAGACAATGAAGAGGGTATTATACTTCTGGCTTTGAAATATGCGATTCCACTGACAGAGAGTGAATATGGAATCGTCCGTCTCTATCGTGATGGTATCAAAACGATTGAAACTGGACTCTCAAAATTAAGACACCACACTAATTCTCAATTTAAAACCATTCAAAAACAATCCGATATACCTAAAATCATTCGTGAATTATCAATCAAATTGGAATCAGGAGAGAAGGAATCGGTAGAACTTATTTTATATAACAAACGTGGAGAATACGAAGAGATTGATTTTAAAGAAGTGGAGCTGCTTGGTACAGAGCTCGTTCACATTTTAAATAAAAAGCGAACAGAAGATTTACTTCGAACAAGCGAGTGGAATTTACAATCCATTGTAGAATGTTCTCCGAATGGAATATTGATTTTAGTTGAAGGAACAATTCAGTTTTTTAATCGTAGTGCAGAAATCTTATTATCTCAAAACAAAAAAGAATTACAAAACAAAAAACTCTCAGAAGTATTTGGCTTTTTGAATGGAGATGACCCATTAATATTTTTAGAAACACTTTCAAATAATGGAATTTCGCCTAATCAAAGCGTAGTGGAAAAAAATATAATTTTATCGAATGGTCAAAAGCGTTGGATTAGTTTTTGGGCGATTGAAATTATTTATAATAGGAAAGTTGCAATCTTAGTTAATTTGAATGATCTATCTAAAATAAAAGATACAGAAGTTCAACTGTTACAAAGTGAGAAATTAGCAACAATCGGACAACTTGCGGCAGGCGTTGCTCATGAGATCAACAATCCAATGGCCTTCATTGCTAGTAATCTTGTGATGATGAAAAAATATCATGAACAAGTTGTTTCGTTTTTAGGAAATGTCCATTCCATCTTACTTGAATACAAGTCTTCTTCCGAGGTATCTTCGCTACTTTCCCAATGGAATTCTATTGATATAACAAATGTTCTTTCGGATACAAATGATATATTAGAGGAATCAATTGATGGTGCAAGTCGCGTTGTTGATATTGTCCGTAGTATTAAGAGTTTTGCTCATATTACAAAAGAAGAAACATTTGTAGATTGTAACTTAAACGAAGTGATCAGTTCAGCAATTAACATTGTAAAAAATAATATTAAATATAATTGCGAAATCATACTTACTCTAGATGCAAATTTACCTGAAATCAAATGCCACCCACAGGAAATTGGACAAGTCATTATCAATTTGATTGTGAATGCTGGTCATGCGATTGAAGAGAAAAAAACTTTCGGTTTGTTCCCAGAGACACAAGGGGAGAAACCAGGGAAAATTGAAGTGATGTCCAGATTAATTCCTGCCGAATGGAACCAAACCTTTGTAGAAATTAAGATTAAAGACAATGGGATTGGAATTCCTGAGGAAATGAAATCTCGAATTTTTGACCCATTTTTCTCAACAAAAGAAACGGGAGAAGGAACAGGCTTAGGATTGTCCATTAGTATGGATATCATTCGAAAACATAAGGGAAAAATTGAATTAGAAAGCATTCGATGTGAAGGATCTACTTTCACAATTTTATTACCTACAAATTTGGAGGATTAATATGGTTTCCGAGAATATGGATCAATTCATGAAAGAAGTGGAAGCACAGGCAGATGCACAAATAGCAGATGAGAAAAAAGGAGAAAAGGTTTATAAAATTGTAATGGTCGATGACATAAAATCGATTTCTTCTTCTATGAAACGAGAATTAACGTTTGTTGCTCGTAAAGAAGAAAAGATTCGATTGTCAATTGTGGACATTCAGGATTCAGAATTTGCATATGAATACCTCCAGAAAAATAAACCTGATCTTTTGATTTCAGATATTAAAATGCCTTATTTAAGTGGTGATAAGTTAGTGGAAGCTGTAAAGAAATTATACCCGGATTTGCCTGTGATCGTTGTGACAGGTTTTGCCACTAAAGAGAATATTGTGTCTGTGTATAAATCCGACAAAAATAGTATTATCCTTTCAAAACCTTGGGAACCAGAAAGATTTATCTCTGCCGTCAATCAGATGTTAGGTACAAACTTTCGTTGGAATGATTGAGCATTTGGCAAAAAAAAACCGGCCCGGGAAACCCCGAACCGGTCAATGGTTCCTAAAAAGAAAGCCTGTTTTCTAGTTTATTCGCCGACTGCGACGTCCGCATCCCCTTCTGTAGAGAAACTCACTGGTTGTTTTGATTTTGTTTCTTTTGTCTCTTTCGGATCTCTTTCGATGGACTTCACTTCTCTAGTTTGGATTTTTGCTTGGTCGAGCATCGGGAGACCATTGAGATCACGGACTTGGTTTTCAATTTTAAAAGCGATGTCTGGATTTTCTAAGAAGAAGTTCCTGACTTGTTCTTTCCCTTGGCCAATTTTTTCACCGTTATATGAATACCAAGATCCAGCTTTTGCGACTAGGTCATGACGAACGGCAAGGTCGATCAGTGAACTTTCACGGTTAATTCCATTTGCATACATGATGTCAAACTCAGCCTGACGGAAAGGAGGAGCACACTTATTTTTGACCACCTTCACTCGGACACGGTTACCGACTGGTTCTTCTTTTTCTTTGAGTGTTTCAATGCGACGAATGTCGAGTCGAATGGATGCATAAAATTTTAATGCGTTACCACCTGTCGTGGTCTCTGGACTTCCGAACATCACGCCAATCTTCATCCGGATTTGATTGATAAAGATCACTGTCGTACTGGATTTGGAAATAGTTCCTGTTAATTTACGGAGTGCTTGTGACATGAGTCGAGCTTGTAGACCCATATGAGAATCACCCATATCCCCTTCAATCTCCGCCTTCGGTACAAGTGCGGCTACAGAGTCGATGACGATGAGGTCGATCGCATTGGAACGAACGAGGGACTCACAGATTTCCAATGCCTCTTCTCCGTTGTCTGGTTGAGCAACGAGTAGGTCATCAACATTGACACCCAGTTTTTTGGCATACGATGGATCAAGTGCGTGTTCGGCGTCAATGAAGGCTGCAATGCCTCCTTTTTTTTGGGTTTCTGCAATCGCAGATAAGGTCAGAGTTGTTTTACCAGAAGACTCTGGTCCATAGATTTCGATGATTCTTCCAGATGGAAAACCGCCAATCCCCAAAGCAATGTCAAGGTCCAAAGATCCAGTGGATACCACATTCATCTCAGCCATACGTGTGTCGGCACCGAGACGCATGATGGATCCCTTTCCAAATTGTTTCTCAATTTGACCTAGGGCCGCATCAATGGCCTGTTTTCTTTGGTCGGTCTCTTTGTCTTGTGCCTTGTCAGCTTTCTCTTTTTTCATGAATCAATCGTTCTCCTAAATCGGTGTTCCGAAAGACTAGGTAGGGGACTTGGTCAGTTGGTTTTAAAAAATCCCCTCTGACTCTTTCAAGGATGAACCCATCCCTTCCGAATTCCACTCTTTTTCTCTTCCGAAGTGACTCCATTATGCCTTAGGCCTAGGACAAATCGGGAAAGGGGGCGGAATTTTTCTGGATTATGTCTTTTTTTTCCAATTTCAACACTAAACAAAATGTAAGTACTTGTATAGTATTTTTTTGACGGAGGAGAAAGAAAACTTTTGCCGATAGATTTGATGTATGACCCTGCCAGTCCTTGAAGTCCAAATTCCAGAGCATTTTCCCCAAGTTATGGCGGATTTATTTCGCAGTTACCGCACTTACTTAAAAATTGAAAAAAACTATTCTGAGCATACCTTGTTTGCTTATTTACGCGATTTGAAGTTTTTCTTTGAGTTCTGTATCAAAGAAGAAATCGATATATTGAGTGTTGATGTTTTAGACGTGAGGGCTTACTTTTCTGATTTAAAATCTACGAAGAAACAAGACAAACGAACACAAAGCCGTAAACTTTCTTCCTTACGCACGTTTTATAAGTTTTTATTCCGCGAAGAAAAGATTGGAGCCAATCCCATCTTACAAGTGAGTTTTCCTAAAACCAAAAAGAAGTTGCCTAAAAATTTTACTCCCATTGAAACAGAAGACATTTTGGATTATGAAGATCCCGAAAAAAGAAAAGTACTTGGTAAACGGGACAAAGCCATCGTGGAAGTTTTGTATAGCACAGGCCTTCGTGTGTTTGAGTTAGTTAACGCCAAGTTAAGCGATTTGAATGAAGAATTAACATCTCTGAAAGTGATGGGAAAACGTAGAAAGGAACGTTTTGTTTTTATTGGACCTGAAGCAAAAGAAGCGCTGAAAGAGTATTTGGAAGAACGGGGAAATAGTGGTCCTGAGGAAATTTTCTTAAACCAACGTGGTGGTAAACTAACCACTCGTGGAATTCGTTACATTCTATCGGAGCGAAGGTCAGTGATGGGAATGGAAAAAGCCATTACCCCTCATAAGTTTAGGCATACCTTTGCCACCGACTTATTGAATGCTGGGGCTGATATTCGCGCCGTACAAGAGTTACTTGGCCATTCTTCTTTATCATCAACACAAGTATATTTGAGTGTTTCGAGAGATCGCTTGAAAGAAGTGTATCGGAATGCGCACCCGCACGCGAAAAAGTGAGATGGCGTGAATCTGGTATCCCCGCCCTGAATTGGGTGGGGTTCTAGACCCGCCACCCAATGCGTCCTCTCTATCATACAAACAAACCTGCCGCAAACAAAATCCTGCCTCTCAAAAAATAACTTCGTAAAAGTTCATCTTTTGCACGTACAGGTTTAAAATATAGTTGACTATAAAAATATAGCTTACTATAAAAAAAATGTGAAGAATTTGAAGTCCTTGGATCCTTTGTCGGAATTTCCACTAAAGGAGCGAAAATTTGCAAGAACTCGTATGGGTCTTACGGCGGGCTTACTCAAATTATTGGAAACACGTCCATATGAAGAAATTAAAATCACCGAACTTTGCCAGTTTGCTCAAATTTCAGAACCGACATTTTACAATTATTTTCCGGAAAAGGATGATTTAATTTTCCATTACATCCAGATTTGGAGTTTGATGGTCACCGTCTTCGCCGAGGAACAAAAGATGGCAAGTTCTGGTTATGGCTTGTTATTATCTTTATTTCAATATACAGCAAAAGAATCCAAAAAGAATCCAAGAATTCTTCTTGAGATCATTGCATTCCAGGCAAAGAAAAAACACAGACTAAAAGCAAATGGATTAACAATCGTTGAACGTAAGTTAATGTTCCCAAATTTTGAAGGTATCGAGATGATGCCGATTGGTGGAGTTGAGATGGTTTTGGAGAATGCTATGTATTTATCTCAAAAAAACAGAGAACTTCCAGAAAAGACTGATTGGGAAGGTTTATCTTTAACGATTGCTAGTTCTTTTTTTGGTATTCCGATCATTGCATTTCAAATGAATCAAAATTTAGAGAAGCTTTGGATTGATGCGCTCAATTATATTTGGTTGGGGGCTGGTGGTTCGATTCCTAAACTTAAAAAGAGAGCTGGTAAGTTATGAAGTTACTTTCGCATCAATGGTTTTTACTATCGATAGGTGGAATCTTAATTGGATTCACAGGGATGAATTGGAATGTTCCCATTTTTGCTTGGGTAATGTTGGTTCCTTTTTTGCGTTACTTACGTTTAGGATATTCCTTTCCTAAACTATTCTTTAGTTTGATTTTGTTCCAAATTCTTTCAACACTTCGTATTGTAAATGAACCCTTTCATTTAGTTATTGCTTTAGTTTCGGGAGTTCAAGGTGGAATCGTATTTTCTTCTTTACTTTGGTTATCTAATCGATATCGGAAATTTTCGTCTAGTTCAGGTGTATCCATTTTCTTTTTTGCATTCTTGTTTACTTGTGTTGAGTGGATAGGTGCATATTTTTCAGACTTAGGTGTTTGGGGTATGATGGCAAACAGTCAAATCGGTAATTTGATATTACTCCAATCGGTATCAATTTTTGGTGCCACTGGTTTGAGTTTTCTCATTTATCTGATAAATGTCTCACTTGAATATTTTTTGAGTGAAAAATTGGATCAAACTCAAATTACACCTAACACTTGGAAGATCCTACTTTTTAGTTTGATTTTACTCGTTTGTTTTTATTTTTTTGGAACGTTTCGCTTGAGTTTCCCAATAGAGGGTAAACAAATTAAAGTTGCAACGATTACCTCAAAAACAGAGATTCAGAACCTTTCGAAAGATCCTATTCAAAATGAAATCAATACACATTTAATAATCGAAAAGACAAGATTGGCAGCCAAAGAAGGTGCAAAAATAGTTGTATGGAATGAAGGTGCCGTTTTGGTTTCGAAAGAGAAAGAATCTGAGTTTTTGAAACAAATAACTTCCCTCTCAAAGGAAGTTCAAATTGAAATCATAGCTGCTTACATCATACCAATTGAATCTAAAGAATTCTTTTTTGATAATAAGCTTGTCTGGATTGGAAATGATGGAACTATAAGACAAACCTATTTTAAACAATTTATCGTGCCTGGAGAACCTGTATCTAAGAATGATTCTGAGATCAAAGTGATCTCGACGGATTTTGGAAATTTCTCTGTTGCGATCTGTTATGACTTTGATAGCTTGCGTGTAACGAATGTTCATTCCAAATTAGGATCTGGGATAACATTGATTCCGGCTTCAGATTGGAAAGGGATCAATCCATTTCATACAGAAATGGCAGCCATGCGAGGAATTGAAAATGGTTCGTCCATTGTTCGGTCTACAAGGAGTGGGCTTTCTGGAATCTATGATGCATATGGCAGGGTAAAAGGTAGTTCAGATTACTTTGAAGAAAATGATGGGATTCTTGTATCATCTCTTCCCGTTACAAAGTTAAATACATTCTATTCGCAATGGGGAGATTGGATTGTGTGGATTGGGTGGTGTTATCTAGGATTTGTCATGCTTCGAGTTTTCATTTTTTTTATTAAACAAGATAAAAATACATAGTTCTTTTTAAGCAGACGCATTCGAATATTAGAAAATTTCTAAATATTTGATTGAATTTTTCATTCAAAGTAACATCATTTGATGTTCGGTATTTCTTTGAGAATCACTTGAGGAAAACAAAGGATGAGAGATGACAATCATATCTGGTAAATCCATCTTACTTGTGGAAGATGAAGCCATTTTAGCACTGTATGAAAAAAATCAGCTAGAACAAGGAGGATACCAAGTTACACATGTTTACACTGGTGAAAACGCGATACAACTTGTCACAAGACAGCTACATCCCTTCGATTTGATCCTCATGGACATAGATTTAGGAAAGGGTCTAGATGGAACTGAGACAGCCACTCAAATCCTGAATTTTAAAGAGATTCCAATTGTATTTTTATCATCTCACACTGAGAGAGAGATCGTAAAAAAAACAGAAAGTATTACTTCTTATGGATACGTTGTTAAAAATTCTGGTTTTACCGTTCTTGATGCCTCCATCAAAATGGCTTTTAAACTTTTTGAAGCAAATGAATTAACAAAAAGCAAAAAAGAGCATCTAGAAACCGTATTACATTCAATCGGTGATGGAGTCATTGCGACTGACAAAGCAGGAAAGATCATTCAGATTAACCCAGTTGCAGAAAAAATGACTGGTTGGTCTCACGAAGAAGGATTGGGACTCCAGATCAATGAGGTATTTCATATCATCAATGTAAAAACAAGACAGAAGGTTGAAAATCCAGTTGAGATCGTTTTAAAAACTAATTCTGTAGTTGCATTAGCTAATCATACAGTGTTAATAGCAAAAAATGGATTAGAGTATCAGATTGCAGATTCTGGTTCTCCTATCAAGGATTTGAATGGCGATACCAAAGGTGTCGTTCTAGTGTTTCGAGACATCACAGCCGAATACAACGTCCAAAGTAAAATTGCTAAACAAGCCAATATGTTAGACAATGTTCTTGATGCTGTCATTGGAACTGATTTTAACCAAATAATTAATTATTGGAATAAAGCGGCAGAGAAAATTTTCCTCTGGAAGGCGAAAGAGGTGATAGGTAAAAATATTGCGGAAGTCTTGAAATCCAAATACTCCCATCATTCAAATCAGGAAGTAATTGAAACAGTCCATCAGAAAGGAAGTTTTATTGGTGAAGCAACTTTGGAAGCGAAAGATGGAAGCTTTCGAAATATAGAAATTAACCTAGTTTTATTGAATGATGAAACTGAATTACCTACAGGGTATATTTTTGTAGCAAGGGATATTTCTGAAAGATTAATTGCTCTGAAACAAATCAAAGAGTCCGAAGCCAAATTAACTCAAATCATTGAATCAGCCATGGATGCAATCATTAGTATTGATTCATCAAAAAGGATCATTTTATTCAATGGTGCCGCAGAAAAAATGTTTGGATATGAATCTAATGATATGATTGGAAAATCCTTGGATTCTTTGATTCCTGAAAGTTTTCGTAACCAACACGATAAGCATATTGATCATTTTGCAGAGACAGGTGTGAGCCGTCGTGCAATGGGTGCATTAGGTGAAGTTAGAGGACTAAGATCCAATGGCATGGAATTTCCAATAGAAGCATCGATATCTCAAATATCTGTCAACGGGGAATCTTTATTTACTGTGATCCTGCGAGATGTTACAGTCAGGAACATATCCGAAACTAAAATTCAAAAACTTTTACACGAAAAAGAAAATATCTTAAAAGAGATTCATCATCGAGTTAAAAATAATATGAGCTCATTGTTTACTTTGCTTACTTTACAAGCAAAGTCTCAAGAAGACCAATCTGTTCAGACGATTTTATATGAAGCTGCCGGAAGAATCAAAAGTATGATCGTTTTATATGAAAAATTATATCATTCAGAAACGGATAACAGTGTTTTGATTCAAGATTATTTTCCTTCCATTTGTACTGAAATTGTTTCCATTTTTCCGAAAAAAGTGGATATAAAATTAGATATACTTCACGAGCCAATCGAATTAAACGCTAAAATTTTATCATCTTTGGGCATCATCTTAAATGAATTGATCACCAATTCGATTAAACATGCTTTTTCAGATATTTCGAAACCAGAAATAATATTAAAAATTTCAAGGGATAGAAATTATCTCTCACTTGAGTATTCTGACAATGGGATTGGAATTCCAGAATCAATTTCATTCGAGAACACTCCTGGTTTTGGTTTGCAATTGATTGGAATGCTTACTGATCAGATGGAAGGAAAGGTGAAGATCCAGAGAGATGAGCGAACAAAAATTATCTTAGAATTGGTTATTTAATTTTTTTGTTTTCTTGTGTAGAATATTAGTTTACCTTCTATTGAAATCCGCTTCCATTTATCCATGGGCAAACTTCAATTTTTTGTCGTACTTTGTTATGCAATACCTGTATTCGTTATCATTTTTCCGATAGGACTTGTTCTATCTTATTTATTTAAGATCTCAAATTTCGATCTATGGTCGAACAGGATTAACAATTTTTTAGGTCACTTTTGGTATCGTTCTTTTTTCCTTATTACAGGTAGAACTTTAGATGTCTCTCTCGGCGATTGGAACCCGAACGGAAACAATCGATTTTTAATTTGTAATCATACGAATGCACTTGAAGTCCCTTTGATTGTTTCTCTTCCTTATTTAGCAAAATCGAAGGATGTTCGATTGTCTTACTTGGGTGGAGACATTATCCAAAGATACAAAATCATTCCCTTAATGATGCACAAAACGATTGTGGAGGCTGTAATTTATTCCGAGAACAGGCCGAATTTCAGAAACTTTAAGGCTGATGTTCTTCGTGTATTAAAAACTAGGTCTATTTTTTTGTATCCTGAAGGGGAAAGAACCTTTACGGAAGAAATAAAACCATTTCAAACAGGAGTAATGAAAATTGCTTATAAATTCAATATTGATTTAGATGTTTTTGTAGTGAGTGGTTTTATGGGCTACTCAAGTTTACAAGAATACAAACATTTGGCGAAATCTAAAAAAATCTTTTTTCATTATTGTGGTTCAATTTTAGCCAAAGATTATAAAACATTTGAAGAATATTTAGCAAAAGCAGAAGCATTGATGAAAGAGAAAAAACGATTCCTGGAAGCACAGGAACGTGTCATTTGATCATTCATATCATTGGCTAATTTTTTGTGAGACCTCTCGCATGCGCAATTAGTTGGTCCACTGCACTATTCCAGCCTGTTAGAAATCCCATATCTTCGTGTTGTTTTTTTGTTTCCGTGTCTTTATGTTTGATCACCGCTTTATAAACTGTGGAATTTCCCTTTTGTTGAAATGTTAAAAAAGCAGTCATAAAACTATTCCCAGATGGTCTAAAACCAGCAAGTAATGTATCTGTAAAAACTAATCTTTCATTTTTATGAACTTCCAAATAACAACCATGATTCGGAACAAAATTGCCTTCTGGAGATAACATCATCGTAAAAAACTCTCCACCAGGCCTTAAGTCGATTCTGCAGTCTACAGTTTTCCATGGGGAAGGTGTGAACCAATGAATCAAATGCTCTGGTTTTGTCCACATATCCCAAACCAAATCCACAGGCAAATCGATTGTTCGTTCAAAAAATAAATCTAAGTCTGGATGGATCGTTTGGTTTGTGTTGTCATTGGTGGCCATCGATTTTGACTCTCCTCAAAAATCTAATAGATAGGAATATGGACTTCGAGTCTTTGTCAATGAATGCACTCAGTGAGACTCATCGGACAAGATTACACTAAGTGAAAAAAAATAGAAACACACTTTTTTCTCTTATTGTATATTTTACTATAAATTATTTATGGTTTTGTGAGAAATTTGTTTTGATCTCGCTTGGCTCCATCCCATGAAACTACAAAAACAAGACGGAAGAATGCATTACTTTCCTTGGATGGTAAAGTGGACTTTGGTTTTTTTTCTCGTTAGTTCTATTGTAGGTAGTTTTTCTGCATTCTTTTTGCACTCTCTAGATTTTGTTACGTATGTAAGAGAATCACACCGTGAAATTTTCTATTTGTTGCCTTTGGCAGGATTTTGTATTGGTTGGGCCTATCACCACTTCGGTTCCAAAGCAAATAAGGGGAACAATTTATTATTAGAGGAAATTCACTCTCCAAGTTCTGTCATACCATTTCGAATGGCTCCTTTCGTATTGGTCTCTACTCTGATCACACATTTGTTTGGAGGTTCAGCAGGTCGGGAAGGAACAGCCGTACAAATCGGAGGAACCATTGCCCATCAATTCGGACGATTTCATCATTTTCAATTAAAAGAACAACAAACATTAATTATACTAGGAATCAGCGCAGGATTTTCGGCTGTGTTTGGAACCCCAATTGCTGCAGCTATTTTCTCCATTGAAGTGATTCAAGTTGGAAATATTCGTTGGAAATTATTTTTACCGACTCTTTTTATCGCTTGGTTATCGCATAAAGTTTGTTTGCTTTGGAATGTAAAACATTCTGTTTTTCCTGAAGTCTCCTTACATTTGGAAATTAGATTAATCTTAGGTTTACTCCTTCTTGCGTTTGTATCTGGTTTAGTAGCAAAATTATTTATTTGGCTTTTACATTTTTTAACAAAACAATCTCAAAATTGGATCTCTTATCCTCCGTTACGACCATTCTTTGGTGGATTCATTCTTTTAGTTTTTTTACTATCGGGAGTAAGGTTCGCCTATTTTGGATTAGGTGTAGATACGATCGAACGGTCTTTTTATGAAACTATGGCAAAAGATGCTTTTTTTTGGAAACTTCTCCTAACGGGTATTACGATTGGATTTGGATTTAAAGGAGGGGAAGTGACTCCTTTGTTTTTTATTGGAGCAACTTTAGGAAATCTTTTTTCATTCATTGAGCCTATTTATCTTCCTATTTTTGTGAGTGTTGGGTTTATATCGGTTTTTGCAGGAGCTACAAATACTCCTGTTGCTTGTGCTTTTATGGGTATGGAATTATTTGGATTTTCGAATGGCTTCCTATTTTTGATTCTAGCTCAAATTGCTTACATAACATCAGGCCATACGAGCATTTATTCTTCACAAATCGTAACAAAAAGAATCTGGTTTCTTCCGAAAAGAAAAGTCAGTAAAGAAAAATTAAAATGATCTATTTCTGCTAATCTCATTATTTTTGAACCTTATTCAAACTCGTGGGAAGTTCGATCCCTGGGGTTTACAGTTAGCGTAACAATTGTCATATTTTGTGAGATTTCCTCTCGATTTCTGGTAAATGTCCGAGATTAGGTATTTTTTTATAAAAATGTTTTACCTTTTCTGAGAATGTGCCTATCCTGATTTGTTGAAAAAGATACAAACACATTCGGAAAAATATATGAAAATAATTCTAACCTTTCTACTTACGTTAACAACTTTGTACAATTGCCAAAAATTTTCCTTTGGCCAAACTTCGCCAAAAGATGAAACAAGAGGCGCAGTTGTTACGTTTATACAAGGCCAAGTCACTCTTTTAAAAGAGGGAAAGGAAACACTGGCGAGTTTGGGGGATGTCATCAAACCGGGAGATCGTATTCTTTCGAAACTTGGTAAGATCGACTTACAAACATACCGCGGTGAAATCATTCGAATCAAAGAAAATTCTGATGTGTTGTTTCGTGACCTTCCTGGTTCAGCAAGTCCCAATACGGACATTCATATTTGGGCAGGTAATTTGCTTGTTAAATCGGTCAAACTCAAAGCTACCGAAAATCTTTCTATCTCATCCCCAACGATGGTTGCGGGAGTTCGAGGAACCATTTTCTCTTTCGAGTTAGAGAAGGGGGCTGCCCCCAAGGTGAAAGTTTATGAAGGTGCAGTTGCCATTGCCTTTAAAACGGGTCCAAAACTAATCGAACAGAATGATGGTTTGTCCAAAGAAAATTACGACCGTTTGGTGAAAACTTTAGAAGAAAACGAAGTGATTTTAGAACCTGGTGAAACCATGGAGGTGAGTCCAAGCCTAAACGATTTAGTGTATCTAATTAACGCTAAGATGGTTGCCTCTAGTCTTACAAACGAAGAGTTGGCTAATTTTTCCAATGTTTCTAATGCAATTACAAAAGTAGAAAGCCCAATCACTCCAAGAGAAAAAGCGGAAGCCGAAACGTTAGTTTCCATCGACAACTCGTTGGTGCAACAACAGGTCAAAAACCAGACGGGGAACCCTGATTTAACTAATCATATTGTCGAGACAATTGAAAAGGAACATGAAAGCAAACGAAATGAAGCATTGAACAACATTGCTGCTGTCGCCGAAAAAATTGGCTTAGAAAGCGAAGAAGACATTCAAAATCACTATAGTGTTTTAGAAACAATTCATAAATCAAATGGTGAAGTATTGTCTGGAGCCGTAGTCGCACAGTTAGGCGAAATTTTTATTGTTCATTCTACAAAAGGTGTTTTTCAATTAAATGTAGATGATATTGAATATGTTGAGTACAAAAACTTCAAAGTAAAAACAAAAGCAAAACGTTAGACTTACTATCGCAATCACGATCCTTTTTTGATAAGGGTCGTGATTGTTTCCCATCTCATTTCGGTAAAATCCAAGGTTTTCGTATTTTCTTGCTCAAACAATGCTGTAAATCCTGAGAATATTACTATCTTCTACGTGATCCCTATAAAAGAAAAGCCCACAGAAAGTGGGCTTTTTTAATCACAAACCGAAGGATTCGTCTGTTTTATTTTGAGAAAAATCTTTTTTCAACTTCGTCTGGAAGTTTTTGTCCTGTGAGTTTTGCTCTTTGCACTAATTCCCAGAAATAACGGTAAGTTGCACGGTCATGAAGATCTCCATCATGTTGGATTGGTCCCCAATCTGCATCTTGTGCTTTGATCAAAATATCACATGCAGTTTGTGTTTCTGCAAAGTTAGGTGCCATTGCATCCAAAATGGATTGGATTTGTGCTGGATAAATGGACCACATACGTAAGAAACCAAATTCATCATGAGCACGTTTTGCATCTTGGTAAGTTTGGTAAGTGTTTTTCAAATCCAAAGTTACGTTGTGTGCAGGGATCACTCCATTCATAAGAGCTGCTGCAACCATAGTTGATTTCGCACGTCTTAGAAGTTCGTGATCAAACTGCCCTGGTGATTTCATACAAGCCGCAGGGATCGCACCGTGGTGACCAGATATGAAGTCCATCAAACCAAAATCTAATACTTGTAACCAAGGAAGACTTGCGATTTCAAATACATCATTCAATGCACCATGAGTCTCGATTAAAACGTGAATTGGAATTTCTCTTTTGATTCCAGCTTTTTTGCAAGCATCTTGGATGTAAGTGATTTGTTCTTTCACTTGGCTTGCTTTTGTCGGTTTAGGAATTGTGATATAAGCAATTACATTTCCTGCACCTGGAACGATGATATCAATATCACTTCTCCAATGTTCGTTTGTATAGTCATGAATACGAACACCACTCATCTTGTGTTTGTTGAGTTCAGAGTTTTGAATGCGAACAATCATTTCTGCGTGTTCTTTTTCTTTCCCTGTTTGAGCACCGTCTTCACAGTCCATCGTGATGTCGAAAAGTCCGCCAAGTTTATTTTGTAACTCGAGAGCCTTTGTGATGAGTTTTTCAGATCCAGCGAAGTGTTCACAAGCAGGGATGATAGGGAAAGGTTTTTCTCCTGCAAAGAGAGCTGATTGCGGGTGAGTCAGTGCCATTTAGTATACCTTTTTCGGATTTTTTTACCAAGTTTTGTGAATTTTGCCTGTCGTCCAGGATTTAATGGCAAAATCTGAAATGCCCCAAGTCCCAAGAAACAGTCCCTACAAATTTACATAGATGGTAATTTGTTCGCTGGAAAGAAATTTCTGGGCGAACCCTTTGTGCCAAAGGGCCGGGCCAGTCCGGGCTCCGCCTTACGGCTCCGGTCGAAAATCGACTTCCCCTTCCTGTCCCTTTCGCAATTCTGGAAATTGATTTGGACTCGAACGATATTTATACCCCTCCAGGCGGACCTCCTCCAACCAATCCCAATGTGAAACATCTCTTCGAGAAATGGGGTGAAACAAACATCCGTCAGTTAGTTTCAGATTTTTATGATCTGATCAAAACTTCCGAGATTCGATGGATGTTCCCAGGAGACTGGGATTTGGCAAAAGAAAAACAGGCTGACTTCCTCATTCAAGTGTTAGGTGGTCCAGGCTATTATCTGGAAAAATGGGGGCCCGCGCGTATGCGGATGCGTCATTTTGCCTTCCCCATTTCGGAAAAGGAACGTTCCATCTGGTTTCAATGTTATGATGATGCCTTACAAACATTCGATTTCGATCACGAAGACAAAATCGACTTTCTCTATTTTTTAGATGGGTTCAGTGGTTGGATGGTAAACCGTAAGGAACCACCTTGGGAACTGTATTCGAAAGGGGATGCTCACCCTCCCGAAGGGTAGTGTGTAGTTTGGATGCACAAATTCCAATCCCCTTGCACTCAATGTAAATGGAATGTTAGAAAACTATTTTATCGAAACTATTTTTCGGTTAACAAACATTTTGGATTCGTGAAAATTTTATCTTTCCTGTATGTTTTCTGTATCTTTCCTGTTTGTAAAAAATGAAGTTCGTGGCACCATAGAAATCGTAAATTTTCGCTAAGATAGGAGAACCCGGAAACAAATCGATCGATAGAAATCAAAAGCTCTAAAAAAGAAGATCATAATAGCAAATCTAAGGCAATGGCCCGTGATTAGGTATGGTTTTCTAAGAGTTTTAAAATCACTGCTTTTTGCGCATCGAGTCGATTTTCAGCCTGTGTAAAAATGATCGAACGTTCACTTTGCACCATTTCCCTAGTGATTTCGTAACCTGCATGGATTGGCATATCGTGCATAACTTTCGCTTTGGAATGTTTCATTAACTCAGCATTGACTTGGAAAGGCATCATCATCTGGATGCGTTCTTCTTTCTCTTTTTGGAATTTCGGGTCATTAAAAAACTCCATGTCCACCCAAGTATCCGTATACACATAATCTGCCTGAGAAACGGCTTTTTTTACATCCATTTCCCAAGAAACAGTTCCTTTTTTCTTAGCACGTTCAATGGCTTCAGTCACAATTGATTCTTTTGCAGCAATTGGAGTCACTAAGATCAAATGAATTCCCAACGCCGCAGTAATTTCTACGAGTGAATTGGCGACATTATTATGCACACCGATATAACAGAGTTGTTTTTTTTGCCAATCATTTGGTGAATCTATAACGATTGTTAGTATGTCTGCTAACGATTGACATGGATGAAAGAGATTACAACATCCATTAATCACTGGAACTGTTGATCCGGATTTTAAGGTTAATAAATCTTCATGTTTTTTCAGACGTGCCATGATGATGGCAACGTTACTCGACAAATATTTCCCTTCGAAATCAATGTCTGAGAGTAGAAAATTGGAAGCCATCCAATCCAAAAAAATGGCATGTCCGCCTAGCTCCGTCATTCCAGCTTCAAACGATACTCTGGTACGGGTTGACGTTTTTTGAAACAACATCGCGAGAGATCTGCCTGACATATGCCCAGAAAAATACACGCGATTTTTCTTTACATACACTGCAAAATCTAATAATTCCTGGATTTCTTCATCCTTCCAATCTTGCCAGGAGATCAAATGTTTCACTTGGGACATAGCTTCCTTACAAGTATCGGATTGTGTGGTTTGTAAATCGAGAGGAAACTCTTCTGATTCGAACCTAGAAATCCATTTTTTTTGACTATGCGGCTGATTCCGCCATAGACCTCGCTATGATGAAATTAGGAAGGATTAATTCCTCTAAAAACTTAATTCCAAATTGGAAACCCTCTTCGGATTCTTTCATCCAGGCAATCTTTCCTCGAAAGGAAATACGAGATCTTGTTAAATCACTTTCGATGACTCCTGTTACGATGTCTCGTTCCTGTAATCCAATTCCTTCTTTGATCCAGCTACTGACTCCTAGTTCAGAAATGTTTCCAATCTTAGTGACAATATACTCTGGTTTGTCATTGATCGAAAAAAGTTTTAGTTCTAGGTCATCCCAATCAAAGGAGGGGATTCGTTCTGTTCTTCTTGTGTTTAGCATACAATGCTCCATAAAGAGAGAGTTCCATCTTCTTTAAGCAAATTTCGTGCCATCTCGAATCCAGCCCGAAAAAACTCGTTTTCATCTTATTACCATTTGCATGCCATTCATTTGCCCTAGAGTGCTTTTACTTTTAGCAGTACGTTTGCAGAAAAAAAGGAAAATTGCTCTAGAATCAACCATGGTTCAGATCCTAGTTTCCTACTTTCCCTTGCGTTTTCAGACAGTTTGATTTAAATCGCACTTGCCCATATCACTACAATCTCTGTAGATAGCGGAAAGAGGAAAGACATGCTTAAAAAAATACTGACACCTTTTCTAATGATAATAGTGCTCTTTTCTTTGGTCTATTGTGGTCCATCAGAAGAAACAAAAGAAATCCAAGGAAAAGCGAAACAAATCATCGGCGCATTGCCTGAAAAAATGCCAGGTTCCGAAAATGACTCTGAGAAACTAATTTCTCTTGGGAAAAAATTGTATTTTGAGAAAAAACTTTCTCTAAATGAAACTCAGTCTTGTAATTCCTGCCACAATATCGAGGGAAAAGCGGCTGGTGTGGATAACCTCCCCACCTCACCCGGTGCTTTTGGTAAAAATGGGGACAGAAATTCTCCAACCGTATTGAATGCAGGTTTCCACTTTGTGCAATTCTGGGATGGAAGAGCCGCTGACTTGAAAGCACAGGCGAAAGGTCCAATCCTAAATCCAGTGGAGATGGCGATGCCTTCTGAAAAAGAAGTTTTAAAACGGATCAACGAAGATGCCGAATATCCGAAACTTTTTGCAGAAGCGTTTCCGAATGACAAAGATCCTGTATCGTATGAAAATTTAGCAGGTGCAATCGCAGCGTTTGAGCGTACACTCGTTACTCCATCAAAATTTGATGATTTCGTGAAAGGGGATTTTAAAGCCCTTACGAAAGCAGAACAAGAAGGATTTAAAAGTTTTCTCGCAGCAGGATGTACATCTTGCCATTCTGGAAATTTACTCGGAGGGAATTCTTACCGAAAAGTAGGTTTAGTGAACGAATATAAGACCGATGACCTTGGTCGTTTCAATGTCACAAAAAAACCAGAAGACAAATTTGTTTTTAAAGTACCCAGCTTACGAAACATCACTCTAACTGGTCCTTATTTTCATGATGGTAAAGTTGCCACTCTGGAAGAGGCTGTTCAAAAAATGGCATACCACCAATTAGGCATCAACCTCTCTGAAGAAGAGACAAAAAAGATTGTTCTGTTTTTAGGAACACTAGCGGATAAAAACCGAGTAAACTAATTGATTTTTTGTAATGGAGCTTGGATCCCAGATAGCAATTCCAAGGATCTAAGCGTCCATTTTTCTAAGGCCCTGTAACGCAAAGCAACAGGAATTGGCTTTAGGTATGATTTTAAGTCTTTTGAACCCAGAGTCCGAAGGATAGAGACCAATTGACAGGAAACTACCCTTATCACGGGATCGAATTCGGTTTTACCTAAATCCAAATGTAAGGCGTCCGTGATCTTTTTTTCATAATTCTCCCAAAGCAGTAGATATCGTTGTTCCAGGATTGGATCGTCCATCCATGGATGGAAACCAGGGAGTGAATCAATTAGATTCTCTGGATCGATCGATTGTACAAGGGCCCAAACGAATTCCTGAAAGGATTCTAGTAGGGACTGATTTTGTCTTCGGGACAAGAGGTGGATGATGAGCTGATCACAGAATTGAATCTCCTCGCGGAAAGCAATTTCCTCCTTTGTTCCAAAGTAATTAAATATAGTTTTCACTGAAACTTCTGCCTCTTCGGCGATTTCTGGCACAGTTACTTTTGCATACCCTCTCTCTTGAAATAACTGTTTCGCAACCTTGAGGATGGTTTCTTCCGTTTTCTTCTTTTTTCGAATCCGAAGGGGAATTCTGGCTAGCATCTTGTTTTCAAAGGTCATCTCTTGCATGATTTGGTTCCATCCAGTTTAGAAAATTCTCCATTGATTGGGTCAGTTTCTATCCTAAAGTTCCTTGTTTAGGTTAATAAAAAGATTCTTGGGGGAGTTTAAGATCAAATTTCTCGAAAATTATTTTTATATCAAGACAATATTTACGTAGTAGATGATTTTTACTTTACTGTAAATATTCTATCTGCGTAAATTTACACTTAGTGTAATATTTATCCTGACCAACCGATAGATATAGATCCTATAGTGAATCCAGTCAGATTGCCCTCTCCACCTCTATTTTGTAGTAAACCTCTTGGACGAGCTTCTTTACGCTTGTTTTGGTGGATGCGAAAGATCGGGTTTGCAAACAATAGGAAAATATTGTATTCAATGAAAAGCTAAGAAAATAATTAGAATATGTCCCATTCACTTCGCGATCAACTATTTCACTGGATGAAAACTTACGTGTATCGTTTTTCAGAAACACCATTTCGATTGGCGAGCGGTCTAGAATCACAACATTATTTCAATTGCAAAGAAGTCACACTTCATCCAGAACGTTTAGCCATTTTAGCAGATTGTTTTGTCGAAGAAATCATTCCAAAATTGGACATTGAGTTCCAAGCAATTGGAGGACTCACTTTGGGAGCCGACCCAATTGCCTATGCGATTTCTTTGGCCTACCAAAAAAGGGGAAAAACGATCTTCCCCCTCGTGGTCAGAAAAGAATCGAAAGGCCATGGTACTGGCCAGCAGATTGAGGGTTTTTGGAGAGAAGTGAAAACCTGTTTGGTGGTAGATGATGTAATTACCACAGGTGGTTCCACTTTGAAAGCTGTCAAGGTGCTCCGAGAAGCTGGGATTCAAGTTACGAGTGGGATTTGTATCTTGGATAGAGAAGAGGGTGGGAAAGAAAATTTAGAATCTGAGCATGTTTTTATGAAATCGATTTTTACCAAGAGTGAGTTTTTCAAATGAGTGTGCCAAAACAATTCTTATATGATGTGGCTTTGTTTCGTAAAAAACTTTTAACAAGAACTTGGGCGGTGATTGCACTATTTGTTTTGTTTGTCATTTACAATAGTTTGCAGATTCCGAGAGAGGGTAGACCACAATTCTTTTTGATATTTTTGCCTTTACTTGCGTTTTTCTTTTGGTTTTTGAGAAGAAATTTTTTAAAACAAATTGAAATTCTTTCAAGCGGTAAAGTGGTGCTAGAAGGTGGGATCCTAAAACAGTTTGATTCTAGCGGAAATTGCGCAACCGTTCGGATCAAAGATCTTGAAGAAATTACCATAGATAAGTTCAGAGGTTATGATCGAGTCATATTAGAAACAAAAGAAAAAATTCATCCTTTGGTGAATCTTGAAAATTGGGAAGAATTGGTCACTGAACTCGAAAAAACTTCAGGAATTAAAAGAGAATATGATTTAACGGATGATAGATTGTGGAATCTAAAAACACCTTTCTATTTTATACCAAGTGTAATTCTTTTGGTCATGCTTTACCTTCCTATGGTAAAGGAAAAGTTTCCATTTATAACGTCTGAGTTATTTGGACTTTTTTTTAATATCAATTTGATTGTTTATCTTTTGTATACTCCAGAAAAAGAAAATCATATCAATCAAAGGTTTTCTTTGAAACGCAGACTTATTTTCATTAGCTTAATTATATTTTTCTTTCAAGTGTATTCGCAATTGGATCGAGTAGGTTGGTTCAAATCTTGATTTTGCAAATATTAGTTAGATGGTTATTGATTTGAGCCAATTCCTTGTCTGATCATATTTAGTTTTGCTTGGGCATATCGTCTTAGTTCTATCATTTCATTGGCATATCGCCTAAGCAGGTTATCTTGCTCCATTCGGCTTTCCATTAATTGGATTGTGTCTCTGACATATTTAATGTCTTTTTCTTCTTTCAGTTTTCCTGATTGAATCAATTTCTTAACTATATCGAATTCATATTTTCTGAAGTGGACTCGGAGTAAGAATTCCGTTGAAAAATTTTCCTTTGCCTTTACCCAATTCGAATCAATTTTTTCTTTTGGTGTTTGTTCTTTTAGCTGATCAACCGCTCTTTTGGTAGCGTCATTGTCTCGGAAATTTGCGCTATTTGCTAATTCCTCTGCAACTAATACTTCGTCTTTGAATATTTCTTGGAGTTTATTTCGCCTCCATTGATCGGTATATTCATAACTCTGGGCAGTTAGCATTCGCTGGAATTCTTCCAGCATAACTGATAAATTGATCGCTCGGCCTAGCGGAGTATTATTGAATTCCTTTATCTTAGGAAATAATTCACGAGTAATTTGGAACGCTGATTTTCGTTTATAATTACTCGCTTCGTATTGTTTCTCTAGAGTTTCTTCTGAATGTTTTTTTAATTCATTCAAAATAAATGGTTCGGCATAAACGTATGCGTCTTCACCATAAACAAATAAGTTTGGGTCTGGAGATACAATCGTGACTATAAAAATATAATGACTATCCCTGAGAGCTGTTAGTAGTTTTCGAATATCTTCTTCAGATCGGGCAAGCTGTGATGACCAAATTCTTAAATGTGTATCTGAGGTCGGAATTTTTTCGCGTGATTCGACATTTTCTTTCCTAATGATATCGGCTAAATCCAAACAAACTTTGATACTGCCTGCCATGATTTAAAAATAAGATACGGTATCTTTTTGGTAAAGAATTATTCGTAACTTAGTTCTTTCGAAATTTTCATTTTGTAGAGAAAATAGAATGGAATTACACAGACCAATCCTGCAAAAATCGGAATGATTATCGAAAGATATGCTACAAAGTGAACGGGGTAAGTATAATTCAAAGTCCAACCAAATGCATTCTGATTGATTCCATATATGACAATTGGTGATAAGATAATACTATTAACAATACCTGAAATCACTCCAAAACTTAAAAGAAAAAATGTTTGATAATATAGCAAAAGAAATAACTGGTAGAAACTCATTCCTATTGCCTTTAATCCTGCTAAGATCCTTGATTTTTCTTTAATGTAATAAAAGACAGAAGTAATCAGAGCCAAAATCGAAATTATAATTGCTGATAATTTTAAAGTATCAAGCACAGAGAATACTTGGTTCATACCGGTCAAGTAGAGTTCTTTTAATTTTATTTGATCTAAAAAAATGAGATTGTTTTCCTCAGAAATTGAGTTCATTTTTCTTGTGGCCTCGTTCCTCTCTACTCCCTTATTTAGGGTGAGTCGTATCGAGTTCAGGAAATTTGTTGAAAACAATTTTTGGAAAAGTTGGTAATCTATTAGAATCGTCCCCCTTTCTGAAAAAAAATGTTCTCTTTCTCCTTGGATCCTTAAGATTACGTTTCCTTTCAGAGGGGAATTAATTGTGATTGAATCCCCATTGCACAAGTTTTCTAGAAAACATAAATTTTTTGAAACTAAAATTGCATCTTTGTTAAGTGAACTATCAAAGTTTAAGGCATGCAAAGTGAAATATTTGCCATTTACTATGAACTTGGAGTTGATGTAAAAAGGTTCAACATCTGAAAATGTTTCGTCTTTTTTCAGCTTTTCTAATAAGGAAATCGGGACTCCTGGTTCTCCAGAACTTAGTTTTTTTTCATCAATAAGAGAATAGTCCGATTTATTTTCATCTCCTATCCATTTTTTCAAGGATGATTCATAACTTGCGGTTAAAGTTGTCAGGGTAAAAACGAGCGATGTGGACAACATGATCGTAGAAATGGTTAAACTATTTTTCCAAGAATCGATTTCAATTTCCTTAATCCCAAGTAGAAAACTTGCAGATAAATTCCACCCTTTAGTCAATTTATCTATGAGTTTAATAACAAAAGGTATTGAAATGTAATTTAGCATTACGAAACCAAGAATTACGGATCCCACGCCGATAAGCCCAGGTATTATTTCCTTTTTTATATTGATATTTCCTAATGCAATGCCAAGTAAAATGAAACTAATTGATAAGATGGATAATTTTAGTTTACTGAGTGTTAGCGGAGGTTTTGTTTCGAAGTCGGTTTTTTCTCTTAAAAGTTCAATCGGAAGAATTTTGTAAGCTTTGATTGCATTAAAAATGGCGCTTAAAATTGAACCCAAAATTGAAATGATAAATCCAAAAACGAGAATCGAAGGTGGGAAATTTTTGTAAGTTGTAATTTGTGTGGAGTCAGTTAGAGTGTTTACTGTTTGTGCTAAATTTAAGTTTGAAATTGTGATACCAATACAAGCACCCAGGATTCCTCCAAGAATTCCTAACACTAAAGATAAAGTTATGAATAAGGAAAAATTATTAAACTTGGAACCTCCAAGTGAAAGTAGTATTCCGAATTCATTTTTTCGAGAAAGATATAAACCTGTATAAATATTGGAAACCATAAAGAAGGAAATCAAGACAGATACCAAAGAGATAATCGTTAGATTTATCTTCAAAGATCCAAGTGCGATACCAGCTCTTTCGAGAATTTCTTCTTTAGATTCAAAAAGCCAGTTTGGATTTGGGATATTGGATTTCAGTTGTTCCGTTTTATGTTTAATTGGGGATCGAGTTGATAAATTAATCGATGTATATATGTTTTTGAGATCACAAATGTTTTGTAATCTTTCGATATCAATCATGACGAACAGGCCATCTTGTGAAATTTCTTGAATTTCATTTTCAAAAATTTTGATATCGTTTTCGCAGATATTTAGAACAATTGGATAGTCTCTTGTGTTGAATTTTTGAATGAGAGAATTGCTGAAAAAATACTTTGGAACTTGGCTTGTCCTTTTGTTTGGGCTCTCTAGTCCCGGATTTGTCAGTAAATCTTTACCGATTGTTGGAACACTAATCACTTGATTCCCTGAAATCTTGAAATAACCTTTTAATTGTAATTCTGGTTCAATCATGATTGTTTCAGGTAATGCAAAATCGATCTCCTTCAAATTGATTTGATTCGATTTCTTTAATTCTTGGAGTGAAACATAACGTCCTAGAAAAGTTTCAGACGAGTATCCAATTGTTTGATCGACTAAACTTTTTTCTGCTTTCCATCCGTTGATTTGAGTACTTATGAATAATGCAATACCTAAGCTTATGCTTAGTAAATTGAAAAAAATTTTACTGAAGTTGTCTTTGAAATAGCCGTAAACAAATTGAACGTATATATGTATCATTTTATTTCAATTCTACCATCTAGCATGTGGTAGTTGATGTCTCCGGATTTTCCAATTTCTTCATTATGGGTAACAATAAATACGGTGATACCGAGTTTCGAGACACAATTCTGGAATAGTTCCATGATTGCCGTGGAAGATTTTGAATCTAAGTTTCCTGTTGGTTCATCACCGAAAATAATTTTTGGCTCATGAATAATGGCTCTTGCAATCGAGACTCTTTGTTTTTCTCCTCCAGATAGTTCTTTTGGTGAAAAATTAGATCTATGGCTAAGGCCAACCAAATTTAAAATTTCTAATGCTTTTTGCTCTGCATCTTTTTTCTTTTTCCCGGCAAGAAGAAGCGGAAGTGCGACATTGTCTTTTGCCGATAAATAAGGAAATAAATGAAAAAACTGAAAGACAATGCCGATTTGATCTCTTCTATATTGCGTAAATTCTTCTTCTGATGCTCCGACAAGTTCCTTTCCATTAATTTTGATACTTCCTGAATCTGCTGTTTCGATTGCAGATAGGATGTTGAGTAGGGTTGATTTTCCACTTCCTGAGGGACCCATGAGGGTAACTAATTTTTGATCTGGGACTTGGAAGGAAATGTCTTGTAGGACTGGAATTGTTAAATTTCCCTGCTGAAAGCTTTTTGTGAGTTTTTTTACATCGATTGTAAAATTTGACTGAGTTTCTTTTTTTTTGTCGTCCATGAAAAATCACTTCCCTATTATAGGACAGGCATAACGCTCCATTTGTAGGGAAACTAATTGATTACTCGCGTTGTTTTTATTCTCATTTTCAGTTTTTTCTTTCTGGGAAAATCTCAGCCAGAAATTTCTGTTTCAGAACCGGCCGAAACGAGTGAATTTCTACAATTAGAGGAAATCCCAGAAGATTCCCTGCCATCGTGTGACGATTTATTTACATTTGGTGAATCAATTCAGAATCCACAAAATTTCTTCATTTTACTCAACTTTGACCAAGAATTGAATCATATACTTCAAAGCTTTTTCGTCTTACAGAAGCTAAGAGGCCCACCTCAGTTAGTTTAAATTTCTTTCCTTGAATTCTAATTCTGAGGTAGTTTATGTTAGAGGATAAAAAGAAGTCGATTCTACGGTCGATCTTAGTAGGTATTGCGGCACTTTCCCCGCTTGTTATTTTTTTAAGCACGAATCAAGATATATTGTCGGTTGATTTCCCGATTTTAGTTGGACTTGTGATTCAAGCATACATTGGATTCTCTTCCTTTATGCTTGTTCAGTCTTATGAACCGAAAGAAAAAAATAAAGTAACTTTAGGTTATGCGATCTTCTGGTCTGCTTTGGGTTTATGTTATCTTTCTGGAAAATCGTTGTTATTACCGATCGCATTAGAAATCACTTCTTTCTCGACAATTTTGATTTATTCCGGAACAGAATATGGCAAAAAACAAATTGAAAGTTTAGGTTCTTTGCTCTTAGCCTCTGGAATTTCTGCATTATTTTTATCTGCCTGGGTAATGTTACCTGATGGAGATAATATAGGCGTAATATTATTGTTAATCGGTTTATTGATCAAATCTGGTTTTTCTGGTTTCCATATATGGTTACCGAAAGTAAATGAAGGTGGCCCATCTCACGCTCTTGGAGCTTTTGCTGGAGTTTTAGAAATTTTTCCTCTCTTATTGTATTACCGATATGTGCTTCCAAATCAATTGGATCCGATCATCTATCAAGTTTTATTTCCATTAGCTGCTATTGGAATATTTTTTGGAGGGATAACGAGTTTTTTTCATAAAGATCCAAAGATATCATTAGCTTATAGTTCCATAGAATCGTTAAATTTTTTATGGTTATGTTTGATAATTACTGGTATGTTCCAGTTTTCTGGTGATTTGGACTTAATGAATTTGAGTAATTCTTTTAGGATCTTGTTTTTTTTGAGTTTATTTCATCATTCTTTTTCTAAAACCTATCAGCTGTTTTCAATCGGTATGGTGTCTCGTTTAGTAAATTCGAGTTCAAGTGATTCTTTAAAAGGAATTGGGCGACTTTTAGGTTTGTCTCCGTTATTATTGGGTGCGGGGACATTTAGTTATGCAGTCTTACCTGGAACTTTGGGTTTTATTTCTGAGGCGACTTACTTCTATTTGAATGCCCGAATATTGGATTTACCAATCGGTAGATCTGTTTTTCTACTTCCATCGATGATCTTTATATTCTTTGGGATTGTGTTAGGTGGATTTACTCATGTTAAGTTATATATGAATATGTTTTTATCTATGCCTAATGAAAAAATGAATATGATTCCATTTGGAATTTATCAAAAACGTTGGCTGTATGTGTCTTTAACGAGTTTGGCTATCGTCATCTTAGGCTTTCCTCTTTTTTTACCTTTCTTCATACAATTGCCAATGCTCAGTCCTTTTGCCGACGTGTTATTGATAGAATGGTTTCAGCAGATGACGATTGTATCATTGATATCTATTTTAATCATATCAGCCTTTATTTTGTATGATAAGTGGAATCAGAAGAGGTTAAATTCATTAAAAAAGAAAAGTTGGGATTGTGGTGGAGGATATAGTGGTCATGAACTTTCTGTGCCACCATCGGTGTATTCAAAACCACTGCATAATTCTCTTGGTAGATATTTTATCAATAAAGATGGTGATTCAAAAGTTGATCAGATTTTAATTTCATTTCTTGTTTCTATCTTTAGTGTTGGAACTAGGTTTGTTTCATCTACAAATCAGGCAAAGGAAGAGGATATAAGTAAATATCTTGCAATCTCCTCTATGTTTTTAATTTTCATCTTTTCTTTATTGATCCTAGGAAATTTTAAAGGATAAAAAAATGGATCATTATATATACCTAACTTATTTGTTTGTTCTATTTATTGTCTTGCCTTTTTTGCTAACTGGCATTTTGCGAAAAGTGAGGGCTTTTACACAAGGAAGGAAAGGACCTAAAATCATTCAGTTTTTTTTAGAATTTCAAAAATTCTATTTAAAAGTACCTGTTCTGCACAATAACGTTTCTTCGTTATCCCATATAGCTCCGAGAGTTGCCTTGTTTTCGTCATTAATGATTTGGACGCTAGTTCTATTTGAATGGGCTCCTTTTATATTTATTCCGTTCTTTTTGGCACTCTATCGGTTTGCTTATATAGGATTTGCAATGGAAGGTGCAACATCGTTTGGTGGAATGGCTTCAGGTCGAGAAATATTGTTATCTGTAATGGTGGAGCCAACATTTATTTTAATGATACTCGCTGCACAATCACATATTGAAATATCAGAGACTCCGCAAGGAATCCTCATTGGATCATTATTTCTCATTCTTTCCTTTATTGCGATATTAGCAGAGTTAGCAAAGCCTCCCTTTGACGATCCAAGAACGCATTTAGAGTTAACGATGGTTCACGAAGCTATGATATTAGAGGCTTCTGGAAGGCAAATGGCATTCTTCGAGTTAGCAAGTTCAGTAAAACTTTCTGCCTTATTGGTTTTTTTAGTAAAACTTGCTTTGGAGCATTCAAAAATATTCAGAACGAATTCTCTCGATGGTTTGAATCGTGAATTCTTAATTTTGCCTGCTGTAATTTTTCTGGCGATTGTGATTGGCTTTTGGGAAGCAAATAGTGTTCGCCGTAAGTGGACATGGATACCAGAATTTATGGGTTTAACCTTCATTGCGATTTTGATTTTAGGAACATTGGTGAAACTCTCTTAGGAATAATATATGATATATGATTTTGTTTATTTATTATTGTTGTTAACTGGTATCGTAGTATTAGTTGAAAATCGTCTCAGTCATATTATTGTATTTCTGAGTTTACAAGGATTTTTATTGATTTTTCCAGTCGTGCAGACCCATGAAGGTGATTGGGAACATGCGATTTCATTAATTTCTCTTGTTGTTCTATTTAAAGCAATATTAACTCCTTGGATATTGAATTGGACAGCCAACAAATCTAAGATGAACGAAAGTACAACTCCTAGATTTGGTTATTTGGCAACATTACTATTTATGGTTCTTGGTTTGGTTTTGGCAGTGAAAATCACGGAAGGTGTATCACTTTTGTCAATACCTGTTCATAAAATTGGTTTGATTTATGTAATTTTATTAGTTTATGTTGGGATTTTGTGTTTTGTTGTTAGACGAAATTGGTTAGCATTGATTGCTGGCTTTTGCGTTTTTGAAAACGGTATTTTTGTTTTGACCATGGTTTTGGATAAAGGATTACCATTTGGTTTGGAGTTTGGTTCATTTTTGGATGCAATTCTCGTAATCGTCTCTGGCGGAATTTTACAACTTTCTCCGCATATGCATATCAAGGAACGAAAGTTATGATGCCCACAGTATTTTATCTTTCCGGAATTATAACCTTTTTTGTGATTTTTTTTGTGTCCGTGTTTGCGCCAACAAAAGGACAAACTAGAATTTGGTTATGGAGTCTCCTTAAGATATGTTTTTTTGCAGTTTTGTTTTACTCTTGGTTTACTGATAACATTGTATTAAAGTGGATATTGATTGAAGCATCTACCTTGTTTGGTGCACTTTTGATTTCGTCCAGTGGAACAGAACGATCCTTTCATGTTGGATGGAAATTTTTACTAATCAATTCGTATTCCCTTGGTTTAGCTTTTTTAGGTATTGTTATACTCCTTTTTGCTTCGACACCTCTGCAAAATTTGGATTTTGCTTCCTTGAAACTAGGGTTGGAAGGTCAATCAGGACTTCTTATCGAAACAGGTATTCTGTTAACAATTTATGGATACAGTGGAAAGTTGGGGTTGGTGCCAAATCATTTTTGGGTAGGTGATACATATGCTGAAAGTCCAAGTCAGATCTCTTCTTTGATTGCTTCTTTTGTTCCAGTGAGTGTGGTGCTTGCCATTCGTCCTTTAGTTAAGTTAGAGAATGAATTAAATCCACATTTTATCAATGCCTCTAATGGTTTATTGTTAATTGGAATCTTAACAATTTTATATGCAACGTTTATGTTGGTCTCTAGAGATGATATTCGTAGAATTTCTGCTAAGGTTGCTTTGTTTCACACGGGAATGTTGACTTTGTTTTTATGGTTAGATATCTCCGACGAAATTTTTTACTTTTTACTTTCCACAACCATTCTTGTGAAGTTACTCATCTTTCTTTCAATGGGAATTTTAAGAATGGACGCAGGGAAACGCCATATTTCCAAGATATTGGAAGGTGCCAACATAAGTCATAAAGCTTTGTACGTGTATCTACTTGCGTTGTTAGTTGCTTTTGTATTCCCTCTTTCTCCCGTTTTTGTTTTGGATTTGAAAATTATTGAAATTGCGATCTTAGAAAAACAGTTTTATCTCTTTGTTTTCCCAATCCTTGGTGCTGTTTTCTTCTTTGTAGCGCTTAATAAAGTTTTACCCATGATCAGATTACAAAATAGAAATTTTAAACATGAATTGTATGGAACTCTGCAAACACGTTTTTATATTTTTTGGTTTAGTTTGTTTGTAACGTTGGTGGTTGGCCTCCTTGGAATGTTTACTTTGCTTGGAAAATATTTATGAATAAGATCACTGGAATTACCAATTTTAACGGCATTTATTACGATTTTTTCTTACAAAATCAAAAAATGATAATGGAAGAACAAACTTCTAAAAAAAGTAATATTGATTTTCTTTTAGATCCAAAATACCCAGTTTGGTTGGTTCGACATTCTTTTGGTCAAGATATGGGTCCGGAAGATTATTCTGGATTTAAAGAAGAGGATTATTTAACAGACCAAAGAGGAAAAAACTTATCCTTACATCAGAAAACGGGTATCATTCGAGATTTATTCTACCATGGACTAAAAGTACCGTTTTCCGAAGGTCATTATTCGCATGCAGTAGGTCCAATCCATGCTGGTATCATTGAGCCTGGTCACTTTCGTTTTGTTGTTGATGGTGAAGTCATTTCTCATTTAACAATTCGATTGGGTTTTCAAAAAAGAGGTATCAAAGAACTCATAAATGATAAGTCTATAAACCAAGTGATGCCATATGCGGATGTCATTTCAGGTGATACTAGCATTGGTTATGGTTTGGCTTTTTCCAAAGTTTTCGAAGAACTATACGAACTTCAAGTTCCGAAAGAAATTCGTTTGTTTCGTTCCATTCTTGTTGAATTAGAACGAATCGCAGTTCACATCGGTGACTTGGGTGGAATTTCGGAAGATATTGGTTATTATCCATTGTATGGAGTTTGCGTGACCGATCGGGGAGCTGCCCTTGGTCTTATGGAAACATGGACAGGGCATCGGTTTGGTAAATCAGTTGTTCGGCCAGGACGGTTAGAGTTAAATCAACGTATCACTTGGAAACAAGCAAAAGAATCTTTCCAACAATTAAAGAACGTATACCAAAAGAGAATTCGTCCTCAGATTCTAAGGGCTCTATCCATTTCAACGTTAAAAGAAAGGATGCAAGGTTGTGGTTTCATTTCTGAGTCTGATGTACACAAATTTGGATTTGTTGGTATGGTTGCTAGGATGGCCGGAGTAAACGAAGATTTACGATTAAATGATTCAGACTATCCAAATTGGAAGTCACTTCCTTTAGTCGAAGAGCACCATCATTTTAACGGTGATGTTTGGGCAAGAATGTACATTCGCTTTTCTGAAATTGAACAATCACTATCTTGGATCGAAACGATCATTCAAGATTTGGATTGGGAGAAGTTATGGAGAAAAGAGAGTTTAAATGTTCATCAAATTGTTTCTAATTCCAAAATAAAACCGGGAGTGTATTACTCATCCGTCGAAGCATGGAGAGGACCATTACTTGTGGCTATTCATTTCGATGAAAAAGGGACTGTTACCAATTCTTATATTCGTGACCCCTCGGTTTTGAATTGGCATGCACTTGAGTTAGCAGTTCGGGGTGAACAGGTCGGTGATTTCCCATTGAATAATAAATCATTTAATTTAAGTTATGTTGGATTTGACTTATGAGTTTTCTTTTTGAATTTAGAAAATTTTTCTCGAAAAAAAACACACTCAACTTTGACAAAGTGTCCAATGTCCATCCCACAAATCGTGGTATACCAGTTCCAACAAAAAATTGGGAAAAGGAGTGTGGAGCTTGTAACATCTGTGAGACCAATTGTCCCACGCAAACCATTCAAAAGAAAGGGAATGACCTTTTGGATTTTGATTATGGCAAATGTTTACAATGTGGGATTTGCGTGAATATTTGCCCTGACGGTAAACTTCGGAATTCAGGATTTCTATACACATTCACATTACACCGCGAGGATTTTTACATTTCCTATCAAAATGGAAAATTGCTCCCAATCCCGAGGCAAAATCGCTCGCTTACGGAGAATCAAATTAGGTTTCGAACATTATCCAAAAAACGTGGGTTTTTGTATCGGGAAGTAGCTGCAGGCGGAAACAATACAGTGGAATCGGAACTCAATGCATCCTTCAATTCTGTGTTTGATTCCGAAAGTGAGGGAATTCGTTGTGTTGCAAGTCCGAAACACGCGGATGCTATTGTCTATTCTGGCCCCATCAGTGCCAATATGGAGGCACCTTTGCAAACCACTTGGGATGTGATGAGCGAACCCAAAGCTCTGATTGCCTGCGGAACGGAGGCAGTGAGTGGTGGACTTTTCCCATTAGGCAAAAGACCAAAGGAACCAGACCTCTTTATTTCAGGAGATCCCCCTAGACCAGATGTAATTTTACAAGCTTTCCGTTTGCTTTTAGGCAGATTTTCCTTCCAATTCCAAGAGGCACTTCAGAAATTTTTAGAGAGTGAAACATAAGAACCGTGGATTTAGAAAAAGAAGAAATTGTTAGAGTGTTGGTTTTAGAACCGCAAAAGAAATCGTATGATACTATTTCCCAACTTTTAGTCGAGTGGTTTGGTGATTATATTGATTTGACCTGGCGATCTGTTTTTGAAAACGGCGCCGAAGAAATTAAGAAAGTTCAATACGATCTTCTCATTACGGAAATTCAATTTCCTGAATTACAAGAATCTTCCGAAGACATATTGGAAAAAATTATGGATATGGCTGGGCCATCCGAACTTCCTGTCGTAGTTTTTACCAAAGCGGAAGGTAAACAACTACCGATTCATGCATTTCAGCTTGGAATCAATGAATACTTCAGCAAACGAAGGTTAAAGAAAAATATTTTAGAACATAGGTTTCGAAATTTATTTAGAGAAATTTATCGCAAAAAAGTTGTATCCATTCAAATGGATGATAGTTTGAAACGTTTTCAAGACCTTTACGGTATGAACCAATCGGAAATTCAAGATTTGAATACGATGGTGAAAAAGTTTAAGAAAGAACTCGAAAAAGAATATGAAGAAAAATTAAACTTAGAGTTCGAAAAAAAGAAAATGCAAAACGTGTTTGGGATGTATGTTGATCCTATCATTGTTGAAAGTTTAATGAATAATACTTTGTCGCTAGACCAAAAAGGAAGGGAGCAAGAAGTATCCGTATTATTTTCTGATATTCGGGGTTATACAACCTTATCCGAAAAAATGAAGCCTGAAGAAGTTATCTCTTTTCTAAATGAATATTTTACAGCCATGACGGAAGTGATTTTAGGTTATGGTGGAATGATCGATAAATACATTGGTGATTCCATTATGTGTTTGTTTGGCGCTCCCGTTTTCCAGGAAGATCACAGGCAAAATGCTTTAGACTGTGCATTGGAAATGTTGCAAGTTTTTGAGTTATGGCAACCAAAATGGAACCAGATCTATGGATTCACTCCTCAAATAGGAATTGGTGTTGCATCAGGAAAAGCAATTGTCGGCAATGTTGGTTCTTTTCAAAAGTTATCTTATACTGCAGTGGGGGATACTGTCAATATGGCCAGTCGTTTGGAATCGATGGCAAAACCAATGCACGTGTACGTTTCCGAGGGTTTATACAATCATCTCCCTGAAGAATATTCAAAAAAATATCGATATGAAGAATTGGAACCGGTCAAAATCAAAGGGAAAGAAGGGTTACACCGTATCCTCAGCGTGAAGCCAATCTAATACTTTTTCGTTTCTACAACGTACTACAAAACTGATACAATTCATTTGTTTTCAGTTTTTCGTCTTTTGCGGTTAGATAGATTTTATGATCTTCAATTTCAAGTTGTAAAACGGATATATACTCTTCAAATATTTCCAATGTGTTTGGTTCTTGTTTTCCGTGTCCTGTCAGTTTGGAAATCACACCTGCCAATCCAATGATTTGTCCGAGAGTTGACTGTTCTTTGACTGGTTTTGATAAATCTTCAATCGAAGAGATAATGATATTTGGCATTTTCCAAAGTTTTGCGGCAGCATTTCCCATTTCATAGGAATCCACTCCGAATGCTTTTTTCTCAAGGGATAAAAGACTAGTATCAGATGTTTGAAATTCTGTTAATACTTCGACATATTTTTTTCGATCAATTGTGTTTAAAACAATTCTTCCGAGGTCTTGCATGAGACCACACGTGATAGCAAGTTCTGCTTCTTTTTTCAGTTTTTTCTCTTCACATAAAATCTGAGCGAAAATTCCTTTTGCAACGGAATGGTCCCACACTTCATCTCGAAATTTTTTATAATTACCTTGGCTAAAAAGTGAGTCTGTCATGGACATTGCAACCATACTTCGAACGGTTTTGAATCCGAGACGTGTGATCACTTGTTTCATATTGGCGACTGGATTGCCACGAGAGAAAAAAGGTGAATTGGCCAATTTTAGAAGTCGAGCTACAAGCACTTGGTCTGATTGGACTTTTTTTTCCAGTTCACCAAAAGAAAGTTCATTATCATCATCTAGGGATAGTACGGAAAGTAAGACTGGCGGAACGATCGTCAGATCTTTGATTTGGGATAGATATTCTTCCAGTGTAGCCATATATTTTGAAACCTTTCGTCAGAATCTAAAATCTTCTGACGTTGGAAACCAAAATCTAGCGTTTATCTGGCAACGATTCTTGCGAATTCGATTCCTTTGAAGTAGTGCTGTAAAATTTCTTTATGGTTGAATTGGCTTTTAGCCATGGCAAAACTTCCCCATTGTGACATCCCTACACCGTGTCCTGAGCCTAATCCTTTGACATAAAAGTCTCCAGAATCTTCTTTACGAATTCCAAATCTGGTTGATTTGAGTTTTGTGGCTCCCATTTTCTTACGAAACTCAGTGGCTTTGATTCTTTTGGTTCCGGATGTTCCTATGATTTCTAATTCATTGACTCGTGAAGTTGGAAATCGACTTGCAACGATTATATCTTGGATCTCACCCACGCCTAAATCTCGTAAGCTGTTGTTGATAAAGTCGGTTTTCCACTTTTCTTCCCAAGAATATTGGTCTCCATCTTTATCATATTCAGAAGGGACTGGTTTTAAATATTCAATTGGATTACCCCAAACATTTGCTGGATCTTCCGTATATCCACCTGCATTTGAGTGGAAAAAACTTTGAATCGGTTGGCCTTTGTGTATGAGTATTAAACCTTCTGTTTCAAAGACTGCTTCCGTTGTATTTTTATGTTCTTTGTTTTTCCCTTTGTAAACTTGTGTGTTTGTGGAAGTATCAACATCAAACTCTTGTTTTTTGCGGTTTAACATTTCTTTGACAACATAAGTTCTCGCACAGATCGCTTGTGCCTTGAGTGCTTCTTTTGGCCAAGAGGCACTCACTTCTGAAGGGACAACAGATAAAAGATACAATTCAACGGGAACTACATTAATGATGAATACTTTTCCACCGATCGGTTTAAGTAAAATGGAACCTCGGTAACTCACTCCTTTGTAATCAATCCACTCTGCATTACTGTGAATGGATATGGGAGCTTTGATCGCCGTTGGATTTAAAGATAAAAAATCGTAAGCTTTTTTGATGGTTAGTTCATTTGCATCTTTGACAATGATCTCACCTGATGTTTTGAAGATTTCTTCATCACTGGCGTAACCAAGTAATACTCTTACTGGTCTTGATTTAAAGTTAGATTCGTCTGGAGCCCAATTGGATACCATAACACTCGCACATCCGATTTGTCCCAAGATGACAATGCAGAAAAATAAAATCGATGTCCGTTTTTTCATGATTCCCTCAATATTCCTTTCGGATGAATTGGAAAATCGATAAAGGGATTTTATCTTTGTTTTCTGCGAAAGAAAAGAACGGATTCTGTATGTGGAGTGTGTGGATAGGGATCAATCAGAATGCCATCAACATAGTCGTAGGCAGATAAAAAACTTCGAACATCTTCTTTCTGGGAGTAAGGATTACAAGAGACATAGAATACGAATTCAGGACCAAAATCTCTGATCCAATGGTTGACTAGTTTTCCTGCACCAGCTCTGGGAGGGTCAAGGATCAGAGTAGCATTTTCCTTTTTCTTTAATAAGTCAGTTGAAAGAAATAAATTTGCCACTTGAAACTGGTGTGATTTGGACGGGTAGGTACTAGTAAATAATCTAGAAGCAATCTCGATCGAAGACTCGGTGAGTTCATATCCTTCTATACGTTGAAAATGTTCTCCGTATAACAGAGAAAAAAAACCATTCCCACAAAATAAATCGATCAACGTTTGGTTTGGGTGAGCCTGGATTCGTTCTTTGATAAAATTTAAAATTGGTAAAAATCCATTTGGATTCGGTTGGAAAAAAGAATCAAACGGAACATCGAACTGATGTCCCAAAACTACTTCAGTGAAACTTGCTTTCCCTCTTAGGATTTCAGGACGGCCCACCGCTGAAACTTCTGATTTGGGTCGATTGTAACAAAAGAGGAGGGATGGTTGTCCCAGAGATGATTTACATTTCTCACGAAACTTTTCCATGAGCGGGTGGGATTCAAAACCATCTGTAAATGTAAAAATCAATATTCCATCTTTCGTATTTTGTGCTTTTCTGATGGTCAAATACTTTAGGCCACCTTCTTCCGATCTTCTGTCCCAGATGATTTCAGGGAATTCATTGAGTACATTTTGTACGTCTTTTAAGGCAATGTTCGCCCATTCTGATTGGATGGAACATTCCTGTATGGGAACTACATTTCGAAAATTCCCACGTTGTCTTTGTCCAATCGTAGGACCTGGAAAAACAGAAAAATCCATTCGGGAACGATAGGCGTAAATTTCTGATTTTTGAATGGGATTGATGGAGATTCCTAAATCTTTGGAAAAACTGTCTAAAATGGGTTTGAATTTGAGCTCGAGTTGTGTTTCGTACGGGATGTGTTGCCCTGTGCAACCTCCACACTTACCAAACACATTACATTTTACTAAATCCCAATTGTGATTTCTGATGATTTCGTGAATTTTTAAAGATCTTTGACGTGGCCTTCGTTTCACATATTCAACGACTAGTTCGTCACCTGGGTGAACAAAAAAAATGTCCACCTTTTTTCCGTTAGGTGCTGTCACTATGCCCGAAAAATCGGAATTGAGTCCCTCTACTTTGACTTTGTCCAATGTTTTCTACTTGCCAGTTCCTTATCTTTTGAATACGATTTCTGACATGGTTTTTTCGAAAAGATTCTTTTCTGGGATTGTTTTATCTTTCCTATTCCTTTTCTGTCTTTTGCCCTTGTCGGCACAAGTTTTACTCACCAATCAAATCTTAGATTTACGTTCAGAATCTTCTTTTGGAAAAGAGATTCACAAATGGAGTTTTAAACCAGGAGATTCCCCGCAGGTGGTGGAAAATTCCGAAGATGATATATATTTGGATGAAGATGAAGGGGAAATCAAAGCACATCGTTTTGCATACGCTCAACCAATTTTGGAGGAATCTGTTCGAACGGGTTGGATTTCTGGTTTTCAGATCCAAACAGGATGGGACAAGGTTTCCGATGGGGATGGTGAGTTATATTTTCCCAATTTTTCTGAATACTTACAAAAGTATAAAGGATATGGATGGTATCGAACAGAGATTACCATCACAAGTGATGACATCCAAAACAAATTCAAATCAAGAAATTTAACGTTACGCCTAGGACAAATCAGCCAGGCGGACGCAGTGTATTGGAATGGAAAATTCATTGGTGGTACAGGTTTACACCTAGATACCGATACAAATGTTCCATTAGATGATAAATCTCTCTATAGTGATAAAATTCGATTTTATAAAATCCCTTATCATTTATTAAAAATTGATGAACCGAATGTTTTGGCTGTCCGTGTTTACGCTAAATATCCACTCAGTCCTGGTTTGTCCCATGACAAATTTTATGTTTCTTCCTATAAATATTCGGAAAGAGCGGAGTATTGGAATGACTTTAAGAAGATTTTTGTCATTGTTCTCACGATCTTACTTGGTTGTTTCTATTTATATTGGCAAATTTTATTTCGAAATGAAGAACATACAACTATCTACTTCTCGTTAGGTTCCATATTCATGGCGCTGAATACACTTTTCCAAAGCCAAATCATTTATTCGATTTTGAGTGATGGATTCTGGATCAAAAAAATGGAATATGTGAGTTGGGTGGCTCTTGTCCATTTTTTGTTTAACTTTATTGTTCGTTTTGCACACGTCAGAACTGGTTGGATCAGGTTAACCAATCGGTACATTGATGGAGCAGGAATTCTCTCAGCCATCGTGATTCTTGTTTCTCCCAATTTGCTTTTTTTATCTAAGTATTTCTTTTATTGGAGTTTCTTTACCATCTTACTTGGTTGTGCTCTCTTTTATATTCTCTTTCTGGGAAGAAAAGTTCCTTCTATGGGAACAGTTTCGTTTGGTTTTTTTGCCTTCATCCTTTTGATGTTAAACGATGTATTCGTTGAAATGCAATGGGAATGGTATCCAAGCCACACCTTTGTAAAAGACTACGCCTTTGCTGCGTTTACTATCTCTGTTGCTTTGTCGATTGTCAAAAATATGATCGATTCGAGAAAACTAGTGGAAAAACAAAAGGAAGAAAAGGAACGTTTGTCTCGTTATTTTTCCCCGGCAGTGATGGAAACGATCGTTGCGGATAACATTAAGTTAGGTGGCGAAGAAAAAGACATCGCCACTTTATTTTCTGATATTGTTGGTTTTACAACGTTTGCTGAAAAAAATCCTCCAAGTGTGGTTCTTAGTCACTTAAACACGATTTTTGAATCCTTGTCCGATTTGATTTTTCACTATTCTGCAACATTGGATAAATTCATCGGGGATGCCATCATGGCGTTTTGGGGTGCTCCTAAACAAACAGAATTGGATGCATACCATGCCATTGCATGTGCTGTAGACATGCAAAAACGAATGGAGGAAATCAATAAAGAGTTAGGTCTAGAACCTGGAACCTTTCGATTGCGAATCGGTGTAAATTTTGGAGAGGCAATTGTTGGGAATATTGGTTCAGTGAAACGCATGGATTACACTGTGATAGGAGATGCTGTGAATACGGCAGCAAGACTCGAAAGTCATGGGATTCCTGGGAAGGTAGCTGTTTCCGAATCCGCTTTTCTTGCTGCTGGTGGCGAGAAATACATAGAGTATGAAGACACAAAAGAATTGATGTTAAAAGGAAAATCGGAAGCGGTGAAAGTTTACTTTGTGACCAAGGTGCTCCCTCGAGACTAAATTACTTTTTGTCTAGCCACTTTCTCCTTTCAGAAGGTGGTAGTTTTTCAATCGCATAACGGAGCATCGTACGAGGCATAACAGTTGCATGACTGTTTAAGAAATTTTTAAGCACTCGTATGTCTCGTTTTCCAATTTCTCGTAACATCCAACCAGTCGCCTTGTGAATGAGATCATGAGGATGATTTAAAAAAGATTCACAGAGTTGGATTGTTTCATCGAACTGACCTTTGCGAAGCCAATAAAAGCTACTCAATACGGCGATTCGATTTTCCCATAGGTCTTTTGAGTTTCGTAAGTTTAAAATTTTATCTTTGTCCTTATCAAAGTAGTACTCACCTAAGATTTTATCGGCACTGACATCCACCAAATCCCAGTTATTGATGTATTTTGTGTTTTTGAGATAAAAATTGACGATTTTTTCTTTTTGGTCTTCTTCGATTTTTTTGGTTTGGTATTTTAAAATGAGGATGAGAAGCGTTGTGAAACGAACTTCATGCAAAGGTGATTGGAGCAAGGCCCCTAAGTCTTCTAAACTCAATTTGTCTGCAAAGGTTTTCGCGATTTTTCTTTGTTTGGGAACGGTGACTCCTAAAAATTGATCTCCTTCACCATACTGGCCAGGACCCGTTTTGAAAAATCTTGGAAAAAATTTCGCTTTTTCTGGGTTTCTTTCTTTGTGTAAGGCTTCTATTAGTAAATCTCTATGCTGCTTCATACGCCAAAAGTCACAGTCAAATTGGCACTTGTCATATTTTCTGCAACAGTTTCACATTCTTCCATACTGCCTTGGAAACAAATTGCTTTCCCATTTGTGTGTGCCTCGATTGCGATCTTTTTTGCTTCTCGTTTGCTCTTAAAACACAATTTCATCAAACAATCTTCTACGTAAGAAAACTCATGAATGGAGTCATTGAATAGAATCACAAAATAAAAATAAATGGATTCGTTTTTAAGTTTGGTGTCTTCTTCGAATATGGGTAGTGATGGCTCAGTCATGGAAAGAGTGAGTTGGATTTGCCACTCAGTTCACCAATATACTCCAAGTAGGAATTCATTTTAAACTTCTTTTTTGTAGAATCGGAAGACATAAAACGCACATTTCCAAATACATTTCGTTCGGGAAACCAAGGTCTGTCAAAGAGTCCAAAACACCATAAAATCCCTGTATAGGAATTTGGATTTCTGCCATCATACGCGTATTTGTTATTGAGATGTTCTAGAATGGAAAATGCTTCTTCATAGGTCTTCGTCCATTCGATTACTTTTTTTCCCCATAACATCCGCATATAATTATGGATTTTGCCTGTTTGTACAAGTTCAGTTTGTGCCGCATTCCATAACTCATCATGTGTTTTTGCCGTTTCAAATTGTTCTAAAGTATAAACATAGTCTCTTTTGTCTTTTGTATGTTTTTGGAAATTTACTTTGACCCAATCGGGGAGATGTTGTAATCCAATTTTGTTAGGTTTGTCTTTCCAAAAGAATAGATAACCAATGTCTCGCCAAGTGATCAGTTCATCTAGAAAGTGATTGGCTGAAACAGAAGGAGAATAAAAATTTTCTCTGTCTCCAGGTTTTCCATAACTCATTCTTTCTGGGTTCCAGGATCCTTTGTTGCTATGCTTTAATACCGCATAGAATATTTCTTCAAGCCCGATACATCCGAAGTGTAAATACGGGGATAAACCACTGGTGGCTGTGAGTTCGGGTCGATTCGGTTCTGAGCGTTTGGTTATGTACAGATCTAGTTTTTGTTTCAAAAAAATATCTAACAGACGCAAGGCTTCCTTTCTACCACCAATAGCACCATGTGCCGGTAAAACTTGGTTTTGGAAGGGAATTTGTTTTAGAACATCTGGAATTGATTTTGGAAGACCAATCCTATCTGGTTTTTTTATTTTTCCGCTTACTTTCGTTAGGTCATCTTTTTTCCAGATGTAAGTATAAGGAACGGGGAACTGTTTTGCTATTTCTTTGTGGATCCATAAACGTAAAACCCTTGCCGCACTCGCAGGTTTTTCAAACCGGGAGAACGGAATCAGAGAATTTCCATCGATAGAAAGGAGTTGGCAATGGATCTTTTTTGCCAAGCGAGCGGTTTGTTCAGGAATGATAAAACAAGGGAAATCATCCGTTACAACAACAGCAGCATTTTCACAAATTTCTTTTAACAGGCCAGTGGCTTGATTTTTTGGAGTTTCAACGAATGGCCAGTAGGTGATACCGAGTTCATCTGCTCTTGTTTGGTTCTCAAACATCCCTTCCAATATGAACTTGTGGATCCTTTCGGAATTCCATGGATAATCCATCCGAAGCCCTTCATACACAATCAGCTCTTTTTTATGTTCTTTTGCAAGATCCACTGCCTTTTGGAATGCGAGGTTGGCATCAAAACGACGATAGGCTTGCATCCAATAGAGTACATAGGGTTTTTCAATCGCTAAGGGTTTGTCGTTACAGATTCGAATGCGGTCGGAATTCACGTCTATTAGAGGGGTTGGAACGATACGTTGCTTTCTTTTTTTACGGCCAGGAGGTATGGAAAGGCGATTTGCTTAAAAAATGAGCTATCTGTTCCGTTAGGAATCAATTTGATCTGTATCTTGAAAAAAGAAAGGAGAACCTTGACATAAGCCCCATCGGTTTTCGAGGCATTTTGGAAGGTTTTTAGGCAATTCTAGATTTTTTTTCTCCCATTTGTTTCGTTTTTTTTCAACGGGTACCAATCTTGCATCCTTCTTCAGCAAATAACATGGAAAGGATACATGGCAATATGAAACACTATTTCAAATCAATCGCCTTCCTTCTCCTGGTCGTTCCGATGTTCCTTTTTGCAGAAGAAGCTGCAACCGTCGCGAACCCAGCAGAAGAAACCGCAAAAGCAATCCAAACATTAACTGTAGGCCTAGACACTTTATGGGTATTAGTTGCAGGTATGTTGGTGTTCTTTATGAATGCTGGTTTTGCTCTCGTTGAATCAGGATTTGCTCAATCAAAAAACACAGTAAACATTTTAGCCAAAAACTTTATCGTTTTTGCCGCTGCAACATTCTCCTATTGGGCCATTGGTTGGGGACTTATGTTCGGTGACGGAACTCCTTTTTATGCAACTGAAGGTTTGTTCTTCTTAGGTGGACTTGATAACTCACCTGCACTTGGGGATGATTACAAAGGTGTTTATTCATCCATGAACTGGACTGGTGTTCCACTTCTTGCCAAATTTTTCTTCCAACTAGTCTTTGCTGCCACTGCAGCAACCATTGTTTCGGGAGCAGTTGCAGAACGTATTAAATTTCATTCCTTTTTGATTTTCTCCTTCATCTTAGTAGCTGTGATGTATCCTTTCACAGGTCACTGGGTATGGGGTGGTGGATGGCTTGCAGAAATGGGTTTCCATGATTTTGCTGGTTCCACCGTGGTACACTCGGTAGGTGGTTGGGCTGCCCTTGCAGGAGCGATTGTTCTTGGTGCAAGAAAAGGTAAATTTTTACCTGATGGTCGAATCAAACCAATCCTTGGACACAACATGACATCTGCTGCCCTTGGAACTCTCATCCTATGGCTCGGTTGGTTTGGCTTTAACCCTGGTTCTACGATGGGTGTAGGTGATGGAAGCACCATGGCACACGTAATTGTCACAACGAATATCTCTGCTGCACTTGGTGCACTTGCTTCCACAGTGACAGCTTGGATCATCTTAAAAAAACCAGACTTAGGTATGATCTTAAATGGAACACTTGCAGGTCTTGTCGGGATTACTGCTCCTTGTGCCATTGTTAGCCCAACGTCAGCTGCCATCATTGGTGCTGTTTCGGGTGTACTCGTGGTATTGTCCGTGCTCTTCTTTGACAAAATGAAAATTGACGATCCAGTGGGTGCAACATCTGTCCACTTAGTATGTGGTATCTGGGGAACCTTAGCGGTTGCCATCTTTGGATACGAAGGATCTCCTGCTGGCGTAGACGTTCCTTCTTTCTTAACACAACTTTATGGAATCTTGGCGATTGGTGGGTTCACTTTTGCTATTTCTCTCATCTTATGGCTTGTGTTGAAACTTGCTGGCGGAATCCGAGTGAGTGAAGAAGAAGAATTGAGTGGATTGGATCTTGGGGAACATGGAGCAGAAGCTTACCCTGATTTCAATATCCGAGTTCGTGGTTAAGGAAATAGGAGTTTAACATTATGAAAATGATCATTGCAATCATCCAACCACATAAGTTGGAAGAAGTAAAAGCAGAGTTGACCAAAAACGAAATTTATCGTTTAACTGTATCGGATGTTCAAGGGTATGGACAACAAAAAGGAAAAACAGAAGTTTTCCGTGGCCATGAATACACAGTGAACTTACTCAGAAAAGTAAGACTCGAAATCGCTGTGAACGATGAATTTGTAAAACCAACGGTTGATGCGATCCTAAAAGCAGCAAAAAGTGGTGACGGAAAAATTGGTGACGGGAAGATTTTTATCACTCCATTGGAAGAAGTGATTCGAATCAGAACGGGCGAAAAAGGCAAAAACGCCATTTAACATTCCTTAGAAAAAGGAAAAATCGGAAACCGTATGGGTGTGAAACATTCACTCATGCGGTTTTTTTATTGAATATAGATTTCCATTGTTGTGATGTCTTGTTTTTGCAACGGAAAGAAACTGTCCTTAGTCAATTTGAGACCACCTCGCCGGTATTTGTTTTCCCTTCTTTCGCAAAAGATTTCGTTTCCATTCATGCAAATTGTTTCAATGGTTCCTCGTTTGGAACGAATATGATAGATCAGTTTGACTTTTTGGGAAAAGAGTTCCAGATCCAAACAAAGTCCATCAAACTCTTTTGGTAAAATCGGATCGAATACGATTCCATTATGATTGATTTGGATTCCTAGAAGTGATTCATAAAACAGTTTTAAAAAGATACCTGGTCCACTCGAATACACCCGCCATCCACCTTCCAAAGGAATTTCACCTGCAATTAATTTTGCATAAAGAGACTCTGCTTCCATACGATCAAGAAATGCACCGTCGGAGCTTGAATAATAACAGTTTGATTGTCTTGTCTGACAAGCTGGAATTCGTTTGGTAATTCCAATTGGATTGGTTAAGTTCAATTGCCAAAAAAATTCATCTGATTTTCCCATGTGGGCAAGGGCTTCACAATATCGTAAATGTGCATGAGTGTACATCAGTCCAATCTCACGGCCGAAGTAACTTGCGGTTTCTGCTCGGCGAAAAAATTTTGTATTCCCTTGTTTATAAAGAACAGGTTTGTCAAACAAACGAACTCCATCTGGACCCGTTAGGTGTTTTTTGATTAAATCCAAATGGAATTCTGCCTCTTTCATTGAAAAAACATTGGAAAGGATTCCATAAATCATGGGAAGTATGCTGTATGAAATCGTAGAATGATGATCGTTCGGATGAAGTAAAAATTCTGTTTTTTGGTTAGGTGTAAACGTAATCAATCCTGCTATCACACCAGATTCCATACACTTGTTTTGGAGTTCTTCCATCATGGTTTGCAAAAGAAATGAACACTGATTTGCTTTTGTCTGGTCACCCAATTGTGAATACAACCAAACCAATTTTTGAAAAAGAATAGTTTGTAATTCCGCTGTCCAAGAACTTACGGCGTGAGCGTGTAATGATTCATCCTTTGGTTGCATCGAGTCATTCCAGTCACCATGGCCGTATTTGGGCAAATGAGTGTTCGGAATCATCCGTGTATGGATTTCGGAAACTGTTACTTCCAGTGATTCTAAAAGATTTCGATTTGTCTTCCGTTTTTGATTGGTTGTAACCTCTTCAAGTATAGAAAAATCATTCGATCGCTCTAGGTATGTAATGAGGCTAAGAAGAGGCCAGTAGAGAATATCACCATGGGAATCACTTGCTCGAATGTTTTTGTCCCGATCATATAACATAAACCATTGTGGCCAATCTCCATCTTCGTTTTGTTCGCTGAAGACTCGTAAGAGTAAATCTCTGATGGCAGAAAAATTTCCATCAGATAATAAAAATTCAAATGCCCCTTGGCATACATCGCGTGTTCCCCAACCACCTCCTGAAAATTGTTCCAATCCTCTTGGATTTAAATAATGGATTTCTGCGTTTTGTTTGTACCAGGGAAGGATCTCAAACATTTCTAGAAGGGAAGAGTTTGTGATTGATTGGGAAGCATCTAGAAGTGAGGGATAAACGATCGACTTTTTTATGTTTGACTGAGAGGGAAGAGGTGATTTCAAATCTACTTCCAATTCTCCGAAAATTGTGAAAGACATTCTAGATTCCAGTTTGGTTTGTAACGTTAGATATGGTAAATCCATGGAATTACCCTTTACCCATAATGGATCATCGTTTGTTACTTGAAACTTCTGCAGGGATTGGGTTTCAATCCGAAAACCAGCACCTAATAATCGTTCGTATAGAGAACTTTTTGGGTTGGGAGCTACGATAATGCAAGAATCATTCAGATTGATTTGGGGAGGTAGGGGGAGGTCTCCATTTTCACCATCGAGGCCTGTGGAAAAGGAAAATAAAACTTCCATCGGTTTGTTCAGGTCATGAAGAAGTGTCAAGGATACTGAATCATTATCGTTTGCTACTACTTTGACTTTGATTGTCTGGCTTTTCCCAACATACACCCATTCTATTGCTTTTGGTTGTGAGATGAGATACGATGGATGTTCTAGAAGTTTCCATTCTCCTGAAATCTTACAAAAAATACGCAGTCCTTTGGATTTACTAAATCCTAAATCACCGCTCTTTCGAGAAAGCAACTGGTTGCTACTGGCATGTCCTTCTGTGAGTTGTGAAAGAAAGATCCCTTGAAAATAAGAAGTTATTGTTAGGGATGATTCTCTTGGAATCAGATGTGTACCTGTTCTTAAAATTTGACCTTGGGGCCTTAGGCCACACCTTTCCTTAGAAACCAAAGTTACGTGTGTTTCTTCTTCAGTAAAAAAAGACAATAAAGTGCCTTCTGGATTTTCCTCTACATTTCTCCATACACCAAGAAATTCTTTTTTGATTCTATCCTTTGTGATCATCTCACCATTCAATGCATTTTGTTTGTGAAATAGACTGATCGCTACAGGACTCCCATTCAGAAGAGTTTCATCTTCCCAACCAAATTGGCAAAGATGAATGAAATGATTGTTTGGTGAAAAGGAAGTAATCCTATCTAAATCCTCTATAAAATAAGAATAGAAATGAAAGACCTTGGTTTCGTTAGGTTCCAAAGCCCAAACGTTTGTTCCAAGTGCCACCATGGAATGTTCCCCTTGTTTTCTTCTGTTTGCCAAAGTTTGGATTATTCCATCTTTAAAAATATCGGTTCCGTCGGTTGCATAAGAGACCACAGGTATGTCTGCGTATTGATATAAGGTTGGGTTTTTGCCTCTAACAGATTCATTTTGCCTTGAGAGAATCGAGATCCCATACGGTTCTTCTTTTATGATTTCATGATGGATGTAGTGTGAAACAAATGCCTCATTTAATCTAGCTGAAAAATAATCACAAAGACCAACGTCTTGTGTTCGAATGAAACAAACTGATACCTTTTCTATACTTTTGTTTTTTACAGTTGTTTGTATCCTCCAACAATTTTCTTTTGGATGTAACTCAAGTTTTGTTGTCAAATCTAGGTTATCCAATTTTCTTTTGATTTGAATTTGTCTCTCTGATACTTTTACTTCTGGTGAACCGAATGGTGAAAATAAAGGCAATGATTCTTTGTTTGATTGCGTCTCATATTGTAAGATCAGATTATTCGGACCTACTTCCAAATCGTTTCCCAAATACAAATTGAGAAATAAATTCTTGTGAAACATCGAATGGATGGATAAGTTTTTGGAAACTTGCACTTTAAGCCCAGATTGGTTTTTGAGTGTATACATCACTTATCCTTAGCAAATGGGTTCATCTTGTTTACTGTCCATTTCCCAAAATGATCTAAGCTGAGGTGGTAGTCATATTCCAAAGCCGTTTCTTCACCCTTCGCAAGAACAATCGTTGTCATTCCAAGTGAATGAAATTTTTTTAAGATTTTTGAAATTTCAAATTTTCCAACAGAAGATGTTGGTCGATCCAAGACTACAAACTTTGGATTGGCTAATTTGATTCGGATGGTAGAGATTTTGAATTTTTCGGCTAAGGAAAGTTCATCGTCCCATTCTTTTAATGCAGATAATCCACCGAATCTTATTACCAAAGTATCTAAATTGTGAATTTTTAATTCTTTCATCACTTTTGTATCGGAAACTGAGTTTCCAAGAAAAGCAGGAACAATGACATTCCTGAGTCTTCCTGGAGGCAAATAGGGTTGCTCTGGTAAAAAAAGAATTTCATCGCGATTGGGTTTTAGAAGTTTACCTTCATCTTGGTTTTGGATTCCTGCAAGAGCACGAAAAAAACTTAGTTTTGCTCTTTCATCGATGGAAGTGACTAGCCATCTTTCTTTAGTTTGAATGTTTAAGTTTAAATTTTGTATGAGATACTTTGTTTTGTCATTTGCATAAAGACTAAAATGATCGAATCGAATTCCGTCTGGATGGTGGTTGTTTGTCTCTTTCCATTTGCTCCTCTCTTCTGAATGTATCATAGCTGTATCCAAAGATTGTAAACGTTTGACAACAGCAGTAAAAGCCGAAATAGACTGGAATTGTGTCACTATCAGTGAAAATGCATTGAGTAAAGTAGTAAAAGCTAGACCGGCTTGTGTGATCACACCGAATTCTATCTCGCCTTTCATATAACTAGGTGCAATGAGTAACATGGGAATGATTTGAATGAAATAATTATAACTATTGGTAAAAAGGCTAAGTCGCAAGTTAACGGCTATTAACTTTTTGAAATTGGTCACAAGTGTTTTCAGTTTATTTTTGAGTCGAACCGACATTCGCATTTCACGATGGGTGAGTGCAATGGATTCGGCATGTTGTTTGATGTGAAGTAGGTCCGATCGGTAATTGGCTTCCAAATCCAATTGGTTGTAATTGATGCGAATGAGATCCTTTCCTAAAAATATAGTCGAAATTGTTCCAATACTCGCATATAAAATGGCAACGAGAAATAAAAGGGGATTGATACTCCAGAGAACGCCTGCAAACGAAATGGCAGAAAACACACCGCCCAGAAAAAGCAATATAAACGATAGAGTTGTTGTCGTGAATGCTTTTACATCGTCCGTGATCCTTTGGTCCGGATTTTCAATTCCTTTTTGATTTAGTATGGAGTGATAAGTTTTTTCACTTAAATAGGATTCTGTGAGCCTCCATGTCATTTGTTCTCTCCATAAAATACCAAGCCTTTCTTCTATAAAACGATAGATAGCTCCAATGGCAGCGGAAATTAAAAACACCAGACCATATAAAATGGCATATTGATAAAATTTGGTTACATTTTTTCTTTCAATAGAAGAGATAAAATCGCGACCAACAAAACTATTGAAGACATTTAGAGCATTAAATCCGATTACAAGTAAAATGAGTAGAATGCTATAACGAATCGCAGTTGGTCCTTGTTTGGACTTAACCAACTGTTTAATGACATTGAATAAATGTTGGAAAGTGGATTGTTTTGTTACTTCGAGCGGCATGAAAAAATGATGGTTCCATTGAAATCATCATTTTTTAAATAGCAAGGTTTATTTTGGTTTCTATCACTTGAATGGTGATTTCGGTCCAAACTTGTTTTTGATAAGCATCAATTGTTTCATTCCATAAACTAGGAGATGATTCTTTCATCGAACGTAGAAGGATAGGAACTAACTCTGTAATCTCATCATTGGAAAAGGCAATGCTTTGATAGAATTTTGCTAACCTTGTGATCTCATTTTTAAGAGCAACTGGATTTCCTAATTTCTCTATGATTCGTTCAAATGTATCAAAAAGATTTCTTTGTTCTGATGTTTCTTTTTCTAAATTTGGTATTGTCCTTGGATTTTGATTCCTTATTCCTTCTAATTCGTTTTCAAAATTTTGAAACCATTGGGGAGATTCTACGTTTAATTGATCAAAATATTTTTGAATGAGGAGGATTGGATCATTTTGTTTGAATCCTGTCACAGAATATGCTGTCATGGATTCCGATTTCCCTCTTAATTTTGTGATGACCTTTTTGTCTATCGATAAGGAAGATTGTATGGCGTTGTAAATAACATCCGAAACTAAAAATTTTGTGTCTGTTTTTTTATTCAGTGCCTCCAGGCGACTTGCCACATTCACAACATCTCCCAGGACGGTTTGGCTTTTGAATTCAGAGTGACCGATGTCTCCATAAATGACATTTCCTGCATGCATTCCTAAACGAATGTCGAATGTAAAATTGAATCGATCTTTCATTTCCTGATTAAATTTTTTTAACTGATCAAACATTCGAAGGCAAGATCGAATTGCTGATTTCATCGTTTCTTTTTTGGAAGTCTCCATTTCTTCCTTGGAGGATTGTTTTAATCTCTCACGAAACGGAATTTGGAAAAAAGCCAAAATTCCATCTCCAATGAATTTATCAATTTCTCCACCATTGTTAAGAATGGGCTCACTCATTTCATGAAAGAAACGGTTTAAAACAAAAACAACATCATAAGGAAGATTGGCTTCCGTAAACGCTGTAAAACCTTTGATGTCCAAAAACAAAATCACTGCAAAACATTCTTCTCCTGTTCGAGAAGATTTGGATTCGCTTGTAACAGTTTTAAGATCTTTATTGTCTCGGATGATCCTTCGAACCCCGATGTTACCAAATACTTCTGTTTGGCAGGCCAAACGAATTTCTTTGGGCCAACCTTTTCTATCGGCTAATGCTTGTTCTCTTTCATTTCGGTTACTAAGAAGATCAAGTCCATCTGAGACAAACACTCTACATGTTGTACATTTTGCATTACCACCGCACAAATGGTATAAAGGATAGTTGTTGTGAAGGGCTGTTTCTAATATGGTGGATCCCTTTTGATTTGCCCTTAGATGGGTTTTTTCTTCATCGTAGAAAGTAATTTCAACCATATCTGATTTGTCCATTTTGGCGTTTCAAACCGAAACTCTATGAAAAAAGGGATTTCTGCAAGAAAGAAACCTTCGGTTTTCTCTAAATTGGCTCTGCCATTGTAAAAAAAGTGGCTACATGTCAAAAAAACTAATTGCATTAGTTAAATAAACTAATATTATTAGTTTTATGAAGACACACTACCACAAATTCCCGCTATTCCTTCCCATCCTTTTCCCTTTGTTTTTATGGGCGGAGGAGGGCACACTTCGTCCCCAAAAAGTCACTTCCTATTTCAAAACAGAGGAAGGTTCGATTTCTTATTACCAGATTGGGAGCGGAAAAAGAAATTTTATCCTGCTTCCTGGCATCGGTGATCTGAAGGAAAGTTACAACGAACTAGCAGATCTTTTATCGAAGGACGGAAATGTATATGCGTTCGATTTGCGAGGATTAGGTGAGTCAGATGTGAGTTTTTCCTCCTATGGTCCGAAAGAAACCGCAATGGATATTCTATCTTTCATTCGGGAAAAAGATTTAACCAATGTGTATGTCATTGCCAATTCCATGACTGCCGCTTCCGCTGTTTACATCCAATCCAAAGAGAACAAACGTGTTTTGGGGATGATCCTTTCTGGACCATTTGTGCGAGACAAAGAACCGATGTCCTTGGGACTGAAAAGCATTTTACAAATTGCCTTTCGGGGACCTTGGGGACCAAGTGCTTGGGTAAAGTTTTATGAATCTCTGTTTCCTTTCCAACCTCCGAAAGATATGGCAGAACGCAAAGAACGCCTAAAAGAAAATTTGAAAAAGGACGGAAGGATGGCAGCCATTCGATCCATGTTGTTTGCCCCAAAAAAAGAATGTGAAGAAGCCCTTCTTGATGTGAAAGGAAATCATATCATCATTATGGGGTCAAAGGATCCCGATTTTTCGTCTCCAGAAGAAGAAGCCTATTGGATTCGAGATAGAATTGAAGGAACGGTTTTTCTGTATGAGAATGTTGGGCATTATCCTTTTGTGGAAGAGCCGAATCGTTTCCATGAAAACATAAAATCACTATGGCAAAAAAAGTAAAAAATAAAATCGGTAGACCCAAAAAAGGCCAAACCCAAATCAATAGAACGGTTGTTTTGGATTTGGCATGGGAAATCATCCAAAAGGTTGGGTTTAGCGAGTTTCGATTGGCATTACTCGCAGAAGCCTTAAAAATTCGGACACCTTCTCTTTATAATCATGTGAACGATACAGATGATATTTTTTACGAAATGAAAAAGAGGTCTTTGGTGTTGTTAGGTGATTCTCTCGAGGTTTCTCTTCGGAATTTCGAAAAGAACTCCAAACCGATCTACCAATTTTTAGGTGCTTATCGAGAGTTTGCTAAACAGTATCCTCACATGTATCCCCTTACCATTGTTTCCACGGAAAATGATCCAGAACTTAAAACCTTAGGGGACCGTATTCTACAACTTTGTATGGATGCCTTTTTGTTTGTCCAATTGGACAAGGAAACGGTCCATCGGATACGGATCATTCGTTCCCTCGTTCACGGTTTTATTTCCTTGGAACAAGAAGGTGGATTCGGTCGTAAGGAATCAGTGGAAGAAAGTTTTTTGAAACTCACAGAATCTCTCGAAACAGGAAAACTCTGGTAAAACTTTACTTTTCGGGAGAATGCGCGTGCGAAAACCTGGGATTACGCTTATGGCAGCACTTACGATTACATTACCCGATGGAAGTTCCAAGGAACTCGAATCAGGAAAATCTTTTTCTGATTTTGTCCAAAACCAACTGCCTTTCTTAAAAGAGAAAGCCCTCGCCGTTGTCTTGTCCGATGGTCGGACTGTTGATTTATCTTATGTTCCCACAACCAATACGAGTGTAAAATTTCTCACCTTCGATGACAAAGAAGGGAAAGAAGTGTTTCACCATTCTTCTGCCCACTTACTTGGGATGGCAGTACAAAGGTTATGGCCTCATGCAAGGCTCACTGTGGGTCCTGTGATAGAGAATGGACCTGGATTTTTTTTCTATGACATTGATTTCGGTGATACAATCGTCACAGTCGATGACCTTCCTAAAATCGAAGCGGAGATGGCAAAAATAGTCAAAGAGGATCTAACCGTAAAACGTTGGGAACTTTCGAAAGAAGAGGCCATTGAAAAATTTAAAAAAGAAAACGAACCGTATAAAGTAGAACTCATCCAAGGATTTGATGCCGCCTCTGTCTCGTTATATGGACAAGGGGAATGGTATGACCTCTGTCGTGGACCACATGTGGCTCGAACAGGCCAACTCAAAGCCTTCAAACTCACTGCCATTTCTGGTGCGTATTGGAAGGGAGATTCCAAAAACAAACAGCTCACACGTATTTACGGTGTATCGTTTCCCACCAAGAAACAGTTAGATGAGTATATCTTTCTCATTGAAGAAGCCAAAAAAAGAGATCATAGAAAACTGGGAAAAGAGCTCGACCTCTTTAGTTTCCAAGACGAAGCTCCTGGCTTCCCATTTTGGCATCCAAAAGGAACCGTTCTTTGGAACACTCTCGCATCGTACATCCGAGAGGAATGTTTTAAACGTGGTTACCAAGAAATCAAAACCCCAGCGATCTTAAATTCATCCCTTTGGAAAAAATCAGGTCACTGGGATAATTTTAAAGAGAACATGTACTTCACTGACATCGATGAAAGTGAGTTCGCGGTGAAACCGATGAACTGTCCAGGGTGTTGTTTGATTTACAAATACCATATGCATTCCTATCGCGAACTACCACTTCGTTTTATGGAACTGGGAAATGTACACAGACATGAGATGTCTGGAGTTCTTCATGGACTTTTCCGAGTTCGTGCATTTACTCAAGATGACGCACATATCTATGCTCCACTGGAAAAAGTAGAATCAGAAGTTGAAGACATCATTGATTTTACCTTTGATGTGTATAAAAAATTTGGTTTTACTGAATTCAAAACCTTCATTGCGACAAGACCTGAAAAATCACAGGGAAGTGATGAAGATTGGAATCTCGCCACACAAGCATTACATGATGCTTTAAAGAAAAAGGGAATTGAATACGGAATCAAAGAAGGGGATGGGGCTTTTTACGGACCAAAGATCGAGTTCAATATTAAGGACTCTCTCGGGAGGCTCTGGCAATGCGGAACCGTTCAAATTGACTTCTCGATGCCAAATCGTTTTGAGCTAGACTTCACAGCATCAGATGGAAAAAAACATGCACCAGTCATGATCCATAGAGCGATTTACGGCTCCTTGGAACGATTCATTGGTATCCTCATCGAACACTTCGAAGGAAAATTTCCACTATGGCTCAACCCAACACAAATTCGTGTCTTGACTGTAGCAGAATCTCATAGTGATTATGCAAAAGAAGTATATCAAGATTTGGTAATGCATGGTTTTCGAGTCGAACTCGATGTTCGAAACGAAAAAATTGGAAGTAAGATTAGGGATTCCATCATAAAGCGAAGTAGTTACACACTCATCCTTGGAGATAAAGAGAAAGAAGCTGGTAGTATCTCGTATAGACGCATGGGAGAAGAAACAACAGAGACTGTTTCTCGTGATGGATTTTTGTCTTTACTGAAAGGAGAACTGAACTAAAGAAATTTCTTGACTAACATAGGAAGTTAGGTAACCTCCTTCCTATGCGAAAGGGTCAAGTTTTTTCAATCACACAAGAACCAGTCACACTGTATTTGGATTTGCCCATCCATCCGCCGTATGACGTTTGTGATGCGTATGATGCCATTCCTCTCATGAGTCTTCCGTTTGCCGAGGGAGCCACCCTCGGATGGAAACTAAGTCGAATCCAATTTGTGGACGGTCTTGGTCGTGATGTTTTTTTTGATTGTCCTGGGATCGTGATGACGGGCGGGCAAAACGAAAGAAACGAAGCTGTTTCCTTGTATGTCGTTTGTGCTTTTTATGACAGCTCTGATCGTCTTTTGTCATGTCAAACTTCCGAACATTGTGTTCAACCATGGGAACGGTTTGATATCCCTGGACTTTGGAGCCGTTTCCCGTTTTCTGTTTCGGAAATCGCCCGGGTGAGCATCAGCCTTACGGTTTCTGGTTGTGAAGAACGTTCTAAGTCCCTACAAGCATTCCGTCCGCAAGAAATTGCCAAACGAAATGCAAAACCAGGCAAACGAGAATGGAAACGAGCTGGGAATGTGGTCGGGATCCACGGTTTCCAAACCTGGAATCCAGGGAACGGAGAGTTACTCTTTGCCACGGAACCACTCACAAAGGGAAATCGCCTTCGCTTTCGTTTAGAACGAAGGGAAAATCAAGGATTTGAATACGTAGCTCTTGTCCAGTCAGTGGATCCTATCCAAACAGAGGTTCATTTGGATAATCTCATCCAATATGTTTTGTATGATGAAATGGAGCGCATTTGCCATGGAGGATCCTGTATGGGTATGGGAAACCATGGTGATTTGCTCTCTCTTGTCCCGATTTTACCTCAAATCCTTTCTCGAGGTCCGCTTTCGGTCGAATACGTGGTTTGGGAAGGACCAACAGGCTCCCTTTAGTGAACCTTCCACATCGGTCGGGAAGAAATGTACTTGCGTGCCTAGTTTTTCATCCGAAATTGGAAATTGAAAGAAATTTCGGAGACTGAATGCAGAAACGGCCCAACCCTAGAGGGAACCCAAACCAAGATAAATTCGCCCACATCAGAATTAACGAACAAATTACCAATGTAGCATCGATTCGACTCGTCTCTGACGAAGGTTCCGATATCGTTACTCTGGAAGAAGCGCTCAGAAGAGCAAAAGAAGCTAACCTTGATTTGGTGGAAGTCTCGGGAGACCAGGACGTTCACGTCTGTAAGCTGATCGATTTTGGAAAATACAAATTCGAACTTCTTAAAAAAACGAAAGAAGCGAAAAAGAAACAACACGTAGTCACGGTGAAAGAGATCAAAATCCGACCGCGGATTGATAACCATGACTTCGAGATTAAGAAGCGTCATGCTTTAGAATTCTTGCAAAAGGGTGATAAGGTAAAAGTGACACTTCGATTCCGAGGCAGAGAGATGGTTCACTCTGAAATTGGAATGAATATTGTTAACCGGTTTATCGAGGACCTAAAAGAGCATGCCTCTCCCGAAAAAATGCCGGTACACGACGGAAAGACGATAGTGGTCGTGATGAACCCAATTAGTGAAAAACCTAAAGGATAAAAACAACTATGTATAAGCTAAAGACCAATAGGGCAGCAGCCAAACGTTTCAAGTTTACCAAATCTGGTAAAATCAAACGTGGTTGTGCGTTCCGAAGACATATCTTAGAGAAAAAATCTCCAAAGATGAAACACCAAAGCCGTGGAATGCACCTCATCCACGAAACCGACTATAACCGTGTAGAAAAACTTCTACCTTACGGGGGTTAAACGATGCCACGCGCAGTAAACGGAACCATCCATAAGAATCGTAGAAAGAAAGTTCTCGCGAAAGCAAAAGGTTTTAGAGGCGGACGTTCTAAACTTTTCAGAACAGCAAAATCAGCTGTGATGAAAGCAGGTCAATGGGCATACCGTGACCGTAGAAAGAAAAAGTCCGAATTTCGTAAACTTTGGATCACGCGTATTAATGCCGCTGTTAGAGAAAATGGAATGTCTTATTCAAAATTCATCCATGCCCTCAAAACTCACGGAATCAACTTAGACCGTAAGACATTGGCTGATCTTGCATACAACCACAAAGAAGTATTCAACGCCATCGTCGAAAAAACCAAAGTCGCTAAGTAAATTAGTGCTTGATAGGAATGGAATAGCTCGTCTATTCTATTCCATCGGATTGTTATCATGTTAAAAATCGAAACCATTGAAGAGCTAGAAAGTAAAGTTGTTAAGGCCCTTGAACTCATCCAGGACCTAAGAACAGAAAATGCCCGCCTAGAGACGGAAAACGAAACCCTCCGCGCGGAAAATGACCAAATGAAGCTCGCAATGGAGGAAAAAGAGCGTGAACTGAAAACATTGCGCTCACAACTCCAAGAAGCGACGGATGAGTTAAACCAACTTAAAGAAAGAGAAAACCTTCTCGAATCCAAAGTGCACCAACTTCTTGGAAGATTGGATGGTCTTCCCACCACTGGAAGTTCTACTCCCAAAGCACCTGCGCCACAACCACCACAAGAACCTTCGGCACCGATTGCCGCGGCCGCAGTGGCGACTCCTAGCCTTACCTCGGAAGACGATGATGAAATCATTTTACTGGATGAAGATGAGTCGGAATTCCATGCAGAAGACGTCTTAGAAAAAACGCCAGCTTCTGCTTCGTTTGAAAAAGAAGAGTTAATTGTCGAATCAGAAGATGAAGTTCCTACTGTCGAAATTGATGAGGATGATGATATCATCATTGATGATGAAGATGAAGCCATTAGCGTTTTCGATGCCGATGACGACGACGATTTTCTCATCATTGAAGACGATCCAAAATAATTGTTATGGCAGAATCTGCCCCTAACTCTCATAAAATCACCAAACAAATCTTTGGTGAAACTTATACCATCGTTGGAGAAGCCTCTTCTGGATACATTTCAGAAGTGGCTGATTACGTGGAATCACGTTTACTTGAGCTAGGAAAAGTTTTACCGAATGCTTCCAAAACCAAATTAGCCGTACTTTGTGCCCTAAATTTAGCTGATGAACTTTTTCAAATGCGAGATCTAAGTTCTAAAGTAAATGAAAATCCTGAGCTCGAAGAACGAACCAAAAAAATCATTTCCCTTTTAGAAGAGGGAATCATTGGGGATCATTTTTGAATCCAATTGCAAAAAAAGACGCAAGGGAAATTTTAAAAACCAACATCGCCAAACTCACTGACCGTGAGGAATTAGAAGCAGCTATCTTAAAAAGACTCTTCCCCCTTTTACAGGGAAAATCCAAAATCATCACCTATGTGCCTGATATGCGTTTTGAAGTGGATGTGTTGCCACTTGTGGAATCCTCACCATTACCAAGACCGACAGGTTTTATTGAATTTCGTCATTCCGCAAAATGGTATTTTCCAAAAGCGGAGGGAGAGTTTGGGTTGAGATTCTTTCGTCCGTTCTCTTTTGAAAAAGGACCGCATGGGATTTTTGAGCCGATTGGAGATGAGGAGATCTCCGTAGAAGATGCTGATTTGATTTTAATCCCTGCTCTGGGGTACAACCAAAATGGATACAGACTTGGTCGCGGGGGCGGGTATTACGATCGTATTTTAGGAAATAAATCAGTCCAAAAGAAGACGATTGGATTTAGTTTTTCTAAATTTTTTCCCGTCCCATTCCTAGAAGAAGTACACGATACAAAAGTAGGAAAAATGATTACGGAATTTCAGATTCATTCTTTTTTGGATTGAATCCATCAGGGATTCTGACACGATTCCAGGTAGCATATGGACCAAGAAAAACTCCTCACATCCCTTGCGGAAAGAACCAAAATGGAACAAGAGTCCGATTTAGGAGATCTTGAACAATTCCTTACCTTTACCATTGAAAAGGAATTTTTTGGACTTCGTTTGCTTCTTGTACATGAGATTTTAAAACCAGTCCTTATCACACGCATTCCCAATGTGGAAGATTATATTTTAGGTGTGATTAACCTTCGCGGTGAAATCATTCCGATTGTGGATTTAAAAAAGAGATTCCACGACATCGATTCTGACATATACCCAATCTCGCGTATTGTGGTGGTAATGTTAGACGAAAAACGAATAGGTATTTTGGTCGATGAAGTCAAACAAGTCGTAAAAATCCAAAAAGATTTTATCAGTTATACAACGGATGACTTGTCGTTAAACTATAGTAAGATGGTCGAATCTGTTTCCAGGTATGAAGACCATTTGATTTTGAATTTGGATTTGGAACAAATCGTTAATTTTGTTTCCACCGCAAAGTAAGGAATAGGGGATACGACATTGGCTGGAATTTTAGGTGAATACACAGAAGTTTTTCTGGAAGAGTCCGAAGACCAAATTGAAGAACTGAATTCAAATTTGGTAAAACTGGAAAAAGACCACGAAAATCCAGAAATCATTAATGATATCTTTCGAGCAGCGCATTCCTTAAAAAGTTCTTCTGCCTTTGTTGGTTTGTACAACCTATCTGACCTAGCTCACACAATGGAAAACCTCCTTCAAAAGATTAGAGAAGGAAGTTTGGAAATCAATGTCAAGTTGGTGAATTTACTTTTCGAATGTTTTGATTTGATCAAACAAGTGATAGAGGGTGTCGCCAATGGTGTAAAAGTGGAAACTCCTTTCACAGACATGATTCAGAAATTACAAGATTACGAAGTTTCTGTATCGGGTGGTGGATCCAGTCCCAAAACCACTAGTTCTTCTAGCGCCAAACAAAATACAGGTGTAAAAATTACAGGTATAGGTGAGTTAACAGAAGAAGAAATTTCAGAGATTCGTTTGGCCCTTAAAGAAGAAGACGGACAATCCACATTCAGTGTTGAATTACGTTTAAAAAATGACACACCGATGCAGAACCTCAGACTTCTTTTGATTTTGCAGTCTGTTAAACAGTCTGGAATTCTCATCAAATGTAATCCTTCGGAGGATGCATTGGACAATGGACAAGGTAGTTTTGCTCTTTCCTTTGTCACTGTCACAAAATACACAAAAGACGAATTATATACGAAATGTAACATTGATATGGTGGATTCTCTTTCCATTCAAGAGATCCACATTCCTGAAACGGAAATGGAAGCCTTGGAGAAACGAACGTTAGGTGCTACCTTATCTTCGGAACCATTAACTCTGAATACAGTTACTAATGAATTGGAAGAGAAAAACCAAGAGAAAGGTTCCGCCAATTTTGAAAAAGCCGTCACCGATTCTAAAGTGGTGATGAGAACTATCAAGGTTTCTTCCGATAAGCTTGACCAGCTCATGAACAACGTGGGAGAGCTAGTGATCACAAATTCGGGATTCCAAAAAATCTATGATGATTTAGTGGCCCAGTTTGGTGAAGATTCTTTATTCAACGAACTCAAAGGGAAAATTGATCAAATCAATCGTATTTCCAAAGACCTACAAACTGGAATCATGAACATTCGTATGGTTCCTATTGGTTCGGTTTTCAATCGTTTTACAAGACTCATCCGAGATTTGTCCTTAGAAACGGGAAAACAAGTCAATTTGGTTTTACGTGGGGAAAATACGGAACTTGATAAAAAGGTTATTGATGCGATTGGGGAACCACTCATCCATCTCATTCGAAATTCTGTCGATCATGGAATTGAATCTCCCGAAGAACGAAGACTGGCCGGTAAGTCCGAAGAAGGAACTGTGGAACTCAATGCCTACCAAGGCGGTTCTAACATTCTTGTTGAAATTCGGGATGATGGAAAAGGACTTAATAAAAATAAAATTCTAAAAAAAGCCATCGAACGGGGGTTAGTTACAGAAGCTGATTCACAAAACCTTTCCGAATCAGATATCTTCCAGTTTATTTTTGCTCCAGGATTTTCTACCGCAGATAAAATTTCTGACATCTCTGGTCGTGGTGTTGGGATGAATGTTGTGAACAAACTCATTGAAGAGTTTAAAGGAAAAATCATCATCCATTCGGAAGAAGGAAAAGGTTCTTCTTTTACGCTGTCTTTCCCGCAAGCACTTGCGATCATTCCATCGATTTTAGTGATTATGGAAGAAGAAGTGTATGCGTTCCCATTATCAGAAGTATCAGAGACGATCAAAGTCAATCTAGATCAAATCACAACTCTTGAAGGACACGAAATCATCAATTTACGCGGAGAAGTTCTTCCTATTTACCGTTTGAATCGTATTTTGGGTCTTGCTGATAAACAAGAGATGTTGGAAGTACCCGTTGTCATCGTGAACTACAAAACCAGAAAGCTAGGGTTTATGGTGGATGACCTCATTGGAAAACATGAAACGGTCATCAAATCCTTAGGAAAAAATTTCCAAGATGTGCAAGGTTTGACTGGTGCGACGATTATGGGAGATGGAACCATCATTTTGGTTTTGGATATTCCTGGACTTGTGGAAATTGCCGCCGACAAAGTGGATTGGACCGACAAATTGGTTTCGGGAGAAATGATGAAACGTTCTTCCTCGATTCGATCCTTGGAGATGTCGGATTCTGAATATATATTCAAATCAAATCATTCTACAAATCGTTACAATGCAAAGCTGATTGAATTACGTGCCAAAGACAAATCACGGATCAAAAAAGAAAAACATAAAATCGAAAAACACATCATTGTTCCGAAGGAAGAAGTATTTACAGAAGAACCTGTAACGAATCAAAAGATCACCACAGAAGTTTCAAATACAAAGTCAACTGTTAATGGCCATTCTGAAGAACATAATTCCCCCAAAGAAACACAAACTGCCACTTTGGTGTTAGATCACAAAACAGATGAGATCCATCGGTTGGCAGATGTTGCTAAGATTGAAAATGTCAAACTATCAGAAAGAGAACAAGCTGCTGAAATCATCAAAGGATTTGTAGAACAAAAAGAAGAACGACTTAATCAAGTTGCTGCACTGAATACTGATGCGATTAACGAGATCATGTCTTCTAAAGACATTAAAAAATTAGAAAATATAGTGAATACGGGCATGATGAATGCCGGTGTCGTATTGTCACAATTAGTTGGAAAAGAAGTAGAATTGTTTATTCCTGAAATCAAACTCACGGATCGTGATGGTTTGGCGAAAGAATTTAGATATTCTATGGACCAATTCTTTGGAATGAAAATCCGTATGACTGGGGATTTGAATGGAAATTTGTTGATGATGTTTTCGGAAGAAAATGGGTCAGAAATTGCAAAAGAATTATTGGGTTCCGAAGAAGCAAAATATGCTGAAAATAGTACGAACAAATTATCCGATGATATGGTTTCTGTTTTGTCTGAAATTTCCAATATTGTTTGTTCGAGTGTGATGAATTCTCTTTCCAATAAATTGAAAAAAGAAATTTTGCCGTCGGTACCGGAAATGATCACGGGAAGTTTCATGGAAGTCATAGACATCGTAAAACCAGAAAGAACAAAGTTTTTGTCGATGCATACAGAATTCAATCACCAAGGTAGCAACTTAATTGGTGTTTTAGTATTTTTACCAGATTTTGACGAGTTAGTTGAGTTAATTCATAAATCATGAACAAAAAACCTACTGTTGTGATCATTGATGACTCACTGCTTGTGAGAAATATATTAAGTGATACTCTATCAAAAAAAGATGAAGTGACTGTCATTGCCACTGGCAAAACAGGAATGGATTGTATTGATTTAGCAGAAAAACTAAAACCTGATTTTATCGTTTTAGACATTGAGATGCCCATCATGGATGGGCTAACTGCTCTTGCAGAAATCAAAAAGAGAAAACTCCCAAGTCATGTGATTATGTTGTCGGTGCTCACGCAACATGGTGCTGATGCAACTTTTAAAGCCCTCGAACTCGGGGCTGTTGACTTCATCCCTAAACCATCGAGTGGAAACCAGTTTTCTCCAGAGGACATTGCGGCCGTTTTATCATTAAAGATCAAAGGTTTCTCCGATTCCAAACTGGTCAGTCCAGAGCCTATTTCTCGGCCAGAACGGACTGACAGGCAAATAAATAAAAGTTTTCAAAAACCGATCCAAGTAGATGCTATCGGAATTGGAACCTCTACTGGAGGTCCAAAAGCGTTACAAACCGTTTTTGCGGGAATTCCAGCTGATTTTGCAAAGCCAATCTTTGTGGTGCAACACATGCCAGCGGGATTTACGAAAGCTTTTGCGGACAGATTGAATTCTCTGTCTAAAATACATGTGAAAGAAGCAGAGCAGGGTGACGTGGTGCAAGCAGGAACTGCTTACATTGCCCCAGGGGACTACCAAATGAAGGTAGTGACAAAAGGAAAAGACCGTTTGATTGAGCTCTCTCATTCGGAACAAGTGAATGGGCATAGACCTTCCATCGAAGTTTTGTTTGAAAGTTTGATGGAATCTTATGGAGCAGACCATTTGCTCTCTATGATCATGACGGGCATGGGGAAAGATGGCTCACACTCAATCGCCAACATACACGCAAAAGGTGGTATTACTTTGGCGCAAAATGAGGCAACTTCCGTAGTATACGGAATGAACCGCGTGGCAGTTGAACTTGGGGGAATTGATTTTGTTCTCCCAGTAGAAGAATTAGTACCAAAAATGATTGAATTATTAAAGTCGAGAGGGAATTAACATGGCAAGAATTTTGGTTGTGGATGATGCAAAATTCATGAGAACGCTCGTAAAAGATGCGTTAGTTGGAGCGGGTCACGAAATCGTTGGTGAAGCAGAGAATGGTAACATTGCGGTTGAACAATATAAAAACCTCAAACCAGACTTAGTCACTATGGATATTACAATGCGTGAGAAAGATGGGATTGAAGCCACAAAAGAAATCATTAAGTTTGATGCTTCGGCAAAGATCATTATGGTTACGGCCCTCGGACAAGAAGATCTCTTAGCAAAGGCAATTAAAATGGGTGTAAAGGATTTTGTGGTAAAACCCTTCCCACCAGAAAGATTGCAACAAGCAGCCGCAAAAGCTTTAGGTTTATAAATCGTGTCCCAAACCCCGGAGTTTATCGTCCGGTGGCAGAACCAGGACGGAGGACTGACTGAAGGACCTTTAACGGTTTTATGGTCTCTGATTGATAGTTATAAGGTGGATATTTTTGAAGTCTCCCTTTCGCGTATCACATCTGATTTCATTCAATTTTTGAGAACCAGCCAGTCTTTGTCTATTGAACTTACCTCTGAGTTTGCTGTGATGGCGTCTCATTTGGTGTATCTAAAATCCAAAGCCCTTCTTCCGGACCCTGGTTTTGAAGAAGAAGACTATGATCCACCTCTTCCAAAAGAACTTGTGGATAAACTTTTAGAACACAAAAAATTCCAAATGGCTGGGCAACGTTTGGCGGAGTTGGACAGATTGACCGCCGGAATGTTTACTAGGGAAACAAACCAAGTTTTAGATGAAACGGAAGTTTGGCTCGATGTTAGTCTTGTGGACTTAATTTCGGCCTTCAATTCCATTTTAGAGCAGGAAAGTTCCAATGAGGAAGAAGAGCTCGTACCCATTTATGAAGGGGTTTCCCAGTTTTCTGTGGAAGATAAAATGGCCTACCTGCAGGATTTATTAGTAAAACGCGGCGAAATTCATTTTATGGATTTGTTTGAAAATGAAAAACCAGAAAAAAAAGAAATCGTCGCAGCCTTCCTTGCCGTATTAGAAGTTGTTAAAATCCGAGTTTGCAAAGTGATTCAACACGCAGTTTTCGGAGAAATCAAAATAGTCAAGGTCTAGATCAATTTGGAAGAAAGAAACTATACAAAGGGCCTTCTTGAGGCGCTTCTCTTTTTATCTTCAGATCCAATCAAATTATCTGCTTTGGCTAAGTCTTGCGGAATTGAAAAAACAGAAGCAAGAGAGTTGTTAGATGAATTGATTCTTGATTACCAAGAACGAGAAGGCGGTTTTTTACTGCGTGAAATCGCTGGTGGTTACCAATTCATCACCAATCAAAAGTACAGCGAAATTTTATCTCATATTTTCAAAGATAAAAAACGGGAAACTCTCTCAAGGGGTACCTTAGATACTCTTGCCATTATTGCCTACAAACAACCGATCACATTAACGGAGTTAGATGAGATACGGGGGGTGTCTTCAAGAGCCATGGTAGCAAGTCTCATGTCCAAAAAATTGGTGAAAGCCGTTGGGCAAAAAGAAGTTCCAGGTAGACCCACGTTGTATGGAACAACAAATGAATTTTTATTACACTTTGGACTGAGCAAACTGACAGACCTTCCAACACCAGTGGAAGTGAAGGAACTCAAATTCGAGGATTTTTCACCAGAATCCATAGTAGTTACAGAAGAAACAGAAATGAATCCAGATTTTGATCTTGATTCTCTTCCGGAAGAATTAAAGGCAGAGAAAACGAATGAGTAATGCAGAAGAAGAATTAAAAAAACTTAGATCTGATATTGATTCACTCGATTCTCAAATCATCGATCTGATTCAGAAACGTGCTGGTTTTGCTCAGGAGATTGGTCGGGTCAAAAAAGAATCAGGTGGACCCATTTATCGCCCGGATCGGGAAAAAGATGTTTATGAAAAGGTTACACAACTTTCCAAAGGACCACTACCAGCATCTGTCATTCGTGCCATTTATCGAGAGATGATGTCGGGAACAATCGCCTTAGAACACCCGTTAAAGATTGGTTTTTTGGGTCCTGAAGGAAGTTTTTCTCATTCTGCTCTCCGCTCTAAATTTGGGACTTCGATAGAGGCTGTTCCCCAAACCTCGATCCCAGACGTATTTCGTATGGTGGAAGAGGAAAAGTTAGATTATGGTGTGGTCCCTGTGGAAAACTCAACAGAAGGCCAAGTGAGTTCTACATTAGATATGTTTCTCGAAACGGATCTTTTTGTGTATTCAGAACTCTACCAAAGGATTTCTTTTTCCTTATTAGGTTTCGAAACAGACCTGTCTTCTGTCAAAAAAATTTACGGAATCCGTATTGGAAATGAGCAGTGTCGCAATTGGATCTCAGCTAACTTACCAAATGCGGAAGTTGTAGATACTTCATCAACCGCGATGGCTGCTAAATTGGTTTCGGAACGAAAAGATGGTCTTGCCATTGCTTCGAAAATTGCAGGAGAGATTTACAACTTAAATGTGATTGCCGAAGGAATCGAAGACTATGCAGGAAATACCACGCGGTTTTTGGTGATTGGAAAAACAGAAGCACCCGAAACCAAAGAGGATAAAACATCCATTGTATTTTCGATTCCCAACCAGACAGGTTCATTGTTTCAGATTTTGAAAACTTTCCATGATGCTTCTGTGAACCTAACAAAAATTGAATCTAGACCACTGAAGCGAAATCTATGGGAATACCATTTTTTCATCGATTTTATCGGTCATAAATCCAATCCAAAAATTAAAAGTCTTCTTGAGACTGTAAAATCGCAATGTACCGTCTTTAAACTTCTTGGTTCTTACCCCACTGCGGGTTCGTTTCCCACATGAAGTTAGAACATGTTCTCATTTATGGTATGGGACTTATGGGTGGTTCCTTGTCGCTTGCGATCCGTGAATCATTTCCGAATGCAAAAGTCACTGCTGTTGTTCGTTCCTTAAGAAGCAAACAATCGATCCTAGAAAAAAAATTAGCCGAAACTGCTTTTACCTTAGAAGACAAAGAAAACATAGACTTTGGCCAATTTGATTTGGTTGTGTTCAGTACACCTGTTGCTTCCTTAGTGTCTCTCATTCCATCTCTACCGAAAGGGAATTCGACAATCTATATGGATTTGGGTTCCACCAAACAGACGATTGTTGAGGCAGTAGACAGACACTTCGGAGAGTACGAACACAATTATATTTCCGCACATCCGATGTGTGGTTCCGAACAAACTGGTCCGGAGGCAGCTATACCAGGTTTGTATCGAGATAAACTTTGTATTCTAACAAAACCAAAACATGGCTCTCAATTTGCGATGGAATTTGCAAAGAAATTTTGGGAAACCATTGGTTCGTGGACGATCTCCATGGATGCAAAAGTGCACGATGAAACATTGGCCTATGTATCCCACTTACCACATGTAATATCTACCATCCTTGTGAATGTTGCGGGGAAGAACGAAACAACAATGGATCAAGTCGCTTCGATCACAAGACCAATCACTGGCGGTGGTTTTAGAGATATGTCAAGGATTGCAGGTTCCAATGCAGAGATGTGGATTTCCATCTTCAAAGAGAACAAAACATTTTTAAAACACTCGATTGATGATTTTATAGAACAATTGACAATATTTCGAAATTTATTTTTAGATGAAACGAATTTGGATGAGGCAAAAATCAAATCCATTTGGGATTTAGCCCTAAAACATAAAGAAACGATTCAAAAAACCAAATGAAGTTTTTAAAGAATATTACTAAACTAAGTGGCTGTCAGGCTGCAATTTTGACCAATCAAAGTGCCTTCGGTTACCAAGGGAAGTATCACTTTCAAACCTATTCGGAAATCTTCGATCTCAAAACGATTTTTTTGCCAGAACATGGTTTGTTTGCAGAATTACAGGACCAAGTGAGTGGAGATGAGTTGTCTTATCTCTTCGGTAGTATGAAAATCGTAAATCTTTATGGAAAAGAAGAGAGCAGTTTGGTTCCACCAAGGGAAACTTTAAAAGGCATAGATGTAGTGATCATTGACATCAAAGATGTTGGATCTCGATATTATACCTTTTTAACTACAGCATATTATATCTTGGAAGAACTTTCTAAGCTAAAAAAGGAAACAGGAAAGGCTCCTGTATTTTTGGTCATCGACTCTCCCAATCCGATTGGTCAAAAAGTGGAAGGTACGCCATTACAAGAAGTATACCAATCCTTTGTTGGTGTGAAAACTGTTTTACATCGGCATGGACTCACTCCAGGTGGGTTACTCAGTTATTATAATGAAACCTTTCAGTTGAATGTGGATGTAGTCGTAGTTCCAATCGGGACGATCCATCCCAAAACCCTTTCTACTTTTGAATGGGTTCCTCCTTCTCCTAATATTCCAACACAAAACACGTGTTTTGTTTATCCTGGAATGTGTTTATTGGAAGGAACAAATCTTTCCGAAGGAAGAGGCACAACCAAACCATTTGAAACTTTTGGCTCACCTTATTTAGTAGGGAAAGAAAAGATAGAATTAGACAAACGATTGTCGAGCCATCAGAAAGGGAATTTTTTACTTCGGAATTTACGTTTTTTACCTACCTTTCACAAACATAAAGGAATCATCTGTGAAGGGTATCAACTCATGGTTTTAAAACCAAAACAGTTCCATTCCTTATATTTTGTTTTGTATTTTTTAAGACAGCTAGGGGATTTATATCCGAGTCAATTTGAGTATTTGAAAGGTGTGTATGAGTTTCGATCGGATCGACCTGCCATTGAACTTTTGACCGGTGATTCATATTTACTTGAGTATTTGCATGGAAAACATACAGATTCTGACATCGAATTGTATTTGGAAGAAAATGAAACACGTTGGTCAAAGGCAATAAAAGCCTACCGATATTAAATTTTTTTAACAAATTGGTGTTGCAGCCCGACTAAGGATTAGGTATACAATGACCATGACAAAATTGTTTCGAACCATCATTCTATTTTCCATTATGGCAACTCTATTCACCAATTGTGGATACAATCGTATCCAGGAGTTGGATGAAGAAGTGACTGCTTCCTGGGCAGAAGTCCTTAACCAATACAAAAGAAGATCTGATTTGGTACCGAATTTAGTTTCTGCTGTGAAGGGATTTGCCAACCAAGAAAAGGACATCATGAAAGGTATCGCGGATGCACGAGCAAGAATTGGATCCATCCAAGCAACACCAGAGCTCATTAACAATCCAGAGAGTTTAAAACAATTTGACCAAGCACAAGGACAACTCGGATCTGCTTTGTCAAGACTCCTCATGATCCAAGAAAACTATCCACAGCTCAAAAGTGACCAACAATTTTCGGATCTAATGGCACAATTGGAAGGAACAGAAAATCGTATCACAGTTGCAAGAAATCGTTTTATCAAAGCGACAAAGGAATTTAACGTTTACATTCGCCAGTTCCCCGCAGTGTTAACGGCAAAAGCCTTCGGTTATGAAGCCAAAGCAACTTTCACGGTAGAAGACCAAAAAGCGATTGAAAATGCACCGAAGGTAGAGTTTTAAGATTTAGGATTCAAATTCAAATCGCTTTCGATTGAAATTTAAGAATGAAAAAGATTCAATCATCTACGATTTTATGCAAATCATGATGATGGAAGAAAATTAAAAGGTATCGAAGGAGTTTTCTTCGATACCTTTTTTATTTAGAATTGGAAGTAGAGAAAGGGGCTGGAAACCGTCACACTATAGATGATAAAGGCTGTGATATAGAGTAAAATACAAGCGGGTATAAGGAAATACTGATTGTCCGTTAGGAATGCAAATCGGTCTTCTTTTTTGTCTTGCATGATATCTACGAAAAAGAGAAAACCCACAAGCACTATCAAACTAAGACTCATCTGTGGGAAGTTACCTGCTGCACCAGTAAACGCACGTTCCAACATGATGTTTGTAATCCCCATTCCCGTTGGAACTTCTGGCGTGGCCTTTGCACGAAAGAAAAAACAAGACAATACAAAAATACCTACAGGATAAATCGGTTGTAAAGATCTCGGTACTTTGTTCCATGCATTTCGCATCGATTCAAATTTGAAGACAAATTTTTCTACAACCATCATGGTGGAGTGAAGAGTACCCCAGAATACAAAGGTCCAATCGGCTCCATGCCATATCCCAGAGACAAATGTGGTGATGAATAAATTTACATATGCTAATATTTCGCCTCTTCTGTTTCCACCGAGTGTGATGTACACATAATCTCGTAACCAAGAACTGAAAGAGATATGCCATCTGCGCCAAAGTTCACTCAGAGTTCCGGAAAGAAATGGGCGATCAAAGTTTTTCGGAATATGAAATCCTAAGATCCGCGCAGTTCCAATCGCAATATCAGAATACCCAGAGAAATCACAATAAATTTGAACAGCAAACAAAAACGCAGCAATCCACATTGCAATCCAATTGTATTCGGTTGGACTTGCATAAATGGGATCAATCACATAGGATACTGGATCAGCAATAAACGTCTTTTTAAAAATACCCCAAAAGAGTTGTTTTAAACCTTGTTTAAGATTTTCTTTTGTAAACTCTTTAGAATCCAAAAATTGATGTAATACATCACTGGCTCGAAGGATGGGTCCAGCCACAAGTTGTGGAAAAAAAGACAAAAAGAGTCCGAAATGGAAAATGGATTTGGCTCGTTCTACAACACCTTTATAGACATCCACTGCATAGGAGACCGCCTGTAAGGTGAAAAAACTAATTCCCATCGGAAGCAGGATTCCTGATTTTTGAACGAAGTCTGGATCACAGGGAGTAAATGAAAACGTTTGGTTCCAAACGGTGATCGAAAAATCCAAATACTTAAAAACAAATAATAAGCTCAAGTTACTCCACACAGCGACATTTAACCAAAAGAGCCTTTTGGTTTTGGATGGAGTTGTATCCATATAATCCACTGCGAGTTTTGTTACGACAAAGGAAAATACCAGTAAAATCAGGAAAGGAATTCTAAAGATCGCATAAAAATACAAACTAACAATGAATAACCATAATCCCTGAAATCGCTTTGGAATTAAAAAGTAAACGAATATAACTATGGGAGCAAAGAGTAAATAATGTACGGAATTAAAAAGCATTTTGTTTTTTTCCCTTTAAGGCAGCGCGAATCGATTCTGCTGCCCATAAATTTCCAAGCTTTGTTAGGTGACCATCACCAGGAATGTAATAATCTTGGATTCCCGCTTTTTTCGTTTTTCCATGGATTTGGAATTCTCGGCCACACATAGTATCTGTGTAAGGTAAAATTTCGATGGTTTTAACACCTTTGGAATCAAGGTAACGTTTGGCTCTGATTGCATAATTGCCGAGTGAATTGTATTTTCCAAGCTGGCGACAGTATACTTCTTCAATTTGCATAGGAAGGATCACTGGAATGAATTCGAAACCCTTCTCTTTTGCAAACTCGATCATTAGATCATAGGCTCTCGTTGTTGTCTCAGGGAGTGGTTCTAATTCATTCAAATTTACGGGTGTATCAGAGCAAACGATCTGTAAATTGGCAATAGGAGTGGGGCAGATAAAGTTTTCTGTAGATTCGCATTTTGCTTGTTTTACGGGAACAATAAAAGCTTCTTTTAGATACTGAATGGGTGATTCGAGGATTTGTTTGGAATCCATTGAAATGATGTATTTGGTTTGTGCCCATTTCACTTTTGTTTGTTCGTATGCAAGTTTTAAGGCTTGTAATAGATATGAAACACGAGTGAGTTCAAATTGCATGCGAAATTTATTTTTCCATTCCAAATCATTTTCATGAAGGGCATCATTCTCATCATCTGGTAAAATCCCTTGTGCTCGTAATTCCTCTGGCATGGTAAAGTCATTGGGAGAGATAAAAAAAAGCACTTTTTGGATATTCGAAATTTTTGACGACATGTCCTTCAGTCGTTTGTATGAACCTAAGGATCCATACGCATCGACTCCAAAATTTAAACTTTGGTAGATCGTTCCATTTTCTTCATACCCATCCAATTGCGAACAAAATGTATCTTCATCGGATACACCAAATCCCATCACAAGGCTATCTCCCAAACAAACAAGTTTGGATTTTGTTGGATCAGGTTCGGTGAGTCCGCGAAGTCCCAAGGAATTGGTCGTAAACTGCCCCTGCCAAAGATCAGCATAGTGGCGCACAAATCGGCTTTCGTTGGGAGCGAGGGTGACGCCATACTCTGGATGGTAGGCATGTAAGAGTTTTACATCGCGGTAATAACGTAAGGCAGGGGGATTGGTAAGGCGAAACATTCCTTCCAAGAATAAAATAACGAACGGGAAAAATAGGACAATGGCTCCCCATCGTTTCCAGTTTTGGATCATATCCCTCTAAACTTTAGAAATCGGGTTAGGAATCAAGCATTTCTACTCTTGGTGGAAGTCGTTTGCGATTGCCTCTGCAAAAAGTTTCGCTAAATCGCGGTCAGGGTGTCCATCGTTTGAGATGTAAATTTGTTTTTGTAAAGAAAAGGATATTTCCGTTTCCTTGCGGAGATCAATGGTTCGTAAGCCTGCTCTTTGGAAGAATTGTTTGGCTAGGTCATAATTGGGATCTTTGGTATCTGGTTTTCCACTCGGTGCCATCCCCCAAGCGAATAAAATCCTCCAGTGTTCTTTTCTGTTTGATAACTCTTGGAAAAACGTTTGCAGATGGGAATAGGTAACGTGTGACTCAGGATAAAGATAGGGAATTTGATTTGTATAAACATTTTCCTTAGGGGAATGAATGAGTCTTTGGTAGAGATATGATTTTCTTGTGAGGTAAAAATGGAGGGGATATAAAAATTTTTTAAGCCCCTTTTTTTCTCTTTCATCATCTATGTAATCAGAAGGATTCCAAATCCAATAGTAATGCGTAGGTCGATCCTCTGTCTTTGTTTGATTCCATGTTTCCCAAAATAAAGTTTTGATTCCATTTGTACCAATGGCATCAACAGCCAGAACCCGTGTTGGAATTTGGTATTTGGTTTCTAACACATAGGCGATGGTTTCTTTGGTTGGTAGTCCATAACCCATTGCCATGGAATCACCAATTAACCAAACTTTGGCGTTTTTTCGGTTTGTTTCCTTGATTGATACAATGCGTTCGCCCAGTACATTCGTTTGGATGTCCCAGGTTTTCCCGTCAGGCCGAGTGAAACTTTCTTCGAGATTGGGACACAAACGAATTTCACTGAAATGTTTTAGGCAATGGATTTTTTTATATCGAATCTCTTCGGAATCTGTCGTATCAATCCAACGAATGAAAACTTCTCCCATAAGGAGAAGTGCCCAAAACGCAAAATTACATAAAAGGAAAAGTTTAGAGAATTTTTTCAATGAGAAGGTAGAAAAAGGAAAGGTTCCCGATGTAGAGAATCATCACTAAAAATCCGATCGCAATTTGAAAGAGATAGGCTGAATAAGAAAATCCTTGGTAGGCAAGGTAGGTTGTGATTCCAAGGATCATTTCGGGCACAAGAACGTAATAGGCAACATGTCCCCACATTTTTACATTTTGGGCATACCAAGATCCCAAAACCCACATCGTCGCTTCAGAGGTTCCAAAAATGACCAAACTGACAATTCCCACCCAAATCCCAGTACCAATGATGGAAACAGATCGTTCTTCCAATTTGATTCCTGTATACACACAGATGAAAAGAGGGATGACCCAAAGACCTGCCATATACCCAGAAACGGTTCCAATCTTAAAAAAACCATCTTCTGGAAACACTAATATTTGTAATACGGAAGATAGAAACCAATCGGGAAACACCATAAAAATGGAAAGAGGCAGTAAAAATTTCCAAATCCGGTAAGGTGTATGCCAATGTAATATTGTACTCAGAGTCACAAAACTCACATGGAAAAACAGTGTAAGGCTAGCAATCTTGACTCCGGCTGGATAGGGAGTGGAAAAAAGAACAACTCCCGAAATGATGCTAAAAATAAAAAAATACACAGCCAGTAAAAATTCTTCAGCGAGGAACTTGGGTTTCATCGCTACGAATTGGAAAGCATGGGAAAAGAAAGGCAAGTCGAAACTTTGTTTGGTGGAGAGAAAATGAGAAAATGAAGAGTAAGGGAATTCGGTGAAGTTCTCGGAAACAATCTTGGGAGATACTGGGTTCGAACCAGTGACCTCTACCATGTCAAGGTAGCGCTCTAACCAACTGAGCTAATCCCCCGAGGTAAAACCATCTCACCAGAGTCTAGTCCACCGTAAAGTACGATTTCGAATCTTGTTCCAAAGGGAAAAATTCTCACTGAAGATGTCACAGAGCCTTTTGGGATCAGATATATCGTTGATCAGTACAAACAAATTATCTTTGGCACGAGAAAGTGCCACATACAAGATTCTTCGTTCTTCTTCTTGGTTCACAGATGCTAATTCTTCACTCCAACCTTGGCAAAGGTCCACAACCACGGTTGTGAATTCTAATCCTTTGGCACTATGGATTGTCATCACTTGGGTTCTAGGAACACCGGATTGGATCCATTCGTTTTTTCGAAAATTACTGCGTGTGAGTAGGATTGAATTTGGATCCAAGGATTGGATTTTTTCCCAAATGGATTCTAGTGTGGATTCTTCCTTTTTGAATCGAAGAAGTGAATAAGAACCTCTTTCCTTCCGTTTTGTCATCGTTTTCTTTTGAATTTTATCTTTGTTTTGTTTGATGGGTAAAAAACTTTTCTGAACAATTGATTGAGTGGAACGATAGTTAGTTGATAATTTACATTGGACAACATTTGGGAAATGTTTTGGAAATTCTAAAAATGGTTTTGGTGTGGCCCCTCGAAACCCATAAATAGCCTGCCAGTCGTCTCCCACAACGGTAACTGTTTCAAATTCCATGCGTTTGATGATTTCCAATTGGACTTCATCCGTGTCTTGGAATTCATCTATGATGAGTGACTTCCATCGTGTTTTGGCTTCCCATGCAAACTCTGTATCAAGGAATCTCAAAAAAAAATAAATGAGGTCATCAAACTCAAAGTAATGATGTGTCTCTTTCCAAATTTGAAAGTTTTTTTGATACTCATTGTAAATGGATAGAGAGATAAAACGTAAAAGTTCTCCATTCTGTTTCCATAATAGGGAAAAGGGAATGCCTCCAATTTCCCATCGGTATGGTTCTAGCAATGTTTTGGTCACTTCATATTTTTTCGATTCGGAAAGGAGTTTATATTTAGACCAATCCCTTGTAAGATCATAACGTTTTAGCGCATGGTAACAAAACGAATGAAAGGTGGATATATGATACTTTTGAGAAAGTTGATTTTTCAAACACCTTTCCTTGAATTCGTTGGTGGCTTTTTTTGTGAAAGTAACAACTAACGTATGTTCGGGAGGGATTTTGTTTGTTTTTTCCCTTTCTTTCAATAGACCAATCATCGTGGCTGTTTTACCAGAACCGGCACCAGCAATCACTTGCAGGATTGATGCACTCGATTGGATGATGTTTCTTTGTTCCTCACTCCACACAATCAATGAGGTATCTTGTCTCTTAGTTGGTCCTATCTTTTGAGTAAAGGTGATGAGATAACGAAGTTACATCTTAAAAACAGCTGTATCTTCATCTTCCTCTTCTTTCAAATCATAGTATCCATAGATGAAATGGGAACTGGCACGCACTTCCATTCCGTAAAAATGTTCTGAAATCCTTCCAGATTTTACGACTTCCAGTTTGTATTCCTCTGCTAAGAACTTCATTTTATCCATAGAGATTTTTTCATTGATTTTGGGTCCAAATCCAGATTCTGTTTTTGACCAATCCACGATGAAAAGTCTACCTCCTGATTTCATGGAACGAATGAGGCCATCCATCGCCAAACCAGGGTTTGGGAATGTGGAAAGGGATAAGGAAGCAAAAATAATTTCAGGTACAGGCACCCATTCTGGAAGAAGAGGGTGGTCTGATTGGTCCATGTAAAAGGGTGTGAGTTGTTCAATGCCTTCCATGAGTTTACGGCGTAAGATTCGATCGATGATTTCCTGTTGGCATTCTGCCGCCCAAATCCAAACGTTTGGAAACCACTTTCGAAAATCTTGAAAATAAAATCCAAGCCCACTTCCAAAGTCGACCAAATTGGTTAGTCCTTTCCAATTGAAAAAATCATACACATCTTCGGGAGGACAGACCTCTCTTCTATGGCTCGATAGCAAATATTCTTGGTACGTTTGGGAACGGTAGTATTCCGTTTCGGACATAATGACAAATCTTCCAGAAAAGAGAGGAAAGTACAAACGAAAAATTCAATTCGAGGCAGAGTTCCACCGAAAATCTAAGTATGAAGTTCTCGATTTATCTCCGGACGGTTGTACTGCTACTCTCTTTCATCCCGGTATGGGCAGACTCCGGATTTGAGGAAAGTCGTTACCCTACGATTGCACGAGCGATTCGTGCCAGTATTTTACCCGATAAAAAATCCATTAGGATTGATTGGGATTCTCCTAACCAAGAGGGAGAACTCATCGTTGCAAGGTCCAATGTGATGATCGATAGCCCAGATAAACTTTACATTGCCGATTCTCTCGGACGATACAAAGCCTCAGGTCCGAATGCGACTCGTGTTTATTTTGATTATAATTTAAAACCTGGAACGTACTATTATGCCATTGTGATGGTAACAGATGTTCGCAGGCGCGAAGTCAAACTTTTCGCAAATCAAAACTATACTATCATTCCTATTACCATTGCAGAAGAAAACGGGACGCCAGTAGTAGGACAAAATCCTGACTTTCCTGCCTTCCCAGAAGATACTAACATCCAATCTATGGTGGGTGGGGTTTCGGGAATCACAGCAAACATTGAAAAACGGTTCATTCGTGTGAATTGGACTCCACCTGCTGGTGCCATTGCAGGAAGAACTATTTATACTGTTTACCGTTCCAGTTCTCCTCTCACTAGTCTTCCTCTCATGCAAAAAGCAGAAAAACTAACGGAACTACCTCACCCATCGACTTCTTTTTTAGACCAAGATTTAAACAAATCACAAACAATCTATTATGGAGTTTCCGTTAAACAGGTAGGAGGTGAAGAATCACTTCCTTTAGAAGATAAAAAATCTACTTTGCGTGTTTTTTATATCAAACAATCTGAAAAGGCAAATGCAGAAGTCATAGTAGAAGAAACTCCTAAAAAACAAAATTTGGAAGTTGCTTACAATGAACCAACAGCGAATTTGTCAGGGGCACTCCACGTAAGAGGGCTTGGCTATGAACGTGTTGGAAAAGGTGCCGTGATCAGTTGGATTACTCCAGAGGCAGCAGATGAAACCACAATTTACACGTTGTATGCTTCGATCAAACCATTGAATCAAGGTGCCACTTCATTTAACCAGGGAACAGTTGTTAAGGTAGCAACAGTCGTTCATCCGAAATCGAATTTTTTTATCAAAGAATTAAAAGAAATTGAGGAACTATATTTTGGAGTGACTGCGAAGTCTAGTTCAGTTCCAGAAGACTATAACTTAAAAGAGAATGTATCCTATTTTAAATATGATTTTTCGAAAGACAATCTACCACCAGAAGAATCGAACATTGTTGCGGAATCGAAGCCTAAAAAAGAACCAGAAAAATCCGAAATTTATAAGAATGAACATGCTGTGACTCCTACTGAAGTTCTTCCTCCTAAAGAGAATTTGGAGCCAGTGAATGATTTCAAAGTGGAATCACAAGCTACAGTCAATTATGATTTAGGACAAACAGATCTCAATCGTATCATTAAGGAAACGGTGATACAAAAGAAATTTGAGACGGCAGTATATCGATTAGAAGAGTATTTAAAATATGAAACCAATTCTTACCTTCGGGGTAAGGCGATGTTCTTTTTGGGTGTCAGTGCTTTAAAAACAGGTGATACGAAGAAAGCCCTGAAGTTTTTTTTGAAAAAGGAAACCAAATCCTATTCTCCATCGCGAGTTGAATTTTGGACGAATCAAACCCTAAATCAAGTGGGTAGAGGTAATTTATGAGTCGAGTGATCGTATCCTTAGCGGGTTTGTTATTTATTGTAGCTGGTCTCTCCACAGCCTATTACCAAACGCATATTTCTGCTAAAGAAGACCAGTCTCAGCTGGTTTTAGAAAAAATAGCGGAAGGGGAGGAATATTTAAAGCAAACAAACCCTCATAGTAAGGAAAAAGCAATAGCTATCTTTTCTGAATTAGCTGGCAAACGTGGTTTGGAACAATATGAATTTCAAATTAAATATAACCAAGCAAGGGCATTAGAAAAGAATTCTGATTTTTATCCAGCATTAGATATTTATAAAGAATTGAAAAAAAATTCAAACTGGAAACCAGAAGAAAAAAATAAATTAAGTTACTCACTCGGAAACTTACTTTTAAAAATCGGGAACGAAGCAGAAGGCAAAGCTCATCTTGAATCTGTTTTACAATCAAGTTCGGACAACAAATTAAGATCCAAAACCTTCCTATCACTTGGTGATCACTATTATAAAGTGGGTCAATACGAAACAGCTCGTAAAAACTATGTTCTCTCGCTACAAGAAGATCCAAATCATACGGAATCAAGAATTGGTTGGGGTAGATCTTTACGTAAACTTGGAAAAGATTGGGCATCTTTTGATGTTTTTGATGAATATATTGAAACGCAAGATGGACTTGCTGGAGCTGACGAAAAAGTTGTGGGAGAATACAAGGACTCTGTTTTTAAAGAAGCAAAAGACAGTTACACTAAAAAACAATACGCTAGGTCAATCGAGTTATTTCAAAAGTCTTTATCTGTGAATCCTTCTCCTAAAAAAGAGGAAGAAGCATTGTATTTTATTGCTTTGGCATATGATGCCTTGGGTAAACAAACGGAATCATTAACGTATATCAATAAAGTATTGAATAACAGTGATTATTCGCTAGACCAAGCGTCCCTCTATAAAAAGGGAACCATTTATTTCAGACAAGGAAAGTTTGAAAAAGCGGCAGGTATCTTTCAGACAATTGTAGACAAATACCCTAAAAACCAGATTACCGACAAGGCGATTGCATGGAAAAAAGAATCTCTAGATCAGTTTACTGACCACAATGATTTAGAAGAGTCTGATGCAACGTCAGATTCTAATTCAAACAAACCGAACTCATTTTCAGGGAAACCTGAATCGGGAAATGATTTAGAATTTTAGTTGGTTTCCATTAGAAACTCATTCGTGTGAGTATTGTATATAGCTTTTTCAAGACCGAAGGTTTTATAAATCTCGGGTACAATATCAGCTAACGAATGTATATTTTCTGCGAAGCGGTCAGCATCCTTTCCATATAGGATGGTGGCCGCTGGGTTTTCCGTATGATTTTTTTGGCTCAAGTCTTCCATATTTCCATGATCACTGGATACAATGAGTAAATCCTTAGATGGATCCATGTGCTCAAGTAATCCTTTGAAAAATAACTCTAAGTTTATGATCACTCTCTCTGCTTTTTCCCAGTCCATGGCATGTCCCACTTTGTCTGTTAAAAAATATTCATAAAGAGTGAGTTCGTAGTGGGAAAATCTTTGGAAACATTTGCTTCCTAAAAAATAAGGGTCTCGTTTTTCTAAGAGCGGGTCTCCTTCTTTTAGCATATCGATACCGAGGGTTCCCATAATTTCATGCGTGAGGTCCATATATAGGCCTCTTTCCCCGCGCAGGTCTTCAAAATTTTTGAGTGGTCGTCCACTGGCAAGTTGCACAAGGGTCGAAGCAGAAACGAGTTTCGGTTTTTCTTCCACATGTTTTAGGTAAGGCGGAGAAAAACAGTTTAAAAAATCGCTAAGAATTCCTTCCTCGTTTAGAACTTTGATGAGTGAATATTTCGCGATGATTTTTCGTAAGGTGATGGTAGGAAATCCACTGACATGACGACCAAGGACTTTGGGGCCTGGAATTCCAGTCCAAAGTGCGGTTTGTCCAGTGGCCGACTGGGGTAGACCAGGCACTCCCATATGAGCATCGGTTTTTAGGTAGTGGATTTTTGTGGCGTCCATGGACAGATCGAGGTCGGACTTCGAGATCCCTCCAACAGGAGCTAAAAATCCTTTGGCAAATCGACTAAACGGATTGGTTTTTGGATCATAGTCTGTGATCCCAACGCCATCCAAAAATACATAAAAAATCATTCCTTTCCTTAGACCGATTGGTTTTTGCCTAGTGACAACCCGATAATAAGAATGATGAAACGAAATTTCGGAAACCTGTCTATTCTTTTTGGTCTCTTTTCCGTTTCGTTATTAGTGACCTTTCTTTTATATGGATACTTTGAATGGATTCGACCCATCCAAAGAAAATCTAATCTACTCAAAGCCTTAGAACGTTATGATGAAAACAGAACAAAAGAGTATTTGAATACAATTGAGTTTTTTGTTCGAGAGTCAAGTTTGCCATATCGTTCTAGGAATGTCGCAGAACAAATCCAAAAGTCATTACAACTCGAATATCTTCGTCTATATGATGATTCCCTACGCCTTATACATAGTACAAATCAAACGAATGAAATTTTCCAAGAAGAGTTAAGGCAAGACCCATCAGGTTTGTTAGAGGGAAAAATCAAAGTTCTTGCTAACGGGGATTATGTGTATCGAGAAACTACAGGTCGATTTTTCTTTGTCTTCCCTAAGCCGAATGATGTTCGGAGTATGATACAAAATCCTAACTTGGAATATGGATATTTATTTTGGGTCTTTTTGCCAAAAACCCAAAAAATTTTATACACAAATGATGAATCCATCCTTTCGGGTGACAGAGAAAGCCAAGAATTACTTGGTTTTTTTCAAGGCAAAGAAGGGGAAGAGATTACTTGGCAACTAGACGGTGAGTTTTCAAAGTTATTATTAGAAACAAAAGATTCATTTTCAGTATACTTACTGAAACAGAAAGATGCTGAACTGGAAGACATTCGATTTGGCTCTTTTATCTTATTCTTAATTACATTTACGGGTTTATTCTATATACGATTTGTTTGGATCTTTATACACTCGGATCGTTTTCATTTCAAAAAACGTATCGTGATGCCTATTCTTATCTATTTGTTACTTCTCGTGTTTTACCAAAAAAGTTTGGAATTATTCCCAGACTACAGGTATTACAAACCCTGGACTAAACACCGGTTAGAACAAATTGAAAACACATTACTTGGCTTAGAAAAAAACATCCAATCAAATTATGAGCTTGGTACCAACGGAATTGGTCTCAATGACGCTATCATTTCGGAAATGTATGAATGGAAGATGGATTCAATTGATAAAACCATTCAAAATCGTTTCGGAAGAGAAATCTTTCTTGTCTTAGAAAAGCTGAAGGAAAATCCAAAATCTGTTTTGATCGAATCTGGTCTGGATTTAGTCTATTTGATTCCCATCCAAAGAAATCAAAACACTGTGTCCGATGTTCTATTAACGGTCATCAATCCAAATTTATTATATGCGAAAAAAGAAAAGGATCGAGATGAGTTTTATTTCCCATTCGTTGATCTAAAATTATCGGATAATAAAAGCAAAGAACAAGTTCTCTTTAATCCTAGAGAGTGGAATGCGAGCCACCTTTCGAAGTTAAAACATATTGATTCAAAAAAAGAGACCGTTGGTTTTTTAAATCATAAGTTTCATTCTTATTATTTGGACCAAGAAAAGGGCAGACCTGGCATTGTATCCGGTGTATCGGTTTATAGATACTCGTCTTTTCCGCCCTATTTACTTAGTTTTGGATTTGTTTTTATCGGACCTTGGGTTCTTTTTATATTTTGGGCCAATCTGAAACGGAAATGGGCAACAACACCAACGTTAGGGGAATCCCTTTCGAAATCTACGGAGATTCACGAAGTTGAAGTTGTGACAAAAAATGTGGAAATACAAAAAGAAGGAATTGAAACTAAAATAGAACCTCTTATAAAGAATCAAATTCCAGTGAAAAAAACGAGTTTCAAAATTTTACCTCCAGCTGCTTGGAAACGCGTGGCGATTCTGGATGCAGTTCAGAAAAAACGTGAAACCATCTTCAATCCTGAATTGGAACGATTGGTATCAAGTGTGACAAAACGGGAGGACGTTTCTGTTCCTAAACCATCCGTTAGTAATGAAACTTTTTTTACAACAGTTCCCGAGGAAAAACGATTCGAATACAGCCTTCTCGATAAAATTTATCGTGAAAATGAAATCTCCTATGATGGCATTGTTGGTTACACAAAGAACTTTATTTCTAGATTAGGCTCTCCTCGTTTTTCGTATTTGTTTTTGAACGATTCTCTCGGATCGTTTCATAACCAAATCTCATCTGGCCTTGATTATAACACTCGCTCGAATTTGATTTTTCTGCATCATGATCCTTATTTAAAATTTGATGAAACTGGTTTTGCCTCTTTGGAGATGGATGAATCAGTAAGACAGGACCGATTCATTGCCAAAAAGTTTTCTTGGGAAATTTTGTTACAAACGGAATCAATTATTGCATTTCATATGGAAACACTTGGTTTTCCTGGAATCTTTTTAGTTCTTTTGAACAAAGAAGAAAGAAGCAAATTTTTGGAATCACATAAACGGATGATCCAAGACAAACTCAAACAAGTGATACCAGCACTTCATGTGTTAGTAGACAAAGAAGAACGAAAACCAGAATTTTTAAAAGACAGTTTGTCTTGGATGATACGTTCTTTTTTACAAGCCACCTTTGGGGGAAAACGCTCTGCGAATGTTTTACGAATCCACTGGCCAGAATACCATCCATCACCCGAATGGGAACGTAGCAAAAAACATTTTATCGAATCGATTCAAACATATTTGGAAAGTAAGGATCGTTTGATCGAAACTTCGCCAAATCTGATGTTAATTGTCTCTGCAAAAGATTTATACTTAACTGTAGTTCAAAAATTACAAGAGTTACCATTCTCGCATGAACTCAAGTCGATGAAATTTCCAGAAGATGGACAAAACTACTATTTATATTTCTAAGTTTCTTTGTGTTTTTTTAGGAATCACTTTGCCGCTGTTTGCTGGTGGGAGTAAAAAAAAAGAAGAAACCACTGCGTTAAAAAAACAAATCTATGGTCTCCATAAGGTGGATGATGAAACTACTTCCATTCCCTACTTGGAGAGGTATTTAGAACTTAGCCAAAACGAATTGTATTTTAAGTTGCTATATGCAAAAGCTCTTTTGTACCGAACGGATTTGTCGGTTCCAAAGCCAGAAGAACCTGCAGAAGATCGAATTAACAAAGCAAAACTCATTCAAAAAAACTACAATCTGGCTTCGAAACTGTTTCAGGAAAATGTTTTGCATTTGGAAAAAGTAAGACCAAGAGATCCAAATTTGGGACGTTGGTATTATCTTTGGGCTTTTAGTGAATGGTTTTCGGATAACAAAGAAAAGTCGATCAAACTTTTTTTGAAAGCTTTCAAACTTGACTATCGATTAACGGAATCTTATTATAATGTGGCATCACTTTATGAATCACTCGGTCAATGGAAGGATGCGAGTTTATATTGGCGAAAATTTGAAAAAGCCGAAAAGGAATTGGAAGAAGAAGACTAATGGCAAAAATAGACAAACGATTTCAGATATTGCTTTCTGAAGAAGAACAAATTTTATTAAAAAACGAAGCCACAAGAAGGGGAATTTCGCAAGGAGAGCTCATCCGATTGGCTTTAAAAAATGAAATCATCCAAAAATCCGAATTACTTCGTAGGAAAGCAATCCAGAATCTGACGGAGATTCTTCATTGAAAGTATTTTTGTGTTCTTCCTTTTTGTTGCATCTGATTCAATCAGATCAAAGGGAAAAACTCAAACATTTGTTATTAGATTCTATTGATTCCAATACGCGATTTTTTACATCTGCATATTCCATTCATGTTTTGTTTCAAGAATTGGGTGAAGTGAATATTGAGAAAAAAAGTTTAATCCTTCGTAATCTTGAGGATCTAACTGACACAATTTTTTCGTTGGGTTTAGATGAGATTCGCTCAGAACTTTTGTTGGAACAAAATCTTGGCTTGGAGCAAACAATTGCTCTAAGCCAAGGTATAGATGTAATGTATTGCCTTCACGAGGAGGGAAACCCGACTCATCCTTTACTTAAGGTTCGTAACTTCTTTGGGGAAACTAAATGAAATTGGTGCCGAAAGGGCACTTCTTTGGTCTTTTGAGTCCCACTCGTTTAAATAACGGTTGTAAGCCGAAATTCTGAAATAGTAAGTCATTCCAGGTTGAAACAAAAGTCCTCGTTTTTCTTTCCTGGAAACATCCACGTAGTCAGCCATTGATCTGTCTTCTGGAGCTTCCAGGTTTCCTTCTGGAATATAAATATTAGAGATAAGAGTATCTTCATCAATGCAGAATCTTTTGTTTCGAAATCCACTGTTCTCTTCATTTCCGTCAATTTTTCGAAGTTCGTTCCCTTTGTCTTTTTTGATAAAGATGGAACCAACCATTCGATTTGGTGTTAGTCCATAGTGGATGATGTATCCACCACCATTTTGTACTTCTTTCTCATGATTGGAATTCCATAAAAAACAAACCGTATTTGTTTGTGTTTTTGACATTTGAGGATCCAAACGAAAGAGGGTTGGGACATCTGGCGGCGATTGTTCTAGATAGTGAAAGCTAAGTGATTGTACATTGGGAACTGTTTTTCCAAGGGGATCTGGTCTAAACCAAATCTTCCATTGGTAGTATTTAAATCTTTGTTTCGGTAAATCAGAGTTTATGGAACGAATCCTTGTCCATTCCAAATGACTTGTTTCATTGAATTTTTGATTCGAACCTCGAAAGTAAAGTTCTAACATGGAATCCTGTGGTTTTTCGATTTGCCAGTTGATTTCTTGTAATGTCGAATTGCTATATTTTGTTTCTAAAATGGGTGAAACAGCAAGACTTCCTTCCATATAACCAATCTTTGTATCATCATCATAACGAACTGATTCAAATTTTGTATAAGAAAAAACAGGTTCCCCTTTATGGATATGAAACCCATCCAAATTGCCATAATAGGATTTACCTAAGATCAGTGGTGTAGAATCATTTTCTGGGAATCCAAATCCAATTGTATCCGCTGCATTGTTTTCATATTCAGCTGTTTCAATTCCGTTTTGGTAAAGCACATAACGATTGTGTATGGTATCAAAATAAAGAGAGATCACTTCCCATGTTTTACGTTTTAATTTTTGAGACGATTCCAAAACAAAACTTACCGTTCTGCCTTCTGTTTTTTGCAGGAGATTGTTTACGTAAAGAATTGGCTTTCCTTCGTTTAACTCAAGTGAGATGCCATATTTTTTTCCTTTTACATACACCGTTCGATCTAAGATGACAGAGTTTGCTCCTTGTTCTCCCATAAACAAAGGAATGGCGATACTGAAAGGATCAGGGTGGGTTCCAAAGAGTGGATTTCCAGAAACAGAAAGATGGATTTGATTTCGCCTGCCCGAAAAATAAGCAGACTTCTTTCCAAAAAAATGAGTGTGAGTGTCTTCTAAATAAGAAGAAGAAACCACCGAAATAGATTTGGATGGAAATAAAATTCCCGCTTCCGAAAGGGAAGGTTCGCTTGGTTCTCCTTCAAAATCGAAAAACAATTCACCATGTTTCGGTGTGTTTTCTTTGGGTTTGAGAGTGTTTTTTTTGCCTGGCTCTTTGTGTTCGACAACACCAATTTTTTTCCAAAGGCTTAGGTTGAGCGTTTCCTTTTTGGGAACTTCCCAAGAGTATAGATAGGAACTTCCCAAAAGGAAACAAAGGGATATTAGGACTGTTCTTCGATAAGACCCAATCGTTTTTGGTGCCTTCCACCTTCGAATTCTGTTTCGATCCATTTTTTTACAATTCTCAGAGCTAAGTCTGTTCCGAGAACTCTTCCCCCTAAAACCAGTACATTGGCATTGTTATGGCGTTTTGACATTTCCGCCGTAAACTCATCATGGCAAAGGGCCGCTCGAATGCCTTTGAGGCGGTTTGCCGCAATGGATGCTCCAATGCCTGTACCGCAGAGAGCGATGAGTCTTGGGACTTCACCAGAGAGAACCTTTCGGCAGGCATCTCCAATGATGGTTGGGTAGTCGACGGACTCTTCGCTCTTAGTACCGTAATCGACCATTTCATACGATTCCTCGAGACTTTTCCTGAGGAATTCTTTGAGAGCAAATCCTCCATGGTCAGAGGCGATTCCAATTTTTTCTTTCATTCGGATTTTTCCTTTCTTTGTTTTAGGGCTTCGGTGTAAGACGTATACGTTTCGATGGAGAGAGAGAGTAAAAATTTATCTCGCTCCCTGAGTAAACTTCCATAGTATCCGGTAAAAAGATTTAAATACCTTTCACGTTTGCTAAATGGATTTTTTTCTGATACATATTCAATGGTGAGTGCCATGATCTCTTGTTTGATTTCTTGGTAGGAAGTTAGCCATTGTTTAGCGAGACTCATTTCGCTTGGGGTGAGAGGGTATTCTCGATTTTCAGCAAGAAGAATCCTCCATTCGGATCGAAAGAAGGATTCCTCAATTTGAAATCCAGAGAGTAAGGAAGGTTTTAAGAGTGCTCCCAAATTTTTTTCTTCTTGTGGATTGTTCAGTTTACCTAGGAGACAATCGAGGGACTTCAGTCTTACTTCAGCTGATTCCTTGGCATACATTGCCATTTTGGCTCTGTCTAGATTTTGGATGTTTGGACTAATTGCTTTTGGTGGCATTTCTGTTTCCAAAACCACATAACATTGATTAGCTGCCTCCCATCCAAAATTTCCTTCAGGGATATAAACGGAATGCGGTTCGACTGTTCCCGTCAAAATCCAGAAGATAACGAGTAAATGTAGGAACTGTCTACCCATGCGTCCTTTCAAATTCCTTGAGAAAGGATACAAGTGCATCCACACCTTCTTCTGGCATGGCATTATAGATACTGGCTCTAAATCCTCCGACATCACGGTATCCTTTTAAACCAGCAAATCCTTGTTCTTCGGCAAGCGCGAGGAATTTGGAATCCAAATCATCGTTGTGGCTTCGGAATACAACATTCATAGCAGATCGAAATGCCTCAGGTACAGGAGCATAAAACAAAGAAGAAGCATCGATGGCATCATACAATTTTTTTGCCTTTCTTTCATTTGTTTCTTCCATGACGGTTAGGCCACCGTTTCGTTTGAGATACTTAAACACTAGTCCTGCCATATAGATGGAGTATGTTGGGGGAGTGTTGTAGAGTGAGCCATTTTTTTCCATCAATGCAAAATTCATGAGATTGGGAATGGGATGGGAAACTTGAGGGAGTTTTTCCTTATCATAAATTACAAGGGTAAGTCCAGAAGGCCCAATGTTTTTTTGTGCTCCCGCAAAGATGACAGAAAAATCCTCGATTGGAAGTTTGCGACTGAGTAACTCACTTGTCATGTCCGCAATGAGGGGAGCTTTTTTCAATTTAGGAAAGGTTTTGTATCTTGTACCATAAATGGTATTATTGGAGGTGATATAAACATACTTTGCCCCATCATTGACAGACGCATCTGTGATGGTAGGAAGTTCCATGTATTTGGAATCTGCTCCATTGAAGATGGCTTTGGCATTGGGATAGAATTTTTTTGCTTCTTCGAAGGCTTTTTTTGCCCAAACGCCAGTTAATGCAAAATCAGCAGAATCTCCTGATTCTAAATAATTAAAAGGAATCGCTGAGAATTGTAAAGTAGCTCCGCCTGGAAAATACACCACCGCATAACGAGACGGTAGGTTTAGGAGCTCTCTTAAATCAGCAATGGATTCATCCAAAATGGTCTGGAAATGTTTTTCACGGTGACTCATTTCCATAACAGACATTCCTGTTCCTTTAAAATTCAGGAACTCACTCTTTGCCTCCTCCATGACCTCTGTCGGGAGCATGGCGGGACCGGCATTAAAATTGTAGATTCTGTGTGTAAACGTAGGCATTCTCCCACAGAATTTTGAATGTCGAGCCCCTGGTAAATAGATTTTTATTCGAAAACTTGCTTTGCAGAATCGGAAAGGTTGTTAATCTTGTGGGCATCTGAAACCTAATTTCGTGAGGAAACAATGAGAATCTCTCGTTCCATCATCATTTGTCTAATTGTTGTCGGTTTTTCGCTGACAGCCCAATCCAAAGCCCCACTCGGAGAATCCGAAATCAAGGGTTCCAAAAAAATCGAATTCATCAACCGTTCCTTACGTAAGGCATCTGATGACATCATCCAAGAAAACACAGAAACAGGTAAAAAACTGGCAGAAACTCTCTCCAAAGAAACGACAGCCAATGCCGATGGAGTGAAAATCCAAAGGTTTCTTCCAGGGCCTGATGGCAAACTCGGCGCAGATGTCCTTTCCATTTCGGAATCCCAAGGTTTTGATCACATCAATTCCATTGGAAGGATCCTTGCGGCTTACATCGAAAAGTCCTTTCAATACAAAACAGGCAATGCGGAAACCTTGGCTCAGTACATTTTGTACTATAATGCAACTCACAGAAAAGACGCAAAATTTTTTGGTAAAAAATATACATCAGCAGTCATCGAATCTACATCTGCTGATAAATTAGGAATCGATACTGTTTACAAAAATTGGCCAGGCAAAACGCAAATCATCATTCCGATTGAAGGAAACATCTTAAAGGACAGCGGGAAAGATCTGACGACAGATGAGTTGGAAAAAGATGTGAACCGCACGGTGAAGGACAAAGAAAAAGATCCAGCCACCAAACAAAAGATGGAAGACGAAGCCAAAAAAATGGATAAGTTGCAAACCGATAAAATCAAAGAAGAAAAAAAGGTATTGCAAGATAAAAAGGAACAAGTGGCAAAAGAAGGACAGAATCTCCAAGACAAAAAAGATTCTCTCAAAAAACAAGAAGCAGAAGCTGTTGCTAGTCTCAATGAACTGAAAAAAGATCCCGTTAAAAACAAAACGGAAATCGAGAAAAAAACAGAAGAAATCAAAAAGATTGAACAAGAGAAAAAAGACACGGATCAAAAGGCACAAGTTGTTGAAGCCAAAAAAGAAGAGTTAAATAAAAAAGAAGAACAACTTGCGAAAAAAGAAGAAGCAAGAACGGGAACAACCACTTCAGGAGATGGTGCCAAAAAAGAAGATGCTGTTCAGAAAGTAGAAGCTAAAGTCGAAGAATTAAAGAACGAACTGGCGCAAACAAAAGAAGAACTGAAGAAAAAGGAAGAACAAAGTGATAATGTTGTGAACAACAAAATCCTTTTCATGAAGTTCATCAAATACGATACCGACGGTCATTATTCCAATGAACTTTGGGCGATTGATCCTGCCAAAGACGATGCTCTTTTCAAAAGTCCATACAATAACATTTGTTCAAAGGAATTTAAAGAAATCGCAAACCAAGGTGTGCTTGTTCTTGGTTATGACGGTGAAAAAGTAGAAACTCGAAAACACAAACTCGTGTTATTAGATCCAGACAAATTGGGTGTGAAAAAAACGAGTGAATCTGCCGATATTTTCTGGCGAACACCCATGATTAATCGTGATGACAAAATCTACGTGATCGAAAAAGTAAAAGACAAGTACCATGTATCTCGTTTTAAAACGGATCTTACGTTTGAGAAACGAACTGAAGAACCAGTCGAAGAAAATTCAGAACTCACTTTTTTCGGTGATAAAATTTACGTCACTGGAAAACCTAAAGAAGGAGACAAAACTACCATCAAAGTTTTCAAAAAAGAAGACTTAAGTTTACTCAAAACCATCGCTCCGTAAGGAGTGTGGTTTTTTTCAAACCATCGCTTTAAAGAAGCGGTGGTTTTTGAACCGATCCATTTTTTCACCTTCTTTAGATGGTTTTTATTCCCACTGATTGACCCACAGATAAGATCTGAGGCATTTTACGATTGTGAAAACTATTTCCAAAACAGTATGGTTACTCTCGCTTGTGAGTTTTTTTACAGACATCGCAAGCGAAATGTTATACCCAATTTTACCAATTTACCTAAAGTCCATTGGTTATTCGATCCTCTTCATTGGATTTTTGGAAGGGATCGCGGAAGTTGTCGCTGGATATAGCAAAGGGTATTTTGGAAATCTCTCCGATCAGATTGGGAAACGGGTTCCTTTTGTGCGATTTGGTTATGCATTGAGTGCCATCTCCAAACCCTTGTTAGCCATAAGTCGATCGCCATACCTTGTCTTATTTTCCCGTACAATGGATCGGATTGGAAAGGGGGTTCGCACTGGTGCACGGGACGCTTTATTATCAGAAGAAACCACTGCTTCCTCAAAAGCACAGATTTTTGGATTCCACCGTTCCTTTGATACACTTGGAGCCGTGATTGGTCCAAGTCTCGCATTAATCTTTTTGGCAATCTATCCCAATCAATATATCTATTTGTTTTATTTGGCAGTTGTGCCAGGTTTCATTTCGATAGGACTTACTTTTTTATTAAAAGAGAAGGAAAACCAAACGAAACAAATGAGAAGAACAACTAGTTTGTTTTCTTATCTTTCGTATTGGAAACAAACAAATTCCAATTATCGAAAGTTAGTTTTTGGTTTGATCGTTTTTGCATTTTGGAACAGTTCCGATGTTTTTTTGATCCTCAAGGCTAAAGAAGTGGGACTCACAGACATAACAGTCATTGGGATTTATATTTTTTATAATTTCGTGTATGCTATTTTTGCCTATCCAGTTGGCATATTAGCGGATCGTTTGGGACTCAAACGAATGTTTTTATTCGGAATTTTTATGTTCATTCTTGTGTATTGGATTATGGGAACCTTCCAAACTGTGACTTGGATTGTCTTTGCCTTTTTTTTATACGGTCTTTTTGCAAGTGCAACGGAAGGAATTGGAAAAGCTTGGATTAGTAACCTTGTGCCTTCCGAGGAAGTAGGAACTGCCATTGGAATGTTCACTGGTTTACAGAGTTTTGCTACTTTTTTTGCAAGTTTCATTGCCGGTTGGATTTGGTTTTCGTTTGGAGCAGGTGTTACTTTTTTAGTAACAGGAATGTTTGCCTTCTTGGTATGGATTTATCTTCTGATTTCAAAAATAGATGAAAAAACTTGATTTGATCGTATAAATAATATTAGTTGGCTTAAGAAAAATTTTATCAGATGTTTAATGTTAATTGTGGTTGGGCTTTTGGTCTCTTGTGCTACTTTTCGTGAAGGGAATGTTAGTTAAGAGAAAATTGAACCGTCAACAAGTTCAAAAAAAGCATTTCCTTTGTTGTGACAGGACAAGTGAAATTGAATGAAAATGAACCTGTTCCACAGAATGCAAATGCGCTTGGAAGCTGGGCTAATGTCGTGAAAGACGAATTCACTGCCTCCTCATTATTTTCTGATGTAAAGAATAATGATAAGTCTACGGATCTTTCTGTTGACGTCAACATTCAAAACAATGGTCAGTTCAACCAAGGTCTTTCTATACTTAATGGATTGACTTTGTATTTATTCCCTTCTTCTGCAACTGATGAATTTGTTGTAGAAGCGACTTTTAAGAATAAAAACGGAAAGGAAATTGCAAAAATTAAAAAAAGAGATTCTGTTTCCACCTGGAATCACTTAACTCTAATTTTCGTTTTCCCGTTAAAATCTATCTCGAGTGAAGTTTACAAATGCCAAAAAGATTTGATCAATGCAATTTTAGTGGAAGCTAATACAAAAGGGATTTTGAAATAACTCCCATTTTATGTAATGAAAGTATTAAATACACCTTACAATCCAAATAGGTAAGGTGTATTGTTTATACCAATACTTACAAAATCCTTTGTGTGGAAATAAATAGTTCTTTCTACCTAATCTTTTAAATATTCAATGCGCTCACGAATGGCCTCATTCGATGGGTTTTTCTTTGATAGGTCTTCCAAAAGTTTGATCGCTTGTGGTTTTTTTCCCATAATATCCCAAAGGTCCGAGAGTTCAAGGGCAGGTCTTGGATCATTGGGTGACTTAGAAAGGAGTCCTAAGTAAATTTCTTCTGCTTTTTCTAGGTCGCCAATGAGTCGTAAGGCGGCCGCTTTTCCAAGAAGTGCGAAATAATCGTCACCACTAGCAAGAATTTTATTAAAACATTCGAGTGCTTTGTCGTAGTTCCCAAGACCTCTGAGCGAGTCTGCATAACGATTGATGATGAGTTTGTTGTCAGGATCTGATTCTAGAATTTTTTCCCAATAGGTGATTGCCGTTTTAAAATCTTTTTTCCCGCGATAGGATTCAGCAAGTCCGTAAAGAGCAAAAAAGTTTTTAGGATCTAAGTCTTTTGCTCTTTCATAGTAGAGGACTGCTTTGTCAAAGTCTTTGATTTTGCGATAACTATTGCCAATCTCCGTTAAAATTTTGATATTGTTTGGTTGGCTACCGAGAAGTTTTTCCCACCAAAGAATCGCATCAGCATATCTTTGGCATGCAAAGTATAAATGCCCAAGTCCCACGATGACATATTGGTCATTAGGGTTGATTTGAAGGGCTTCCATATAATAGACTTCTGATTCTTTGAAGTTTTTTAACTTTCTGTGGGCATCGGCAACTCGAGATAAGATACTTGCATCTGTGATTGTTATGTGGTGAAACTCTTCTGCTACTTCGATGATTCGTTTTAAGCTATTGAGATCTCTGTAGGCATTCATGAGTCCCATAAGCGAAAACTTGTTTGTGGAATCACCACTCAAACATTTTCGATAGTATTGGATAGCTTGTTCTGGTTGTTTTGTTTTTGCATAATAATCACCAAGCCCGACAAGTCCGTATGTATTCGAAGGATCTTCATCTAGTAATATGTCTAATCGTTCTTTTGCCTCTTTGAAGCGACCTTGATCGAGAAAACGGTAGGCTTCTTTTGCAAGAGCTTTTATTTTTGTGAATTTCTCATCTTCTTGTGTTTTTTCGATTTCGGCATTTTCCATATTACGTTCCATTTTTCAGCATTCCTTTTTAGACAGTAAAAATCGACTCAAAAACGTGAGAACATTGACACCAGGCTCTTTTTTGCAGAAATGACAAAGAGGGGGGAAACGTATGACATCTACAACCGAAGCAATCACTGGCGGCCGGCTTATGGTCGAATTATTGGAAGAAGCGGGTGTGGAAATCGTCTTCGGATACCCTGGTGGTGCCATTCTCCCTTTCTACGACGAACTGTATCATAGCAAAAAAATCAAACACATCCTCGTTCGCCATGAACAAGGTGCCATCCATATGGCAGAAGGGTATGCACGTTCCACAGGGAAGTTAGGTGTTTGTATCGCCACTTCTGGACCAGGTGCCACTAACTTAATCACGGGACTTACGGATGCGAAGATGGATTCGGTACCGATCCTTGCCATCACAGGCCAAGTTGCGACGGATGCCATAGGAACCGACGCGTTCCAAGAAGCTGATATTTTTGGAATCACGATTCCGATTACGAAATACAATGCTCTTATCAAAAAAGCGGATGATCTTGCACGCCACTTTGAAGAAGCAATTAAGATTGCTATGGGTGGAAGGCCAGGGCCTGTTCTACTTGATTTTCCAAAAGATGTTCAATTGGAAAAAACAACAGTTCGCAAAGCACCTTCATTGAAAATCGCTCCGCATCATTACGAAAGACCAAAAGTAAAAGGGGACCCTCAAGAATTTGCGGATGGTCTAAACCAAGCCAAACGCCCGTTACTCTATGTGGGTGGTGGTGCGATCAATTCATTTGCCTCTGCAGAAATCAAAGCTCTAGCCGAAAAGGCAAATGCTCCTGTCACAACAACACTCATGGGTCTTGGGGCATTCCCAGGAACTCATCCACTATCGGTGGGGATGTTAGGAATGCATGGAACAGCTTATGCCAACAAAGCCGTGTTAGAATGTGATTATATCCTCAACTTAGGGGCTCGGTTTGATGACCGTGTTGCCAAATACCAAGATTTTGCACCGAATGCAGTGAGAGCCCATGTCGACATCGATGCAGCAGAATTTAATAAACGAATCAATGTCGATTATATTTTGCATGGTGACCTAAAGGATGCCATCCGCGAAATTTTACCTTTTGTCAAAGGGGGAGATCGCACCGAGTGGATTCAAAGGATTCAAACTCTCAAACAAAATCATCCACTAGAGTATGATAACAGTGGTGAGAGTATCAAACCACAAGACTTCTTACATCGTGTCTATACCAAAACAAAGGGAGAAGCGATTGTCTCCACAGATGTTGGTCAGCACCAAATGTGGGCGGCTCAGTATTATCTATTTGATAAACCGAACACTTGGCTTACCTCTGGCGGTCTTGGAACGATGGGGTATGGACTTCCTGCAGCCATTGGTGCCAAATTTGGAAATCCAGATAAAACTGTGATTTGTGTGACGGGAGATGGATCCTTCCAAATGTGTATTCAGGAACTTGCAACGATTGCACAATCTAAGTTAGGTGTTAAGATTTTGCTTTTTAATAATAATTTCCTTGGCATGGTTCGTCAGTGGCAGGAACTATTTTACGAAGAACGTTTTAGCGAGTCCCAATGGACCTACAATCCTAACTTTGTGAAACTTGCAGAATCCTACGATATTCCTGCGATGAGGATTGAAAAAAAATCTGAGATCGACAAAGGTGTAGAATTTTTCTTAAAAGACAATGGATCTGCACTGATTGAAGTGATGATCCCTGCAGAAGAAAAAGTATTCCCGATGATTCCAGCTGGAAAATCACAACAAGATCTCATCGAATTTAAAGACTTGGGGAAATTGAAAAAATGAAACATACATTAAGTATTTTAGTCAATAACCATCCAGGTGTGATGAGTCATGTCTCTGGTTTGTTTACGAGACGTGGGTATAACATTGACTCCATTGCTGTCGGCGTGACTGACAATCCAGAAATTTCTTCTATGACAATTGTTCTCAATGGGGATGATTTTGTCGTCGGTCAGGTAAAAAACCAATTATTAAAACTACCAGATGTGTTGAGAGTGCAGGATATGGCATACGCAAGTTCTGTTCAAAGGGAACTTGTCCTTGTATCATTTTCGATTAATGAAAAAAATCGGAGTGAAGCACTCACCATTTGTAATGGTTTTGATGTGAAAATATTAGAAATGACAGAAGATTCGCTTCTGATCGAGTTTTCTGGTAACTCTCGTCAGGTGACAAATATCATTACGGTATTAAAACCATTTGGGATTCGAGAAATTTCTAGAACAGGTCAAATTGCCATCGCGTATCGCAACCAAAACGCAACCTAACAGACAAAATTCAAATTACAGTAAGCTTTTAAGTTTTCAGAGACAGTGGAAAGCGATGTGTTACCACATCGTTTCCCTCTTTGGATTGGTGGTTGTTTAATGACCTTCTAACCAACGTTCTGCTTCGAGAGCAGCCATACATCCACTGCCTGCAGCAGTGATCGCTTGTCTGTACACTTTGTCCTGAACATCACCTGCCGCAAATACACCCTCTACATTCGTTTGTGTAGTTCCAGGTTTTGTAATGATATAGCCAGTTTCATCCAAATTCAATTGACCTTTGAAGACTTCTGTATTGGGAACGTGGCCAATCGCATAAAAGAGTCCACCCACTTCTAATTCTTTCTGGGATTTGTCTTTTGTACTTTCAAGAACAATGGAAGTGAGACCACCAGCTCCACCTTTTGCTTCCACAACGGTTTGGCTCCAGAGGATTTCGATTTTAGGATGTTCCATGGCACGTTTTTGCATGATCTGGGACGCACGGAGTTGGTCACGTCTGACCACCAAATACACTTTGGAGGCAAATTTGGTTAAATGGTTTGCTTCTTCCACAGCGGAGTCACCTCCACCTACGACTGCAAGGGCTTTGTTTCGGAAAATCGGGAGTGCTCCGTCACAAACGGCACAAGCGGAAATTCCACGTTGCCAGAATACATCTTCCCCTTTCACATGCATTCGTTTGGCTGTGGCACCTGTTGCGATGATAACGGATTCTGCTTTGATTTCCTCATCGTCAGACCACAAAGTAAAAGGACGTTTTGAAAAATCCACTTTGGTGATGGTTTGTGTGTGGATCGTGGTTCCGTATTTTGCCGATTGTTCCCGGAAGAGTTGAGTGAGCTTTGTTCCATCGATTCCTTCTGGAAATCCTGGAAAATTTTCCACTTCAGTTGTGGTTGTGAGTTGTCCGCCAGCAGCAACGCCGCCCGCCATAAATCCTTCATACATCACTGGGTTTAAATTGGCTCTTGCTGCATAAATGGCAGCCGTGTGACCTGCAGGTCCCGATCCAATGATGACAACTTTGTGGTTCATAATGTCTCCTATACTCTATTTCGTTCACTACTGTTTAGACTGGGTCTAAACGAATCTTGTTTATTTTGTTTCACAGGCCCGCACCCATGGGGCATAATACGGGTCCGAGGAGAGTGGGCTTTTTTCCAAGGTTTGGAGGTAGTCTTTTTGCCTCACTCCTCTTGTAAGACAGAGATAGGTGGCTTCAAAAAATTCCAAGGTTTCTTTTTTTCCTTGGAACCGAATTTCCTCTAAAATTTCCAATGCTTCTTTTTCATACCCTGTGGTAAGATAAAGGCGGAAGAGTTCTCTTTGTACTTCCGTGTCGTCTTTTTTTTGTTTGTGGTATTTTTCCAAGTAAAAGATGGCAGTGGCAATGGATTCCACGCTGTCGGCAAGGAGAAGTCCCATACGTTTGAGGACGGGATCGTATTCAGGATTTTCCCGGAGCGAAAGTTCGTAATAGTAGAGGGCTTTTGTTTTTTCTCCGACCATTTCCCATTTTTTCCCTTCTTCAAAAAGAGTACGTTCTTTTCGGCCGCAATTAACGACTAACAGGAAAGAAAGGATGAGTAAAAAAAGAGGAGTGATTCGATAAAGCACATCTCCTTTTTTCCTGACATAGCCATTTGTGGCAAAAAAAATAATAAGTCTCTTTAAGCTTTTTGTCCGACTCTTTAAGTAACATAAGAGAGTAAAGATGGGTTCCAAATTGCCAGTGTCTCAAAATCAGCTTTTACAAACATTCCAAGAGTACCTTTCCGTAGAAAAGGGACTGAGCGATAATTCGATTTATTCCTACGGATACGATCTCAACAAGTTCGCCATCTTTTTGGAAAAAGAACATATTAACTTTTTAGAAGTAAAAGCTAATGACATCATGCGTTTTCTTGAAGAAGAAAGAGAACGTAAAATTTCAGCAAAAACTCTCGCACGAGAAGTTGTGGCAATTCGTCAGTTTTACAAATACTTACGAGATGAAAAACGACTCGATTCCAACCCAACGGAAAAAATTGAAACTCCTGAAGTAGCAAGAACCATACCTGATTACCTCACACAAGCGGAAATCGAGGAGCTCTTTAAGAACATCAAAGAAGACAATTTGTATGAACTCCGTGACAAATGTATCTTTGAATTACTTTACTCTTCTGGTCTTCGCATTTCAGAAGCTTGTAACTTAAAAATGTCTGATATCGATATGGAAAATATGACGATCACTGTGGAAGGAAAAGGGGGAAGACAACGCCTTGTTCCATTCGGTGAAAAATCTTTGGAAATTCTAAAACGTTACCTTACGGAAAGCCGAACGGAAATCCTCAAAAAAAGAACCTGTGACTTTGTATTTGTTTCCAAAAAAGGATCGTATATCAATCGTAAGTCGGTTTGGAGACTTCTCAACCACTACATCAAACGAACTAAAATTAAGAAAAAAGTCACTCCGCACACTCTGCGCCACTCGTTTGCCACTCATCTTTTGGAAAACCACGCAGACCTCAAGTCCGTGCAAGAGTTACTTGGTCATATTGATATCTCTACCACACAGATATACACACATATGGCAAATAAAACTCTAAAGGAAGTTCATAAGAAATTCCATCCACGAGGATAATGTCGAACCCCACGAAACATGCGGACTATGGAAAAGTAGTCCGTATCCAAATTCCTTCCAATCCTCGTTTTGTTTCCCACACTCGAAATTATTTTTTTAATTTATGCTTAGAACATGGATTCTCACTGTTCGATTCCATGGATTTAAAATTGGTGATTGGAGAAGCGATTACCAATATCATTCGACATGCCTATTCGGCTCAAACAGACAAACCCATTTTTATCGAAATTCAATTTGATAAAGACCGAGTGGAAATCAAACTCCGCGACTATGGAAAAAAAGTAGAACCAAAAGACTTACGAAGTTTTGATGTGAGCGATTATAGAGAACATGGCATTGGACTTTTTATGATCCGCGAGCTCACCGATTATTATTTTTTAGACCAATCTTTTGAGATTGGAAACCAGATGGTCCTCATCAAACGAAAGTAACCTCCATTTTTCTCGACAAAGGTTTCCCATTTGGAAATTTATCCGTATGGAAACAATTCACGCAACCACCATCCTCTCTGTTCGTAAAAACGGAAAAATTGCAGTGGGAGGAGATGGCCAAGTTTCGATGGGAAATACCGTCATGAAACATACGGCCAAAAAAGTTCGTCGCCTTTACAATGGTAAGGTGATCGCAGGATTTGCTGGAAGTGCTGCGGATGCTTTCACTCTCTTTGAACTCTTTGAAAAAAAATTAATCGAACATGGTGGATCTGTATCACGTGCGGCAGTTGAACTTGCTCGTGAATGGCGGATGGACCGGATGTTACGTAGACTTGAGGCACTTCTCATTGTCTGTGATGCCAATGAATCCTTTCTCATTTCGGGAACAGGGGATGTGATCTCTCCCGATGATGGTGTTCTTGCGATCGGTTCTGGAGGCAATTTTGCACTCAGTGCCGCAAGAGCTCTTGTGGAAAATACAGACTTAGATCCAAAAGAAATCATTACAAAGGCGATGAAGATCACCGCAGACATTTGCATTTACACAAACCACAATTTAGTGATCGAGGAATTATAATATGACACTCAAAACCATTTTAGCAGAAGTGGCAAACGATGGCGACAAGTTGGCGGAGCTCACACCGCGCCAAATTGTAGAACGTTTGGATGAACACATCATCGGACAAACAAAAGCAAAACGAGCAGTCGCAGTAGCCCTTCGCAATCGTTCCAGAAGACGGAAACTCGATGAATCCCTACGGGAAGAAATTTATCCTAAAAACATTATCATGATTGGGCCAACAGGTGTTGGAAAAACAGAAATCGCACGTCGTTTGTCCAAGTTATGTGGCGCTCCTTTTCTAAAAGTGGAAGCCACGAAATATACGGAAGTTGGATATGTTGGTCGGGATGTGGAATCCATGGTGCGCGATTTGGCGATGGGTGCTTTAAACCTTGTGAAAGCGGAATTTCGCGAACAAGTGAAAGACAAAGCCGCAGAAAAAGCAGAAGAGATCATTTTGGACGCGATCCTTCCTCCCATCTTTCATAAAAAAGAATCCGAATTAAACCCAGAAGAAAAGGAACGTCAACAAAGTTACAAAGAATCCAGAGAAAAGTTTCGTGAGAAACTAAAAAAGGGAATTCTGAACGAACAAGAAATTGAAATCGACATTCCCAAACAAACTCCGCAAACAGGTATGCCCATGTTGCAGGTGTTTGGTGCTGGAAATATGGAAGAGATGGACAATCAAATCCAAAACCTTCTTGGGGATTTGATGCCTAAAAAATCGGGCAAACGAAAAGTCAAAGTGTCCGACGCACAAAAGATCTTACTCGAAGCAGAGGCGGAAAAACTCATCGACTCAGACAAAATCCAAACAGAGGCTGTGCGTCGTGTGGAAGAGATGGGAATCATCTTTTTAGATGAAATTGATAAAATTGCAGGGAGAGAAGGTCGCCAAGGTGCGGACGTTTCGAGAGAAGGGGTTCAGCGCGATCTATTACCGATTGTGGAAGGATCTACCGTGAATACAAAACTTGGTCCAATCAAAACGGATCATATTTTGTTTATCGCTGCTGGTGCGTTTCATATGACAAAACCTTCGGACTTAATTCCTGAACTACAAGGTCGTTTCCCCATTCGTGTGGAATTAGAAACCTTGACGGAAGGTGATTTTATTAAAATTTTAACCACTCCCAAATCATCCCTCACCAAACAATACGAAGCCCTTCTCGCCACAGAAGGTGTGAAGTTGGAATACACAGAAGATGGAATTGCTGAGATTGCTAAACTTGCCTTCCAAATGAACGAAAAAAACGAAAACATTGGAGCAAGAAGGCTAAATACCATCATGGAAAAATTATTGGAAGACACAAGTTTCGAAGCACCAGACTTACCTGAGGATAAAAAACATGTGGTGATCAATGAAACGTATGTTTCTAGTAAACTCAAAGGGATTATAGAGGACAAAGACCTCAGTCGATTTATTTTGTAACTAGTGTTACCCGCTCGAATCCTCGAACGGAATTTCCGACAAGGATGGCCTCTGCTGTTAGCAAGTCATCCTTCGTTGTGATTTTTTCTTTTACCCAACCTTTTCTTAAAAGCCACTCTCGAAAGACCCCAGGAAGACCTCCCGTTTCTAGGTTTGGTGTATACCAATTTCCCTTTTGTTTGAAAAAGAGATTGCGGATAGTGGTTTCCAAGACTCGATCACTGGCATCAAAGAGAATGCAATCATCCATTCCTAATTCTTTGCATGTTTCTGTTAGGTGGTTATAAACTCTTCTGTTTGTTGTTTTGTGGTATAAAAAAACATTGCCCGAATCAATGGATTCTTTTGCAAAACCCAAACGAATCATGGGTCGTTTTGTACGGTTTGGAAGAGGAGTGCCTTCCCAATGGAGTTCTCCTTCTTCGTTAAGTAAGAGGCGCACTCTTGTTTTGCCTTTCACTTTGTTTTGAATCTCTTTCATTGTGTGATCCCAAGTTGCCGAAGTAAAGGAATAGCCAAATCGATTGGCTGTGGTTTCCATCCTTTTTTTGTGGAGTGCTTCCAAAAATACGGATGCGTTTCTCACAAGAAGGGTTTCTAAAATGGCAAAGGAAGGAGGAATAGGATTGGTTAAGACTTTTAATTTAGAAAGACATTCTTTGTATTCTTCATGTGGATCAGACAATACTGTAACACCACTTCCAATTCCGTAAATGCCTTCCAGTTTCTGTTCCTTGGATTGGATTGTGAGAGTCCTGATGGTTACACTCGATCGAATCTTGGGAGAGCCATTTTTGTCTTCAGACGTAAAAAAAGCACCTGTATACACCCCTCGATTTGTTTCTTCCAAAGAAGACAAAAGTTCAAAGGAGCGACGTTTCGGGGCACCGATGACAGAACCGGAAGGAAATAGGGCAGAAAGAACATTATTCCATCGAAACGGTTCTTTTAATTCGGCACTCACTCGAGACACCATTTGCCAAACCGTTTGCAAACCTCGGATCATAAAAAGTTCGTTCACGGCAACTGTATCTTGTTTGGCGATTCGACCCAAATCATTCCGATATAGATCGGTAATCATCACATTTTCTGCTCGTTCTTTTTCGGAAGTTTGTAAATAGGAATAGTTGTTTCGATCTTTCTCGTTTGTGTTTCCCCTGGGGATAGTGCCTTTCATGGGTTCTGTCATGATTCTATCTCCATTCACTTCAAAAAAGAGTTCGGGAGAAACGGATACAATGGTCTTCGAATGATTGAGTGTTGAGTAATAAACAGAATACTTTGTTTTTTGTTTGGTTTTGAGAGATTGGTAAGTCGAAAAGAGATCTCCTTCTAAACTGAGATGGACTGGAAAACACAAATTCAATTCATAACTTTCCCCGAGGGTTAAGAATTCTTTTGTTTGGTTCCATTTGGATTGGTAGGTTGTTTCATCCCAACCCAGTTTCAGATTCGAGATGCGATGGAAGGAAAGTTGGTCTGGAATTGGATTTTGGTAGGTACAAGTATTTTTTTTTCGATAAACTGTGACATGGAGAAGGGGAGTTCCTTCTTCCAAAGATGAATGGACTAAAGAAAGTCCTTCAATGAAATGATAACCTAACTCGTAGTAAAGGATCCCACAAGGAAAAAGACCTTTTTTTCTTTCGTCATCGAGCCTATCCAAAGTGGTTTGGATTTCTGCACTTGTGTTTTTGTGTTTTGAAAACGAGATTTGGATTTCTTCTTTTGGATCGTAATAATGATCACAAACAGTATATCCTGGTTTGGAAACAGAATCCTCGAAGAGAAGACCACCTATCTTGCGATAGTTCTCTTCAAAGGATGCATAGGATATGGATTCGATAAAATTCAAAACTCCATTTTTTGAAGTGCTTCGAGAGGGTAGTTTAGATACACTGTTGTGGTCTTTTTACTGGTTTGGATGTCGAAACATTCCAAAGGATCGAGACCTAAATTATAAAAACCTTCATCGATCATTGCAATCCCAAACCCTGCACTTTCTTTCTCATCCAAAAAGTCAGGACGGAAAAACTCGGCACTGTTTCCTTGTTTGGCAAGTTCTGCGTGGCGTTCTCGGCTCTTTCGAATTCGGTTTAAGTCCATCCCCATAATCGGCGAATCATTACGAATCCGAATGTAAACGGATGTGGGACGAATTTCGATCTTCATCGAAATTTTTAAGTCATATTTTTTGACCTTTTCTTTAACAATTGTTAGGAATTCTTTCTCATCGTCCGAAAGGTTGTGTTTTTTGGAACGTTTTTTGTCAGAAAGAGTGAGGATCTTTTGAACCACTTTTTTGATTTTATCGGGAACAATGTAACGCTGCATCGCATCGCGCAATGGTTCTGTTTCTAAAATGATATCGAGTAACTCTTCTGCTTCTTCTTCAGGAGTTTGTCCTTGGGCTTTGAGTTTATTTAAGAGTTCATCTTGGAAAATGACAAACCTTGTATTGGCTTTTACCGCATTGAGGAGGGCTTCCATGAGTCCACTAAAGAGGTGAAAGGACGTGAGAGGGTTTGCCCCAACTCGGTTTAAGATGCCTTGGACCACTTCATTGACGATGTCTCGGGTAGATTTTGTCAGACCTTTTAATTCAAAATGGAAATAATCCTTTTGAATGAGCCGGTCTAAGTTTTGAAGGATTTCTGAGCCTTTGTATTTGATTTTCTCGTTTGCCATTGAGGTTCGCTAAACTTTTATGTATAAAAAACGGGAAAACAAGGTTTTGTAAACCAGTTTTCCTTCCAAGGAAACAGGTTTGTTTGTATATGAAAGAATTCCTTCTCAAAACTCCTGATTTGGGTGATACTGAAAAAATCGAACTCGTTCGTTGGCTTTGTAAAGAAGGGCAACATGTAAAAGAAGGGGACGAAGTGATCGAACTTGTCACCGATAAAGCAGCATTTCCAGTGGAATCCCCCTATTCTGGAATCTTAAAAAAAATCCTCATGGATGTTGGATCGGTAGTGAAAAAAGGAGATATCCTCGGAATCATGGATATTAACGAATGAAAATCCTTCATATCTCCGACTTACATTTCCCGAAAAAAATCTCTCTGTTTTCTCTTCGTGGAAAAGCCATTGTCGGTTACCTCAATTATCGTTTGAGGAGAAAATCAAAACACCCACTTGTGCTCGTTGCCGCTATGGTGGATGCCATCCAGAATTTGGACTATGATGCGCTTATCATCTCGGGTGACCTAACGAATGTTTCGCATCCTAGTGAATTTCAAAATGCAAAAGACATTCTAAAACCAATCCTTACGGACAAAACGTTCTTAATTCCAGGAAACCATGATCGGTATCAAAAACGAGCGATGGGCCCGAATCCACTGTTTGAAGCATCGTTTGCAGAATGGATTGGAGAATCCGTTCATCCTCATTTTTATCTAAGGACCAAACGCATTGCGGGAAAACTCTTTGTGGGCTGGGATTCCAATTTAGCGATCCCGAGGATTACCGCCAACGGTTATGTGCCAAAGGAAGTGGTTGAAACAACAACGAAGCTCATGAAAGAACCGTATGTCCTTGTTGGCCATCATCCTCTCTGGAATCCAAATACCGAAGTGGAATCCTCTACCCATCGTTTGTCCAATCGCAAAGAGGTTGTCGAAGGTTTACAACGAAACCCTCCAGACGTATACCTTCATGGGCACACACATACCAATTGGGTCAAACTTCCTGGAAAAGAAACTCCCTTCACTATCGTCAATTCTGCTTCCAGTACACGCCTCTCTGATAGAAAGCATGAATGTGGTTTCCATTTGATCGAAATGGGAAAAACAACTCACTACCGTCGTTTCATTTATTCTGAAAACAAATTTACAGAGACAAATCCAATTCTCTACGAAGAGACAGAAGGAATCGTCTAAAGGACATACCATGGCAAATGATAAAATTGATTTAACAACGATCCAACGGCAACTCATGCAAGTGAAACACCCGGAACTCAAAAAAGACATTGTGAGTCTTGGAATGGTCGCAAAAGTCACTCCTACGGATGAGGGCATTGAAATCCTCATCAAAACTCCAAATGCAGACCGCCGTTTGCAAATCGGTCTTGAGGCACAAACAAGACAGTTGATCTCCAAGATTGAAGGTGCGGGCAAAGTTAAGATCAAGTTTGAAGTCGACCAAAACTTAAAAATGGAAGATGGAAACAGAATCTTCGGTGTGAAGAAAGTCATCGCTGTCGGTTCTGGAAAAGGGGGAGTTGGAAAATCCACTGTCACTGCCAACCTAGCAAGCACCTTGGCACGTAACGGCAAAAAGGTGGGAATTATGGATGCCGACATCTATGGTCCTTCTCTTGGAAAGATGTTTGGCATCAACGGCCGAGTGGCATTAAAATCGGAAGAAGATAAAATTTATCCCATTGAAAAACATGGAATCAAACTGATTTCCTTTTCCTTCCTCGTCACTGAAGACCAACCGGTGGTTTGGCGTGGACCTATGCTTGGAAAGGCCATTGAACAGTTCTTATACGATGTGGTTTGGGGAGAATTGGATTATCTCTTCATTGATTTACCTCCAGGCACAGGAGATGTGCAATTATCCCTTGCTCAACTCATCGACCTAGATGGAGCAGTGATTGTCACCACTCCGCAAGAAGTGGCAGTGCTTGATGCGGGACGTGCCGCCGCTATGTTCAAACAAGTCAAAGTTCCGATTCTTGGAATTGTGGAAAACATGTCGGGCTTTGCTTGTCCAAAATGTGGGCACGTAACCGATGTTTTTTCCAAAGGGGGAGGAGAAAAACTCTCCAAACAAGTAGGGGTTCCTGAACTCGGTGCGGTTCCTCTCACTTTGGATGTGATGAGTTCTGGTGAATCAGGGAAACCTGCCTTACTTGACGCAAAAGACTCTCCTTTGAAAGAGGCTTATTTTAAGATCGCAAATAATTTAGAAGAACAAATTGCGAATTGGGAAGATTAAAAATCACTTGTTTCTTCCTGTGCCTTTCTTAGTCTAAAGGATACACTATGAATTTTGAACGCGGTTCCAAACCAAATCCAACAGGGAATTTAATCGCATACTGCCATGTATTCGGAGAAAATCCGATTGCCCCCGGTGGAAAAATCATAGCATCCAATGTGGTGGTCAGTTTCCTAAAAATAGGGGACAACTACCCTGTGGTGACCTTTCCTCCTGTGGCATTACCTTCCAAAGAGGAACTCATGAAGATCCTCTCTGATAACATCCATTTGTATGATGTGGTGCAACTCCCTGACTTCCAAATGCCAGAGAACAAGGAATTGGCAAACCAATACATCCAAGAACGAATGGAACAATTCAATTCGATGGTGATGCGTTACGTTGAATTTTGTAAGGCAAAAGAAAAGAAAACCCAAACCACAAACCTAGCCGACCAACTCGAACAGGTGAGTGAACCTTTGGAAACCCTTGCTAATCTTTCGATTGAATTTCGTAACACATCTGGTATCGCAAGAGAAGCCACAAGGCTGAAAATGGAACGGATTGTGGACTACTTCCACACAAACCACCCAACGCTCGACATAGACAATTTTAAAAAGGCGTTGTCTGTACCAGGAAAAGTGGGGGATGAACTCGTTGGTCTTTACATCCAAAAGTTCAATGCCATCCAAATCGAAAATTACGAAACGGCTTCTGATCTGCGAAAACGCATTTTAGAAATCGAAGAATCTACGGCTTCATAAAAGAAGTCTAGAAACAGGTTTTTAGATGCATTTGGTAAATTTATCCCCTTCTTCTTGAGGAAGGGGTTTTTCCCTAGGATACGCTCTTTCAGACAAATCACTCGTAGATTGGAATAAAAATAAAAACATCGGCATAACATCAACATAGCACCCAATACGATTCGAGACCAAACACCATTCCCACTTCCCACCAAACACTAAAACCACCATGTCCCTTTCGTTTCCAGTTTCCCTAGAAAAAAATGCTTCTCTCAAAAAACGAATGGAGTCACTCGGCATTCGCGAATCGGATCTCAAGGAACAGTTTGTGAAGGCGAGTGGGAAAGGGGGACAAAACGTGAATAAGGTGGCAACAGCGGTTGTGTTACAGCATGTCCCTTCGGGAAAACAGGTGAAGTGTTCGATCTACCGTACCCAAGGACTCAATCGTTATAAAGCTCGTGACCTGCTTTGTTTGGAAATGGAGAAAGAACAGAGACCAGAAACCTTTCGTTATAAACTAGAGGCGATCCGCAAACAAAAATCAAAACAAAAGAAACGGGCAGAGGAAAAAAATAAACATAACAGTTTAGAAAATAACGAAACCGAAGATTGAACTAGAATTTGCCGACTCCTTAGTCATAAAAAAAAGGCCTCGGATTGGAATCACAAGGCCTTCTTTGGTTTTGGTCTGCCTGCGTAACCAAACAGACCAAAGGTGAAATGTGCGAATGATTTACATCATGCCGCCCATTCCTCCCATACCACCCATTCCTCCCATGCCGCCCATTCCAGCACCAGCAGCATCTTTTGGCTCAGGTTTGTCTGTAATGGTCACTTCAGTGGTGAGGATCATCGCACCAATAGAAGCAGCATTTTGAAGGGCAGAACGAACTACTTTCGCAGGGTCAACAACACCAGCTTTGATGAGGTCTTCCCAAACCATAGTGAGTGCGTTAAATCCTTCGTTTCCTTTTTTCGCACGAGCTTGTTCCACAATCACAGATCCTTCAAGACCTGCATTGGAAGTGATCATACGAATAGGCTCTTCTAATGCGCGTAATATGATGTTTGCACCAGTTTGTTCGTCGCCAGAAAGTTTTAATCCTTTCACTGCGTCTTGTGCACGTAGGAGTGTGAGTCCACCACCAGGAACAATTCCTTCTTCCACAGCAGCGCGAGTAGCAGAAAGAGCATCCTCTACACGAGCTTTTTTCTCTTTCATTTCCACTTCAGTAGCCGCACCCACGTGGATCACAGCAACACCACCAGCAAGTTTTGCAAGGCGTTCTTGGAGTTTTTCACGATCGTAATCAGAAGTTGTATCTTCGATTTGTTTTTTGATTTGGTTTACGCGGCCTTGGATGTCTTTAGAAGCACCAGCACCTTCGATGATGGTTGTGTTTTCTTTGTCCACGACCACTTTTTTCGCACGACCGAGCATCTTAACATCAGCGTTTTCAAGTTTCATTCCGAGGTCTTCAGAAATCACTTGTCCACCAGTGAGGATGGCAATGTCTTCGAGCATTGCTTTTCTTCTGTCACCAAACCCTGGAGCTTTGACAGCCACACATTGGATGGTTTTGCGAAGGGTGTTAACCACGATCGTTGCAAGAGCTTCGCCTTCCACTTCTTCAGCGATGATAACTAGTGGTCTTCCTGCTTGTGCAATTTTTTCAAGCACAGGGAGAAGGTCTTTCATCGAAGCAATTTTTTTGTCATAAATCAAGATGAATGGATCGTTAAAAGTTGCGATCATCGCTTCTGGATCTGTCACCATGTAAGGAGACACGTATCCACGATCAAATTGCATCCCTTCTACGATATCAAGAGTAGTTTCGATGGATTTTGCTTCATCAACAGTGATCACACCTTCTTTACCTACTTTGTCAAAAGCTTGTGCAATGAGGTTTCCGATTTCTGGATCATTGTTGGCAGAGATAGTCGCAACGTTTGCGTATTCTGCTTTGCTATTGATTTTGATTGCGTGTTTTTTGATTTCTTCTACTGCCGCAACAACTGCTTTGTCAATCCCGTGTTTGAGAGCCATTGGGTTTGCACCAGCAGTTACGTTTTTCAAACCTTCATTGATGATGGCTTGTGCAAGGATGGTTGCAGTTGTTGTTCCGTCTCCAGCAATGTCATTCGTCTTGGTGGAAACTTCTTTCACCATTTGAGCGCCCATGTTTTCGATTGCATCTTCTAGTTCGATTTCTTTAGCAACCGTTACGCCGTCTTTAGTGATAGTAGGAGATCCAAATTTTTTGTCGATGACTACGTTACGGCCTTTTGGTCCGAGAGTCACCTTTACTGCGTTAGCGAGTTTGTTCACTCCGCTAAGAAGTTTTCTACGAGCTGATTCATCAAATTCGATTGTTTTAGCCATGATTCTTTCCTTTTAGATTTAGTTTGTCACAACACCGAGAATGTCGTTTTCACGGATGATGAGTAATTCCTTTCCGCCTTGTTTGACTTCTGTTCCGGAATACTTTCCGTAAAGAACTGTGTCTCCTACCTTTACTTCTAAAGGAACGAGTTTACCGTCTTCGTATCGGCCTTGTCCCACTGCGATGACTTTGCCTTCTTGCGGTTTTTCTTTGGCAGTGTCTGGTACGATGATGGATCCGATTTTTTCTTCCGACTCATTCTTTGGCTCTACGACGACTCGGTCGCCTAAAGGTTTGATTGATGCCATGAGTAACTCCTTGTATGCAATCTATTGATCATTCCGAGTTTAGCACCTTTCAAAAAAGAGTGCTAAACTCCATTACCATAGAACGTTTGTAGGAGAAATAGGTCAAGCACTTTCAAGTGAAGAGTGCTAAAAAAGGATTAGAATCCAAATAAACCTGTTTTTTTCCGGCGAGAGCCTCGTTTCGGAGTCACACCGAGCATTCCGAGGAGCCCTCTCGTGACTTCTTTTGCGACTGTCCTTCCCACTTCCCGGGCAAGTGGGTTTTTGGAAAGGGTTTCCACAAAACTAGGGTCTTCTTTTTCCTTGGCCCGTTTGGACTTTGGTTTTTTGGTTCCGGTTTCCTCTTCTTCTGCGGATTCTGTTTCCTCTGCAATGGTTTCCATTTTTTTGGAAAGCATCTCGTGGGCACTTTCGCGGTCGAGGGTAGATTCGTATTTTTTCACTAGGTCGGAATCACCAATCAATGTTTCCAATTCCTTCTCTGTCAATGTTCCCATTCGTGACTGTGGAGGCGCCAGTAGAGTGTGGACAAGTGGAGTCGGAGCTCCTTTGGTGCTTAGTGCCGTGATAAACGCCTCTCCAATTCCAAGTTCTGTGATCACTTCCTTCGTATCGTAAAAATCCGTTTCTGGATAGTTTTCGGAGGCAGTTTTGATCGCCTTACGATCGTTTGCCGTAAAGGCACGAAGGGCATGTTGGACTTTGAGACCCAGTTGGCCTAAAATTTCTTTGGGTAGGTCGGTGGGAGATTGCGTACAAAAGATAATCCCAACTCCTTTGGAACGAATGAGTCGCACCATGGTTTCCAGTTGTTTTAATAAATCACTGGAAGCTTCATCAAAGACCAAATGTGCCTCATCAATAAATAATACTAGTCTCGGTTTTTCCAAATCTCCTTCTTCTGGAAAGTTAGCATAAATTTCAGTGAGTAGGGACAACATAAACGTCGAAAATAGGCGCGGTTTGGTTTGGATGTCTGTGAGGCGCACAATCGAAATTTTTCCTTTTTTGGATTCAATTTTTGTCAGATCCTCCACATCAAAGGAAGGTTCCCCAAAAAATTCGTCCCCACCTTGGCTTTCTAAATCCATTAACTTGCGTAAGATGATGGAAACACTTTGTGAGGAAACAGTTCCATATTCTTTTTCCAGTTCTTCTTTCCCTTCGTCATTGATGTATTGTAATGCTTTTTTGAAATCTTTGAGATCGAGGACAGGAAGTCCTAAATCATCACAATACTTAAAAATCAAAGAGACCACACTGCTTTGCGTTTCATTGAGTTCTAAAATTCGGGAAAGTAAAATCGGACCAAATTCAGCAACAGTCGCTCGAAGTCTTACCCCAGGTTCTTTGGAGAGAGATAAAAATTCGACCGGGTAAATGGTTGGTTTCCAATCTACACCTAATAATTTTGTTCGTTCTTTGATTTTGTCGTTTTCTTCCCCTTTGGCAGCGAGTCCCGAAAGGTCCCCTTTGATGTCCATAAGAACGACGGGAACTCCATGTTCAGAAAGTGCCTCTGTGAGGAGTTGTAAGGTTTTTGTTTTTCCCGTTCCTGTCGCTCCTGCAATCAAACCATGTCTGTTGAGAGTGGAAAGGGGAATTTGTACTTTGGCCTCGGGGAAGGTATCCCCATCAAATTTTCCACAACCAAGAAAGAGAGATCCACTACTGGGGTATCCTTCTTGGATTTTTTTGATAAATGCATCTGATTGTTTGGCCATTTGTTTCCTCGAAAATCCACTAGTTCATATGATTTCTCACCCAAGTCAATGTTTTCTATTAGCGCTTGGGGTGAGGACGTTTCGACCCCTTTCTTGGGTCGTTCACATAAATTTCTCGTAGTACTCCTAATAAGATTTGAGTTTTTCTAAAATCTATTTAGGATTTGGATGTGGAACGGATTCTCCCTTCGAAGTTACTTTTCATTTTCTCGATCTTTTTTCTCTTTTTTGCCTTTGTGCATTGTAACCGAGGGATTCCCTCTCTTGGGTCTGCCAAATCCATCCAGAATGGAGTTTTGGACCTAACCAAAGAAGATCCGAAAACCTTAGATCCGTTTCCGCTTGCGGGAGAATGGCATGCCTTTCCTGGCGAACTTCCTGAAACAGAAAATGAATTCCTCGCCTTAGACCAAAAAACACCTGTTTCGCTTGCCGTTCCTGCGTATTGGGTGAACCAGAATCTTCCCGCGCATGGAGTGGTTACCTACCGACTCCGATTACAAGTACAAGAACCTTTGCAATTGATGGTGTATCTGAGAGAAGCATCTTCCGCCTATCGGTTGTATTATTACAATCCAGAACGAGGCCTTGTTTTGTTAGGTTCCGCTGGCAAAGTTTCTAAAACCAAGGAAGACTCCGTTGGTTATTATTTAGAAACGGGTAGATCCTTTCGTGCCACTACGGGTACAGTTTTGTATTTACAAATTTCCAATTATTTATACTCCCGTGGAGGTCCTTACTACTCTCCAGTTCTCGGAGAAGCAGGAAAAACAATTTTATATCTAAGATTCAAAGAGAGAAAAAAGTCCTTTTTCTTCGGTTCTTTCCTTGTACTTGCAATCATTCATTTGTTTTTATTCATCCATCGCAAAAAAGATAAATCACCGTTATGGTTTGCATTACTTTGTTTTTCTTGGCTCATTCGCATTTTGTTATTTGAGCGTGTGTCCAGGGATTGGTTTGTCGCTAGTGACTTTTTGGAGATGTTACAAATCAGGCTGGAATACCTTTCTTTTTGTGGAATCCAACTCTTTAGTCTACTTTTCTTTTTTTACATCCAACCCCATTTTGTTCCTAACAAATTCAAACGTTATCTGGTGGTGCCCATTCTCTTAGAGATTCTAATCATCCTAACCACACCGTATGCCGTGTATACCAATTTGCTCGTGTTTAGCCAAGCTTATATGGTTGTGATTTTACTCTTTGCGTTTGTTGCTGCTGTTCGATCTATTTTTGTTCGCGAATCTCGTTATGTGGGTGCCTACATTACCTTTGGAACTTTGGTGATCTTGTCTGCGACCATTTATGATTCGGTTGTATTTTTCAAACGTTGGGATTTACCTTTGATGACAGACTTGGGATTTGCCATCTTTTGTATTTGTCTTGCCATTGTGATTTCCAAACAGAATGCTCATACATGGGAAACAGCTGAATACCTAACTCTCAACTTACGAAAAGAAGTGGAGTGGAAAACCTTAGAACTCAAAAAAGAAAAGGAGAAAGCAGAAAAAACGGGAGAATTAAAGGATAAATTTATATCGATTGTTTCCCACGACATCCGGTCTCCTTTATTTGGAATCTCTTCTGTAGTCAATTTACTTACCGAATCACCACCATCTTTGTCTCCCGAAAGAGCAAAGCAGGTATTAGGTGAGGCGTCCACTGGCCTCAAAAATATTTTGAGTATGGTAGAGGAACTCATTAAATACTCAAGATTTCAGAATGCTGCTGTTTTTCCAGACTACCAACTCTTTGATTTTCGCCAAATCACAGACCAACTCATTGAACGTGTCCAAGAAATGGCAAAACCAAAAAATATCACGATCATCACTCATATGGATGATTCTTCCATTGGTATTGGTGACCCTAACCTGATTGAACATTTGATTTGGAACTTACTCACCAATGCTGTTAAGTTCACAAAAGAATCGGGAACGGTTGAAATCTCACTTACAGAATCCAATAAACATTGGAGCTTGAAGGTCACAGACACAGGAATAGGAATGCCCAAGTATTGGACCGAACATGTGTTAGAGGAAGGATTTTTATTTGTGCGGAAAGGTACGGCAGATGAGATGGGAGCAGGGGTGGGCCTTGCGTTTTGCCGTGAGGTGGCGGAGCGGCATGGAGCGAAGCTCATTGTCGATTCGGAAGATGGGAAGGGTACCTCTGTGGAGCTCTTACTTCCCAATTTTGAAAAAATCGTCCTGATCTTAGATGACAACCCAGGGTATCGCAAACAAATTCGAAAAATTTTAAAAGGTCTCCCATGTATCCTATGGGAAGAAGAGTATCCTGACCATGCTTTGTATTCAGTTTCTCGTCTGAAACCTGACCTGATCATTGTGGATTTTTCGATGCCAGAAAAAACGGGTCTCGACTTTTTAAGAGATTTGTATGCCAATTCGGAAATGGAAGAAATTCGCTCTTTACTTGTGTCCAGTTCTCATACAGACCCAAACACAGGTTATAAATTAGAAACGGAAGTGATTGAAATCGGGGGAGATGCTTTTTTAACGAAAACATCTCCTGACGCAAAGATGGTCGAGATCGTCAAAAGACTCCTCGACCTTTGAGGTTTTTTTAGATTAACATTTGTTCTTTGGCACGTCCGATCAGTTCCGCCACGGTTTTCGCATTGAAACGGTCTTTTAGGCGTCCCACATGGTATTCCACCGTTCGTTTGGAGAGACCAATTTCGGTTCCAATTTCTTGGTAGGTTTTTCCTTGCCCGAGTAAGGTGAGGATTTGTTTCTCTTTTTTATTGGCAACCTTTCCATCTTGGGGTTTGCGATTGAAACTGAGTTTGAGGTTTTTGGAATAAACCGTTTTCCCAGAAGCAATTTCATTTAGGTTTTTTGTTAAACTACTTAAGTCATCACTTTTGAGTAAATAGCCATCGACACCAGCTTCGATAGCCGAATGGACAATGGGTTGTTCGTCTAGCATGGTGAGGGTGACCACTTTTAATTGTGGTTGGTCTTTTTTCCAATCCTTCACCATATTCAGAACGTTTTCTCCTGGAATGCGAAGGTCTAGTAGGACAAAATCAGGTCTCGTTTCTTGGAGAAGTCCTGCAATTTGGGAAGAGTGTTCCGCTTCACCCACCACTTCAAAATCATTCGAAGCATTCACCACATGTTTGACTCCGACGCGTGTGACCGCATGGTCTTCGACGAGTAGTACCTTCTTTTTAGGTGTCATAAATTTCCCTTTTTCTGGATCTAGGTGATTGGTATCTTCCTAGCGTTTCCCCCTAGTAGACGAGGAAAACTGAGAAAATTAGTACTATTCCGTTTCATTTGTCCAGAAAAAATCATGAGTCTTTCTACTTAATTTTCTCTTGCAAAATCAAGAAGTTTCCCCCATGTTCAGAAAGATCCTAGGAGAATGAATGAATACTAAAGTAGAGAGTCTCAAAAAAATATATCTCTTCCAAAAGTTAAACCAAGATGAACTATTACATATAGCGGAAAAGATTCGGGAAGTCCACTTACCTCCTAGAAACGTTCTATACGACATGGGAGAAGAAGCAGAATCCATGTTCATTGTGAAATATGGAACCCTACAAATCTCCACTTCCACAAGCCACGGCGATGACGTGAACCTCATCACCCTCGGAGAAGGGGATCATTTTGGGGAATTGCCTTTTTTTGATGATGAAAAACGCTCCGCCAAAGTGGAAGCCAAAGAAAATTCAGAACTTTATGAACTCCGCTATGCGGATCTGCACGAAATGTTCTCCAAAAATAAAGAAATGGAACTGAAATTTTACAAAGAAGTCACCCATTACTACATCAGACGTTTGCGTAAGTTAACGCATGATTTAGCCTACGCAAGGGAACTGCGAAAACGATTTGCGTAAAGCACTGTAAAGAGACAAAATTTTACCAAATCCGTATTTTTTATCGATCACATTCGAAAAAACCTTTTCCATTCCTCAGTTTCTTCCTATTACAGCTAAGGAATGGGTTTCGGAATCCGATACTATTACCGTAGGCAGGGAGAAGGAATGCATGGTGGACCCCGAAATCCTAACCGAGAAGATCGTAACACAAAATAAGACCTTCTTGGTGGATTTAAAGAAAAACCAGGCTGGATTTTACCTGAAAGTATCGGAATGGTCGAATAGCAAAAAATCCTCGATCTTTCTTCCGGCGGAAGGAATCGATCGAATGATCGAAATCTTGCATCAATTTAAAAGCCGGATAGCCGATAATGAGAATACGAAAGACCCGGAGTTAGGAGCCTTTTAGGAGTGAGTTTCATGGGGAAATTAGGAATGACCAAACTGTTGTTAGGCCTCTTCCTTTCAATAGGAATGTTGTACGCACAGGCAGATACTGGCGGACAAAATACAGCTAACACTGCAAATGATGAGGACAGCCCTCTTAGAAAAATCGTTTTAGATGATTTTGAAGAGGCTGAGGATTGGAGAGTCAAAGCAACCACTCCACTCGGAGAAACAAGAACATTAAAACTTGTTCAACGTGGGCTTATCAAAGATGTATTCGATGAAAAAACCGTACCAGAAGATGGCGGAGACAAGATCGAAAAGAACCATATATTAGGAGTCAAAACACATTTTGCTTCTAAAGGTTTAGATCGTGTGGAATTATATCCTCCACATGAATACATCATCAAAGGAAAAGTAAGACAGATTTCTGTATGGGTTCTTGGAAGAAAATACAGACACACCTTATTTGCAAAATTCAGAGATTATAAAGATGTAACACATAATATCCGTTTGGGTCGTTTGGACTTTTTTGGGTGGAGAAAACTAACAGCAACTGTTCCAGGTTTCATCCCACAAAGCTCTAGATTTGCTCTTTTGGATAAAAACCTTCATTTTGTATCCTTGTTTGTGACTTCAGATGTGCATGAAGTGGCAGGGGACTTCTACTTTTATGTAGATGACTTACAAGTGAGAACTGACAGATCCGAAGCAAAATACCCTGGATCTGAAATTAAGGACAATTGGTAAGCGGGAGAAGGGAACAATGAAACATACAAATAAAAAAATCCTAGCTTTACTTGCGCTGACATCAGTGGCACTGATCGGAATTGCAGAGGCACAATACAAAGTTTCCAATGGAGTGGCAACACCGATTGGAAATGATATTGGAGCCTTCGAGTTAAAAGCGATCACGATTGAATCTTGGGACAATCCTGTTTCTTCTGCACCTTACGGTTGGGAAGTTTTCACCGATAAAGATGGTGTGAACAAAGATGGTTCTGGCGACATGAAGTACGATGAAAACAACAAGTATACACCCGTACTCAATGACCCAGTGAAATCACCACTCGTTATGAGAGAAGTGAAATTGGTTCCGGGAAAACCTGGGGATGTGAAAAACGTTGATGCTGGAAACGCAAAAGTTTTAGCGGTAAAGTTTCAATTTACATTTCCTGGAAACAACGTAGTCACCATTCGTCCACCCCGTGCTCCTGAGTATGAAATCACAAGAGCTCGTCCTTATATCGATGCGGACAACCAAAAGAAAATCCAAAAAGTATACGGGATTGAAGCACCAGGAAACGTAAAAGCGATTTCCGTTTGGGTGCTTGGTCGTGGAAATGAGTATGACTTAGAAGGTTGGATTGAAGATTACAACGGCAATAGCCACATCTTCCCATTTGGTTCTCTTGACTTTGTGGGTTGGAGACCAATGCATATTACCATCCCTCCAGGAATTCCACAAGAGGCAAATGCCTTCCCTGCGACTCGGAACTTGATTTTCAAACAGTTTAAAATTCGTTCCAAAACGAACACTGGACCTGAGACAGTATACCTTTTCTTTGATGAACTTCGCGTTCTTGCGGATACATTTGAAGTTCACTTTGATGGAGCAAACTTAGACTTTGATGAAGAAGATTGCAAAAACAAAGTGAAGTTGGAACAAATGCTCCAAAAGTCCGGAGCGATCTCCACAGGTGCAAAAGTGCGCGATTGTGGGGGAAGTAACGGTTCTTCTCAAAACAAATAGATCCCTTTTCACTCCAAGGGAATCTACTTGGACCAGGAAAACCCAGCCATTCGGCTGGGTTTTTTGGCTTTACAGAATCGAACGGACCTGGAGAATGAACCCTAGGACTGTTCTTTTCGCGGATTCATCGCTAAATTTACCGTAACAACTTTATAGGAACTATGAACACCCTTTATTGGAAATACGAAGAGGGAGATTCTTTTCATGCCTGAGACTATTACCGAAGACAAATCAAACAAAATTGCCGATAACGACAAACTTACCCCTCTATTTAATGAGGAAATTTATGTTCGCGCTGATGTAGGAACGGTTCCCGTTTCTAAATTCAAAATCTTTGACGATGTCATTGATGCATATAAGGCAGAAAATCGTTTAGCGGAAGCTAAACAAAAAATCGAAGACCATTTCAAAGAACACCCTGAATCAATCTCCGCCAAATACATGTTAATGATCATTTCTTTTATGGAAGATTCCATGGGAGATGCGAATTTGGTGAAGAATATTTTGGATGCTTTTAAAGCTCATGCGAAATGGACCATCATTGAATACATCACTGATTCTATTTTACGTTTTGGTGATCACAGACTTGCCCTCCGTGTGAAAGCGGAAGCTCTTGATAAACTCAAGAAAAACAAAGAGCTAAAAGTTGTATTAGAAAAATTAGCTAAACAAGATCGCAAAAATCCAGAGATCGCAAAGAAGTATGGTTTCTCCATCATGGAAGAAGACAAACCGAAAGCGATGTCTTATCTCAAACTTGCCGTTGAGATGTATGCAAAAAACAAAGAATACGTTCCGATGGAAGAGATTTGGCCAACCATCGTTCAAAACAATTATGAAGACGTAGCCTTCTTTGATAAAATTGAGCGTATCTTACTCGGACAAAGAGAGAAAACTCGGTTAGTTGGTCTTCTCTATCCAATCGTTGAGCCTTTTAAGGCAATGGAAGATTGGGATCATGTCATTTATTTTTTAAAGAAAATATTGGAACACGAACCTGCTTCTCAAAAAGCAAGAAATGAACTCATTCGTGCTTATAAACAAAAATACTCTGCGCACTCGTTACTTGAAGACTTCCTCAAAATGAGTGAACTTGGTAACAACCGTAAGCCAGTAAAACTTTGTATTACAAACTTTGAACGTAACATTGTATTTGATACTGGTAACTATGTAATGCATAGAAACTGGGGTGTTGGTAAAATCACATCTATCTCTCAAACGGGAGATTCTATCTTTGTTGATTTTGAAGAAAAGAAGGATCATAAACTTTCGATTCAAATGGCGATCACATCTCTTAAGCCACTTAAGAAAGATCACATTTGGGTACAACATTTCGAAGACAAAAAAGCAATCACAACCATGTTCCAAGAGAACTTGGCAGAGTTTTTAAAACAGCTCCTTACCTCTTACGAAAATAGAATGCTCATTTCTGATATGAAGAATGAACTCATTGGTACCTTCCTAAAACAAGATGAGTGGTCCAAGTGGTGGGCAAAAGTTAAAACCGTTCTCAAAAAAGAAGCCAACATCGGAATGAATCCTAAGAAAAAGGATGAGGTTGTGTATCATGAAAAACCGATCACTCACTCCGAAACGCTCACACAAAAATTCCAAGCAACGACTGATGCGAACAAGAAGTTAGAAATTGCAATGGAAGCAGTAAGAGACGCCGATGAAGCCGCAGAAGCTGGTGAGTTTTTCATCTCTCACTATGTGGAAGAAGAATCGGCAAGAGATATCATTCGTAAAATTTCTGCTTATCTGTATTTAGAAGAAGCAGGGAAAGCGTGGCCTACAGAAGAGTTTTCTCATAAAATCAGAGAACCAGAATTAAAAACCCTGATCCAAACTCTTACAAAAGAAGATGCTCTAAAAATTTCCAAAGCGTTGGAGAATACGGACATCAAAAAAGGTTTTAAAGATCTGATTCGTGCACACCATCCGGAAGCGATCAATATCCTGATTGGTCTTCTTTTTGAAGTTCCTGTGAAGGTAAACAGATCTGTATTCCAAAACTTGGTTGCTGATGAAAAGTATGCAGAACTCAATTTGTTTGTAGAGACTGTATGCAATAAGTCAAAAGAAAACCCTGAAGTATTCTTATGGGTTGCAAAATCCATCCTTTCCCATACTTGGAAATTTGATTGGTTAAAGGTCAGTGAAGAAGACTTAGTGCTTCGAGTGTTCCGTATTTTAAAACCTCTTGCTAAAATTGAGGACAAAGGAACAAAACTCAAAAACCAAGCCATGGACATTTTGTTCGGAAAAGACAATAGCCTTCTCCGAGACATTTTAACCAATGCAGACGATGAATATGTTCGTAAATTGTTTGCTCTTTTCAAAGAAGTACCTTATGTGACTGATTTGGAAAAAGACCAACTGTATGCTCTTATCAATGAACTCAAACCAAACATCGTTTGGGATGAGTATGATTCAGAAGAAGATGCAGATGATGATCCATTGGCAAATCTTCCTCACGATGTGGTTCTTGTGACAAGACGTGCCTTTAATGCAAAGAAACTTGAGTTTGAACACCTTGTGAACGTAGAGATGGCAGAAAATTCTCGTGATATCGGTGAGGCTCAAGAAAAAGGGGACTTACGAGAAAACGCAGAATACAAAGCAGCCATGGAAAAACAAGCACAGTTGCAAGCTGCCATCAAACGATTGGAAGCGGAACTCAAAAGTGCTCGTATTTTGGATCTTAGTGATGTCAAAACGGATAAAGTGGGAATCGGAACGACTGTTCGTTTGAAAAACAAACAAACAGGTGAAGTCGTCACTTACTCCATCTTAGGTGCTTGGGATGCTGATACTGAGAAAAATATCATCTCCTACCAATCACCACTTGCGAAGTCTTTACTTGGTAAACACACTGGAAACGAAGCAACACTTGTGTTCGGTTCCACAGAAACAGTTTACGAAGTGTTAGATATTGCTCGTTACTCGATGACAGGACAGGAAGCCTGAAGGTCTTCCTTCCATCCATTTGTAGAAATCAAATCTAAAAACGGTTCGGAACTATTTCCGGCAAAGTCTGAGGCCTTAACTTCCAAAAGAAGATAAGGCCTTTCCTTTTGGAGGCTTTTCGGAATGAGAACTTTCACTGCACTTCGATCAGGATCATATTCATACGGATAGGATTGTCCATCGAGCAGGAGTTCTACATTGGTTCGAAATCCACTTCCTACATCGGACAACACATAATATTTTTCTTCCATACAATGGTTTCTCACTTCAGGTAGTTCGATGAATCGCGCAATGGATGTCATCGGAAACACTGTGGGTGGAGTTTCGTCGGCAAGAACCATCAGATATCCAACTTTGGTAAGTTTAAAACTAAATCCGCTTGGCTTTCGTTTGGGTTGGACACTTTGGAACCTACCTATTGACGAATCAAAAAAATACAAAGAGTCTTTCACCGACGGTGTATAACCTAAGTTCATTTCCCCCAATGCTTCTCCCTTCCAACTCAAACGTTTGGTTTCCACGTGGTAAATTTTACCTTTTAGGGGAAGGCCTTTGGGAATGGAAAAAGGGATTTCTTTTTCGGATAGTTCCGTCACAAGTAAACTCCCTTCACCGGAGATTTCTGCTTTGGTCAAATCGATACCGATCACTCCATCATTGGATTTGATTTTGTTTCCTGTTTTTTTAGCGACCTGCTTGGCATTCGGATCTTTTTTTGGTTCTTCGTTTAGGATGTCAAAGTATACGGAAGACTGGTTTCCTGTTGCGTCACGGAGGGAGGCTTGGATTTTAACTGTTTCCTTTTTGGGAAACTGGTTTAAATCGACAGAGAACCCTTCTTCTTTAAACAGTTTCGGTTTGTCATACATATGATAAAAATAAACAGGAGGCGATAATGAAGAACGATTGATATCATAAAACTGATGTTTTTGGGATTTGTCTTCGAAGGGTAAAAAATCAAAGTTTCTAGAAAAAATCATTTTGCCGTTCACAAACAAATCCATTCCATACACGTTGTTTTTGTTTCGAGAACGAATTTTATCATAACCACTCAAACGAATTCGTAGTTTTCCTGTTAGTTGGACTTTTGAAAATGGTTCACCGGACTCTGTATATAACTCAAATTTCCCTTTTCCAATTTCCTTGGCTGTCAGTAACAAAGGTTTTTCAAGTTCGTCTCCTTCCAGAAAGAGAGACAAAATCGTCGGCGGAGTGACGTCTTTTTGATGAAGTTCGGAAAAGTATAGTGGATTGATGTTTCCTTTTTCAGATCGGAATTCTAAGTGAAGGTGTGGTGGCCCAGAGCCAGTTTCGCCTGTTTTTCCAATCGCATTTCCTTTTTTAGTCATGAACATTCCAGGAGGAAGTTTGAGTTGAAACCCATTTGGATCCCCCATCAGTAGCAGAGCTCGTCTAAGGAGTTCCAATTCGTGGAGAGTTCCACCGAAGGAATGTAAGTGGGCATATTTCGATTTGATTTTATATTTGGGATTGTATAAGTTTAAAGAAAGACCATACCCCGTTTTGGAATAACTGATTTCTTCCACATAACCATCAAAGGTTGCAAGGATATTGTGACCATTGAGTCCATAGGATTTAAAATCAGAGCCTAAATGTAAGTTGTGATTTCTGATTTCTGCAAACGTACCGGAAACGGGAGAATAATATGGCAAAGGAAATCCAACTTCAGAATGAGGGATTTCATGAATTTTGGAATCTGCCAAAAGTAGTGATTGTAAGAAGATCAGGGGAATCACATAGAAACAAATCTTCGCAGGTCGCATGGGAAAAGTAGAAACTTCCCACTTCGTTTGTCATGCCTTTCCTGGGAGGAGAAGAAATTCTCTTTCATTTCGATTCCCTTGACAAACTAGAGTTGAGACCTAGTATGACAGGGAACAAATTCAAATGAAGTCAGGTTTTGTTTTTTTACTCTCATTACTCGTTTCTGGATGTGCTTTTTTTTCCAAGGAACCTGGTCGTCCGCCAAAAATTGATGGGGTACCTGTACCAGACTCAAAACGCCTTATCTACATTCAAAATGTGCGTAACAATACTTATTCTCCAGGGATGCACACTCGGCTCACCCAAATGATTATGGAAGAGATCGATCGTCGCGGTAGGTTCATCACAACTCGGGAAAAAACTCTAGCGAAATACCGATTGTATGCGGAAATTGTCCACTACCAACAAGTCGGAGATTTGATGGATCTGGCCGACCAACAAATTACTTCCGAGTTGTTTGTTGTCACACGTGTGGAGATCATTGAGGCGGAAACGGGAGTCAAAATACCAATGGAGCGAAGTGAAATTCCCGGAAGGGTGCATTTTTCGACTCAAATTGGATTTCGAGAGTCTGAGTTAGAAGCACAAAATCGTTTGCTTCGAGTGATGGCACTTCGAATTGCGGAAGAAGCAGAAAGAGCTTGGTATTATTCTCTTTCTGGTGTATTGAATTAAGTTATAATTAGGAGAAAAACCTTGCCAAACGATCCTATTTCCTCTGAAGACACAAAAAAAGAGATGCTGGCTTTTGAAGAGTATCTAAAAGAAAAAGGTTTGAAGATCACAAACCAGCGTTTGTTAGTCGCACAGAAAATTTTTTCTTCGCATAATCATTTTACAGCTGAAGGTTTGCTCGACGAACTTAAGGACAATAAAGATCGAATTTCCAAAGCAACCATTTACCGAATTCTTGCGATCATGGTAGAAGCAGGACTTCTTGAAGAACATGACTTTGGTAAGGATTATAAATACTACGAACACATCATTGGTCATGAACACCATGATCACATCATCTGCATGCAATGCGGTAGAATTGTGGAATTCATCGATGAACGAATCGAAGAGTTACAAAACAAAGCCGCATCAGAAAATGGTTTTACAATCACAGGTCATAGTTTGAATATTTTTGGCAATTGTTTGAACTTTGCAACTTGCGAACATAAAAACAAAAAATAGTGTCTTCCATTTTCAAAGAAGGGATCTATGATGCCAATTCCTATGCAAGAACTGGAACCTTGCATCTAAATGGCATCGAGATTCAAACTCCCATTTTTATGCCAGTGGGCACTCGAGGGAGCATCAAGTCACTTACCTCGGAAGACATCGATGAACTCGGTTACAATTTAATTTTAGCCAATACCTACCATCTCTATCTCAAACCGGGAAAAGAGGTATTCGATCATTTTGGCGGCTTAAAAAAATTCATGTCGTATCAAAAGGCATTACTCACTGACTCAGGTGGGTTTCAGGTCTTTAGTCTGGCGAGTCTTTTTAAATTTGAAGACGATGGTGTTCGGTTTCAATCCCACATTGATGGAAGTTATCATAAATTCACGCCAGCCTCGGTCATTGACATGCAAAGGTCAATTGGCTCTGATATCATGATGGTTCTCGATGACTGTGCTCCTTATGGAAGCGATACCAAACGTTTAGAGCTCGCCTTGGATCGGACGCATCGTTGGGCCAAGGAATCCTATGAGTATTGGATGGAAAATCCAAATGGTCAAAATGTATTCCCAATTGTGCAGGGTGGTGTGAATGAAGCTCTTCGCCTGCGAAGTCTAGAAACTCTTCAAAACATAGATTTTCCTGGAATTGCCATCGGGGGCTTAAGTGTAGGGGAACCTAGACCAGAATACATTCGAATTTTAGAATGCATGGCTCCCCATTTAGACAAACGGAGACCAAGATACCTAATGGGAGTGGGAACTGTCGTTGATATCCTAGAAGGTGTGAAAAATGGGATTGATATGTTTGATTGTGTTTTGCCGACACGGAATGCTCGGAATGGTCAAGTTTTTACTTCCCATGGCAAAATCAATTTACGAAACGAATCGCACAGGTTGAGTGATTCTCCGATTGATCCAGAATGTGGATGTAAGGTCTGTCAAACGTATAGTCTTGGTTACATTCGCCACTTGCATAAGGTGAAGGAATTAACAGCGTTTTCTTTGTCTACCTACCATAATTTATATTTTATGCAAAGCTTCATGGAAAAGATGAGAAAAGCCATTGAAATTGGCAATTTTCGCCCCTTTTATGACCATTGGAAAAATTTGTTTGGTAGCTAAAATTATTAGGTTGACGTACCTATTTTTTTTGAATGTGATTGTACCGTCATTTCTACATTGATTGTAGCTTCATTGAGGAGTCTCTAGACACACATGGAAATCACCAGAAGGGAAAAAGATAAAATCGTAGTACTCGATATTAACGGGGAAATCGACCTTTATAACGCGCCTGAGATCAAGGATGTAATTGCCAAATTGATCGAAGAACAAAAGTATTGCATCGTCATCAATCTCGAGAAGGTATCTTACATCGACTCTTCCGGAATTGGAGCTTTAATTTCAAGTTTGTCCAACCTGAAAAAGTACCAAGGTGGATTAAAAATCATCAACGTAGCTGGTTCTGTTCGTAAAGTATTCGAACTCACTAAGTTGACTTCATTTTTTGAAATTTTCGATAGCGAAGACGAAGCCGTTTCTGCTTTCAAATAAAAGAGGGAGCGTATTTGCGCTTCTCTCTTTTACTAATCCCCCTACCAAACATTAAGGAGTTTGTTATGTTAAAAAAGAAAAAGACATCTGTCTTTCTCTCCGCTTTGGTATTGTTCTCTGCAGGATTTGTAAACTGCGCACAAGAACTACCGCTGAAAGAACTAGCCCTCGCAAAGTCGCAAGTGGAGCGAGCAGAAAGACTTTCTGCAGAAGAATATGCACCTGAAGAATTCAATGAAGCTAAAAAGAATTTAGTTTCCGCAAATGAGTTTGCAGCAGAAGAAAAGGCATCTGAATCTAAAAAAAGTGCAGATTATGCGATTTCCAAAGCATATGATGCTTTAGAAAAAACCTTGCCAAAGTTAGCTGCAAAATCACGTGAAGAAGCTGTGACTGCTATTGATGCTGCTGACGAAGCGTATGCATCTGAATATACACCGGAAGAATACAAAAAAGCTGTTGCTGCAAGAGATGCTGGTGAAACAAAATTAGCACAAGCAGATGCAAGCCTTGCTTCTTATCTTCGTGAAGATAAAGACGAAACAGCAAAAGAACTCAAAAGAACTGTTGCTCTACAAGAATATGAAGAGGCACACAACCAGTTTCAAGAGGCATCTAAAATTAGTTCGGAAGCAAGAAAAGTTGCCTTAGAAAAATCTGGTGGAGCACTTGTGAAATCTGCCGATGAAGTGGACTCACTTCTCGATAAAGCAGCATCTTATTCCAAAGCAGGAAACCCTGCCATTGATGAAGAAAAAGCAAGAATTGCATCGGCAAGAGAAGACATCCAAGCAGGAAGACTCAAATCTGCTGATGAAAAAATTAAAACAGCACGCCTTGCTTCTGCATCTCTTTTACAAGAATCGATCAAGGACCACGCTAAAAATCGGAATGCACAGGCACGTGAAGTGGTAGAAGATGCAAATCTTCGATTTGGTGAATTGAATGCAGAAACGTATCTTAAATCCAACGCGAAAGAATCTTATGCAAGCACCCAAGAAAACTTAGGAGCTTCCAATGAATCTTTACAAGCATCTGGAAATCTTTTAGAGCAAGATAAGTTTGAGGACTCAATTGCTCAATCCGAAGAAGCAATTCGATTGGCGGAAATCTCCATTGACCAAATCGAAACCTTAAAAGGGAAAAACAATGTAGCAAAAACGGATCGTAATACAAAAACAGATGTTGAAACTACAGACGGAAAAGATTCTGAAAAGGCGTCTTCTTCTCAAGTGGAAGAGTTGTCTGGTGGTTGGAAACGTTATACGGTAGAAAAATCTAATCCAGCAGATTGCCTCTGGAGAATTGCAGATCGCGAAGACATTTATAACGATGCAAAACTTTGGCCACGTATTTTTGAAGCGAACCGCAAATCCATTCGCAACAAAAATCTAATCTACCCAAAACAAAAACTGAACATCCCACCCAAAACGGGAAAAATCGGAAAAGCTCCTACTCAATAAACATTGTTTAGGTGATGGGAAAAAAGCTGTCTGAACGACAGCTTTTTTTTTGTCTAAATATTAGGAACTATATGAACCGAGGATACACAACTCCTGTCACGAATATTTCAGAGAAAGACTTTGATGCACTTGTAGAGCTTGCATTAGAGGAAGATTTACCAGCGGGAGATATTACAACTGATACTTTGTTTTCAAAAGAAGAAACCTGCCATGCCATTTTACTCGCAAAGGAAGAGGGAGTGCTTTGTGGTCTTTCCGTGATCCCTTGTCTCATTCAGAAAACCCAAGCAAAGGTCACTTGGACAAAGATTTTGGAAGATGGGGCAACGATAACGAAGGGAACTGTGATCGGTGAGTTGGAAGGTTCGCTTGCTTCGATTCTCAAGATGGAACGAATCTTACTAAATTTTATACAATATCTATCGGGAATTGCGACGAATGCCCATCGAGTTTCGAAAGAATTTCCTAACCTACTCATTCTCGATACAAGAAAGACTCTCCCAGGTTATAGAAAATTGGCCAAGTATGCTGTTTACACAGGAGGTGGTGCCAATCACAGGTTGAATCTTTCCGAGATGGCAATGTTAAAAGATAACCATGTGGCAAAGGCAGGAAGCATTTTCTCTGCGGTAAATATGGTGAGAAAAACAAATCCTGGTAAAAAAATCGAATTGGAAATAGATGAATTGGCTCAGTTGAATGAAGCAATTGAAGCAAAGCCAGACATCATTTTATTGGATAATTTTTCAGAAAAAGATACAGAAGAAGCGATTCGTATTTTAAAAGAGAATGCACCTGAAATTCGAATTGAATGTTCAGGTGGAATTACTCCAGAAAAACTAAAGTTTTTATCAAAATTTAATGGAATTGGAGTGAGTATGGGATACTTAACCCATACTGTTAAATTTTTGGATATCAGTTTGGATATAAAGTAATGGGACTCTATCAGGACATAAAAGACAAACAGGAGTTATTTGATGCAGTTCGGAAACGGCTTGGTCCTGAAAAAGCACAGTTGGTGGAGAAAGCATATCATATAGCTGATAAAATGCACGAAGGCCAAAAAAGACTTTCTGGCGAACCTTATATTATCCATCCCATGAATGTAGCCTCCGTATTGGATGATTTGGGTTTAGATGAAAGGGCGATTGCTGCCGGTTTACTTCATGATGTTGTTGAGGACACTAGTTATACCAAAGAAGATATGGCAAGGGAGTTTGGGGAAGACATAGCTGCTCTTGTGGAAGGTGTCACAAAAATTTCTGAAATCAAATCCCAATCCAAAGAGACAGAAGCCGCAGAAAACATTCGTAAAATGTTACTTGCTACCATAAAAGATGTGCGAGTGATGCTCATCAAACTTGCGGATAAAACGCATAACGTGCGGACATTAAAATTCCAACCAGAAGAAAAACAAAAACGAATCGCCAAAGAAGTTCTTTCACTATATGCACCTATTGCTGGTAGACTTGGGGTCTATAAAGTCAAATTTGAATTAGAAGACCTTGCATTTCAGTCCTTACATCCAGAGGAATATCAGGAAATTAAAAAACGAGTTTCGGCAAAAAAATCGGAACGAGACGAATATATTGAAAAGATAAAGATTATCCTGAAACAAAGGTTAGCTGAGATTAATATCGATGCAAGAATTGATGGAAGGGCCAAACATTTTTATTCCATCTATCGTAAGATGGTTACGAAGGAAAAATCATTTTCCGAAATATTTGATCTAAGAGCTGTACGTATCATCACAAATGAAATTAAGGATTGTTATGGTGTACTTGGAATCGTACATACCTTGTGGACTCCGATTCCAGGAAGGTTTAAAGACTATATAGCTACACCCAAAACAAATTTATACCAGTCTTTGCATACAACGGTTTTTGGTCCCGACGGGCGGCCGATGGAAGTACAAATTCGTACGAAAGAAATGAATGCCATTGCTGAGAATGGAGTGGCTGCACATTGGGCTTACAAAGAATCCACCAATCTCTCGAAGTCTTCTGTGATTTTACAGAACGGTGTGGAAAATGCCTTTCGAATGAAATGGTTGGAGATTCTCAAATCTTGGCAGGATCCAAGTTTAGACTCAAAAGAGTTTATGGAAGAACTCCAATACGACCTACATGAGGATGAGGTCTTTGTTTTTACTCCCAAAGGGGAAATCATTGAGATGCCCAAAGGAGCAACTGTTCTAGATTATGCATTCCGAATTCATACAGATGTGGGTCTTCATGCCCGTGGTGGAAAAGTAAATGGTCGTATGGTCACGTTACGCACAGAACTAAAGTCTGGTGACCAAGTAGAAATCATAACGGAAAAAAATTCCAAACCGTCTCCCATTTGGCTTCGCATTGTAAAAACTTCTGGGGCCCGACAAAAATTACGTGCTTACTTTCGTAAACTTCAAGAAGACTCTCAAAAAGAAACCATTGGTTCTGTGTTAGAGGCTTCCAATCCAGTCTTTGATGAAAATACGATCAAAGAAATCAAAAAAGTAAAAATCAAAAAACCTACCAAACCAAATCCGAACCAAGAAGAGTCCAAGGAATTTGGGATTTCTGTTGCTGGCTGGAATGATGTTCCTGTGCGAGTGGCATCTTGTTGTACACCGATCCCTGGTGACGAGATCATAGGATTTATCACGAGAGGCAGGGGAGTGAGTGTTCATAAAAAAGACTGCTCTACTGCCACAAAACAATTGGAATGGATGAAAACAATTCCAGTTCGTTGGGAAGGACCAGGCGAACCAATTCCAATCCAAATTGAAGTGCGTGCAAAAGACGTACAAGGGATTTATTTATCGATGGTTGAATCCATTTCGAGCACGGAGACAAATATTTTAGAGGCAGGTGCCTCATCTCACCCAAATGGAACACTTACCGCAAAATTTATGTTAGAAGTTGATCATTTGGACCAACTCAAAGAAATTTTAGAAAACTTACGAATGATTCAAGGTGTTGTTTTTGCGGAACGAGTTAAAAAGTAAACCATTGTAATTGGTTGGGTTCCAATTTGTAATAAATTCCATCTTCTTTTTTTTCTTGGGAAAAAGTCTCACCGCTCACTAAATCTTTCAGTTCTTTCTGATACGTGATTCCCTCTTGGTAGTGAATCCATCCAGAGGCTGTTGTTTTATGAAAGTTCCAAAGGATAAGTTCTGTTTGGTTTTGTGATGTGATGAGACGTGCAAAGATAGGCAGATAGTGAAATTCAGAATAAGAAACGTCACTGAATTTTGCATCATTCGATCGGTTGGTAATCACAGAAAATATTCTCGTATAAAATTCCTTGGTTCTTTGATTTTCCTTTTCCTCGTCAATTCCAATCATTTGGACAGGAATTTTTTTTGTGAGCCCAAGCTCTTGTCCGTCATAAAATAAAATTGTGCATGGGCTTGCAGATAACAGACTAAAGTATGTTTTTGCATTATCTCCGAATGTGATTTCTGCTCTTCCTTCATCATGATTTTCTAAAAACCGAATGTAGTGCAGTTCGGAATTTTTTGAAATCAAATCGTATGTTTGATGTAGATCCTTATTGTGTAGTGCATCGTATAGACTTTTATCATAAGTGGCATCAAACCCTTGGTTGCGAAGCGTGACTTCTAGACCCCAATAGACTTCTGCATAAAACCGAAACTCTGGAAATTCTTTTTTGATCGTTCTGATTACCCTTTGCCAATCATACACAGACTTTTTTCCATGTGTTTTTTCGAAAACTTCGGGAAGAGGTAACATTGCCATATCACACCGAACACCATCGCATTGTTCGGCGATCTTTCGTAATAACTGAGTATGGTAGGTTTCTACCTCTGGATTTGAAAAATCCCATTGGATGGTATCAGTCCAGCCATCGAAATAAGGATCCTTTCCATAACAGTAACGAAATCCATTGGGGTGTAAAAATGTATTTTTGTCTTCTTTGTTCGAATCCGCTTTTAAAAAATAATCTGGATACTTTGAAACCAGAGGAGAATCAATTGCCATATGATTGGGGACAAAGTCCAGAATCAATTTTTTGTTTTTTGAGGCAAACCAGTGATGAATTTCTGTTAGGTGATTTGATTCAGAGATTAATGGATCAGGCACGTAGTCATAAATCGAATAGGGTGAGCCATATACATCCTTTGGTTCGAAATTCGATTTTACGCTTTTGTACCCGGGTTGTAGTTCCGGCATGGAGCGAGCAATTTTTTGCGAACTAGGGCTATTTTTCCAAACTCCCATTAGCCATATTTCATCAGCCCAAACAAAGGGAGTTTTTCTTTCAAGGTCAACTAAAACTTCGCGTAGAGGTTTCCCCTTTTTCGTACAAAAAATCCTTGAGCCTATCTCGTACAAATGGATTTGATGGAAGGGATGTTTCATAATTTACTTCAATACCGTATGGTTCGTTCCCAAGTTTGCAAGTTTGTTTTCGTTGGGTTTACCTGTCTTTTGCTGATCATGTTTTTCCAAAATTGTTCAGAAGAGGACAATAAAGAATCACTGAATCGAGTCGTGGATGTAGCCTGGGAAGGGGATCCGAATTCCATTCCTAAAGCGTTGCAGGCGAAAAATCCGGTCGCAGATCCAAAGGCTAAAAAAGGTGGAAGGATTCGCATCTATTCTCACCAATTCCCTAAGTCACTCAACTACTACCTTGATCAGTTTACGACTACAGCAAGAATTTTTACTAGTTTGTATGAACCTCTCACTGCCTACCATCCTCTCACTTTAGAGACCATTCCTCATTTAGCAAGAGAGTGGAAAATTTCTCCCGATAAGAAGAAGTTTACTTTTTATTTAGATCCGAATGCAAGATGGTCAGATGGAAAACCAGTCACAAGTGACGATGTGATCTTCACATATGATACAATCATGAATCCAAAACATGGAACTGCTGTGTTTCGAATTTCTCTTTCTCGATTTTTAAAACCGGTGAAGGTAGATGACCGAACAGTTGTGTTTGAAGCAAAAGAAGTTCATTGGAATAATTTTAATGATATCGCATCTTCCATTTTTATTTTACCAAAACATCATTTCGAAGGGAAAGATTTTAACAAAGAAAATATGGAATTCCCTGTGGTTTCTGGTCCTTACAAAATCACAGAAGTTAAGAAGAATCGTTATATCAAATTGGAAAGAAGAGGAGACTGGTGGCAACGCGCGTATCCTTTTAACGAAGGCAGGAACAATTTTGACCAAATCGTGTATAAGGTATACAACGAAGAAGCCGTTGCTTTACAAGCATTCAAAAAAGGAGATATTGATATCTATCCAGTTTACTCCGCATTTGTTTGGGTAGAAGAAGCGAAAGGAGAGGCGTTTGATCTAAATTGGATCGCCAAACAACGTATCTTCAATTTGAAACCGATTGGATTTCAGGGTTGGGCGATGAATTCGAGAAGATCGATTTTCTCAGACAAACGTGTGAGAGAAGCGATGAACCTTCTCGTGGATCGAAAACTCATGATCGATAAACTCGCTTATGGTGAATATGATCCAACGAATAGTTATTATCCTGATTTTTATTTGGGTGGTGAAAAAAATCCAAATGTTCCAACAGAATTTAACATGGAAAAGGCGAGAAAATTACTAGCGGAAGCTGGTTGGAAACCAAATGCAGAAGGAATCTTAGAAAAGGATGGAAAACCATTTCAGTTTTCAATCCTTGATCGGGATAAAAAGACAGAGAAATATTTTACCGTCTTTTTGGAGAAGGCAAAAGAGGTTGGAATACGTGCTTCCATCGACACATTAGATTTGGCTGCTTGGAGTGAACGAGTGGACAAGTATGATTTTGATATGACTTGGGCTGCCTGGGGTTCTGGAATTTTCAAAGACCCAGAATCACAATGGTTATCAAAATATGCGGATGAAGAAGGCCAACCAAACCTTCCTGGATTAAAAATTCCTGAAGTGGATAAACTCATCGAACAACAGAAAACGGAATTTTCTGTCTCCAAACGAAATGAAATTCTAAAACAAATCGATCGAATTGTATATAAAGAATATCCTTATGTGTTACTCTGGCATTTGCCAAGCACACGTCTTTTGTATTGGCAAAAATATGGAATGCCGAGTTTGCCACTAGGTAAATATGGCGATGAAAGTTTTTCGTCCGACTACTGGTGGTATGATGAAGAAAAGGATAAAAAACTATCTGAGAGTCTTTCTAAAAAAGAAAAATTTTCTGATTACGAATCGATTGTTCGCTGGAAGTAAACATTCCTAGTGGCTGAAAAAAAAGGTCCAATCAAAGGGATTCGAGATAAGATCTCACAATTATGGAACCAGTATCCAAGTTGGGGAAAAATTCCCCAATTTTTGGAACTGTTGGAGAAGGGTCTCGACAAAGAGTTGTTTGTCGATCCAAACAAAAATGAGGAACCCATTCCACTGGAAGACCTACCAGTGGATGAGGTCCTTAGAAAGTCTGGCTTCATCCGAAACTTATATGAAAGACTGTTTCCTGTTTCGCATGTCTTTCGCATGACCTACCGGTACAATCGAGAATTTTTAGATAATTTTATGCCTCTATCTTCGGATGGTTACATCGGACGAGGTTCGTATAAATTTGTATACAAACTGCCTTGGAATCAGGTGGTGAAAATTGGGAAATCGAAACTACCTTCCGATGTTATCTTTGGTTCTCTTTTCAAAGAAGTCGGAAGGGATTTATCGAGATTTTTAAAACCAGAAGAAATTGAATTACGCGATTTCCTAAAAACAAATACAAGGCGTGAATCTAAGCGAGATGAACTTGATTTTAAATTCAAACGATTGGGTTTGGAACGATTGCATTATTGGAAATTAAAATCTCTCATTCCAGATTTAGTGGTTCCGACTCGATTTTTTATGGGAATGCGTGTTCGGAAAAACCCGTTTGGTATTCCCAATATCACTCTGACACCTTGCGACCAACAGCCGTTACTTGCTGGAAAGCACTTGAAAGAATTTACCATTCGAAATGAAAAATTAGACCAAAATCCGATTTTAGACAAACTTTTTCCAAAATGGAAACTGAATTTTGATTCTCATAGGTTTGGTGTGATCTCCAAATCAAAATTAAAGAAAATTGCAGTGGATTTTAATCGAGTGATTGAAGTCACAAAATACCTTGCGGAAGAAGAAAAATTGATTTTTGATATTCACGCTGAAAACATCATCATCACACTTCCTGATTTTGAATTAAAAATTTTTGACTTCCATGTGTTTGATGATTATTTATATGAACCCTCATTGGAAAATCCAACTCCAGAGATGGACCACATTCAAATCATTGAAGAGTTCATTAAATCTTTTGAATTGGATTGAATCATGTTACAAGCCAGACGGAATTTTTTATCGTATTATCTTCTCGCCATTTTTGTTTTATTTTATGCAAGTTACCAAGCTTACCTATGGCGTTGGATTTGTGACGATGCATACATTAGTTTTGTTTACGCTCGAAATTTTTGGGATGGTTTTGGTTTAGTTTATAATATTGGTGAAAGAGTCGAAGGCTATACCAATTTTCTGTGGACCGTTTACCTTTCGCTCGCTTATGGTTTAGGATTAAAACCACAACTTGTTTCGGTAACAACGGGAATCTTTTTTTACCTTCTTTTGCTCTTTGTATTTTTTCGAGAAGAAAACAAACTCTCGCTTGGTAATTTTTATCCACTACTTATCGTTCATTTGGCACTTTTTTTTCACTTACATCTTTTTGCGAGCTCCGGTTTGGAAACTTCACTGTTTACGTTCTTAGTGAGTATTGGTTGTTTACATTGGGAAAAAAGGAAAGGATCGGTTTTTTACATTTTCCTTTTGGCCGCTCTTGTTAGGCCTGAGGGTGCTTTGTTTTTATGTATAGTTTCTTTGGATTGGTTCAAGCAGAAACGATTTTTGTTACCGATAGTATTTGGAATTTTATTTTCGTGTTTTCTATTGTTACGGTATTGGTATTACCAAGATTTCTTCCCGAATACTTTTTATGCGAAAGGCAACAAAGGAAGTTACCTTTCGCAAGGGCTTTATTATTTTTTGTATCTCATACGTTCCTATCCTTTGTATCCAATTGTGTTTCTGCTCGCAGGGATTCAAATGTTCAAATCTGTGTTTGTGGAGAAAGAACATCAGTTCCTCGTAATTTCCTTACTTTTCTATTTTATTTATGTGTTCTATGTGGGTGGTGATTTTATGGGGAATCGGTTTTGGGTTCCAATTTTACCATTTCTATCTTATTTCGCCTTTAAACGTTTGCTTCTTTGGACGAATGAGTCACAATATGAATCCAATCAAAACAAAGTTTTTTATCGTTTGTATGCAAAAAATTCCATTCTCTTTTCCCTTCTTTTCATCTTAGCAGCTGCTATTCATGTTGATCCATTGAAGTTAAATGGGACTCGAATTGCTGATTGGCATGGCATTGTTGAAGAACGAATGTTTTATGATAAACATTTGATTGATGTCACAGGATACGATGAGGGAGCATTGCAAAACTTTCGAGTGACATTTTTTGGAGCCCAAGCGCATTTTATCTACTACTTAAAACCTTCATTTGCATTTGAGGCAGAGTCGGGTCTTACGGATAGAGACTATGCAAAAAAGAGAGTGGTTGTACGGGGACGAATTGGACACGAGACTGAACTGCAATATGAGGATTTGAACCTTCGCCAAATTGATCTCTTACTCGACAATCGACTTCCCGAACTCAATCTTCCGTTTATCACATACACTTGGAGAAATGTTCCGATTCGTTTTTACGTATGGAAGTACGAGCCAAAAAAATTCAATCCACTCTGCCAAAGAAAGGATTGGAACTGCGATGAATTAGAAAAACGATTTTTATCGGATGGATTGGATTGGAAGACAACAGCATTTTTTGGGAAAAACAATTTAAAATGAAACAATCTGTATCCGTTCCATATGGAAAGATAACCTTTGGCACGATCGGAAAGAATCAACTCCATGATGAGAAAATGGGAGACCGAATGTTTCCCAAATCAGCTTGGGATTGGTTTACTTATACGAAAGAGATTTTTTCTGAAATCTATCCAAATCCATCTTACCAGGTTCATAGTTTACAACAAGTTCATGGGGATTCCATTGAGGAGATTCCTTTAGATGCTGATAAAAAATCTTTCAATGAAATGAAAGATGGAGATGGGCTATTTTGTATACAAGAGAAACAAATTCTTGTTGTACGAACAGCGGACTGTGTTCCTGTGTATTTATATTCCAAAAAACAACCGTTAGTTTGTATGATTCATTCTGGTTGGAAGGGTACAACTTTAGGAATCACTGAAAAAATGATCCAATCTTTACTTGATCAGGGATATTCGATTGAAGAATTAGTGATGGAACTCGGTCCTTATATCCAAAGATCCAATTACGAAGTAAGAGAAGATGTCGCTAATTTATTTTTAGAATTAGGACCAGATGTATGTTATCCGAAGGTAGATGGGAAATATCTCTTAGATGTGGGTCTTGCAATTGAAAGAAGAGTGAAACGAGCATTTGGTGATAAGCTTTTCGTTAGTAATCAAAAGAATGAAGTATTCCAAAGCCCTCTTTACTTTAGTCACAGAGCTAAAGAAGAGGGAAGGAACTTAAATTTTATACTTTGGGAATCTTAATGAGAGTTTCTTTGATTTTTTCTAGAATCTTTTCTCGTTTGATTGGTTTAACGATATAGTCCATCGCACCATTTTCTAATAACGCTTTGATGACAGACGGAGTGTTTTCTTCCGAGATGAATAGAATCCTTGGTAAAACTCCCATCTCCTTCATATCCCAAAATGCGGCATAGCCATCCACTTCTGGCAAAAAGATTTCAATCGTCACAAGGTCAATTTGTTGGCGATTTTCCTTGTACAACTTCAAAAGTTCTTTTCCAGTTTCGGCGATTCCAATGATTTTGAAACCTTCTGATTCCAAAATCTGTTGGAGTTGTTTGGACTGAAATTTGGAATTCTCCGCAATGAGAATCTGATACGGTCTACCTGTGGGTCCTATGCCTGCTTGCATGATGTTCTACGTACCTTATCCGAGTGCCTTTTCGATTTCAACACCAATTTCTTTCGTTCCAAGGACGGTTGTGCCTTCTTCTGCGATATCGCGAGTCCTGAGACCTTTTTTGAGAACCGTGCGGATCGCATTTTCGATGGCAACGGCTTCCTTTTCCATGGAAAAAGAATATCGTAACATGAGTGCTCCTGAAAGAATCTGAGCGATTGGGTTGGCGATGCCTTTCCCTGCGATATCAGGAGCAGATCCACCGGATGGTTCATAGAGTCCGAACCCAGATTCTGAAAGAGATGCAGACGGTAACATTCCAATAGAACCTGTGATGATTGATGCTTCATCCGAAAGAATGTCTCCAAACATATTTTCACAAAGCATCACATCAAATTGTTTTGGTTTTACGATGAGCTGCATTGCCGCATTGTCCACATACAAATGTTCCAATGTACAATCGGAGTATTCTTTTTTATGAAGTTCCACTACCACTTCTCTCCAGAGTACCGAAGTCGTGAGAACATTTGCTTTATCAATGCTTGTTACTTTTTTATTTCGTTTTTTAGCGGCTTCAAAAGCAGTGCGAGCAATTCGTTCAATTTCTCTTCGAGAATAGCGCATAGTGTCATAGGCAAATTCTTCTGCACCACTTCCTTCACGACCTTTGGGCTTTCCAAAGTAGATACCAGAAGTTAACTCCCGTAAGATGAGAATGTCAAGTCCATCACCAATGATATCACCTCTGATAGGACTTGCTTTTTTTAATTCAGGATAGATAATCGCAGGCCGAAGGTTTGCAAATAAATCAAAGTGTTTGCGTAGGGGGAGAAGAGCTCCTCGTTCCGGTTGTCTGTCGGGAGGAAGGCCTTCCCACTTAGGTCCACCTACGGATCCAAAAAAGATGGCATTCGAGGATTCACATAGTTTTAAAGTCTCGTCTGGCAATGGAAAACCAGTGGCATCAATTGCTGCCCCACCAACTAGCGCGTGTTCAAAGCTAAATTCACTTGCTTTGTTTCCTAATGCTTTCCCTACCACATGTAGGGCCACTTCCATTACTTCTGGGCCGATTCCATCACCGGCAAGTACTGCTACTTTTTTCATTTCATTTCCTTTAAAACTGATTCTAGAATATCCAATCCTTCTGTTGCTTTTTCGATGCTGAGAATGAGTGGAGGAATAATACGAATGACTTTTCCTGCGGTGCTATTCACGACAAGACCGCGTTTCAAACATTCTTCGACAACGGGCCTCGATTCCGTAAAGAGTTCTACACCGATATGAAGACCACGGCCTCGAACAACTTTGATCTTTCCTGTGGATTCCATCATTTGTTTTAAGCGAAAGAACATTTGTTCTGAGATGGTGCTCACATGATCGAGGAGGTTTCGAGATAGAATGATTTTGAATGTTTCGTAGGCAGCCACACAAGCAAGGTGGTTTCCTCCAAAGGTAGAACCATGCATTCCTTTTTCCAATACAGATTCGTATTCTTTGGAAACAACGAGTGCCCCAATGGGAAAACCAGAACCAAGACCTTTTGCAAGAGTGAATGCATCAGGATACATTCCATAATGTTCAAAACAAAACATTTTTCCTGTGCGGCCCATTCCTGTTTGGATCTCATCAAAAACAAGGAGAGAATTGGTTTCTTCGGTAAGTTTACGAGCCAGATTCACAAATGATTGTGTGAGTGGAATCACACCACCTTCACCGATGATGAGTTCCATGATGATCCCAGCAATGGAACCACCATATTGGTCAAAGGCTTGGATGAGGGAATCCTCGTTATTAGCTTCCACAAAATGGATGTCAGCTGCTAGATCGCCAAATCCATTACGAACCGATTCATTTCCAGTCATGGACATGGCTGATAATGTCCTTCCATGAAAACTGGAATGAAGTGCCAAAATCACTGGTTTATCAATGTTCTGGTTGATTCCGTGGCGACGCATCAGCTTAAAAGCCGCTTCATTGGCTTCCGTTCCTGAATTGCATAAAAATACTTTTCCAGGGATACTGTTTTCGATAATGACTTCAGCAAGTTTTGCCTGCTCTTCCGAATAGTATAAATTGGAAGAGTGAAGGAGCTTGTCCATTTGGTTTCGTAAGGCTTCGATGAGATCGGCTTCTCCATGACCTAAATTGGATACGGCGATACCTGCTAAGAAATCAATATAACCTTTGTTATCTTGATCAAAGATCATCTCACCCACACCATATTGGAAAGCAACTGGATACCTGTTGTAGGTATTCAGTAGGTATTTGTCAGATAGTTCTTTGATACTTTCAAATTTGGTTTTGGTTTCGGAACTCATAGTAGGCCTGCTAATTGTAAAAATTCTTTTTCTGCGAGGGAAATTTCTTTACCAAGGGATTCCCAAAGACTTGGAATCTCGGTTGATTTTTTCGGTTTTTTGAGAGAGGCAAAAGAAGAATACACTTTCACCTTAGGTTCTGTTCCAGAAGGACGGATCGTGAGTTTGGCATTTCCTTCTAGCTCCACTTGGATTACATTGGATTTTGGCATTCCTTGGAATACGGTGGTTTTGCTTTTTCCCGAAACCGTTTGTGTTTCATAGTCCAAAACACCCACAACCTTTCTGCCACCGATTTGTTTTCCGATTAAGTTTTCTTTTCGCAAAGCTTCAATGGATTCTTTGATTTTGGTTTGTCCCGAACTTCCTTCTAAGGTGAGTGAATACAAACTCTCACGATAGAGTCCATATTGGAGATAAATTTCATTCAGGTAGGAGAGTAGGTCTCCTTTCTCTGCTAAGATTTCGACAAAGAGAAGGGCACTCGATAAGGAGTCCTTATCTCGTACAAAAGGTACGGGTAAGTATCCATAGGATTCTTCTCCACCAAAAAGAAACAAATTGTTTTTCTTTTTTTCAATTTGTTTCATTTCTTCTGCAATATATTTAAAACCAGTGAGAACATTTTTAATCTTGATTCCATTTTTTTTGGCAATGGCTTCTTGTAAGTCAGTGGTCACGATGGTTTTGACTAGATGGTAAACCTTTCCTTTATCTTTTTTTCGTTCGGAAAGATAAGCTGCCATAATGGAGCCAATTTGGTTTCCATTCAGATATTCATATTCTCCATCTGGTTTTCTCACCCCCACACCCAACCTGTCCGCGTCTGGGTCTGTCGCAATGAATACTTCTGCCTTTTTCTTCTTGGCATGGAACTCGCATAAGGCGAGAGCTTCTTTTTCTTCTGGGTTTGGATATTTGACCGTAGGAAATTCACCATCAGGTTTTTTTTGCTCAGGAACTAAGAAGACAGATTTATATCCAAAAAAGGATAACATCTCTTTCATATACTCTCCACCAGTTCCATGTAACGGAGAGTAGACGATTTTTAGATTGTTACGAGTTTTCGGTTTTGCTTTGGATTGGATTTTCGCTTTGTGTAAGTCTTTCAAATAACCTTTGAAACAATCTGATCCAACAGACTTTACATATTTTTTATAAACCTTGTCTGTTTTAGAAATCATTGGGATAGAAGACCAATCTTCAATTTCTCCAATTCGTTTGATGATGAGTGCATCATCTGGCGGAACGAGTTGTCCCCCGTCAGCTAAGTAGGCTTTGAAACCGTTGTATTCGGGTGGGTTGTGAGACGCTGTGATGACAATCCCACCACTTGCCTTGTAATAACGAATGGCATAGGAAAGAAGAGGTGTGGGTGTGACTTTCGGAAACAAATGGACTGTGACTCCGAGAGTTGCACCAATCCCAGCAGAGAGTTCTGCAAATTCTTTGGATAACCTTCTGGAATCATAGGCAATGACAATAGAAGGATTTTCTTTTGTGTCTTTTAAATAATCTAAGAAACCAAGGGCGGCACGACCCACAGTGTAGAGGTTCATCTTGCCGATTCCGTTGCCAATTTTCCCTCGAATTCCCCCGGTTCCAAACGTGAGTGGGTGTGCGTATGAATCTACGAGTTCCGAGGTGATTCCTTTTTGCCAATCTTCATATGCCTTTTTGGCTTCAGATTGGATTTCTGTAGAAAAAGGTGATTTCGTCCAAGATAGGATATTGTCTTCTGGTTTCAACATAGCTTACATACTAATCTTTTTTAGCTAAGTTGTCTGGAAATCAATTTTGGAACCAAGAGAATTTTTCATAGAAGACCGCCTCGAACGATACCGCCTAAAGGCATTTTGTAATCTGGGAGAAAGTGGCTTGTCTCACTTTACCATGGAGGAGATGCTTTCAATGGCAGGTCTCACTTGGAAAGATCTTTCCCAAATTCCGATGTATGACGCACCAAACCAGGGTTCACTTGCACTCAGGTCGACCATTGCGGATTTGTATCCTGGTGTGTCTCCTGACGAGGTGCTTGTCACTACGGGAACAGGAGAGGCCTTATACATTGCGTTTCAACTATTGGTAAGACCACAAACAAAATTGGCTTTAATTTGGCCTGCCTTCCAAGCTTTATATGAAATTCCAAAGATGCTAGGCGCCGAAATCATTCCCGTAGCAGCCGAGTCCGCGTTTCACGCTTCCGTTTGGAAGAGGATAGACGCAGACCTGTATGTGATCAATCATCCACACAACCCAACGGGTTCTACCTTTTCCCAGCTAGAGTGGGATGCATTATTACAAGAGTTCCAATCCCAAAAGAAAACCGTTCTTTTCGATGAACACTATCGTTTTTTACCAAAAGGGGGTGGGATGGGAAAAACAGGTGTACATCCAAAACACCGATTTTATGGGACGGGTTCTTTTACGAAATGTTTTGGTGTGACGGGACTTCGAGTGGGTTGGCTCATTGCGGATGCAGAGTTCATCAAACGAGCAAGATCGTTTAAGGATTATCTCACCCATACAGTAAACCCGATTGCCGAACGAATTGCACTGGGTCTTCTCAAAGAAAAAGATTCCTTTCTTCCTGTCATCCAAAGGCGAGTGCAAAACAATATCGATCAATTTAGTTTGGTATGGAAGGACTTACCCAAAACAGAATTGTTTACAAGTCCAGAAGGAGGCCTTGTTGGTTGGTTGCAAATCCAAAAGGGCATTTCTTCTGAGGAATATGCGGACAAACTGTTCGAACGGACGGGAGTATTTGTTTTGCCAGGTTCTAATTTTGAAATGGAAGGGTATCTTCGGATTGGATTTGGTGCCAAAGAAGATGTCTTTTTAGAGGGAATCCAAAGGTGGAAAGAATGTCGGGATCTCATCTAAGACAAAGTTTGCAACTTTTCTCTGGGATAGGAGAGAAAAAAGAAAAACAACTGTTTGGTGTTGGAGTCTATGATTGGTCTTCTTTACTTGCTTACCAAAGAGCTGCGAACGATCCTTTGTTACCAATTCTAAGTGTCTTAGAAGACCGATACGAACAACTGCAAAGAGAATTGGAAGAAGCCAATTTTACTTTTTTTTCGAAGGAACTACCTAGCCTTGAATACTGGAGGTTATGGCAACATTTTCCTGAGCGGTTTTGTTTTTTAGACATTGAAACGACAGGAATATCGGATTCGTCTGTGACCACCGTTGTGAGTTTGTTTCAGAACGAAACCATTCGCACGTTTGAACGGGGAAAAGATCTCGAATTTTTATTTGATTCCATTGATCCGGAAGACATCCTCGTTACCTACAATGGACGGCGATTCGACATTCCGTTTTTAGAAAGAGAATTCCATTACAAAGTGAAAAACCCACAACTGGATCTGATGAATCTTTTGCATTCGATTGGCATCAAAGGTGGTTTAAAAAAATCAGAAATCCAGTTGGGTCTTGTTCGTCCCGAAGCCATTGCAGGAATGGATGGAAGAGAGGCACCACTCCTTTGGTTTTCGTACCAACAGACAAACAACAAAGAAGCACTCGATAAATTAATTGCGTATAACAGAGAGGATACGAAAAATCTCAAACTCGTTTTAGAGAAAACAATTGATCTACTGACAGAAAACCGTTTGTTTTAGTGAGGACCATACATATACTCTCTGAGGATATGCATCTCCGCTTGTGTTTTACTCAGTTTTGTTTTCACAGCATCTCCAATGGAGATGAGTCCGATGATTTTATCACCATCAAGCACTGGCATATGGCGAAAACGTTTGGCGATCATATTGTTCAAAATATCATCCACGTCTTCATCAGGACCTGCGACTGTGAGTTGTGTCGTCATCACGTCTTTTAATTTGATTTTATCCAAATTGGCATGGTCTTTGGCTACCACACGCATCAAATCCCGTTCCGTAAAAATGCCTACGAGTTTCCCTTGGAAGGTCACAATGAGTGATCCTACTTTGGCACCCACCATCATCTGAGTGGCTTCCAATACATTTCTATCTTCTTCGATGGAAAGAACGGAGGAGGCTTTGTCTTTGAGAATATCTTTTACGGACATGACACCTTTGGTGTAACGGAAATCGAGAGAGATAGCAAGAAATTTTTAAAAAGGGAAGGATGAGAAAACGGGTTTTTGGAGCGTATCGGGATCGAACCGATGACCTTCTGAATGCAAATCAGATGCTCTCCCAGCTGAGCTAACGCCCCGTTTCTTTTCTTGGGCCTGACAAGACTTGAACTTGTGACCCCTCGCTTATCAAGCGAGTGCTCTAACCAACTGAGCTACAGGCCCGGGATACGAACAGTATTTTTCGAGAGGGGTCTCTGGGCAATCTTTTTTTAGGATTATTTTGCAAAGGAAACGAGAAAAATCAATCGGCGATTTCAAGGATTAGGTCATCTAACAACAGTAATGCTTGTTTGTTCCATTGGAAAACTCCATTGGAGATGGAACAAAGTCCACGTTTTTCCCACGAATGGATGGTTTGTATGTATCGTTCTTGTGACTTGGGGTTTAGATAAGTTTTGATGAACTCTAAATAGCGAAAGGGAGAAAACAAACGAAAGAGGGTGAGGGATAGTTCCGAACCTGGTGTGACAAATTCATATTGATTTGACGGTGTTTTTCTTTGGTAGAGTTTCGCGTTTCTAGGATTCCCGTATCGATTTCCTTCGATCATTCCGTGGGCTCCTGGTCCAATTCCCAGATACGGTTCAAAGGTCCAATACTTAAGGTTGTGTCGGGATTCAAATCCAGGTTTCGCATAATTGGAAACTTCATACCAACGATATCCATGCTTACCCATTAACTCAGGTAAGGTGACAAGTATCTTGGATTGTAATTGTTCTTCTGGTTCGCTTTTTTTTAAATCTTTCACATCTCGGGAATATTGTGTCCCTTTTTCTAAAGTGAGAGAGTATAAACTCAAATGAGGAAGGCCCGCTTCTAAAAATACTTGTAAGTCTGAAAAAAAATCCGTCTCACTTACACCAGGAATCCCATACATCAAATCAATCCCCACCCTAGGAATGGGGGATTCTGTGAGAGTGGTTAGGAGAGACTCATATTTTTCTTTTTCATAATGCCTACCCAAAAATTCCAAACCTTTTGGATGGAAGGTTTGGACACCTACATTCACACGATTGATTCCAATTTTGGCGTAGGATTCGAGTAGAGAAGGGCTTAAGTCCTCAGGATTTACTTCGATGGAAATTTCTGTGTCCTTGGCAAAGTCAAATTCAGAACGGAGAAAATTTAAAAAATCATCCCAAAGTTTAACAGAGGCTTTCGAAGGAGTTCCTCCTCCAAAAAAGACAGTATCCACTGTTTTATTTCTAAGATTTGGAAAATGGGAAACTCGTTCTAAAACTTCTTTTTGATAGGAAGAAAATAGCGTGAATTCGTCGTTAGCTGGCCCGCCTCCGATTCCTTCTGAATAAAAATCGCAATAATCACATTTTTTGAAACAATATGGAAAATGGACATACACTCCTAAAAAGGAATTTCGGACTTGCCAGATAGTTTCTTCTGTAGATTGTTTCATGTGATGAAAGGTTTCAGGATTCCTTTGTTTCTGTTTCTGACCTTATCTAATACGATCCTTTCCCAGACTCTGGTAGAACCAAACCAAAACTTTTTATGGGAATCTTTTTCTTTCCAATTTCCAGAACCAGTCGTTGTCAAAATGGAATCCACCAGTCAGAAAAAACTCACCGTATATCCTGCCAAACGGGATGGGTTCTTTATGGTGGTACGGATTTTGCCGTGGGGCGAACCCATGCCTGACAAAAATTTGTGGGTAGATTCGGTTTTTCAAAAACCCATCAATCCAAAACGATCCGAACGAAGCATTTTGGGTAAAACCTTTCAGGTATTCGAAGCGGATCAAATACGGAACCAAAATGCATTACGAAACCAAGTTTGGATACGTCTGAACGAAAAACCTTACCTCTGGATTTGGTTGCAATGGAAATCGGATCGCAAAGACCTCACCGCATTTTTCGAATCCAACCTGTTTCTTTCGCTTTAATGACCACTCGCTTGTTTTATGCTTGTCTCTCCTTATTTCCTCGAAAGATTGGAAGTCAGTGGGGCCTATAGCTCAGTTGGTTAGAGCAGCAGACTCATAATCTGCGGGTCGAAGGTTCGAGCCCTTCTGGGCCCACAAAACAGGAAAGGGAACGATATTGTATGGAGTTTTATGAAGTAAAAATTTCTGATATCAGCCTGACCAATGTTGGTTTTGCCGTTTTTTTACGCCCAAAAGATTCTGAAGATAAACGAGTGGTTCCCATCTTCATTGGACCGCTTGAAACTCATTCCATCACAACAGTCATCGATGGCACAAAACCTCCTCGTCCGATGACCCATGATTTAATGTTGTATATGCTCACCTCCCTCGGAGCAACTGTTCTCAAAATCACGATTGAAGAAATCATAGACAGCACCTTCTATGCCAAGGTGCAACTTCGCCGAGATGAAGAAATCATCACACTGGATGCAAGGCCCTCCGATTCCATTGCACTTGCTTTAAGAGCAAATGCTCCCATCTATATCGCTAAATCAGTGTTAGATGAAACTGGTATCATTATGAAGGAAGATGAAATCCAAGGAGAAAATGTTTCCTCAGAGAAAAAAATCCAAGCTCTTCCTAAATCCAATTTGCAAATTTTAGAAGAAACTTTGGAAAACGCACTTAAAACCGAAGATTACGAAACCGCTGCTAAGATCCGCGACCAAATCAAAAAACTCATCGAAAATAGTTGATTCGATTCAGGGTCTCAACCAAGAACGAACAATCATTGACTTTCCTGGTTTTGGTTTTTGACATTCGTTGATTAGCGTTAACTATGTCTCATAGAAAATGAACGATTTGCAATTTTTTTATTGTCATACCCATTTCTTTTCCTTACACTTGGAATCCAAAATCTAGGGTATCATCCCTTCGATAGGAATGTTGTATGGAAAAATTGGTTATGGATGTCGTAAATGCTGGAATCGCATTGTTTCGTTCTGGTGAAGAAAAATTAAAAGCATCAGTCGTAGATTTAGAAAAAGTGTACAATGAATTAAAAGCAAAAGGGGAACTGGATAAGTCTGCTGAAACACAAAAAATCCGTGACCTTCTTAGCAAAACAATCGCGGATGCACAAGGTGCGATCGGGAAAACTAACGCGAGTTATGATGAGATTGTGGCTAAGTTACAAACAAACTACCAATCCATTTACCAACAAATTGATACAGCAATTCCTCCTCAGGTAAAAGAAAAATTGAAACAAACGTTAGATGAATTGAAGGTTCTCATCGACAAAGCAAAATCAAAATAATCTTCAAAATAAATTGATGAAAATCACCAAAAGCCACAGAGTTTTCTGTGGCTTTTTTTATTTGATCCCAGAGAGTAGCCCTGATGAGTCAGTCTCCTAAAAAAATCCAATTCATTTTATTCTTAATTGTTTTTACAGATATGATGGGATTTTCCCTTTTGTTTCCGCTATTTCCGAAAACCTTAGAATTTTTTTTGGCAAAGGGTGATGATGTTTTATTTCGAATGTTTTATTCTTCTGCCCATCTACTCTCATTTGGTGGAGAACAAAAATACACCTTCGTTCTGTTTGGTGGAATTTTAGGTAGCATCTATAGTTTTTTACAATTTCTAGCGGCACCTGTTTGGGGAAGATTGTCCGATCATTCAGGAAGGCGTGCCATTTTACTTCTGACTACTGTTGGCAATACATTAGGGTATCTACTTTGGTTATTTTCCTCTCAGTTTTGGTTGTTTGTTTTAAGTCGTGTCATCACAGGCATCATGGGAGGAAACTTGTCAGTAGCTTCTGCTGCCATGGCGGACCAAACGGATGAAAAATCCAGAGCAGCAGGAATGGGTTTTTTAGGCGCAGGAATTGGGCTTGGTTTTGTCATGGGACCACTCCTCGGTGGCATCAGCTCCCAATGGACTTTTTTAGATTCCTTTTATCAGGAAGGAAGTTTTGTGATCTTTCCTGCTTCTGCTTTTTTTGCGATCCTTGTCTCTCTTGTTTCGATGGTGCTCGTGTATCTTTTTTTACCAACGACTCGACCGGAAACCGTTCCTGAGAAAGAAATCCATCCTTTCTTATCACTTAAAAAAATTGAGTCTCGCAATTTGGTGCGAATTTCCTTACTCAATTTGTTATTCGTTTTGAGTTTCTCGGGATTCGAATTTGTGGTGAATTTTTTTCTTTCGGATACCTTTCAGTTTTCGCCGAAACAAATTGGATTCACTTTCTTATACATTGGAATCATCATCATACTCGTGCAAGGTGGTGTAGTGAGACGGCTGTCTGGTAAAATGTCAGAAAAACGTATCTCACTCTATGGGGGAATCATCGTTGTTTTGGGGATGGCCCTTCTTGTTTGGATTGGCTCAACCTTTTCTGGTCTTTTGGTTTCTTTGTTTTTTCTGGCACTCGGAAGTGCTCTTGTCAATCCAGGCCTTTCCTCCTTTGCGTCACTTGAGAGTGGAAAAGGAGATCTAGGCCGCTCTCTTGGACTCTTTCGCAGTTTTGGATCTTTGGGGAGAGCGATCTCTCCTATTGTTTTTTCCTTACTGTATTTTCAGAAAGGACCTAGTTTTGCGTTTCTTGTCTCGTTCCTACTTCTCTGTGTGTTTACAATTTTGTTAAGCCAACAAAACGAACGTTCTACTTAAAGGAAAGATTCCAGTTTTGCTCGAAGCATAGGAAACATGGTTTTTTCATCTAACTTCTCTCCTGTAAGAGAGGTGCGGAGTAAAAAACTATCACGAATTTTCCCATCAAAACTATTCGCTGTGAAACTGATGATGTCGATTCCTAAGTGATACAATGCTTCTGTGATCTGGAATAAAATCCCTGGCGTGTCTTTCATGCGTAAATCCATCACAGTAAAATCGGAAGAAATGGGATTGTAGAGTTTTAAGGATGCTTCTGAATCTCCAATTTTACGAACAAGGATTTCTTCCTTCGCATTTTCTCTGAGATACATAGCAACAGACTTTCCTTCGTAAAAAAGTGCATAGAGATCTGAGCGTATTTGGGACAATAGGTTTTCTGTCATTTCAGCACCGTCCCAACTGCGAATCACAAACAGATCCTGCACATGCCCATCACTCGCGGTTTCTGCAACAGCCTCCAAAATATCCCATCTGTGGTGAAAGAGGACGGATGTGACACGGTATAGAATTCCCAAATCATCTTGGGACAGCGAGATTTTGAGGAGAGTGGTGTCCTTTCTTGGTACGCAAGATATATGAAGGATGGGTTTTTTGATTTCTTCTGCGACAGGTGTCATGGTGCTCTCCTAAAGATATAGCATATTGTTTAGAACCTAAACAGTTGGTGTGGGAAACACCCCACACTGGTTCCAAAACGATCACCCTTTCTAGGTTGCAAAAAAGGTGCCAAACCTTTTCCTTAGAAGGTAAATTTTGCTCCGACCATCACGGATTGTACATTTTGAGCGACCACAGCTTCCACTGTGAGTTTGGTAATGAGTGCGTTGATCTCGAGCCCTGCAATGAGGAAGTTCGTTGTGTTGGGAGCTTGCGCTTTGCCATTTACGTCAAGAGACAAAGTGCCAGATCTAGTTTGACCCAAAGCGGAAGCGGGGATAAGGGCTGCAATCTCTGGGGATAAAGATGCGGAAATTGCTCCCGAATCTAAAGCAAGAACGAGTGGGCCTTGGCGACTGAGTTTTAAAGAAGAGCTTCCAAAATTCATCGAAGTACCACCACCAGCAAACAAGGTAAAAAAGTAAAAAAAACGAAATCCAGTTCTTAGATCGATAGGAACACTTGTGACTGTACTGGAATAATTGAAAGTAGTGGCTCCTCCCCAAGTTCCTACGGCAGGACCTAACGTGAGGGATTGGACTTTGTTGTCATTGTATGTGACATCAATCACTTGTCTTTGGTAGTGGAGTCCTAATCCTAATGAAATTCCAGAAAATTCAAAAAGACCGATGCCATCGGAATAGTTTTCAATCAGATGGTATCGCAAAGTGAAACCACCGTTTGTGATGTCTCCACCTAAATCGACATTTTTGTTTTGTGCTTCGATTGCTTTTTGAACATCACCTTGTGCAAAGTTAAACTTAAACCCATGCAAATATAAATTAAAGCGATGTAAAAAAGTTTTAAGTTCCGGTTCTGTATCCGATGGTCCACCGCCAGTGAGCCAACCCAAATTAACCGCCACCACAAAGTTAGGTGCAAGAGATGCTCCCACATTCGGTAATTTCTGAAAACTTAAGTTTTGATACACAACATTGATATCTTCTTTTTGTTGGCCTGCAAGAGTGACCCCAAGTCCTACTTGGAATCGGTTCACAAGACCTGGTCCCATCATAGAGGAATTGATATTGGATACCACGGCGGCTTCGGACATTGTCGAAAGAACCTTGTCCGTGTATTGTGTTTGGAGCGCCTGGTCGAGGTTATTGATTTGGGATTTGATGGAATCGGGTAAAATCGTACAAGCGTCACCCGTACACGTTACTCCGGCTTCCATACGGCTAGGGGAGAGGTAAAAAATACCTAAAAATACGATGAATGCGAATGAACGATTTCTCATGAAGTCCCTATCATACCATATATCGGAGTTCGGTCTACGTTTTCTTAACAACTGAGAGGGCTAGAATTTCCGAGTTTACAGCGAGGGAATTCCATGCCATTTTTTCCAAATGGCTCCAATCCAAGAAAAACGGAAACATGTCCGTGTCAAACCTCTCGATAACGAACCAGTTGAAATTCACTTGATGGGAACCTCCTTATTGGATGTTTTAAAGGCGAGCGATATCAGTATGGGAGGTGTTGGAATTGTCGCACCCAACCATTTTGATGAATGGGACATGAATGAAACCGTCGAAATATTAGTCGCACTCCCTGGAGATTTAGCAGACTTTATGGCCAAGGGTATCATCAAACAAATTGGAAAAAAATCAAAAGAATCGGGCATATACGGTGTTCAGTTTACTGCGATGGGACCGAAGGGAAAACAAGACCTTCAGGTTTACATCAATCGGATGATCCGGCAGGGAAGGGTTTTGAATTGAAGATAGAATCATCCATCAAAAACGAAACCTGTTTCCTTTGTTTTCGTTCATTACCCTAAAACGTTTGTTTGATCCCCATAAATGAGATTTGATCTTGTCTGACCAAGCAAAATAGATTCCATTCAATCTCTGAGTTATCGTCTTTTTTACGTTATGTGGATTTAACTCAAGTTGAGCTTTGCGATTGAATCTTCATCAGATCAAAATTAGGTAACAATGTATTTTCTAGAAAAAACAAATCGAATTCGTGAGATTTGAATTCTTCCATAATAATTATTTGTTGTCAAAATTTAGATTCAGATTCGCAATAGAGAGAACCGTTAGGGGTGCCTAAGGTTTTTGGACGTCCAAAAATTCGGCTGAGAAATACCCTTTATGAACCTGATCTTGGTAATGCTTGCGAAGGGAAACGGAAATAACCAGATTTGGATCCTGTCGCATTGAAATTCCGAAAGGAAAGGTAATTCGACTATCTCTGGTTAGCCGATTTTCAAACTTGTTTAGAACCAGAAGATCAGAGATTCCGGCTAAGGATATCTGATGTCACTCACCAAACCACAAATACTTCACCCAACCATTGAAGTCCCTAAAACAACGATTCCTCTATCGAATGGAAGCGAATTCAATGCCTATCGAACGGAAGGCATGTTTTGTATCCATGAGGAAACTTACGATTACAAACAGGGCATTCCCAAATTAAGAAAATCCTGGATTGAATCGAGAGAAAAACAAGGGGATACTAACCACTCTCAACTCTATTACGCAAAACGAAATATTCTTACCGAAGAAATGTTGTATGTGGCGAAACGAGAAGGGATGGATCCACAACTTGTTTTGAATGAAGTGAAAATTGGTAGAGCGATCATTCCATCGAACAAACGTCATCTGGAGCTGGAGCCCATGATCATTGGTAAAAAGTTTTTAGTAAAAATCAATGCCAATATCGGGAACTCTAGTATTCTTTCTTCCATTGAAGACGAGGTGGAAAAACTTCGTTGGGCATTACATTGGGGAGCTGATACCGTGATGGATTTATCAACGGGAAAAAGCATCCATGAAACAAGAGAATGGATCCTCCGAAATTCTCCCGTTCCGATCGGAACCGTTCCTTTGTACCAAACATTAGAGAAAGTGAAGGGGAAAGTAGAGGATTTAAATATTGGTGTCTTTCTGGAAACACTCGAAGAACAAGCTGAACAAGGTGTGGATTATTTTACGATTCATGCGGGTGTTTTAAGGGAGTATGTAAAGCTCACAGAAAAACGGATCACTGGAATTGTCTCTAGAGGTGGTTCCATTCTTGCAAAGTGGTGTAATCATCATAAAAAAGAAAATTTTTTATATGAACATTTTGATGCCATTTCCAAAGTGATGCAAAAGTATGGTGTATCGTATTCGTTAGGTGATGGGTTACGGCCAGGTTGTATCAATGATGCTAACGATGCGGCACAATTTGCAGAATTAAAAACCTTGGGAGAACTTACAAAACGAGCTTGGGCCGATGACATCCAGGTGATGGTGGAAGGACCAGGACATGTTCCCATGCATCTCATTCAGGAAAACGTGCGTCTGCAAGAAGAGATTTGTATGGAAGCTCCCTTTTATACACTTGGACCACTTGTCACAGATATTGCTCCGGGATACGATCACATTACGTCTGCCATTGGAGCGGCAATGATAGCATGGTATGGAACAGCAATGCTTTGTTATGTGACACCAAAAGAACATTTAGGACTACCAAACAAACAAGATGTAAAAGATGGGGTGATAGCGTATAAGATCGCAGCACATGCCGCTGACCTTGCCAAGGGACACCCAGGTGCCAAAGAACGAGATGATTTACTCAGCAAAGCTCGTTTTGAGTTTCGATGGGAAGACCAGTTCGCCCTTTCCCTCGATCCAGAACTTGCTAGATCTTATCATGACGAGTCACTTCCACAAGATGGAATGAAAAAAGCACATTTTTGTTCCATGTGCGGTCCTCATTTTTGCTCTATGCGACTCACATCCGATATACGAAAAGAAACAGCGGAAGTTAGTTTGGATGAATCGAATGGTTAGCTTCTAAACTTAGTGAGTTTTGTGTAATAAAAAACCCGGGCTCGAAAGCTCCGGGTATTTTAAAAGACGTTTGCCTTATTTTAATTTGAAATTGGTAAATCTTGGAAGCGCCGGAACTAAAGCCCTAAACTTCTACCAATGATTTCTTTCATGATCTCAGTGGTTCCTGCATAGATGGTTTGGATCCTTGCATCGAGGTATGCTCTTGCAATTGGATACTCCATCATATAACCATACCCACCAAAGAATTGTAGACATTCATCCGTATGGCGTTTTTGCATTTCTGTTGCATACCATTTGCACATGGAAGCTTCTGCCGTAGTGTTTTCCCCTTTCATGTGTTCCATAACAACTTTGTCACAGAAGACTTGTGCCATTTCTAACTCAGTTGCCATCTCAGCCATTTTGAATTTTGTGTTTTGGAATGAACCGATCTTTTGACCAAATGCTTTTCTTTCTTTGATGTATTGAAGGGTGATGTTTTGAACCAGTCGTGTTGCTTCCACAGCTGCCACTGCAAGAACCAAACGTTCTTGTGCAAGTTTTTGCATGAGGTAACGAAATCCTTGTCCTTGTTTTCCAATTAGGTTTTCTTTTGGAACGATCACATCATTAAAATACAACTCAGATGTGTCTTGGGCTTTGAGACCAATTTTATCTAAGTTACGTCCGCGTTCGAAACCTTTCATCCCTTCTTCGATCATCACAAGAGAAATGGTTCCATTATCATGTTTTACGGCAGTGATGATGAGGTCGGCCAACTGTCCGTTCGAAATAAAGGTTTTTTGTCCGTTAACGACAAAGTGGTCACCTTTATCGACAGCACTCGTGCGAAGAGATTTTAAATCAGATCCTGCACCAGGTTCTGTCATCGCAACCGCAAGGATGGATTCTCCAGAAGCACATTTTGGCAACCAACGTTTCTTTTGTTCTTCACTTGCGTAGGTCGAAATGTACGGAGCAATTACATCGTTATGGAGAGAGATAAAAAATCCGCTATTTCCAACTCGAGACGATTCCTCGATGATGATGATGTTGTACAAAAAATCCGCTCCTGAACCGCCGTATTCGGTTGGAACATCGGGACAAAGTAGTCCGTTTTCCCCGGCCTTTCTCCAAACTGCTTTCGGTACGATATGGTTTTTTTCCCATTCTTCGTGGTGTGGTTTTACTTCTGTTTCAAAAAATTTCCGAGCCATCTCGCGGAATTGGTGGTGTTCTTCAGTAAAGGGGAGGATACGCTCCATAAAATTTGTGACTCCTTGATATGGAAATGTTACAGAAATGGCGAAATGAGGTCAATTATAAACAGTGTTCAGCTTCATATATACACCAGGATTTTTCTTGATGTATTGGATGGCGTCTTCTTGGGAGAGCACGTATAGTTCTGTCCCTGGCCATGCGATAAAACTGAAATGAGAGGGAAGCCCCTTCGTGAGGGAATAAATTTCCCCGACAAAGTCACCAGCACCTAATTCACGTATGGTTTTGTGGTTTTGCATCACCACCACCGTTCCTGAGCGAACGATGTAAGCATTTTGGAAGGTTTGGCCTTCTTCAATGAGAACGGCTTCTTTTTTCACAGTTTCGAGCTTCAAGATGAGTTCCAATTGGGTGACTTGGTAACTTGTGAGACCTCGGAACGTTTGGGATTCTGTGAGGGTTTTCCAAGTGTTGGTTTCGCGGATGCTGTTCAGTTTGATTAAGTTTTCGTGGAGTTTGGATCCCCGAATGAACTGGAAAAAACGTGTTTTTTCAATGGTAAGGGCAAGGACATCCGTTTCTGCATATACATCAGCCTGGCGCACGGTATCGAGAATGAGAGATGCTTCCCCAAAATACTCATAGGTTCCGTATCGTTTCACTGCGGAGTGGTCACTGGAAAGTCCTTCAAACCGAACATTCCCAGAAGCGATGATAAAAAAGCGATCCCCGTGAGTTCCTTTTTTGATGATTTGTTCTCCGCGACGAAATCGTTCTTCTTTGACAATTTGTAAGAACTCTTTTGCCTTTTCGATGGGGAAACCAGAGAAGATATCAATCTGCGATAGAATTTCTAATAGTTGGAAAGCTTCTTGGTGTTTGGGAGGAGTGATCTCCGGATAGAGGGTGTTCTCAATACCGAACTTAGCAAGGGTTAGGTGGTTTCCCTTTGGCATATCTTTGGCGGCAATGTGATATACCGTGATCCGTTTTTGGACTTCTTCCGGAAGAGATGCTAAATAACTGATTTTGGTGTGAAGGGGAGGGACTCCTGCTTCGTGGTAGATGATTTTTCGATCCCAAGGAAAGTCTTTTAGGAACTGGTATCTGGTTTCTGGCAAGACACCTTTTTTGTACATATCGTCGAAGGCTTCTGGATCATTTAAATGGTCCGAAGTATAATAAAAAGATTGGTCTTGGAAAAAGAATTCAAAACCAACGGAAGGAATCGAATGTAGTGCATAGTGAAAATAAAACTCCCCACCATTGATGATGGTAGGTCTTCCTATTACTACTGGGATAAAATCAAATAAATCTGTGATTTCTTTTCGTGGAATCTTTGTTAGACTGCAATATTTTTTTAAGAAAGACTCCATCACCGTGGCGGTTGCATAAATTGTAATCTTGGATTCTTCTAAGATTTTTTGGAAGGTTCCCGCATCATGGTCTGCATGACAGTGAGTAAGAATGATGGAGTTGATGAACTTGGGATTGACATTGGATTCCCGTAACCACTCGGTTGAGTTAACGGGCGGGTCCACCATGATTCCTTGGCCATTCAACCAAATGATAAATCCAGATGTGTTGTCGGATGGGTCAAATCCATGCGAAGGTCCAAGGCATGTGATTCCAATGAGAGGTGGTTGGAACGGTTCTTCCAATCGTTTTCCAATATCGTATTTGACGTGAAAATCGACTTCACCTGGAATTTTGATTTTTTTCTCTCCATCCACCACCAGAAATTCATTGGATGGTAGTTGTTCGATGGTGATGCCGCCAAACTTTGCTTTGTGGGATTCATCAAACAAAACAAATTCCACTACCTCTTCCATTGATTTATAACTGCGAAAATAAGCCATCTCGGCTTTGATATCCGGGAATCCGTAACTTTCTGCACCATCAATGAATTCGGATGTGAGGTTGACATCTTGAGGACCCATAAGAGACTCCCCGAGAACGATAGTTAGCTGTTCTTTTTGTTCAGGAGAACAAACGATAAATGTTTTTTTGCCACCGCGAAAGAAGAAATTAAAGTAAATCGGGAATTCAAGTTCGGCAATCGAGATGCCTTTTTCGACATGGAAGAATTTATTAGGAAGAACAAACACCAAAGGAGTCTTTTTTTCGAGCCCCATGGTGTCTTTAATTGTCTCTGGAGGGGATCCGAACTGGATGTAACCTTCAGAAGTATCGACTAAATATCCCCCTCTAGGGAGTGCTGTAAAACCATTCGGTTCGGAACTGACCATTAGGGGATAATTTATTTCCTACTTGTGATTTTCTATAAATTTTTTAATTTGCGGTTTTGGTAAAGCACCAATTGCTTTGTCTACTAAAACTCCGTCTTTATAGAGAAGAAGGGTAGGGATGGATTGGATGCCGAGCTCCTGCGCTGTCTTCTGGTTGAAATCAACATTTAGTTTCGTAATTTTGATATCCGTCATCTCTTGCGAAAGTTCGTCAAGAACAGGAGCTACCATTCTACACGGCCCACACCACTCTGCCCAACAATCGACTAAAACTACGCCATTTGCAGTTTCTTGTTTGAAATTGGCGTCATTGATTTCTGTAAGTGCCATATTTCGAAATCTCCTTTTGAAAAATGTATAACCTTTCTATAAACTAGACTAGGGATTCTAGGGAAAATCGTCGATTATTGTTTCTTTTTTTTCTTTTTCTCGTCGGATTCGAGGTCCGAGATTTTTTGTTGGAAGGATTCGATGAGTGTTTTCGTTTTTTCCAAATCCTCTGTTTCGCCTGTAATTTGGAAAATTTTACGGTTCATTTCCAACATTTCCACGGAATGTTTCAAATCTGTGGAATCTTGTGTTGACATTTCAAATTTAGAGCGATAGTCCTGCGCCGCTTGGTTGGCAAGTTCGATGATGAGGTTAAAGTGTTCTTTCCGAACATAGTAGTATGGGTTCTCTAAATCTTGCTCTTTTTCATAGGCTATGAAATCAAAAAGATTTTTGGTACAAGCTGCCACTCGAAAATTGATATCTGGCCATGACCATTTCCATTTGGAATTGGTACCAAAAGCAGCGATTGTTTTTTTGATGGCTTGGAGTAAACCTTTCATCAGATTCAACCTTTGTGTTGGATTGAACCTTTCAATTTTCGCCAGTTGTTCTTTGTTTTCGGATAAGGAACCGTCCACATTGTTCCCAACTGTTTTTTCAATATAGGAAATACAGTTATAAATCTCTTTTCTTGCCGTTTCTAAGTAGTTATTATTGTTGATCTCTAGGATAGCAGTAGAGAGTTCATTAATCACAATACAGGTGTTAATCGTTTTGATGGAATTGATGGCAAGGGAGATGTTAAAATAAGGCTCCATCTCCTTACTTTTTTTGGCTTGTACTTTGAAAATATTGGCTTCTTTTTTTAACTCTTCCAGGTAGTTTTTGAAATCTACCAATTTGTCATTGAAGTCCGCTTTTTTTTCCTTCGTGATGGCCATGTCTGGTTTCATTTTCGGCAGAAAGACCTGGTTTTGTCCATAAAAAACGTCGACCTGCACTCTAGTTTACCGAAACTGGAGTAGAATGGAAAATTCCCCCCGCAAACGAAGGGACCTGCTCGATTTACTCGACACCTACAAATACATGAACCAGGCAATTTTCTGGGATTTTTTGGATTTGGATGGTCGTTGGGACTTTGCCAACGGTTGGTTGCACCTAAACCACCCAGAGGATGAGTGGAGAGCTCGTGCATCGGAACAATTCCCACCTATTCGCCCAGAAGGCACCGACCACTAATCCCGTTTGTTTTTAAGATTCAGGTCCATCTATCTCTCGAACGAAACGATATCTCTCTTGGGATGTTTAAAAAAAAGAATGATTGGAAAAAGAGTGGGTAGGTGTTCTCTCCAAGACTAGTGTTTAGCCTTGGAGATTCGGAACAGAATACAAATTTTGATTAGTAAGTAATCTTCAAATCAGCTATATCAATGAACTTACGGAATAACAAACTATTGGTTTGTTTTTTTGTATCGAACACAAGAACTGCTACTTTATTGAAACTTAGGAAATTGGGTCGGTATTGTGTGTAGTGGTGACTTGTGATCGTTGTTTTATACTTATTGTTGTAAATCGTATAGGTGTGTTTGGGAAGTGTCTCGTGGACTTGGCGTTTTTTTTCATCCGCAGTTTGTGCCACATAATTGTAGATCACTTGTTTCTCTTTTGAAGGTCCTGTTTCACCAAACAGAGTGAAGGGAAGAGCCTTCGCATTGTTTTTGCAAAGATAATCCACTACTTCTGTAAAAGTAGGTTCAGGCATTTCAGCTTCGAATCCAGCATAGTGGCGTTTTTCCATCTCTGCTTTTTTCTTTGCGTATGTTTCCTCTCCCCAAATTTCTTTGGCTGTGAAAGGGGTTGGCATAATATTAGAGAAATATAAAGTTCTTTCGTCTTTTTCTGGGTCCGCTTTACGCCAAGCTGGATATGGAACCAGTCTTCTTTCGTCTTTGTTGACTCGGTCGCCTTCAAACCCTGCTAAAACAAAAATCGAATATTCGTGATCTTCTGGGACTCTTGATTCCAATTCTACTTGGACATCCAAAAATTCACCTTTTCCTGTATCTGCATGTCGTCTAACAAAACTTACGTTCTTTAAACGGATCCTTGCATCATACATAGAAAGGGGATACATGTCCCGGTTGTCTTTTGAAGAAGCGGCGGAAACTTGTGTCCCTTGTTGGTTCCCTGATTCTTGGGCAAATAGAGCACAAGTGAGTAGGGTGAATGAAAGAGCGAATATTGTTTTGTTCATGTTCCGACTACCAATTTGGTTTATACAGTTAGTATCGAAGAAAACCTGTAGAAAAATTAGGGAAATTAGGCTTTTTTCGGACGATTGTTCTCATCCACGAAGACAACTTGGGGTTTGTAGTCAGCTGGAAGGTCCTTTTCTTCCACCTGCCCGTAGGTTATGATGATGACTTTGTCACCTTTCATCCCAAGGCGAGCGGCAGCTCCATTCAAACAGATGGTCCCAGAACCTCTTTCTCCTACGATGAGGTAGGTTTCAAACCTGGCGCCGTTATTCACGTTCACCACGCTGACCTGTTCGTAAGGTTTCATTCCGGCCATATCCATTAAGTCTTGGTCAACAGTGAGACTACCTTCGTAGTGTAGTTCCGCCTCAGTAACGACGGCTCTATGGATTTTGCCTTTGCAAACAGTGATGATCATTCTGACCTCTCAAATAAAACTCTAAACATTTTGCCCGATAGATTCAAAAGGCTTTTTTGGACAAGAACATGGATTTTCGTATTGATCCTGTCCACAGAAAACGGAATCGCATCGAAAAGGGGTGTGACGACATAATTTTCGTAAAGGTTTGGGTAGTGGCGGTTTTCATCCACGACACGACCTCGGAAGGCTTCTACCACCTTCATCATCACTCGTTTTTCTTCCCGTGAGAGAATGAGACCCTCTAGCGGTTTCAAGAATCGTAAGGTAAATCCTTGGATTCCATTCCCATCCATTTTCGGCACAACATCGATGTGTCCTTTCTCTTTTAAAACCAAAAGGGCTTCGTTCAGTTTGACGGGGTAAGGTGAGTCTTCTAAGTGGATATAGTCTCCTCGTGTGATCATCTCCGCGTGTTTTTGGAAATGAACACCATCCGAATAGTATAGAAGTTTCGCTAATTCTAAGCGAGATCTTCCATTCGGTGATTTTTCGAGGATCCAAAGGATCGCATGCAAAAGTTTCTCCATCAAAAAGGACTACCTTCCTATCTTTTCCCTTCGATTGTATCTTACCAAAGATACTTAGATTTCCAGGAAAATGCCAGGAAAAATCGAAGAGAATCCATGCTCTTTTTAGAACACAGTCCATGTTTGACAGGTGGCATTGGGGCGAAAGCGGAAAATCTTTTGGTTTCTAAAGAGAGATTGGCATCGCTCGGGGTGGAACTTGTGTCGCTTCCAAGAGGAGGCGATTTTACCGCACATGAACCCGGACAAATTGTAGGTTACCTGCATATCGATCTGAAAAAAAGAAATCTTAGTTTGGGAGATTTTTTACAAAACTTAAACGAAAGTTTGGTGGTAGCAGTGAAGGGCACGTGGGACCTAACCGTCGAAGAAAATCCCAAAGCACCAGGTCTTTACACGACAACCACAAGGAAAAAACTGATCTCGGAAGGGGTGTATGCCAAATCCTATTTTACTAGTTTTGGTTTTGCCTTGAATGGGATCAATTCACTCTCTACGTTTTCTCTCATCAACCCATGTGGGGCAAGAACAGAAGACATGACTTCTCTTGCTACCTTAGGACTTTCGGAGAGATTTCCGGAAAAAAGGGCAGAATTTGCCTTACGGTTTTCTCGGCACTTTCTCTCTCTTCTTCCTTAAACGCGAATTTCTTAAGGGCTTTCTTTGACTTTGGCCGAAAAGTATAAGGGGGATCCATGAAATATTCACGTCTTATTCTATCTTTTATACTCTTTTTTATCCTCTCTGAAACCCTTGCTCTCAGTGGGGTCGTATGGACCTTTTATGAGTCCTTACAAAATGCTCTCATCCAAGAACAGTTCATTTCGGACCATAGAGCACGTGATTTAAGTCTTGCACTTGCCAAATCGGCCGAACAAAGGCTTGATAACGATGGTTATGTGGAAATTGAAAAAATGTTCCGAAGATATGTGGAACAATCCAAAAAAGATCCAGAAGAGTTTTATTTCTTAAAAATCAGTTTGTATGCTCCCGATGCCAAACTTCTCGTCTCAACTGATACGATTTACACCTTAGAAGAACTTCGGAAGCGAAAACCAGACGAGGAACTCGCAAAGTCGACATTCTTTCGAAAAGGGATTCGAATGAAAAAATGGGAATGGTCAGAACCTGAAAATGGAGAAAATCCCATTATCAACTCCAAACGGGATCCGAAAATTCGTGAAGGTTTTTTATGGGTATTGGATTATCTTCCATTAGCAAAATCGAATACAGTTAGATTGACAACACCCTTATACAAACCAGGTACTTTGGATGTTTCGGGACTTGTGATCCTTGTATATGAAAGAGGAAATCTTGGTTTGTTATTTGAAAACCAATGGAAACTCATGGAGTGGATGGTTTTCAACTATATCTTGATTGCATTTGTGGTGAGTTTACTACTTACAGGTGCCTTTGTCGCTTATACAATGTTTGTGACGAAAAACCAAATGATGGAACCAAGTACAGCTGAGTCACTTCCCATCTTTCAGAAAAAAACGATCGAAGCAAAAGAAAGTGCGTTAGAGCCTGTAAGCGATACTTCGATAGAACCAGAAAAAATAGAACCAAACACGACAGTCGTTGTCACTTCTGATTTGGAAGTGGTGACTGGAGGTCCTGTTTCGAATCAAACCAAATCAGAACCAAAAGACACCTCAATTCGAGATGCGATTTTCTTAGGATAAAGTATGGAATCAAAAGACAAAGTATTCTCCATTCAATTAAAAGGTGGTTTAGACGGTACAAGTGCTGACGATTTTTATCGTTATTTTGAATCACAGTTGAACAAAGGGTATCAAAAGTTTTTATTTCAAATGGGTTCTTTGGACTATATCACTTCCAACGGAATCAGTATACTTGTGAAAATTCACAAACATATTGTGAGAGCAAATGCTGTTTATGCCATTTATGGTGTGAAACAAGAAGTCGAAGATGTACTCCGAATTGTGGGTTTGTTTGAAAAACTTCCCGTGTTTCGAAGCCACCAAGCTGCTGAGTCTTTTTTGTTACAAGTCTCACTTCCCTCCCAAACAAAAGAGAAAAAAGAAAGTGGGAAAGAACAAAAGGATGGAAGTAAGTCATTCCAGGAAACTCATTCTAACGTAGAAGAGAAACAAATTAGATTTTATTACACTGGCAAATCCAAAGAAGAAAAGAATCCCTCTCGTGAAACAGAACCTGTTTCTACTTTAGAATCCATCACTGATGAAGCAGAGGATCAAAAATCCGTTCCTTCTCCGATGGAAACGGTGTTGGAAGAAAAATTAAACCAACTCCGATTAGAAATCAAAGAGTCACTGAATACTGAGCTCGAGAGACGTTTTTCTCTCTACAAATCCGGAAAAGAACCAGAAGTTAAATTGGATCATATTCCTAACTACATCCAATCCAAAACCAAACAATTGGAAACGATCGAGAGAATCATCCAATGTGAGGTATGTGGTACAAGACTCAGGCTTTTTAAATTTGGAAAACACGAGTGTCCTAGTTGTAAAACGCAGTTCCAATTGAGCCCCAATGGTTCTATCCGTTTTCTTGAAAAATTAAATCCACTCTAAAATCTGGTCGTATGACAAACAAAGTCTCGGGGAACGAATCGAGTACGAAACGATCCCTTGCTTTATCCTTTTATACATTTTTATCGAGAATTTTAGGCCTCATTCGCGATCACTTTATGGCTGTTAGTTTTGGGACAGGAATGGTAGCATCAGCCTTTAGCGTTGCTTACCGACTTCCCAATATGTTTCGAAACCTTCTTGCCGAAGGAACCTTAAGCCAATCCTTTATGCCCATTTTTTCTGAGTATGAAAAGATGGGTGTGATGGAAGCACGGGTGATGGCAGGGACGGTCTTAAGTTTTCTTTTCCTTTGTTTGTCAATTTTTGTGGCTTTTTTTTGGTTATTTGCAGCTCAGTTTTTGCCTGCACTAGTTGGTGGAACTCCTGAATATGGAAACTTGGTCGTTGAACTTTCCTTAGTCCTATTTTTTCTGATCATGACGGCAAGTCTCTCATCGATTTTTATGTCGATTTCTAACTCGCATCACAAGTATTTTGTTCCGTCACTTTCTCCTATTATCCTTAACTTTAGTTATTTGGCTGTGTTTTTATTTGTGTTTCCATTTTTCCATGAGATTAAGGACAGAGTTTTTTACCTTGCTTATGGAATTGTTTGCGGTGGGGTATTGCAACTTTTAGTGCAAGGTTGGTTTGTATATCACAATGGATTTGGTCCTATCTTTCGGTTGGATTTTAAACACCCTGCGATCCAGAAAATTTTTAAACTCATGTTGCCTGCAGCCCTTGGTGGGAGTTTTTATCAAATTGGACTTCTTGTGGATATATTTCTTGCCAATTACATCCAAAACCAAAACCCAGGACTTGGTGCTGTTGTGAGTTTGGATTATTCACAAAGACTTGTCCAACTTCCCACAGGGATCATTGGAGTTGCACTTGCAACAACCATTCTCCCTTCTTTATTAAAAGATTTACGAGAAGGGAGAGAAGAAAATGTTCCCAGAGAAATTGCCGATGTATTATCGTTTGCATTCTTTTTAACTTTGCCAGCTAGCATTGGTTTGGCGATTCTTGGGGAAACAGTTTTGGATTCCATTTACTATGGTGGCCGTTGGGATCATCTTGCCACGCTCACAGCCTTCTTTCCCCTGGTATTCTATTCTTTAGCAATTCCTTTTTATAGTATCAATAAGGTACTTGTTTCTTCCTATTATGCCTTTTCAGATACCAAAACTCCACTTCGGATCCAATTGATTTCATTTCTCCTAAGTGTGGTTGTGAGTATTAGCCTTATGTTGTTTCTAAAACACTCTGCCATTGCACTTGCATCGGCATTAAGTGCCGTTGTCACCTCGTCTTTGTTATTGTACTATCTAAAATCACATCAGGTGAAAATTCCATTTACCACAGTGGGAAAACGAGTTCTGAAAATGGGACCGGCTCTCTTTGGACTTTTCTTTTGGCTTTTGTTTTCGGAATGGGTGATCAAACCATACTTGCAAACATATGGAGCCGATGTTTTAAAGATTGGTTATGCCAATCTCAGTCGGATCACTCTTGTGTTTTCAATTCTTCCTGCTGTTGTTTTGTATTTTGGAATTGCCACTTATACTGGCCTTTCGGAATCCGAAATCATTTTGGGGAAATTCTTACGAAAGTGGAAACTAAAACGCGTAAACTAGTGGTGAAACCCTGTCTCTTCTTTTTGTGAAAGTGGCAGGATTCCAAGGCATTCGTTCCCAAGTGAAATTCAATGCGTTTGTTATCCCCTAATGTGACTTAGGGGATAGTTTTGATACGACTTCTTCACATCGTTTACAAAGTGTTCCTTCCGTTTCTGAAACATGGCGCCAACAGCGTGGGCATTCGTGGTGGTGGGGTTTTCGAATTTGGATAGAACCTGTTTCTCCCTTCCATTCTGAATACACTTCACTGATTTCCTTTTCATCAAAAGAGACTTCGGATACCACAAAAAATAAGCTAAGATCGTCTTTTGTAAACTCTGTGTTTTGTAAGGAATTTCCAGGGATGAAAACTTCTGCTTCAAGAGACTTCCCTAGTTTTCCTAGTTTTCTTGCTTCTTCTAACGCTTTTTGTACGTCTTCTTTTGTTGCAAAAACTGGTTTCATTTTAGCTTCAAGAGAGTCATCGATCCAATGTGTTAGGTCAGAAAAATCAGAATAGAAAACAGAATCCTTTTTCCCAAAGTTAGACCAAACTTCTTCGGTGGTGAAGGAAAGGATTGGGGCAAGGAGTTTGGAGAGAACTTCTAAAATCACAGCAAGTGTGTATTCGGAAGAACGTCTTGTTTTGGATTCTTTCGCATCACAATACATCCGATCGCGAATGATTTCAAAGTAGTCCTGTGATAAATCTACCGTACAGAAAACAAGGACTTTGTGATACACTTGATGGAACTGGTAGGTTTCATATAGTTTCTTCACATCCTCATTGAGTCTTGCTAGTTTGTGTAAGTAGTAACGATCGATGGTTTCTAGATCTTCTTGTTTCAGATTCCAAGCGAGCGTTGTTGCACTTGTATTTCCAAGTAAATAGCGGAAGGTATTTCGGATTTTACGATAGGCTTCTGAGACAGTTTTAATGGAGTCTTTTCCAATTTTGACATCATCACGGAAGTCTTGTGTGCTCACCCAAAGTCGTAAAATATCAGCTCCGTATTGGTTGATGATGTCCGTCGTTGGATTGATCACATTGCCAAGAGACTTGGACATGGCATGGCCTTTTTCATCCAACACATACCCATGCGTGAGAACGGATTTATACGGTGGTGTTTTCCGAATTGCCATCGAAGGCCAAAGCGAAGATTGGAACCAACCTCTGTGTTGGTCTGAACCTTCTAAATACAAATCAGCTGGTTCTTTTCCTATAGAATCACCAAACACAGCGAAGCTGGAAACTCCCGAATCAAACCAAACATCTAAAATGTCTTTGTCTTGTTTGAGGTCTTCCGAACCACAATTGTTACACTTTGTTCCCTTTGGCAGTAGGTCTTTTGCTTCTTTTTCATACCAAACCTCAATTCCTTCTTTTTTGACAATTTGGATGAAGTGTTGGATGGTTTTGTCATCGAGATGGGTGTGACCACAAGACTTACAGGTAAAGGAAGGGATGGGAACACCCCAGTTTCTTTGTCTCGACAAACACCAGTCAGGTCTTGATTCCACCATAGAACGAATTCTAGTGATTCCCCAATCCGGAATCCATTGTACTTTGTCGATTGCCTTCAGGGATTCTTCACGGAGTCCATTATGATCAATGGAAAAAAACCATTGAGGTGTGGCACGAAAGATGAGAGGTTTTTTACTTCTCCAGCTATGTGGGTAGGAGTGAGTGAATTCAGAAAAATGGAGTAAGGCATTTTTTTCTTTGAGCAGTTCGACAATTTTTGGATTGGCATCCCAAATTTTCACTCCCTTCATCATTTCAAATTCGTCCGTATAACGGCCGTAATCGTCTACTGGAGAAAGTGTTGGAAGTCCTGCGGCTGTTCCCACTCGGTAGTCATCTGTTCCGTGACCAGGAGCCGTGTGCACACAACCCGTTCCTGCATCGAGTGTCACATGGTTTCCAAAAAGGGGAATGGACTCTCGTTCGAGGAATGGATGGAGGAAGACCATTTGTTTTAAATCAGCACTTGATAGAGATTTGATTTTGGTAAGTGTGATCCCTGTTTTTTGTTCTACTGATTCTTTTAAACCATCGGCCAGGATGAGTCGGCCATGACTATCTGATTGGAAAAGGGAATAGGGAAGTTCTTCGTTAAAACAAATCGCAAGGTTTGCTGGAAGTGTCCAGGGAGTCGTGGTCCAAATGAGACAGTATGTATCTGTCTCTCCTTTTACAGCAAACTTTACATAGATGGAAGGTGAAACATGGTTTTGGTATTCTATCTCTGCTTCAGCATGTGCCGTTGCCAAATCAATGCACCAATACACAGGTTTTTTACCTTTGTAGATGTATCCCTTTTCAAAAAGAGAACCAAAAACTTCAACGATCCTTGCTTCAAATTCAGGAGCCATGGTGAGGTATTTGTGATCCTCATCCCAAAAACAAAGGAACCTGTTTAAGTCTTCTCCTTGTTTGCCAACAAACTCGGCGGCATACTCTCGGCATTTTTTACGAAGTTCGCTTGGACTTGTGTTTCTTGCTTCTTTGCCAAGATTCTTTAACACCTGTACTTCGATCGGAAGTCCATGGCAATCCCATCCTGGAATCATATCGGTTTGGAAACCAGAAAGGGATTTGGATTTGATAATGATGTCTTTTAAAATCTTATTCAGCGAGTGACCAACGTGAAAATTTCCATTGGCATAGGGTGGTCCATCATGTAAAACAAAGGAAGGTTTTGATTTTCGAATTTCCTTCATTTTTTGGAAAACTTTTTGTTCTTTCCAAATTTGGATTTGGCCTGGCTCTCGTTTTGCCAGGTCGGCTTTCATGGGAAAATTGGTCTCGGGAAGGAGAACTGTTTTTGAATAAGGATTTTCCGTTTCTGGTTTGGCCATAGTAAGACCAGTGTTTGTACTCTAGGCCAAAGAGAAAACGGAAAAAATAATCGAATTGTTTATAGTTTTACGCGAACTTTCGGTAACTCGTCACGGAGTCTAACAACATCGGATTTTTCCAAAAGAGTCTTTTGTAAAATCAGTTGTTTGAGGAAGGAAAGTTTTGCTAAATTTTTTGGTAAGGTTTTGTATTCTCGCATGAGGCTTAGGTCAAGGATTTCCAAAGAGGGGAGGTTTGCGATCACTTCCACATCCGCTTCTGTTAGTTGCACTTTCGTTTCGTCAAGTGCAAGGGTTTTTAGCTTCTTCAGTTTTATTAAAACAGGGGGGATTTCCTTTAATTGGGTGCGTCCAAGAAGCAAAACTTCCAAGTTTTCCAAATTTCCAAGTTCTTCTGGCAATTCAGAAATGGGATTTCCAAACAAATTTAAAATTTTCAATTGTTTTAAGTTTCCAATCTCTTTCGGCAAACTGGTGAGGGAGTCGTATTGTAATGTCAGCTCTTCCACTTTTTGTAAGGTGCCAATCGAAGCAGGTAAAACTCCCACTTCTTTGTTGGAGAGATTAAGGACTCGCTCTTCTTTGTTCTTCTCAATCCAAACGTTTGCATCCACCACTTCCTTTTTGCAACCGAGAAAGAGTGAGAAAACCAGAATCGAAATAGTAATGGCTAAAAAATAAGACTTCATAAGACCAAAAATATTATTTTAAATATTTGTTATAGCCAAATTCCAATTCGCGGATGATAAACTGGATGTAGTCCATTTGGTCTCGATCTGATTTGTAAAGACTTGCTTCTTTACGATAATACTCCGCAAGTTGTGTACGAAATAAAATTGTTCGAAAGTCTGCTTTGGAAAGGATGAGTTCCTTGGATCTGTTCTTCAATTGGATGGCTTCTGGGATTTTGATGATCACTGAGATTTGCAAAATCGCATGTTCGATTTCGGCGATCATTTTGTGAGAGTCTTTCTTTTGGTCCGCAGGGGAAAGTTCCAGTTTGATATCTTCTACACAATCTTCAATATGGTTTCGCAATCGTTTGGAATCATATACTTTCTCTGCGATGCTATTGAACTTTTTAGGATAAATAAAAGCTTCCGCCACCTTTGTAATCGTATTTGCTCGATTTTCTTTTGGTAAGGTTTGTTTTGGTTTTTCAAAATTGGGTTTTGGTTTTCCATCTTTTCTATAGAAATAACCAAGAAGAAGTCCCACACAGGAACTAAAGAAAAATCCACTTCCGATGTAGTCAAGAGTCCCAAGTAATAGAGAAACCACTGTCGTTATAGCTGCAAGAGTGAGAAAACTAAAGACACCTACGGGAACATGGAATTTTTCTTGTAAGGCCGAAAACGAAAATCTCGGTGATTGATTATTTTCTGAAACAAGATCGGCATCGTCTCCTGCTGCTATTTCTTCTGTTTCCCACTTGTCGATCAAAACATCTCCCCTATGTTTCAAAATAGTTCTGATTTGATCAAGAATGGGAAGTTCATTACGATAATCAGGATTTGTTTTGGCCAGTCCCAGTGTGTTTTCTTCTACTTTGGAAAGATATTTTTGGTCGAGTGCAAAGAGTACATGAAGATTCTCTTCTTTCATTTCTAAACATCCATAAGTGTCAGAGAGGGTTTTGACAATGGTATCCATTGCTTTTTTCTGTTCCAATGGTGTTGAGAGTTTTAGAGATTTGATTTCTGCCTGTAAGTTGAGTTTTGTCAAAGTGAGAGTGTTTTTTGTATTTTCTTCAATCTTTGTACTTAAGGTTTGAATGAGAGAAAACAACTCATCTTCCGCATCTTCTTTTTTTTGTTCCGACAGAGATTTGGATAGTTTTTGTAAGATGAGGATTCCATCTTGGATTCCATTTTTAACTCGAATGGAATCTTCTGTGTTCCATTGTTCAAATGGAAATTCTCCAAGTAAGGATGAAATTTCGGCAACATATTGATACCCATCTTTTAATAAGATTTCCGTGTTTGTAGGAATTTTGGATTCCAAATCATTTAGTTTTTCTAAGAAAGCTTCATACTTGTTTTCTTTTGCAAAACGTTTCAGATAAGGGAATGCAAACTGTTTCAAGCCATCTAGTTGCACTACTAAATGTTTCACGTATTCAGGATGGTGCGATCCACTTGGCAAAACAAAATGATACCCAGGGACAATCTCAACAAGTTTTGCCGTTTCTTTTCCTCTAGTGACAACATCGACTATAAAATCTTTCGTTGGCAACGGTCCAAACGGTTCCATGCTTGTGCGTAAAATCGATTCGAGTTCTGCTTCAAAACTAAGTTTGGTTGGAAAAAAATAGACTCTTCCTTTTTGGTCAGTGCGTAACAAACGGGAACCAGGATTTTCTTCTTCAAGAATCAAATCTCGATTCGATCGGTTTTTGAGCAATATGTCCACCAAATCAATGCTATACTTAAAGCAAGATCGTCTATAGGGAACAACGTCAGTTTTTTCCTTACTTTGAGGAGCGATCATACTGACACGAAAGACTAACTTTTGGTCCACAAGTAAGATGAAAGGATAAAAATACACAACAGGTTCTTTATTGTGTTGGGTCAGTCCCGCAAGTTCCTTCAGTGCTTCTTGTATGGCCGCATTTGATTTATGGGAATCGGATAGTTGCACTTGTTTGGATAAAAGTTCTGGAATGGTATCCAGTGTGAGAAAAAGAGTGGGGGTGATCTCAGCGCTTCCATGCATTTCCAGTCGTCTGTGTCGCACGCGGAGTTCTTCAAGAATGGCTTGGGAAGTGAGGGAATAACTCGCTATGTTTTTAGGCAAAAGAATGAAGTAGGATGGTTCTAAGGAACTGCCCGAGAGAGGACTATCTGTTTCGCCGAAGTCTGAGAATGATTCCAAAATGTACCTGCTATGACACAAGTTTATAAGGGATTTTCCCGAGAGCAAGAGAGAAAGAAGAGAAAATGGATAGAAAAATTTAGAAATCAAGAGTTCCAAGGCTTAAATTTTTAGGCAATCAACTGATAAATATTCAAAGGTAACCATCTGACTAATTTTCATTCTAAATGCGTACTTATACGAAAGTAGAATGTACTAATTTTACATGATGTGAATTCATCTGATTAGAAATGGCAATCTAACATTTATTGACTGGCAATTTTTGATATCCCTATGTAAATAAGAATATGGATTTAAGATTGGCGGCAGTACTTCTGGAGCGCCAGAAGAAAGTTGATACATTTTTTGTTTGGGCAATTTTCGCCCATATCCCTCTTGTTTTTTTACTCTCCTTGGGTTATGGTGCCACTCTCGTTGTCACAAGCTCAGCTTTAATCATAAGTATCATTTCCTTTTTGTTATACCGATTCCTTCGTGGTAGTTTTTTCCTACGAGCATGGAATGGGCTTGCACTTATGTTAATTAGTGCGCTCCTCATTCAAGCACAGTTTGGAAGGATTGAGATGCACTTTCACATCTTTAGTGCTCTTGCCATTTTATTTGTGTACGAGGATTGGCGTGTCATGTTTGTCGCAGCTCTGACGATCGCCGTACACCATTTAGTTGGAAATTATCTGCAAGAATTCGGTGTTACGTTTTTAGACACAAAGATCATGGTGTATAGTTATGGAACTGGATTAGAAATTGTAATCACCCATGCCCTTTTTGTGGTAATGGAAACAGCAATTCTAATCTATTTTTCATTCTTATCGGTGAAGGATCTCAGAGTTCAAATTGAAACACAAACCAATTTAGAAACTGTGATTGCGGGGGTCACAGCAGCAATTGACGAAGTATCCGAAGGAACAAAATCCTATTTAGAGAATTCCACGTTTATTGCAAAAGCAGTAAAAGAATTTGAAACTTCGTTTCAAAACCAATCGTCCTCCATTGAAGCCATTTCGGCGGCCACAGAAGAGACAACCGCATCCAGCCAATTGATCTTAGAAGGATCTAACCGACAGATCAAAGAAGTGAAAACTGTAGAAGAATTAAACCGAAACTTATTCAACTTAAATGAAGGATTTGTGAAATCCTTAGAGGTGATGCGATCCAAAATCCAAGAGTCAGCAGAGAGTGTTAAGAAAACGGAATCCGAATTTTCATCCCTTTACCAATCAATGGAAGTGGCATCTGAAGATTCAGAGAAGATGGAAGAAATTTTAGATTTAATTTCAGACATTGCTGAGAAAGTTAACTTGCTTTCCTTAAATGCATCCATTGAAGCAGCAAGAGCAGGTGATGCGGGAAGAGGCTTTGCTGTTGTCGCATCGGAAATTTCAAAACTTGCCGATTCCACAGCAGAGGCCACTAAAAACATCTCCACGATTTCGGCTAAAATCAAATCGGCAATCCAAGTGAGTTTCAAACAATCCAACGAGATCAATCAAACAGTGCAAGGATTCGTGAAATCCATTTTATCTTCTGAAGTGGGAATGGGGGAGTTAACCGAAAAAATTTCGGGAACCCTTTCTGCCTTTGAAAAACAAGAAAAGGCACTTACGACACTGGATCAAATTGCGCAAGAAATGCAATTATCGAGTAAAGAACAATCTTCCAGTATGGTTGAAATTTCGAATTCCATCATGGAATTGAATCTAAAAACACAAACCAACTTGAATACAAGTTCCGAGATGATCTCGTTTATCGACAAAGGGAATGTAATTTTTGAAAATTTAAATGAATCTGTGGATACACTGGCATCCATGATTCAAAAGGATTTTGTTGGATAAAAGATGGCAAAAAGGAGTTGTAATCCTTTTTGCTGTTTTGCTCTTTTTTGCCTTCAGTGTTTTTCTGCATTATTTCTCAAGTACTTACCGTAAGATTTCATGTGAGATTTGCAGTGATCGGTTTCAGTCTATTCCTAAATCCAATTGGATTATCATTTATCCAGGATTAGTTGGCTGTGGAAAAAAATGTCCTATGGCATTAGAGGCCATGCGGCAATTTCGAGTGCGCTACCCAGAGACTTCCTTTACGTTTTATTTTTTGGTAACTGATCCTACGGAAACGGAAGAGGCAATTCAAAATTATTTATCATATTACCAGACGTCTCTAGACATACAGAGCTTACGACCGAAGTCCAAGGACGAAATTCAATTGTATCGTACACTTGGAGCTTATTTACCTGAACATCCTGTGTTAAAACAAAAAGACGAACATGGGACCCAATTTTTTCTGATTCCGCCTAACCGCAAGGAAGTGTATGCACTACCCAAACTTGAAGAAAAAGACTGGTTTCAGATTCAAAAAGAAATCCCGTTAAAATAAAAACAGATCCCTTAATGGATCATGTGATAAACTTCTTTCATCTCTTCTCTGAGAAGTTTCATCTTGCTTGGAACATCGGGGTGAGAAATGTCTCCAGGGTTCAGAAGGTAATTTTCTGGTCCTAACTCACGAATCATCATTTTTGTTTGCCAAGTGTTATCTTGTGGCATGTTGATATCGGAAAGAAACGTATAATTTCTTTTGATTTCTGGTTTGATAAAATCTAAGATGGAGTTGAAGTGATGGTCATTGTAAATTTTTCTTCCATCAGCAAGACGAGTGTAACCTCTCACGACATAGTCGATGTAAACGACATCACATTCAAATGCTTCAAATAAAAAGTTAATGGAGTCAAGGGGGATGATTTCTCCGCATGTAGAAATATCAATGTCCACACGGAACGAACAAATTCCATCTGGATCAGCAGCATCCGGGTAGGTATGAACCGTGATGTGCGATTTGTCCAGGTGCATACTGACTTGTGCCGTCGGGATAGGGTTACCACCACCTTTAACATCACTCATAAGAACCATAGCAGAAGCACCGACTGGATCATAGTCCTGTGCGGAAACAGAAAGGATATTGGCATCAATGCGTTTGACGATTTCTTTTGAAATCTCTGTTATTTTGGTCGCATTGTATTTGTCATGGATATAACTAACATATCTACCTTTTTGTTCATCATCGAGTGTGATGCAAAAATCGTAGAGGTTGAAACTCAAAACTTTTGTCAGATTGTTGAAACCGGAAAGTTTGATTTTTTCTTTATCCATAGCTACCTGCTTGTATAAAGAACAGAAATTCGGTGATTAGGTAAGAAGCAACTGAAATAACGAGGCAGTTTTAGAAAAGTCATGGAAAACAAAATGGAATGGTGGAAACAAACTTCAATTTATCAAATTTACCCTTGGTCCTTTCAGGATTCCAATGGAGATGGGATAGGCGATTTACCGGGCATCCTTAGGCGTTTGGACGAAATTCAAGCTTTGGGAGTTGAAACCATTTGGTTTTCACCGTTTTATGAAAGTCCTGGTGAGGACTTTGGATATGATATATCAGACTACACCTCGATTGATCCTCGGTTTGGCACGATGGCAGATTGTGAACGACTCATCAAAGAAATTCACAAACGAAAGATGCGAGTGGTTCTCGATATGGTAATGAACCATACTTCAGACAAACACCCTTGGTTTTTAGAATCAAAATCCTCGACCACAAACCCTAAACGGGATTTTTATATATGGAAAAAAGGAAACAAAAAAGCTCCGAACAATTGGATCTCGATGGTTGGAAAATCAGGCTGGAACTATGATTCGAAAACGGATGAGTACTACTACAGTAATTTTTTATCCTTTCAACCAGATCTCAATTATCGAAATCCTAAAGTCAAAAAAACTATGTTGGGTGTTCTTGATTTCTGGTTACAAAAGGGAGTGGATGGGTTTCGACTTGATATCTTCAATTCGATTTATAAGGATGAACAATTTCGAGACAATCCTTTTAGTTTCAGATTTTTTCCAACGCCGGATAACCATGATGAGGCGTTCTTTCAAAAAAAACAGTATAACTTAAACCTTCCAGAATCCTTTTCGTTTGCAAAGGAAGTTCGCAAACACATTTCTAAATACAAACACAAACCGTTTCTCATTGGGGAAGTGAGTGGCTCTGACCAAGTATTAAAATCCTTTTTAGGAGAAAAAGCAGATGGTCTCAATTTGGTGTTTCAGTTTGAACTCATTCACTTTCAATACAAAGCTAAGTTTTTCAAAGACTTACTAGAAAAAAATGAAACTGTCTTTCCAAATCCTTACACACCCACATATGTTTTGGGTAATCATGACCAGAGACGATACATCGACAGGTTAGGTGGAGACGTCCGAAAAGCAAAACTTCTTGTTTGTTTTCAATTTATGGCAAGGGGAGTTCCCATTGTATATTATGGCGAAGAGATTGGACGAAAGGAAGGTCGCCTTTCAAATTTTTTTGGGAAAGATCCCATTGCGAAAATGAATCGTTTTCTTCCTTTATTTTTATCTAATCTCCTTGGAATTTATATCAACAGGGACAATTGTCGCCTGCCGATGTTATGGGATGATTCAGAGAATGCTGGATTCTCCAATGGAAAACCGTGGTTGCCTGTTGGTTCTTTTCAGACAACGGACACAGTGAAGGTTCAAAAAAAAGATCCGAATTCATTGTGGAGCCATTACCAAACACTGTTTCATCTTCGAAACAATCTCGGCGTAATACGAGATGGAAGTTTAAAAACAATTGAAACAGAAAATGTCGATGTATTGTGTTTTGAACGTGAAAATGGGAAACAAACTCTTCGAGTCTATTTGAATTTTGGAGAAACAGGAGTTCGATTGGATGTTACAAAAAAAGGGAAAGTGTTATACGCATTTGGTGGAGCAGAAATTGGGGAAACGATCCTACTGCCGGCCCATTCTGGTGTCATTATTGATGTAACAGGAAAGAAATCCCTAAAGAAGTAAATGGGAACTGAGATTTAAAATTTTCAGAACTTTTAACACTTGCGGTTTTACATTGACAAGGTAAAGTCGCACCCCTTGTTTTTGGAACATCATTTTTTTATACAGCAAAAGTCCTAAAACAGCAGAAGATACTTCCTCAACATTTGAAAAATCCACAGAAAGAGTGCTCATTCCAGCGACCGAAATTTCTTTCATATCTTCTTCTAAACGTTTTGCCGAATACAAATCCAGACGATTTGTCTCTATGCGGTAACTTTTTTCTGTCATCACTTCCGTGTTCATTTGATCCCTCACTAGTTGATCTACGGAATTGTGATCGAATACCTTAGTATCCGAAGTAAAAAATGGAATGGAAAAAAAGATTTTCCATTCTCATTTTTTTTCCAAAACTCTAAAGTTCGATTACGGATGTATGTGGGAATTTCTTTCCTTGGATCCAAAAAGATACTGGTGTGACTGTTTCCATTGGTACCATTTTATGGACAACAAATCCCATACAAAATAAAAGATCACACCTGAATCCAATTTGGACTCACCCCATGTGCGAAGGCCAAACGTATATCCAACCTCTACAATTTTTTCTGTTTTCACTACTCCCAAAATTTCGAAGAGAATTTTATAACCTCTTGGATGGAGTTTGTCCTTGGTTTCTAAATAAATTGACTTTCTGATTCCAAAAAATCCACTCATTGGATCAGAGATTGAAACTGGAAATAACCATTCTGAAATTTTTGTCGCAAACAAACTGGCAAACTTACGTAAGATTGGAAAATTTCCATACCCTCCATTTTTGCTTCTTCTGGATGCAACAACAATGTCGTTTTCCTCTAACAACCGAATGACTTCAGGGATTTTTGTGTAATCATGTTGGAAATCAGCATCTACGACAACAAACCTGTCACCAGTTGCCTTTTCATATCCAAACGTTACGGCGGAACTTAATCCTTTTTCTTTGATTCTGACAAAGGGTTTGATTCGTTTGTCATACTCCGCCATTACCTTTGCCACTTCAAATGTGCCGTCAGGTGAGTTGTCATCCACAATGATGATTTCAAAGGGAAGTGATTCTGTTTCCAAAACGTTTGTGATGGTTTCAACGCAGTTTTTAATATTTCCTGCTTCATTATAGGTGGGAAGTATAATACTTGTTTTATTTTGCATGACTGGTCATTCAACTTTTTGTTAATTAAAAAAGCCCCTTTGTTAGATTTTTAATACATGTTTCTCCTGCTCTACAGGAAGTTTGGATGGATTCTGAACATCCATCGAAGAGTTGGTATTGTTTTGTACAGAGAATTTCACAGGCAAACTGAACTAATTTTGGATCTTGTTGTTTTTTTTGTTCGTCACTCAAACAACTAGTTACTGAATTACAAATGGTTTTACATTTCGGTGCCTCCATCTGGGATACTTTTTTTCCAAATGTAGAAAGATTGTTTTTCGAAATGTCCCAAATTGTAACTGTAAACAAAAGAAGAAACAGTATCCCATACTTTTTCATGGAGTGGCCTCTCGTTTCCATAATGAGATTTCTGTCTGGAATTTTTGTTTTTCCATTTTTAGAATCGAAGAAAATACAGATTTGGCTTCCATTTGTAAGTGTTGTTTCCACTGGAACCAAGACTTTAGTTTGGTGAACTCATTTGTGATTTTGGCATCGGTAAAGTTGATGAGATACTCCGACTTTGAGCAGTTTTCCTGAATGGTGAGTGGGAGTGCAAATTGTACACTTGCTTCCATTAGCTTGTTTTGAACATCCATAGCAGTCCAAGGATTTTCAGCAATGACGCAAATTGATGCATTTTCAGCTTCCTTTGTTAGGCTTCGCAAATCTGGGTCAGCCATTGGTCGCAAAAGAAAGAATATAACAATAGGAATGATCGCAATTTGTGTAAATAACACAGCTAACCACTGGTTCTTTTTGGTTTCAAAAAAACAAACAGAACTTCCAAGGAGAAGTAATCCTAAAAGTGATACAAGAAATAGATTGGGAAGCCTTACAACAATGGAGACCATTATTAGAAAAAAGTAGGCAATGATTAGTGCAAACTGATTGGTTTTTGTTGTCAGTAATGATTCCCAAGTAAATTTTTTGAAACTCGGTAGCAAAAATAACAAACTGATAAATGGGGTTACATAATATGGATCTTTTCGATTGGGAAGTAGGTGTAATGTTGTCACGAGAAGTAAAAACACCAAAATTGTCATCACATAACTTTGATATTTGGATCGTCTCGGGTTTCGTAATTGGTTCCAAAACAATTGTAAAAATGGAATTGTGAACGGTATCGAATACAATATCCAACCAAACCAAATCCTTAGTCCTGGTTGGTTTGCCGCATAAAATTTCCCTATATTTTCAGTGATAAAAAAGAATCGAAGCAGATCTTTACCTGAAGGTAAAGAAATATATAAATATAAAATCCATCCTATGGGGAGAAGAAGGGTTAGAGCCAGTGAGTAAAGGAGATACTTCTCTTCTGGAATTCGATTCCAAAGTATTGAAATTTTTCCTTTTCTGATTCGTACCATTCGTATATACAAATGACTAAAAACAAATAGAAATAGATAGACTTGTAGGATAGGACCTTTTAGTAAGTAACCCACTCCAACAAGGACACTTCCCCACAAGAGAAGTTTTCTGTCTTTTGTTCGTTTGTGATGAAAGAATAAATAAAAGTAGAAAAGTAGAAAGAACACCATAGGTCCTTCCATCATGAGAAGGCTAAAGAACTTCAGTGACAAAAATGAAAAACCAAAGAAAAGAGTCGTTAGGAAAACTTCCTTCCTTTCCTTCTGAATTTGTAATGTAATTCCAAAAAGCAGAAGCAAACTACCCAAACCAAAGAACAAGGATACAAAACGTTCTTGGAAATACCCAATTCCAAAAATACGATCCGATGCCATCCCGAGCCAAAAGAGTAAGGGTGGTTTGTAAGGATTTGGCAGTCCTGATAGGCTTGGAATCAGGTAATTCCCCGTTTCTAAGCTTTCTCGTATGGTTCGGATATGCATGATCTCATCCCCTTGTGGAAATGGGGCATCAGGAGAACCAAGGATCACCACAAATAGATAGAGCAGGACTAGAAATAATGGATAAACCATAGAGATCACGCTTTACCATAGACCAAGATACTGACTAGTCAGTCAATAAAATGAAGTGAGTTTAATGACTAAAATAGAGTAAAAAAAAAGGGAAGGTTATTCGAATTTTTAAGCAAATCGGTGTTGTATTTGGTCTAATCGCGGTTTACCAATCAATCGGAAAATAGTCCTTTAAAAATTTACCAATCCAATGTTTTCCTGTGTTTACACCGTCAAACAGAGGATCAACGACACGTGCAGCTCCATCTACGATGTCGAGTGGCGGCTGAAAGTCGTGAAGATCTTGTTTTCTCTTAGCAAGCTCAATTGGGTCTTCGTCAGTCACCCAACCTGTATCCACGGCATTCATAAAAATTCCATCTTTGGCAAAGTCTTCAGCAGACGTATGAGTCATCATATTGAGAGCTGCTTTTGCCATATTTGTATGAGGGTGTCTGTCTTCTTTTTTGAATCTATGAAATTTACCTTCCATAGCAGAAACATTGATGATGTGTTTTTTACCTGTATTGTCTTTTCGCATAAGTCCCACAAGTCGATTACAAAGCACAAAGGGAGCGACTGCGTTGACAAGTTGTACTTCTAACATCTCGGAGGTATTAATTTCACCTAGTTTTAATCGCCAACTATTTGTTTTGCGTAGATCTACTTGTTGTAGATCAGCATCCAACTTTCCTTCAGGAAAAACGGCTTCCAATTCATGGGAATTGTCATGGGAATATGGAATTTGGGAGAGGGCGGCTGACGAGCGAATTCCAACACCTGGCGTTTTGTGATTCCAACTGACGGCAAGAGCAGTGGCTGTGTCTTTCATTTCCGAATCGGAACGATAGGAATCCAATTCGTTTTTGCAATGTTGATAAAAAGTAAGTAATTTTTGCACATCTGTTGGTAAATCAGAAATTGTTGTGTTTTCGGTTTCCAGAAGGTGTGCATAAAAACCAGGAGGTCTTCTTACCGTTTGGGCAGCGTTATTAATGAGTATATCCAACCGTTCTAAATGGTTTTCTAAGAACTTACAAAAGATTTCCACACTTGGGGTATGACGTAAATCCAATCCAAAAATTTGTAATCTATCTTTCCATAAAGTAAAATCAGATTCTTTGGAAAAACGTATTGCAGAATCGATTGGGAATCTAGTTGTCGCAATGACTCGTGCACCTGCACGTAATAGTAGTAAGGTGGCTTGGTAACCAATTTTTAAACGTGAACCAGTGATGACGGCAACAGTACCTCTTAAATCAGCAGTTTGGTAACGTTTGGCATAGTTTAAGTCCGCACAAGAGGGGCACATGGAATCATAAAAAAAATGAAGTTTTGTAAACGGTGTTTTACATATATAACATGGTTTTGGTTGCGATAACTCGGTCGCTGTGTCCCAAGACCAACCTGCCGTATTTGAAATTTGTAAAGGTGCTTTGAATACTGCAGATTCCCTTGCTCGCCGAATTCCTGTTAGAGCAGTTTTTTGCTTTTCTTGGGTTTTTATGATTTGTTTTTTTTCTTGGCGGACAGTCCGGTTTCGTTTGCGAACCTCATTTCGATCAGGCCTTGAAATTTTACCACAAAGGATCAAAAGTTCGAGGCGTTTTTCCTCGGGTAAAGTGACCAGATCCTTTGGTGAATCTACTAAACTTTGTAATTCACGAATCAAAGAATCTATGTCCATAAAACCAGAATTTTAGGAACTTTTGGTGAAGCAACTCTCTTTGGAGTTAGATTTTTTGGATTGTGATTTTGCGTTTTCCAGTAAAGCGAATATGGCCATCCAAAATACAAGAATCTACCATTTCCAACTTGAGACTGTTTACTTGTTCTCTCATGTTTTGGATGAGTTCGATCACTTCCTTCGTATCATGGCAATTGAGCTCTTTGAACAATTTTTCTTTGTCATAATACAACGCAAGTAGCTGTTGTTCGAGCAAATTGTCACTTGAGTCCTCCAATCCAGGCTGATGGTTTTCTGATGTGGATTCCTCTAAAATCAGTTCTCGAATTGGTTTGGTTAAAAATTCTTTGATTTCGTTCAAATCCTCTTCATGAATGAGCGGCTCTAAGGCAATTAAGATATAAGTGATTAATGATGCTTGTATGATTAACTTTGAATCAGCAATTCCGTTCTTAAAATTTTGATATTGGATTTGTGTGTTAAGTTGTTTCCAGTAACACTTTAGTTCCACATATTTGGAGAAGAGTAACACACTTAATTCTTCTTTGACTTCTACATCATTCAAAATATTCAAAAATTGGTGGATGAGAGAATTAAACCATGTTTGGATTTCTAATTTTGCCTCTTCAGTTTGTTCGAAACCAAGCATCCATTCATCAATATTTTCAGTAACGGATCTCTTAAGGGATGAGTTTGTTAGTTTGTCTTTTATAAACGATAATTCCATGGGGTTACCTATATGCATTCGATTTTTTACGGGAATCGGTGTTTGGGGATATAGGCAGACTGAATGGACTCAATCCGAATCTGAGTTGTATCAACTTTTCTATAGTGTTCTTTGAAAGAATAGAGTCGCTTGAGTTCTCTATTTAAGGATTCAAATTCTTGTAGGATGGAATCGATATCGCAGGTACCTAATTCCGTTTCTAATTCTTCCTTTTCTTTGTATAAGGAAACCACTTGGGATTCTAAGCCGTCTTCTATTGATAGATCCATCTTTAATTAGACGAATTACTTCTTCAAAACAGAAATAATATTAAATTCGACTAAAATGCTCCACGGACGTTTACTTTGGCCAATTCGCACTGGTTTTAAGATCCGGACAATTTGATTTGAGTCAATGTGGGTGTAACTTTCTCCTTTTTGGATGGCAAGGAGTCCTTCACTATTCAATCCATCGACTTTTGTTCCTAAATTTTGAATGTCTGGATGGGATGCAAAATTACCTTCGTAGGTAACAAGAGACGTTTTTCCAATTCCAAATATTTTATTTGGTGATAATTCTTTTTGTAATTGTTCGAGTGAAAAATCCGCACCCAAAATTCCAGCAAATTTAGAGTGAAGGAAAAGATTTGTCATAAGACTCGTCATCTTAACTGTTTTTCCATCGATTGGATAATCGTATGGTTCCATCATTACATCTTCGCCCAAATCACGAGGCAAAATATACCATTCGTTTTCTCCTGGTACATCGTAGCCTTGCAAAGGTTCTATCGAAATTCGCCCTGTATGTCTATGACAATAAGGAACAAAACGCCCTTTTGCATCATGGCCCTCTTTGTTTGGATATTCATGATCTCTTTCATCAATGACATTGGGTTCACAACAGATTGCATACGCTAACTGTTGTTCGTTCTGGATGAGGTATTCCTGCAAAATTAGTAACAAATGTTCTCGTTTCATACCAATATTTGCGTGAACCAAACTTTGGATTAAAAATTTCAATCCATATAATGAAGTTGCCATGATATAAAATTTTGATTCTAGCTCTTTAGCAATGTTATTGGTCCATAATTCTGCATATTCTATGATGGACTGTTTTTCCATCTCCAGAACATCTGCATTTGCTTCTGAGTTTTCTAAGTTGATTCTAGATAAAATTTCGGAAATTTTCTTCGTGGCTTCTGAAGTTTGGAAAGAAAGTTTTGTAACCTCGTTGGCAACAATTTCAAAACCTCTTCCATGTTCTCCAGCTCGTGCCGCTTCAATCGACGCATTTAACGCAAGTAAGTTGGTTTGTTTGGCTACCTGTTGGATAGAGGAAGCAACTGATCCTATTTCTTTTGATCTTTCTCCAAAGGAATCAATGAGTTCTTTGAGTTTTCGCATCCCCAAATTTGAATAATTTTCATCCATTCCTAGTCCTTCCCAAAATTAAATTTTGTTCTATTTTCAGTATCGGTGCTTGCTAGAGTGTTATTGATATCCTGCTTGTTGCAATCGAAATAGTTTTTCGTATTTACCTTTTTTTGAGAGAAGAGTATCGTGATCTCCCCATTCTGTTTTTTTACCTAGTTCTAGAACTAATATTTTATCTGCCATACGCACTGTGGAAAACCGATGTGATATCAATATGACCGTTTTTCCCAATGTATGTTCTCTAAAATGTTCGAAAACTTTCATTTCAGCTTCCGCGTCGATTGCCGAAGTGGGTTCATCTAAAATCAAAATGTCGGCACTGGTTCGCATGAAGGCTCGAGACAATGCGATCTTTTGCCATTGGCCTCCAGAGAGTTCCCGTCCATCCTGAAACCATTTTCCCAAACGTGTTTGGTAACCTAGGTCCAATCGAGTCACAAAATCATGCGCCATGCCTAATTTTGCAGCAACGATCCATTCTTGTTCTGACTGTTCCTTTTTAACGTCTCCCATACCGATGTTGTCTCCCACCTTAAATTGGTATTGGACAAAGTTTTGGAAAATGACACCGAACCGTTCTCGTAACGATTCCTCCTCCCAATCATTCAGATTAATCCCATCCAGATAAATCGTTCCAGTTGAAGGCGTATACAATCTAGTCAATAATTTTATCAGAGTCGTTTTTCCTGAACCATTTTCTCCTACAATGGCTAATTTTTCACCAGCGGATAATTCGAAACTAACATTTGTTAGTGAATCTTTAACGGAACCTGGATATACAAATGATACCTGATCAAATACGATGCCTGTTTTTGTTTTTGCCGTTTTATATGTTCCGATTTTTTTGAGAATTGGTAGGTTTAGAAACTCCATTAAGTTATCTATATACAAGTGATCTTCGTAAATCCCTCCAAACGCTGATAAGGCATTGGCAAAGGTTGTTTGTCCTTGTCGAAAGATAACTAAATACATAGTCATCTCTCCTAGACTTATTTTTTTTTGTAGTGCGAGACTAACGATCCAAATATAAGAACCATAAAAGGCAAATTGACTAATTAAACCTAACGAAAAGCTTACGATACTTTTCCTGATCGTTAGCTTTTTGTCTTCAGAATAGATTTTCTGAAAATTGTTTTTATATCTCTTTAGGAATTCTTTTCCTAAATTAAATAGTAAAATCTCTTTTGCATTGTCCTCTCTAGCCATTAATGTTTCCAAATATACTTGTTCCCGAGTTTCCTTTGCTTTCCAACGAAACAAACGAAAACTATGATTGGAAAAACGAGTCTCTGCGATAAAAGTGGGAATCGCAGCAACTACAAGAATGATAGAAGCGAGTGGTGAAAGTTTAACAAGGAGTCCAAAAAAACTTACAATCGTAATGGTTGATTGAGCGATTGTGAAAAATCGATTCACCATGGAGAGAGGTTTTGAAGATGCCTCTGACCTAGCTTGCGTCATTTGGTCATAGGTTTCAGAATTTTCAAACTGAGAGAGTTCCAGAGTGATTGCTTTCGATAAAATTCTTTCGTTTACTTCTTGGCCTAATCTGATTCGAAGGAGAGTTGTACTAAGAAAATATAGTTTTTGTGTTCCAAAATAAAAAATAGTTATGATTCCTTCCAGATAAACATAACTTGCAGTTTTGGATTGTAGGAGATCTTTCCAATTCTCTGATTCAATATTTGAGGCAAGGATTGAGTCTATGATCAGTTTTCCGATCCAAACTAGTGTTGATGGGAACAATCCATTTAAGATCGTTAAAACAGATATGAGGATCGTTAACGTGGGAGAACTTTTGTATGCTAATTGAAAGGCGATCTTAGAGGATTGAACGATACGAAAAAAAGTACCAAACATACTGGTTAGATTGTTTTTGGATACACTCTTCGATAGCTTTTTTTGTGACTAAGCTCAGAAAAGGTCGAAATCCACTTTTCGAAATCGGACGAACTTGTTTCTATGTGATTCGGATATGGCAAAAGATAGATTGGATAAGGTACTTGGGAATTATGGACTTGGAACTCGTTCCGATGTAAAAAAGGAGATTTACCAAGGGAATGTAAAAGTCAATGGGGTAGTCATCAAAGATCCAGGATTTAAAGTATCATTATCAGATTCTGTCACTTACTATGAAGAAACCCTTGTTCGAAAGGAATTTTATTACTTCATGATGAACAAAGCCCCAGATTGTATCACTGCCACAGAAGATCCTAGAGAAAAAACAGTGATGGATTATTTGAGTGAAAGGCATCGAAACATGAATTTGTTCCCAGTCGGACGTTTGGATAAGGAAACCGAAGGTTTGTTATTATTTACAACAGATGGAACCTTGGCTCACTACTATACCTCACCAAAACATTTTGTCGAAAAAGAATACTATGCTGAAATTTCAGAACCGGTAACAAGTGAAGATATATCTAAATTTGAATCTGGTATTGAATTGGATGATGGATACAAAACCTTACCTGCAAGATTAGCAGTTCCCGATCCTGCTATGCCTCATATAGCAACCGTTTGGTTAAAAGAGGGCAAGTATCGTCAGATACGCAGGATGTTTCAAAGTTTAGGAAAAGAAGTTTTGTATTTGAAACGAATGAAAATGGGGAATTTGGAATTGGATCAAAAATTGGAGGTGGGAAGTTATCGAGAGCTGACACAGGAAGAAGAAAAAATTTTAAAAATGAAAGTGCCTATCATTCAATAAACCTTTCGATTTTATCAAAGAATGCAGAAGGTGCTCTTTTTGGTCTGGAGTTCGATAGGGAAACAAATAACTGTTCATCCTTCATGCTTGCTAACAATTTGCCAGACTGGTCCATGATATCTTGGCGAAAGTAAAATCTGATTTTTTCAAATTTCTCAATCCAACTCAAAAGTTTTACGTGAGAACCAGGAGAAGGTTCATGAAAAATTTGGATTTCGCCTCCCATAAAAAATGTAGTCGAATCTGTTTCTTTGATTAATTCAAAGTCTACTATTTCTTTAAAAAATAGAAAACGCCCTTCTTCAAAAATTTTCCATATAGAATCTGCAGATAAAATCCAAAAACAATTCATATCACTGTAGGGTATATAGTAGGAATGTTCAATGGTGTTTTGCGTCGTTGGTTTTGGATGGATTGTAAATTGATTGGACTCAGTTGTTCTGATCTGTTCGATGGAATCTATGCGAAAAGGGGTTCCGTTTTGAAGTAGTGTTGAAATAGATTCTATTTCGCATGCTTTTTTATTATCACTTCCGACCATTGTTTGTTTCCATAACAAGGAGTGGTTTGGTAGTTGGAATACTTGTGTTTCAACATGTATCTCTGAATTTACAAATTGTTGGTTTAGGAACCTAACATAAGATGAGTTTGGTAAAAAAGTTAAACCTTCACTTAGCATACGTTCAATGGAATACCCCAATTCTTTTAGGACTTCGCATCGCGCGTCATAACCAAATTTTTCATAAGTCCTACTTGTTACATGTCGATTCCAATCTAGGTCAAAATGACGTGTTTTGAGTGTTTTATGAAAAATTTGGTGCATAGCACCTTTTCTGTTTAGAGAAAGAGGAGGTAAAGTAGAATTCTCTTGAATCCTTGTACTGAGAGACAAATTGGTTCGTTTTTCACAAAAACTAAATCGAACTTTAACAGGAGCGGTATTCGATTCAGGGCAAATTTGAAATGTAGCTATCTCTATTAAATGGGAGCCCATTTTTTCTCAGGTGATCGATATTTGTTTGTTTAGCTACAATTCATTACAATGCTCTTGTATTAAGTTTTCTTTGATTCGTTCTGTCTTTTTGAAGTTTGTATATTGCAGAAAAGGTAGTGTTCCCAATGGAGCAAGTCCCGCAAATCCGATTCCAAATGCAAGTGAGGCTGATGCATGTGAAATTATATATGTAGCAGTCCAATGTCTTCTTTGGATTTCCTTTATTTGTTTTTTTGTTGGGTAATAATACGCATAACATTCATTTGATTCATTGATTGGTTTTTCTGGTAAAGTGATGCAGGAGAAACATGTCACAGTGATGATAATTTTGAAGAAATATTTTTTACACATTTTTCAATCACCTCCAAATTTTTATCATAAACCATAGATTCGATTGCAACAGGTCTAATGTATCCATAAAAGTATAGAGTTAATGTTTCCTCGGAACGAACATGATCTTGCACTAAAACGATTCCATCTTGGAAGATTCGATAATCCAATTGAACATGGTAAGTACTTTCTCGAATATGAATGGGCCAAATTAGAGGAATAGGATAAATGATTGGAAGACTGTACCAAAAATAGAATTCATCATCAAATTTATAGGTTAAATCCATATCGATGTAAATTTGTTTTTCTGTTAGAGTTTCTTTCTCTAAGATTTTATATGATCTTGCAATTGATTCATGACTTTTCAAGAATTCATTAACAGTGTATTTCCATGGTCCTTCCATATCATTAAGATCCAAATCTTTGATCGTAAAGTTACGCAAGTAAATGGAATTTAAATAGTTTGATTTGGGTTCGGTGGGTTTGTTAGGGAATGGTAACTGTCGTAGATCAATCTTACAAGTTGTGGCAATGCAAAATAGGGAAAACGTGAGAATGATTCTTTTCATAGAATATATATATGAGTATTTTTTTTAAAACTCAAGGAGATACTTTTTCTTTCGTTTTTCGATATTATGTGATGAATCTAAAACAATATGATTTCAACCTAGGCACCAAAAAAAACTTGAGTCTTCTGATATTTGTCCATTTTGAATGTAATTCAATGGTTTAAAAGAATATGTTGTTTTTGAAATCACGAATTCATTCTTTTTGTATAAGTTTTATTTGAGTTCGGTGAAAAAAGGCAATTTGTATCGAATACGTCTGGAGTTGTTAGCTAGGGTGGTTTTTTCTGGAATTTTTTAGTAACAACATTTGGGTCTTAGCTGAAAGACTATATGTTTAGAAAACGTGTTGGAGACTGGAAATGTTACAATGTAAGGAGTATATCGTTTTGTAAAAGAAATATTGTTTAGAAGTATAACTTCTCTGACTATATAGTGCAAAGTTGCTAGGTGTTATGGACTCATGTATTGCTTGTGTAAGGAAGGCAAATGGAGAAGCTGATTCATATACCCGAGGAAGGGAGAAACCTAGGATCCAAGCGTAGCCATAAGTCTCTGTTATATGCTGTGTAAAATTGATCAATCACTACAATTCGTAGATTCGCTTATCTTTGAAATTATCAATCACGATATCTGCTAGGGAAAGGTCTTGATTTCCTGAATTTGGATTATAAAAACCTATACAAAACATATTCGCAGCCTTTGCAGCTTTAATACCGTTTGTGCTATCTTCTATGACAACACAATTATCAATTTTACAATTAAAAAAATCAGAAACATTTAAGAATATCTCTGGATTTGGTTTCCCTAAAGAGACTTCCTCGCCGCTAATAATGAAATCGAAATAATTTGTGATGTTAAGTTTACTCAAGATCAAGTTAATATTCTTACGTAATGATGATGAGGCAAGAGCGATTTTATAATTTTTATTTTTTAAGAAATTTAAGTAATCTATAAGATGGGTAGTAGGCTTCAATTCTAAACTAGAAAGTGTATTGAATTTCATTTCTTTTTCTAATTGAATGTAATGATTAATTTCTTCAGGAAGGTTGAATTCGGATTTTAAAAAATTCCAAAATATTTTAGCGGAAATGCCAACATATTTTTGATGTATATGGACTGGTAAATTAAACCCCATTTTATGAAACCATTTTTGGTTCATATCTAAATAAATTTTTTCGCTATCCAGGATAACTCCATCCATATCGAAGATAAAAACATCCTTCATAATTTCATAAAAAAATTATCTGGTTTTTTGAAAAGTTTTTTTGCTATGGACAATAACTAACTAGAGTTACCTACGTAAGCAAAGTCTTAGCCACCAGAGGAGGGTTATCGTCGATTCGACTTCTTGCGGAGCAAGAAGCGTGACGGAGAGGAATGTATCGTAGACCAAGCGAGGGCTTGTCCCGAAGCGAAGCGGTAAGTCGCTGTTATGCGTCGTGTATTTCATAAATCGGATTCAAAATAATCTGAATCTATTTTTAAATGCTCGTATGTATTCGCTAAAGAGACACCTACACGATTATCTATCATTAATTCAGCTAATTTTTCTCCATCTATTAAAATTACTTTTAATTCAAGGTTCTTAACATATTCTTTCGCTTCAAACGAGAATTTAGAGGTAGTTAGAAAAATTCCTTTTTGAGCATTTTTGCCTGCTAAAGCGCCCACAAATTTTTGAATTTCAGGTCGTCATACTCCAGAAGTGTCTTTCCATTTTTTAGCTTGTAAGTATATTACATCAAGGCCGAGTTTGTCTTGAAATATTATTCCATCGATACCTTCATCCCCAGTTTTTGAAGTTTTTATACCTTGCGCAGGATCAGATCCACCATATCCCATTTTAATTAATACATCAATTACAAGGTCTTCAAAGTAGTTATGATGAATGCTATGTAATTTTTCTAAAATTTCTTTCTTCAGTAATTCTTTAAGGGTTTTTATAGCGCTTTCAATCTGATCTTCAGGAGATAGAGATGATTTATCAATTTCTTGAATTATGTCTTCATTATTTTCTGTATTATCTTTAGTTGAAAATTTTGGGAATTTAGGGTAACTTTTTAAATCTTTTATTTTAATTTCATTCTTCCCTGATTTCAGTATTTGTTTGCCATCCTCTGTTATCTTCACATGAGCTTTTTTTGTTGAATCAAGCAAACCAGCTTCCATCAAATATTTTTTAGCCCAATGTGATCTGTTATCGAATACTCTGATCTTGTTGTTTGAAGGCTGTAATATCGAAAGGTTTTCCGTTGTAAGTTTAAAATAAGATTCAAGTTTTTATATGACTTCTTTAACATGATATTCTTTTCCATCGTCAATCATTTTTAGATAAGGAAGCATTATTGCTTGAAAGTCTGGTAAAGCCATTTTTTATTTCCTTGGTTTTATTTACATTTTTTTTATGTCGTATAACGAACTAGGCTAACCGACGTAGGCTGACCCTGAGTCCCAACGGGACGTTAGGGACTGGCCACGACACTTGCGAAGGCAAGGGGAGTGCCAGAAGCCTATGTGTCGCAGACCAAGCGAGGGCGAAGTCCCGATGCGCAGCGGTTAGTCGCTGTTATACGAAGTCGCAAGTTAATAAATTAGATAAAAACAGCGGGAGAAATATTGAATTTTTCAGCCAAAGCCTTGATTTGCCGAACATTTAAATCTCTTTTTCCATTCAATATTTCAGAAACAACGCCTTGACTACCCAAAACATTTAAATCCTTTTGAGTAAGATTATTTTCTTCCATCAGAAACTTTAAAACTTCGATTGGTTCAGCATTAGGCTGAATAAAGTGATCATTTTCATATTCTTCAATCAGATTACCAACTGTTTCGAGAAGAGGAGCAAGTTGATGTTTTTCATTATTACCAACTTCATCAATAAGTTCATCTAAAACTTTCACAAGTTTTTTATATTGTTTATCAGTGTGTGGAACAGAGAGAATATCTTTAACATCATGCCAAACATTCTTAACTTTTTCAATTTCTTGAATCATATATTCTCCTTTTTCCATTTACCTTTGTCATATTCGTTATGAGTTAAAATATTCCGAACAAAAACTTTTTGTCGATTGTAATGAATAGCAACAATCAGTCTGAAATGATTTCCAGTAATATTAAAAACTGTAAGATTACCGACTTGATCAACAGAGTTAAAAACTTTCCTTAATTCATTAAAATCTTTAAAAGAAGTGTTTTTAACAATTTTGAACCAGCTTTTCAATGAAGATTCTGAATTAGGATGTTTATTAATAAAATCATCAAGTTTCTTCCAGCTAATAACATGCACTTTACCCAAGAATATCTCAAAATGAGATAAGTCAAATTATTTTTTATTATTTTAGGGAAGTTTTCTTGCGATTTCGTATAACGAACTAGTCTTAACGAAGTTTCCCGCCCTGAGCCTTTGAAGAAGGCGTTAGGAAGAGCGGGAAATTTGCCGAAGGCCGAGCAAGGGCGGAAGGCCCGAAGCGAAGCGTTAAGACGATGTTAGTTGCAGTGTGCCCTCCGAGAGTTGCATTAAAGTAAGAAAGAATTGGCAATCCACCCGAAAACATAAACAAAAGGCACAAAGTAATTCATAATAATGCTTTATTAAACAAACTAAAGCTAAGAAAGAAAAACACTTTCTAAATTATTTAGAGAAAAACATAGAAAAACAAACCTGGCGAGAACAAAATCCGCACATTGCAACTAACGAACTAGTCTTAACGAAGTTTCCCGCCCTGAGCCTTTGAAGAAGGCGTTAGGAAAAGCGGGAAATTTGCCGCAGGCCGAGCAAGGGCGCAAGGCCCGAGGCGAAGCGTTAAGACGATGTTAGTTGCAGTGTGCCTGCCGAGAGTTTAGTTAAAGTAAGAAAGAATTGTCAATCCACCCGCTAACTGAAACAAAGTGCACAAAATAATTCATAATAATGCTTTAATAAACAAACTAAAGCTAAGAAAGAAAAAATCTTTTAAATTTTTTTAGAAAAAACTTAAAAAAACAAACCAGGCGAGAAGAAAATCTGCACATTGCAACTAACGAACTAGACTTACCGAAGTTGTCCGACCCTGAGTCCCGGAACGGGACGTTAGGGACTGGCATGTAGCTTGCGAAGGCAAGGCGAATGCCAGGAGGACAATTTGGCGTAGCCCGAGCGAGGCCGAAGTGCCGAAGCGTAGCGGTAAGTCGCTGTTATACGTTGTAGGCAATTTATCTAATTTGCTATATTGTTAATTTCAATTCTTTTTTGCATTCTGAAATTTTTCTGAAGATAGGTGAATTATTAAAATTAAAATTTTCATCATTTAAATTTTTAAAGAAGGGCGAATTTTCCATAAGAATATGATTTTCAAAAAAATCATTTGAGAATATTGAATCAAATAGTTTCTTTTGACAGAAAGCAATTTCATTTCCAGATTTATCAAATATAGATAATCGAATAAGGATTTTTAGTCCAACGCCTTTGAAAGAGGTAATTCCAGGCCAGACATTTCCATGTTGAATCATGAAAATTAAAGTAGGGTAGAATTTTTCTTCAAATTCAGCGTAAATATCATATCTAAGATCAAGTTCAACTTTGTGGTATTGGTCCATGAAAGGAATAATTTCAAATTTTTTACTTTCTAACTTATAAAATAGGTTTTGATCATAGGAAACAAGAAAATTATAGGAATTCAATAAATCAGAAGTATTGATGCTTTCATTTTTAGATTCAATGTAAGGAAGAAATCTAAAGCGTAGATTTGAATTTGAGAACGGTGTCTTATCTTGATAACCAATATTTAAAATTTCAGTTTTCTCATTTTCATTGGAATCAATTATTTGCTTTCTATTAAGGCGATTCACCTCGCTTCTTTGGTGGCAGTTTAGAGTGATTAATATCGTAATAATAATTATTGATAATTTTTTTAGCATAGTTTAATCAAATTTTTTGCCTATAGCGTATAACGAACTAGACTTACCGAAGTTGTCCGACCCTGAGTCCCAGCGGGACGTTAGGGACTGGCATGTAGCTTGCGCAAGCAAGGCGAATGCCAGGAGGACAATTTGCCGCAGGCCGAGCGAGGGCTCGTCCCGAAGCGAAGCGGTAAGTCGCTGTTAATCGCAGTTTGCTTATTCACTACTTAAAAGCTTTTGAGAACCTTTCACTTCTTTAAATTTTTCGTAATTTGGAAAGTTTACTCGAGATTCTGGTGGGGCTTCAATAGAATGATAAATTTCAAGTCCCTTATCCATCAATTTTGCTAGTTCATCAATTGCAAATTTTGTATTATTTCTAAATTCATTTTGTTTATCATTTGTTATTTTTTCAGAAATTTCCGGTGAATTGCAAATTTTTTCAGCTTTTTCTAATAAGGATTGATTATATTCATTTGATGTTTTTTCCTTAAACTCTTTTAATGCTTCTTCAGAAAAATTATAAGTTTCAACAAGTTTATTTGCCATTACCATTTTTTGAAAACTATAGATATAAAGATCAGAAGCTTCTTTTAACATTCCAGAGAAGAAATGGAATATAAATGCAGAAGAGAGTAACAAATTTAAATACTTAGATCCGACATCGAAACCTGTTAGCTCCACAGTTCCGTCTAAACTCGTCAAAGGTAAAAATACAATTTTTCTCAAATTATTTATTAGTTTTTCTAGTTCTTCTAGATCATTAATTTCAAATAATTTTATGTAAATTTCAAAGGTGGACTCCTTTGTTACCATTTTGTCCAAAACTTCACTTAACAATTCGATTTTATTTTTAAGAAGTAAAATTTCTTGTTTAAATAGAACTGTGCTTTCTCCGCTTATAGCTATTTTATTAGTGTCTATAGCTCTTAATGAAAATTTTCTTTGAAGTTCATTAATAGGTTCAGTTAGTGCTGGGATTAATTTAAGTTGTTCTAAGGCTTCTTGCGAGTCAAGAATGCCAACGAGAACATGGTTATTGTTCTCCACTTGATTTTTTAATTTAATTGAATCTTTATATTTTTCCAGTAATTCATACATTACATTAAGTCTCATTTTTTTTCCTTATTTAATTATTTTAGCAAATTGCGATTAACGAACTAGACTTACCGAAGTCCTCCGACCCTGAGTCCCGGAAACGGGACGTTAGGGACTGGCATGTAGCTTGCGTAAGCAAGGCGAATGCCAGGAGGAGGATTTGGCGTAGCCCGAGCGAGGGCTTGTCCCGAAGCGTAGCGGTAAGTCGCTGTTATGCGCCGTTTTTTGATTTGTAATTAATTAACTTATTCAACAATTATTCCAGAAGTGTTTAAATTACCTAAAGTTGAAGTTATATTTTGATATTTTTCATTCTCTTCATCGACTATAGAATATATAAATGAAATTTGTAGATTATAAATAGATAAATACTGAGATTTTGATTTAATAGTTCCTATTTTTTGAGAATAAATGCTTTTAATACCATATGTTTGGACACCATCTTGTCCATTCTTTGATAGAACAGAATGTTTAATTCCTAATACTTTGCTGTAATCATAGTCTTTGAATACTTCAATTCTATTTAAATCTTTATCGGTGATGTAAGAAAGTTGTTCAATGCTATTGAAATATTTTAGAAACCAGTCGTGAGTATTTTGATCAAATAAGCATCGGTTTAGTTTATCTTGTGATAATATTCTTGCATTGTTTATAATCGCAGGTCCGTAGTAGTTGTCATCCAGTTTAAAAATTGAATCATATGTTATGGAATATCGTAGAGATATTTCGCCTACGTTCATTCTAAATTTCCTATAAAGATGGTAGGTGTTATAATTAGTCAACACTTCTTGGAAGTGAATTGCGTATGCTAGAGATAATAATGGATTGTCAAATATGAAAAATCCGCCGTCACCTGAATCTATAAAATCTAGTTGAAGTGTAGAATTTTTAATATATTTTTGGAATAGAAAATAATCATATTTTACTATATTTTGGTTTGTTATATTTAGAATAAGCTTGAATATAACAGGATTAAAATTTTGGCCTGGTTCTTTAAATTTTGAATATTGATAAATATCGATCCCTAAAATTGATTTATTTTCAAGTTTGATTAAGTCATCTAAAAATTCATTATCAAAGTTTTGGTCTTTTTCTGAAAACGATGTATAGTTATGTTCTAGGTCATGTTTATTGAACTCGATTTCTAAATCTTTTATGGTGACCATATTAGTTTATCCTTAATTATTTTTTTTATTCTGATTATTAATTACAAAATGGCGCATAACGTACTAGACTTACCGAAGTCCTCCGACCCTGAGTCCCGCCGGGACGTTAGGGACTGGCATGTAGCTTGCGTAAGCAAGGCGAATGCCAGGAGGAGGATTTGCCGTAGGCCGAGCGAGGCCTCGTGCCGACGCGAAGCGGTAAGTCGCTGTTATACGCCGTTTTTATTTATAAGAATTTTTTTATTTAGCAGAGAATTCCATTTCTTCATTTTTATATAATACAAAATTCTTATCGAAATCATAGATGAAATTTATGGTAAGATTTCTTGGAGTGAGAATTTCTAGATTATTTTTATTTTTTTGACTACTTGGACTAAAAGAAATAATATTTCTGACACACATTTGGAAATCATTTCCTGTTTTTAGAATATCTTGATTATACGGATGAATATCATTAATGTAATAGGGTCTATTTTTTCTAACAAAACCTCCTCGATAAAAGTAGGAGTAGGGATAAAAGTATGAAACGATCGAAAGTGGCGGATTATCATTAAGTTTGAATTGATAATACTTAATATCTTCGAAAATATCAATATCCTTATCTTTATCAAAACAAAACTCGTATAGAAGATTCACATTTTTTGGGTTAAATTGATCAATTTTTAAAATATCGCCTTTATTAAAAGTGGCATTATTTGGATCTTTAATGATTTCCTTCAAATTTTCAAATTTCAGAAAGAAAGCAGATTGATCATAGAATTTAGATCCATAGAAGGCAGCTTCTTGAAATCGAATACTTGCCGTTTTATTTAATCTGTAGTTTGAATTTAAGCCTGGTGAAATTAAGGTCAATGCACAACCGAATAGGGGAAGAATGACAAAAATACAATATTTCTTATTCATAATAATTTTTTAAAAATGGCGTATAACGAACTAGGGGAGACGACGTTCCCTGACCCTGAGTCCCGGAACGGGACGTTAGGGACTGGCATGTAGCTTGCGTAAGCAAGGCGAATGCCAGAAAGGGAATGTGGCGTAGTCCAAGCGAGGCCGTAAGTGCCGAAGCGCAGCGTTTCCCCGCTGTTATCTGCAGTTGCGTTGAATGTATAATTAGTTAAGTTTTATTTATATAGAAATTTGATTACTAATTTCCTTAACTATTAATTCGAAGTCATTATTTTTACTGTCTGAAATTATCGAAATTCCAGTATAATGTTCTCGATGCAAAGTATATTTAGTATTATCTAAAATGAAATCATAATAGCTTTGATCAGGTCCATCTAGTTTTTCGGTAAATTTTGTATCAAAACTATGCAAAAGTATTTTAACTATTAATTCGAATGTTTCAAGATCACTTTTTTTTGTAATTAATTTTTCCATTTTTGAAAATTCATTCAGTCTAGATTAAAGAAGGTAAATGTAATGATCTCCGGCAAAGGAGGAATCAAAGATACTGTAATTTTTCTATTGGATTCGATAATGCAATTTAATTTTACTTCTTTATTTCCGTAATATTGTGATACGAAACGATTTTTTGTTTCTTTTTGGAAATTGATAGTAAATGTCTGATTTTTATCCTCTGTAATTGAAGATATATTTGAAGAATCTAGTATTATGAAATTATTAGGATTAAACTTTATAAAACCTACAATCCATTGTTTATTATTTACTGCAAAAATCATTTTTTCCAACTCAATACATTTATCATCGGTAATGTTTAGAATAGATTCGTATAAGGCATTTAATTTTGCTTGTTCACTCTCTGACCAGGCAGCAGATATTGCTCCGAACACTCCTCCAATATAAGGCGTTGAGCCAAGTATTGAAATAAGAAACCTGCAGATTCTGTTATGATTTCCTTTTCCTAATTTTCCTTTTAAGAAATCGGATAGTTGATTTATTTCCATATCGAATTTAACTTATATATATCAATGATTGAAATTTCTAAGTAGGATTTGAGCAATTGCAGATAACGAACTAGTGTTACCGAAGTTCCCCGACCCTGAGTCCCGTCGGGACGTTAGGGACTGGCATGTAGCTTGCGTAAGCAAGGCGAATGCCAGAAGGGGAATTTGCCGCAGGCCGAGCGAGGCCTTGTGCCGAAGTGAAGCGGTAACATGCTGTTATGCGACGTTGCGGGGAGCGACACGGATGTCGCAATCTTAGCTAAGTTCCCCTTTAATTCTTAAATATTCATCTGGTGAGATGATTTTTAAATCTTTGATTTTTTCAAGAGTAAGAAGGTCTTTGTCTCCAGTAATTATGAAATCTACATTTGCTGAAAAGGCAGTTTCTAAAATATGAAAATCATCCCTGTCTCTTAAATTTAAATAATCCTTTAAAGGTTTATTTTTAATAATAGTGGTCACATTTCTTATTTCTTCAATAGTAAACTGAATAAAATCATTCGGAATTTTAAACTTAGGTTTAGCTAAAGTTTCTTCAATTTCATCGAGAATTTCATTTGAAATATATCCAACAAAAACTTCATCAATTAAATCTTGTAGAACTAGTTTAGGTTTTCCATTAAATAAAATCGCAGAAATGTAAATGTTTGTATCTAAGAGAACTTTAAGCATTAAGAAGCTTTTCTATTTTTTCTAACAGCTTTAACTTCTCTAAAAATGTCAGCTTCTGTAAGATTTGATTTTTCTACTGACTTTGTAGCGTAATCGAAGATAGCTTGCCACTTAGACTTTTTCTCAATGTAAGTCCTTGCTGCTTCACGAATCAGTTCAGATCTGGATCTATGTTCTCTTTTTGCAATTTTATCAATTTCCTTTAAAAGTGCTTTTTCGAAAGAAATATTTACTGTCTGATTCATAATTTTCCATAATATACAAGATTTGTATATTTGTCAAGTTTCTATTTTTACAGATTTCTTACAAACGCCACACGGATGTGGCGATTCTTCCCCGCAATGTTCGCATAACGAACTAGTCTTAACGAAGTTTCCCGCCCTGAGCCTTTGAAGAAGGCGTTAGGAAGAGCGGGAAATTGGCCGCAGGCCGAGCAAGGGCGCAAGGCCCGAGGCGAAGCGTTAAGACGATGTTAGTTGCAGTGTGCCTTCCGAGAGTTGCATTAAAGTAAGAAAGAATTGGCAATCCACCCGAAAACATAAACAAACTGCACGAAGTAATTTATAATAATGCTTTATTAAACAAACTAAAGCTAAGAAAGAAAAACTCTTTCTAATTTATCTAGAGAAAAACTTAGAAAAACAAACCTGGCGAGAAGAAAATCTGCACATTGCAACTAACGAACTAGGGGAGACGACGTTCCCTGACCCTGAGTCCCAAGGGGACGTTAGGGACTGGCATGTAGCTTGCGTAAGCAAGGCGAATGCCAGAAAGGGAATGTGCCGCAGGCCAAACGAGGCCGTAAGTGCCGAAGTGCAGCGTTTCCCCGCTGTTATGCGAAGTTCTACATATTTAAAATGTATTTTCTTTTTATTTATTTTTTCAATGAATGATTGATAAAATAAAATCCATAGAAAAATAGAACAGATATGCATGAAACTTCCTTCAAGAATGTAGATAGTTGAAAAAAGTGAAGTAATATAAATGAGAGAGCAAAACCATGTTTTAAAGTAACTTACTTTGTTTAGATAGTAATTAAGAAAAATCCAAATAGATAGGACTAAACTTAATAAAATTGACGAAAAGATTGGAATTCCTAATGAATCAGCCCAGTGCGGATATTCACCTCTCTCGTAATCTCTTAACAATACGTAGATTTCAGAAAGAAATGTTATTAAAACAGTGAATATTCCAATTATTAAAGAATTTATTTTAGATATTAAATTTAGTATATTTGTTTTAAAATAGAAAAACATAAGGAGAAGAAGTGAGTAAGTAATTATTGCATTTCCTTGATCTAAGATAATGTATTTATCTGTCTTGTATTGGTACTTTAAATTTTTAAAGTTTTCATTGTCACCATTTTTGAGATTTAAATACTTCTCATTGAATTTTATTTCATCAATATATGTTTTTGTTTGAAATGAGTTATATATTAGAAAAGTTCCTACAAAAAAGAAAAATAAACTAGAAATTATGATCAGGTATTGAAATCTCATTAAAATTTTCTTTTACATTTTTCTGTATTCACAATTATTTCTGTAGAATTTCGCATAACGAACTAGTCTTAACGAAGTTTCCCGCCCTGAGCCTTTGAAGAAGGCGTTAGGAAGAGCGGGAAATTTGCCGAAGGCCGAGCAAGGGCGCAAAGCCCGAAGCGAAGCGTTAAGACGATGTTAGTTGCAGTGTGCCCTGCGAGAGTTTAGTTAAAGTAAGAAAGAATTGGCAATCCACCCGAAAACATAAACAAACTGCACGAAGTAATTTATAATAATGCTTTATTAAACAAACTAAAACTAAGAAAAAAAACTCTTTCTAATTTATCTAGAGAAATACTTTGAAAAACAAACCTGGCGAGAACAAAATCCGCACATTGCAACTAACGAACTAGTCTTAACGAAGTTTCCCGCCCTGAGCCTTAGAAGAAGGCGTTAGGAAGAGCGGGGAATTTGCCGCAGGCCGAGCAAGGGCGCAAGGCCCGAGGCGAAGCGTTAAGACGATGTTAGTTGCAGTGTGCCCTCCGAGAGTTGCATTAAAGTAAGAAAGAATTGGCAATCCACCCGAAAACATAAACGAACAGAACAAAGTAATTCATAATAATGCTTTATTAAACAAACTAAAGCTAAGAAAGAAAAACTCTTTCTAATTTATCTAGAGAAAAACTTAGAAAAACAAACCTGGCGAGAAGAAAATCTGCACATTGCAACTAACGAAAAAGCTTACCGACGTTCCTCGCAGCTGAGCCCCTGGAGGGGGCGTTAGCGTCGGCGCGATTTTTGCGTCAAGGTAGCAAAAAGCGTGCCGGAGAGGAATGTGCCTTCAGGCCGAGCGAAGGCTGGTGCTGAGCGAGCGGTAAGCGGAAGTTATGCGAAGATTTCGGGCTTACAGAATTCATTAAGCCACGGATGGCGTTCTTTTTCTTCCTGTTTTAGAAGTTTTGATTTTATATTCTTTCACAAGAATGTCAGTTGGAATTCCTAGATTTTGATTAATCTTTCTGATCATTTCTAAGGTAAGCTTTCTTTTTCGATTTAAGATTTCAGTGGCACGACTTCTCCCACCTATTAAATTTCCTAAATCTACACTTTTCATGTTCATATCGTCCATAACGGATTTTAAAGCTTCAATAGGATCCGGATCATCAATAGGGTAGTGTTTAGTTTCGTAAGCATCAACTAAGGTTATTAAAATATCTAATTTGTCGTATTCTGGAGTATTTTTCTTAGCATCCCAAAGTTTTTCAATCTCAGCAAGAGCTTCTAAGTGATCTTTTTGATTTTTGATAGGTTTAATGTTCATTTAAATCACCTCAGCGTTTATTTTATCATATTGTTCATGTGTACCAATAAATCTAATAAAAACAGTCTGTAAATTGTAATGAATCTTAACAATTAATCTGTATTTATTTCCATGTATATTGAAAACGATTCTATTATCTTTAAGGAAACTAGCATTTCTGTATTTATCTTTTATATCAGAAGGAGATTTCCATTTAGCTTTGGAAGTGTCTTTATACCAAACTTCGATAGGAATTTTAGAGTCAGAGTATTTAGGAATAGTATAGAAATCCCTTAAAATCTTTCTCGAAATCACCCTCACAATTCAATAGAAACATGTTACCGAATTGGTAACAACTATTTTTTATTTTTTTTAGCGAGCACGGACGCTCGCATTTGAATAAAATAGAGACTCCCGAAAATTTCGCATAACGAACTAGTCTTAACGAAGTTTCCCGCCCTGAGCCTTAGAAGAAGGCGTTAGGAAGAGCGGGAAATTTGCCGCAGGCCGAGCAAGGGCGCAAGGCCCGAGGCGAAGCGTTAAGACGATGTTAGTTGCAGTGTGCCCTCCGAGAGTTGCATTAAAGTAAGAAAGAATTGGCAATCCACCCGAAAACATAAACAAACAGGGCAAAGTAATTCATAATAATGCTTCATTAAACAAACCCAAGCTAAGAAAAAAACTCTTTCTAAATTTTTTAGGGAAAAAATGTAGAAAAACAAACCTGACGAGAACAAAATCCGCACATTGCAACTAACGAACTAGGCTAACCGACGTAGGCTGACCCTGAGTCCCGGAACGGGACGTTAGGGACTGGCACGGAGCTTGCGTATGCAAGCGAGTGACAGAAAGCCTATGTGTCGCAGACCAAGCGAGGGCGAAGTCCCGAAGCGCAGCGGTTAGTCGCTGTTAGCCGAAGTGTTAATGTTAAAAGTTTCAAGTTATGGATTGTATTCTTCTTTACCGTTTTAATAAAATAAGTTAAATTTTTGCTCTTTGGAAACGAAAGGTTTAATTTAAGCTAATTATTAGTATTAATTCGCGTCCAGGAATATACTCCTCGAAATTTACATATTGGAACTGGTTTTGAATAACATTCAAAATTAAAAAGTGTTTCAAGACCTGTATCTGGTTTTCCATTTATACATGCGCTCACTTCTAGAATGGCGTCATATGGTTTTGAATCAATACTTGGTGTTCCTAGAATATTAATTTCATTTGCATATTGAATCAAACCATAAGGCGAAATCACATTGTTTACATTACTTTCTTCGAAAATTATGGATTGAAATGTTTTTTGATTATAAAAAAAGTCACATATTTCCGCACCATTAGTATAGTTATTTTTTTTATAGAAAGGAATATAAACAATAAGTTCATCTAAGCTGTAAAAGAAATCATCTGAAAGCCATTTTTTTAATCCTAAACAGTCTTTATTTTTAATAGTTTGGATAAAAGATACGAATTGGTCTGGATTTTCAACTTTTGAATAATTATTAATTTTTCCATTACAATTTTGAATGCTATCTCTATTGTTCAGTTTACTATTACATCCTGAAATGCTGTGAAATAAAAATATAGCTATTAAAAGGATGAATAAGTTTTCGAACTTAGTGTTTTTCATTTTTTCCTCCTTTTTTTAGATTAGATAATTAACATTTCGCCTAACGAACTAGACTAACCGACGTAGGCTGGCCCTGAGTCCCGGAACGGGACGTTAGGGACTGGAACGACGCTTGCGTAAGCAAGAGGAGTGCCAGAAGCCTATGTGTCGCAGACCAAGCGAGGGCGAAGTCCCGAAGCGTAGCGGTTAGTCGCTGTTATACGCTGGGTCATATTTACAGATTTTTAAGTAGAAAATTTATACTTGAACCAGTTATATTTAGAGTAAACAAAGCTAAATTTTCGGTTATTTCGATTTCTTTATCACCCTTACCATGAGAGGCAGTTTTGTTTCTAATTGTTGGTATTCCGCTTTCTAAGATAGATTTTAAATTGTTAAGATAATTGCTTAGGTATGGCGGAATGAAATTATTTTCGAATAAGTGCTTTAATAATATACTGGCAGTATCTTCCTGCTTGTATTTAATGTTTTTACTTTTTAAAATAAGCTTCATGGTTGATTCAAATGATTTTAATGCTTCTACTATTGTTTCAGAGAAGTTTCCTTTTTTAAAGTGTTCATGAGCTTTCAGAAATTCTTCGTTTACGCTTTTGAATTTTTTATCATGAATTAGATTGATTGTTTCTTTCACTGTTTCATTATGCAGATAGTCTGAATCTAATTTGATTGCTTGACCGTTTTCAAATCTAAACCCGAATCCTGCTTCTTTAAATCGTTGGTTAATTATTGAAGTTGCATCATCTATGGAGAGCATTGGCTTCGAAAAAGATATCTGTAAATTTCTGAATATTTCCAGAAATAATTCAATCGCATCTAGCACCCTTTCGATATTTTTTTCAGTTAGCACAAATGTGATTACATCATTTTCGGGATTATTATAATGGTTGGCATTTGTTAAAAAGAATAATCCATATTCATCACAAAGTATATTTCGTATTTCTCTAAATAGATTGGAGGAATTGTCTGAGCCTAGTTTTTCCTCTGGCCTAGATGCTTTATTTATTATCCTTACAATTTGTGTTCTTAAATTTTCAGACATAAATGTATACTGATATACATCTGGAAATTGATTTCTCAGTATCTTTTGCCTTCTTGAAAAAATATTTTTTATATCCATAGATTTATGACCTTGCGTATAACGAACTAGACTTACCGAAGTCTTCCGACCCTGAGTCCCAACGGGACGTTAGGGACTGGCATGTAGCTTGCGTAAGCAAGGCGAATGCCAGGAGGAAGATTTGCCGGAGGCCGAGCGAGGGCTTGTCCCGAAGCGAAGCGGTAAGTCGCTGTTATACGCCGTATCAAAATTTATTGAAAAATGCTTATGTTATACTCTATGAAAATTACGATTAAACTATTAAATATAAAATTTTTGTAGTTTTATTCTAAAAGGAATAAATTACATTCATTTTTTAATTTTTTTATCATTTTCCTGAATCAATTTACATATTTCTTTTCCAAGATTCGAACCGGTTTCCATACCAGGATCATGGTAGTAAAAAGTTTTGTATAGAGGAGCAATTGATCTAGTCATGTTAAACTGAATTCGAAATAGTAAATCATTTCTATGTTCAGAATACGCAATTAATTCTGCTTCTGAGATATCTTCATTATTATCTTCAAAATTATCAATCATCAAATTCAAATCAATTTTTCTTTCGTTTAAAGGGAATTTTTCTTCAGATTTGTAATTTAGAAATTTATATTTTAAAAACTGGTATTTTATTGTAATGGTAGATAAGTTGCAATTTTTTAATTCAGAATAAATTCCTTTCATTCCTTGGTTGTAACCGTTTCTTATTAGAAAGCCATCACCGAAGATTACGTTAATATTTGAATTTTCTTCAAATCTCTTATCAATTTTTACTTTTATAATAGAGTTGAATTTATACTGATAGCATGAAAATAAATTTAATGTTAAAATTGTTAAGAGAAGAATATAGATCACTGAATATAGATACTTTTTAACATTCAATTGCTTATTTTTAGAATTAAGACGATAAACTTTATGGATAGGATAAATTTCATTTTCTTTTTGCATGGTTTATATTGATTTTATTAATTCTTAATATTTAAGTTCAGATTTTTGATATGGCGTATAACGAACTAGCTAACCGACGTAGGCTGGCCCTGAGCCTCTGGAGGAGGCGTTAGGGATTGGCACGACGCTTGCGTAAGCAAGAGGAGTGACAAAAGCCTATGTGCCGAAGGCCGAGCGAGGGCGAAGACCCGAAGCGAAGTGGTTAGCGTATGTTAGCCGAAGTAGCGAATCCTTTAAAGAAAAATTGTTTATAAATTTACTTTCTCTGAGATTTTAATTAATCCCTGAGCATCCGATTTTATAATTATAATGAATTTGTTTCGAATATCAATAAGCATACAAAATTTATTTAAAGCACCACCTTTCCAGTTTCCAATTGTAAGCGTTGAATCTAAGTTTTCTTGGATTCCCAAGCCATCAAGAGATTGATTTACAAAATTTCCAAGACTAAAAATTGCCATATTCGAAACTAGCCCCGACCCATTCTTACAATTTCCCCAAATACATCTCGATTCCAATAAATCTCCAAAATCAAGGATCTTTGAAGTACCGTCTTTATTGAAATACTGGGCAACAGGAGAAAAGCTTCGATTATTGGAATCTATTACATATTTTACTTCTACTTTTTTATTCATATTTTCTTGAAGACCGAACGCATAGTCCCCTGATTTATAAATATCTATATAAAGTATAATATTTTTATTTTCAGCGGGTACAGTAATAGAAGTATAGTCTCTATTTTTTCTAATATTATAATCAGAATTTGTTTCTCCATATAACTGAGATGTACAGATTATCAAAATAGACAATACAAACTTACACAATGTCATAAGTGTTCTTTAAACCAAGAAAAATATCGGAAAGAACGAGTTTTCAATTTAAACAATTCTATTGTGATCGCTATTTCGGCTAACGAACTAGACTTACCGAAGTTCCCTGACCCTGAGTCCCAACGGGACGTTAGGGACTGGCATGAAGCTTGCGTAAGCAAGGCGAATGCCAGAAAGGGAATTTGCCGAAGGCCGAGCGAGGCCTCGTGCCGAAGCGAAGCGGTAAGTCGCTGTTATCCGCAGTGTTCTAAATCTCAAAATCTAATTTTGAAAATCGATTATTATTGGAAGATGGTCACTTAAATCAATCCAATCTTTAAATTTACCAATCTCAATTTTGGATTTATCAGCTTTATCAGAAGGTAAGAAAGCATAGTCAATATGATAGGATTTTTCGATATTTCTTTGTAAATAGAAAGTTGGAATAGATTCATTTCCTTGTTTCTCTGAAAAGAATTGATGATATAGGCTTTTATAATTCCACGTATCTAGTAGGGAAACAATTTCCGAATGATTCCACCATCTATCTTTTTTGTCCCAGATAGAGTTGCTATTGAAATCACCAATAATAAATGGTTTATGTTTTATTATTTGAGACTTATTAGCGAGTATATATTTCCAAAATTGTCCAATATATCCAAAGATTAGATTTTCCCTTCCTTTAGTCCAAACTGCTAAGAAAAAATGTTCATTATTTAATGCAAAAGGAAGAAATTGTTTGAGTTCGCTCGAATTCCAGCTTAATGAATGAGAAGTGATTTCAGGAATATTTAGTGTATAAGAATTATTCCAATTCATTTTGTTAATTTGATTTATATTCTTTGTAAAGACAGAAATTCCTTTATTCTTATTTTCGCCCTCCCATATAAAGTTTTTATAATTAAAAGAATCGAAATCTTTTTTATATAGATCTGGATTTTCACACTCTTGAATAATGATGATATCTGGATTTATATCTTGAATTTTATGATATTTTTTCCTAAAACCTCCTGAACAATTCCAACTAACTATTTTCATTTAAATTTCTTTAATTTAGTTTTTAGAACATTGCGGATAACGAACTAGGGGAGACGACGTTCCCTGACCCTGAGTCCCGGAACGGGACGTTAGGGACTGGCATGTAGCTTGCGTAAGCAAGGCGAATGCCAGAAAGGGAATGTGGCGCAGCCCAAGCGAGGCCGTAAGTGCCGAAGCGCAGCGTTTCCCCGCTGTTATACGACGGTCAGCATTTTAGTTAATCCAGTTTTCGATTTTAAGTTCTTTAATTCTCTTAAATTCTTTTTCATTGTTTGTAACTAGAATAATATCATTTGCAATAGCTTGAGAAGCAATGAGTAAGTCGTATGGACCTATAATTTCTCCCTTTTTTTCTAGTTTTGTTCTTATTGAACCAGCTATAGAAGCAGATTCAGAATCGAAAGGAATGATATTTAGAAATCCAAGAAATTCATTAAGAGTTTTTTGATTTTGTTCTGATTTTTGACTTTTTTCAACTCCATATCTAAGTTCAAACTCAGAGATAGCAGAAATAAAAATGTTATCTAGGCTTATTTTTTTGAATTTTTGATAAACGCTTTCAGGCTTTTGGTTAATGATATAAATGCAAATATTTGTATCTAACAAATACTGATTCATATAGAATTTCGCTTATCAAAGGTTTTCGGTTGATTTCTTTCAATGTTAAAATCATCAGAAAAATCATTGAGAGATTTCCATAATCTATCAACAGCATCGTCAATCGGCGATATGATGACGCAATTTCCGTCTTTTCTGATGTAGACTTCTTTTCCTTTAAAACGAAATTCTTTTGGAAGTCTAACCGCTTGACTATCGCCGTTTTTAAATAACTTTGCACGATTCATATATATATATTAGTATATATTTCGGCTTTGTCAAGTCTGAAATTTCTAGATTTTCTTCAGCTTTACCCATCTCCAGAGGGAAATTTTTGCTGACTGTCGTATAACGAACTAGACTTACCGAAGTCCTCCGACCCTGAGTCCCGGGACGGGACGTTAGGGACTGGCATGTAGCTTGCGTAAGCAAGGCGAATGCCAGGAGGAGGATTTGCCTTTGGCCGAGCGAGGCCGAAGTGCCGAAGCGAAGCGGTAAGTCGCTGTTATACGTCGTTTTTTATTACAATAAAACCTAATAATTTCTGCTAGAATATATTTAAAGCGTTAAGGTTTTCAATTTCTTTTCCAACGATTTGTTTCATACCATTAATCATAGAAAATTGTAGAATAGAGCTATAAAAGGCTTCCATTTCTAAAGATATTATATTTGTTAAATCTGTAATCGGAAGTTGTCTAGAAATTTATTCAATATTCAAAGAAAGTTGCAAATCATAGATTAATGCAATTTTAAGGATAGTTTTATTGTGGTTTAGTAACCGTACTGCATTTTTAGCTATCGAACATTGTAATGCTCTTATTATATAGATTGAAAGAGTAATCTTGAAGATTTCTAAAAGTTTCTCCATTCTCGATTTGATATTAAAATGTTTGGCTACTACAGGCTATTTTTTGCAATACTTCTTCTTTATTGTAAATGGATATGAATCTTGATCGATTTCGGTCCAATCCGTTATATCGCTTACGTCAGCTATAGTTTCTCCTTGAAGATTTTTATCTGAGTAAAAAATAGAACGTCGGGCTATCCACTGATTATTTATACAATTTATTTCAATTAGGTGCTGTATAGACTTAATTTTTTCTAGTCTAGGGAAAGTCAAATCTTCATATACGATAACTTTCAGCTGATTAGAGGATAATTGTATAAATTCATCGTCTATGAAAACTTTACCTTCCATAGATTTGTGGATAAGCTTCCATTTAGCTTCAATGTTTGTTGAAATAATTAGGGCAATGGTTATTAACACTAATTTTTTATTTTTCATTAGAAATTTCCTCGATTTTGATTAAAAATATTTTTTAAAAAATGACGTATAACGAACTAGTCTTAACGAAGTTTCCCGCCCTGAGCCTTTGAAGAAGGCGTTAGGAAGAGCGGGAAATTTGCCGTAGGCCGAGCAAGGGCGGAAGGCCCGAAGCGAAGCGTTAAGACGATGTTAGTTGCAGTGTGCCCTCCGAGAGTTGCATTAAAGTAAGAAAGAATTGGCAATCCACCCGAAAACATAAACAAACAGCATAAAGTAATTCATAATAATGCTTTATTAAACAAACTAAAGCTAAGAAAGATAAACTCTTTCTAATTTATCTAGAGAAAAACTTAGAAAAACAAACCTGGCGAGAAGAATATCTGCACATTGCAACTAACGAACTAGGGGAGACGACGTTCCTCGTAGCTGAGCCTACGTAGTAGGCGTTAGCGTCGGCGCGTCTTCTTGCGGAGCGAGAAGCGTGACGGAGAGGAATGTGGCGTAGCCCAAGCGAGGCCTTGTGCCGAAGCGCAGCGTTTCCTCGCTGTTATCTGCAGTTGGGTTAGTTAATTAGGCAGATAGTTTAAGAGTTTTTATAGAGTCTAATTTACTCTTTAATTTTTCTTTTTTCTCTCTAATATCAAGATCAGTTTGTAAATTTATCCAAAATTTTTCAGACATACCAAAAAACTTAGATAATCTTAATGACATATCTACTGTTATTTTTCTCTTCCCATGTAAAATATCTAAAATTGTTGAAGTAGATACGTGAAGTTCCTTCGATAATTTATAAGGAGTGATTTGCATAGGTTCAAGAAATTCTTCTTTCAAAATTTCAGCGACAGTTGGAGTCGGGATTCTGTTATTTTTCATAATTATTATACTCCTTTAATGATAATCAATAATAGATACTTGATTACAGTTTCCTTGATCAAATTTAAAAATGATACGCCACTGATCATTGATTCTAATAGAATAAAAACCATTCAAATCGCCTTTTAAGCTTTCTAATCTGTTAGAAGGAGGAGATTTCAAATCATCCTCTTTCTCTGCGTTATCTATTAAAATTAGTTTAGTAAGAGCTTTCTTTTGAATTTCCGGTGGAATCCTTTTTGAAAAGTTTTGGTTAAATATCTTTTCTGTTTCTTTGTCTCCGAAAGAAAGAATCACACCTTACTATATCTCTATTGCAGATATAGTAGTCAAGTTTTTTATTTCAAAGCTTTCCTAAAGATTTAACCAAATTGCAGATAACGAACTAGACTTAACGACGTTCCTCGACCATGAGTCCCAACGGGACGTTAGGGACTGGCACGTAGCTTGCGTATGCGAGCGAGTGACAGAAGAGGAATGTGGCTTTAGCCCGAGCGAGGGCTTGTCCCGAAGCGTAGCGTTAAGTCGCTGTTATGCGCCGTAATTTTATAAATGAGTTTCGATTAGTATTTTTCTTTCAAAAGTATATTTCTTAAAATCCAAATATGAATCGACAAATTTTTGAAAACTTTGACTTAATTCTTTATAGTCAAGATTTATATCTTTGGTAAGCTTACTGAATTCTATTTCTTCGCTTGCAGATTTGATTTTCAATCTGATGACTCCAGTTTTTGGTGTTGTGTTTTCACTTTGATATCTAGAAAATGAGTCCAATTCTTCCATCATTTTTTTGAATTTTTGATCGAGATTTGGATCAATAAATAAAACTTTCCAGAAATTTACTTTTATAGACCATTCTTCAAAAAAGATATGAAATAAATCTGTCATCATTAAATCAAATAATCCATTTGTATGAAATTCCATTATTTCTTCGAAATTTTTAATTATTTTTATCGCCATAGAATAATCATAATCAAAAGAGAGATTTTTCAATTTAGTTTCTGGTATTGATTTGAAGTTTAATTTACTTAGAAATGCATCTCTCACAATGGTGAAAATTGATTTTTTGATTTGTTTAAATAGGTCTTTACTGTTAGTATAATAATAGTAAGATATTCCTTTAGGCTTAATTTCTTTGTCTACGAATGCCTTAAGTTTCGGATCCGTTATATTTTTGCTTACATACACATGCGATGGTATTTTTTAGCCAATTGCGATATCCCATTCTTCATGAGTTCCGCTTATACCAGCATTGGTTAGTGATCCGTATCGGTTATCGAAAATGAATATTATAAAATCAGCTTCGTTTATATCGTATCTATAAGTATATTCTTTAATTGAAGGAGTTAAGTTTTGCTCATAAAGAATAACTTCTGCTCCCGTTTCTTCTAGAACATTCTGTGTAATGTTTCTGATTTGATTTATATCTAAAGTTGAACTAATAAAAATTCTTGGTTTAAAATACATTTTATCCTCTTGTTTTTTTAATTATGGCGCATAACGATTGAGACTTCTCGAAGTTTACCGCCCTGAGCCTACGAAGTAGGCGTTAGGGTTGACGGTAAATTTGCCGTAGGCCGAGCGAGGGCGAAGACCCGAAGCGAAGCGAGAAGACGATGTTAGTTGCAGTGTGCCCGTCGAGAATTGCATAAAAGTAAGAAAGAATTAGCAATCCACCCGCTAACTAAAACAAAGTGCACAAGATAATTCATAATAATGCTTTAATAAACAAACTAAAGCTAAGAAAGAAAAAATCTTTTAAATTTTTTTAGAAAAAACTTAAAAAAACAAACCTGGCGAGAAGAAAATCTGCACATTGCAACTAACGAACTAGTCTTCCCGAAGTTCCCTGTAGCCGAGCCTCTGTAGGAGGCGTTGGCGTCGGCGCGACTTCTTGCGGAGCAAGAATCGTGACGGAAGGGAATTTGCCGCAGGCCGAGTGAGGCCTTGTGCCGAAACGTAGCGGGAAGATGCTGTTATGCGACGTGTCGATCGCTATAAGTATCATTTATATGTTATATTTATAAATATTAAATCTTTTCTTTTGTATTTAGAATCTTTTGATGTAGATTTTCAAATAGGGAAGAGATAAACATATAGCTATTTATCAAGTTGTGTTGGCCTATTTTACTCGTTGATAGTGAGTCTGAAAATGTTAAATCAAATGATTTATTTGCGTATTCAATTTCTTGATTTATTTCGGTTAGTTTAGAGTCAATTTCTAGAAGATTTGCAAAAAGTTCTGGAGAAAGCAGATCTATTGATTCTTTTCCATGTTGAAACAATGATAATGTATATTTTTTTAAATTTAGTGCATGTTTGGAATCTTTATGCAATTCTATCAAGACTTTAAATTCATCTTGATTTGATGTTAATATTTTTTCTAAAATGTCTATTAAATCTTGCGAAATTAAGTTTGGATAATACTTTTTACTAATTTCAACAAATGACTTTGCATCATCGATAGTTAATTTTCCTACTTTTTGTTTTATTAGATAAGAACTTAAGAGGATTTTACTTCCTAAATCTGTCAATTGATGGTGTGCAATTTTCTTTATTTTTGATAATTTGATCCATCTTCGAATTTGTTCTATAAGTAATGTAGATATTATTCCTAATAACCAACCAAAGAAAACTGGCAGAAGTGTGGCTAAGGTTTCATCTAATTCCATGTATTTTAATATCTCACAAGTAAAATAGTTCATGTTTTTTAATTATTTTTTCGACATTTCGCATAACGAACTAGGGGAGACGACGTTCCCTGACCCTGAGTCCCGGAACGGGACGTTAGGGACTGGCATGTAGCTTGCGTAAGCAAGGCGAATGCCAGAAAGGGAATGTGGCGCAGCCCAAGCGAGGCCTTGTGCCGAAGCGAAGCGTTTCCCCGCTGTTATGCGCAGGTGTTTTGGTTTTATATTTTTTCATTATTATAGATTGTTTTTCATTTTCTTTTATTTTAAATTGAAACTAAAGAAAAATTTTCTACTTTTTTATCAGATCTTCACTTTTTCTTTTTATTTGGATTAATATTTCGGAGGACAAATTTCTTGATTTGGATCCAGTATTTTATCTATGTCCGTAATCGTAGTTTTTGTATTATCCATAAAAGTTATTTCTACTTTTTTCAATTTAACACAACGAATTGAATGGTTATACCAAGCATTGGACCAAGATGTTCCATATCCTACAACAGAACCAGGTTCATAAGGACCAGTTTCTTTTCCTTTAAATTCAGAGTAATTTCTAATGGAACATTTTTGTATGTCTCCGACGGCGTTATACGGGATTACTGTGAAAACGACGTATTTGAAAGTATTATTGGAAACATTTTTCCAATGTACAGAAAAGTCTACACCGCCAGCCGAATTTGGTCTAGAAGCCCTTGCTTTAACTATGATTGGCAACTTGTTGTTTTCAATTTCTTTAATTTTAGAATGAACATTTTCATTTTCATAATATGAAGCACAATAGCTGAGCATTGGTAGCATTGTTAGGATTATTAATGTTTTTTTCATTTCTTTGCCTTTATTAATCAAAATAATTTTATTTATTACATTTTTTTAGTAAGATTTAAACACTTGCGCATAACGAACTAGACTTACCGAAGTCCTCCGACCCTGAGTCCCGACGGGACGTTAGGGACTGGCATGTAGCTTGCGTAAGCAAGGCGAATGCCAGGAGGAGGATTTGGCGTAGCCCGAGCGAGGGCTCGTCCCGAAGCGAAGCGGTAAGTCGCTGTTATGCGAAGTAATTTACTGTTAGAATGCAATACCCGCATAAATAGATATTATCATTAATCTACTTGTTTTGTAATCATTACCATCGTTAAATAATTGGTCTAAAATTATATCATTAGGCAACCCATTGTAGGCAGTTGGATTGTAAGTATAATTTTTAGTTACTTTTGCTCCAGAAAGTATTCCATATTGAATTTCTGATCCGAGCAGAAAGTGTTCAAATAATTCTTTTCTATACCCAATTCCGAGAAGCATAGAATATCTGTTTGAAACAAAAGTTGACTTCGAAAAAGGAAGAATTTCTAAACTATTAATTTGAGTAATAGTAAACTTTGTAATTTTTTCCTCAAATCCAGTGCGTATACCTAAATCGAGACTTGTATAAAAATTTCCTAAAAAGAAATATTGAGATTTTAAATTAAAGAAATTATTAAAATTTGATTTATTATAGTCATAAAAGTCGAATCCTCTTGAATTTATTGATCCTATAAATTCTTTATTCTCAACTTTTTCACCTGGTCTAAATGAAACACCTAGATATAAATTATTTGTAACACCATATAGAAAATTTGTAGTTACTTTTGTATAAAGAAATGTTCCGAAATATAAATGTATTTTCTTTCTTTTTATTAGTTCTTCCGATTCTGGTTTAGATTGTGCATAAATATCTAAACTACTAATTATTGGGAATAAAGTTAATAGAATAATTGTTTTAAATGTTTTTTTCATTTTATATTTTCTTTAAAGATTTTTTTAAATTATTTCGCATAACGAACTAGTCTTAACGAAGTTTCCCGCCCTGAGCCTTTGAAGAAGGCGTTAGGAAGAGCGGGAAATTTGCCGTAGGCCGAGCAAGGGCGGAAGGCCCGAAGCGAAGCGTTAAGACGATGTTAGTTGCAGTGTGCCTTCCGAGAGTTTAGTAAAAGTAAGAAAGAATTGGCAATCCACCCGAAAACATAAACAAAAGGCACAAAGTAATTCATAATAATGCTTTATTAAACAAACTAAAGCTAAGAAAGAAAAACACTTTCTAAATTATTTAGAAAAAAACATAGAAAAACAAACCTGGCGAGAACAAAATCCGCACATTGCAACTAACGTAACTAGCTACCCGAAGTTCCTCGGAGCTGAGCCTCTGAAGGAGGCGTTAGCGTCGGCACGAATCTTGCGAAGGCAAGAGACGTGCCGGAGAGGAATTTGCCGAAGGCCGAGCGAGGGCGAAGTCCCGAAGCGAAGTGGGTAGCGGATGTTATACGAAGTGCGAGAGTTTTGATTAATCATATAATTGGTAGTAAAGTAGTGTTTGTTCTTATTGAAAAAATAATATGATTTTTGCTCATTTTTATAAAATTCGATTATTAATTCATCTACCTTTTAACTGTGTTTTGAATAAATGAGCGAAATCCAATTTTAACTTTAGATATTCTGGTATTATTCATAATGAATATCTTTATCTAATCCAAAGCTCGGTAGTTTTGATAATTGAGAGTTTTAGATTGAGAAATAAGTATATACTTATGATTAAATTTATTAAATATTTCAAGTAGAAGTATATCATAGAGTATAAAAGTGGCTACATAATATTTATTTGTTTTTTGAAATTATTAAAATTAATAATTTTCAATCATAAGCTGAAATTGAGAGTTCTTTGGATTTTATATTTGAGTAAAATATTAAAAATATTCCTAAAAAGAAAGACAATATTGTAATCAACTGATAGTTGGCCTCAACTATTTTGTAATTATTAAATTCATCGAAATATACAAGGATTTCATCTGTATAGTATCGATTGGATTGAAAATCTACTAAATTTCCATTCGGAAGCTTAATTTTATATGAATAAGAAGATATAGCAATTGTAGTATTTGAATAACTCGTTTTATTGTATCTTGTTGCTGAATTCATAAGATAATTTACTTGAGTTTCCTCTTGAATAATAGGGCAGTATACTTTTTTCCAATTTCTTACTGAGAATAAATTATAGGCTTTGAAGATTAGTGGACTCATAAGAATAATCCCTGTGATATATAAAGCAAATGAAATATAAAAGATTTCTTTTCTAGAAAGTCTTTTCATTGATTTTTAATTCCTGATTTCAAAGAAATATTTACTTTGTATATAATTTATAATTAAAATATGACATCTTTTTTTTTGAATGATATTTTCGAGCATTTCGTATAACGAACTAGTCTTAACGAAGTTTCCCGCCCTGAGCCTTTGAAGAAGGCGTTAGGAAGAGCGGGGAATTTGCCGCAGGCCGAGCAAGGGCGGAAGGCCCGAAGCGAAGCGTTAAGACGATGTTAGTTGCAGTGTGCCCTCCGAGAGTTGCATTAAAGTAAGAAAGAATTGGCAATCCACCCGAAAACATAAACAAACAGCACAAAGTAATTCATAATAATGCTTTATTAAACAAACTAAAGCTAAGAAAGATAAACTCTTTCTAATTTATCTAGAGAAAAACTTAGAAAAACAAACCTGGCGAGAAGAATATCTGCACATTGCAACTAACGAACTAGGCTAATCGACGTTCCTCGTAGCTGAGCCTACGGAGTAGGCGTTAGCGTCGGCGCGCTTCTTGCGAGCGCAAGAAAGCGTGACGGAGAGGAATGTGTCGCAGACCAAGCGAGGCCGCAAGTGCCGAAGCGCAGCGATTCGCCGTTGTTATACGCTGTGTGCAAGTATTCAGTAAAGAGAACATAGAATTTTTTTGAATTTAATTCATCTGTTCGAGAATATTTAGTATAATCGTTAAGTTGGAAATTTGGTTTCGAAATATAGGTTAGGTTGATTTTACATTTATATAAGTCAAAGGATGATTGTTTTTGTGATCTCCATTCCTTGAGTATTTTTGGAAGATTATTTTCAAATTCATTAATGGGAACATTTATTTTCATGAATATTTCATTATCATTTTTTTTGAATTTTAAAAAAACGATACTTGGATAATTATTTACTATTTGTAATAAACTAAGGTGTTCCTTTGATTCTGCTGATGGATATCTTGATTCAATGAAGAAGATATTCAAAATTAAGGAAATTAAAGTTATAATTACTGAGCCAATAAAAGCTGAGATAATTACTTTACGTTGATATGGAAATGCTAAATAAGTATATTTATTTTTTATAACTACACTTTGACTTACGATTTCATGTAATCCTCTATGCAGAGGAATATCAAAAATACTCGATATGATTATAAAAGATAAAAGTGGGACAGAAAAATAAGTTTTTAAAGAGAGAATGTTTTTGTATTGATCTTTTGTAAAATTTCCAGATTCAATATCGTAAAATAGGATGTAAAATGGTAATATTAAAATAAATGCTCTTAAGCAAGATCTGATTAAACTTAAATTTCCGAAAAATTGGTTTTGGACAGATATTTTGCAAATCGCTTTTCCGATGGTTTTTCCCTTGAATATTTTACTATTAAAGATAGAAAAATAGGCGAACGCTATCGAAAGATTAATTGAAAGTTGAACATTGTAGCTTTCTATATTAAAGAATGACACGAGATAGGTTACTGCTATTAGCAGAATTACATCAATTATAGAAGCTAATAATCTTATTTTAAACATTTTTATTAATTAATTTTTGCACATTGCGTATAACGAACTAGCCTTAACGACGTAGGCTGACCCTGAGTCCCTGAACGGGACGTTAGGGACTGGCACGACACTTGCGGATGCAAGGGGAGTGACAGAAAGCCTATGTGTCGCAGACCGAGCGAGGCCTTGTGCCGAAGCGAAGCGTTAAGGTGCTGTTATACGACGTTTTGTATTTTAAATTACAACACCTAGTTCTAATATAATTGAATTCATTCTGTCAGAATATGTATTTATGTTTCTAAGTCCATATTCGGTATTTTGATTTAAGTCGAAACGACTATCACCAGAATAGACTCTCAAGTCATCCGGTCTAATTCGTTGGTAAGTAGATTTATATCCAATTGTCATAAAAAAGTTCTGATTAAAATAATAGCCAATTTTTAATAAATAATCATTACCTTCAACTCTTGTTATAGGATCAATATTTACGGAAATATATCCTTGATCTGCCGATCGATCCGCAAAGGAATAGTTGTGTATTGATCGTCCATATAGCAAAAAATAACTAATCCTAGATTCAAGGTAGAAGTTGTAGAAAGTGTCTGATTTTAATTCAATACCAATTTCTGGGCCGACATACCTTTGACCGAATCTAATTTGAAAAGCATTAGCATTTCCATCGGTTAGTTCGGATTTAAAGTATCTTGAACCAAAGATAAAATTTACATTCGGAGCAAAAGCATAGGCAAAACCAATTCTTGATTGCGATCGATAATAATTACCGATAGGAGTGGATTCTTCATTAATGATATCTCTTCTATTAAAGGTAAGATAATTCATCGAGTAGTCTCGTTTGACAAGCTCGTAAAATTCAGAATAAAATTCGAATTTAGAATCGGAGAATTTCTTTCTGGCAATAATTTCGAAACTATTTATGTTTCGTTTATATTCTTTTTTGAATGGTCCAAAAATATCAGTGAATTGATCTACTTCATACGGGGTACTAGTTGACCAAGCTTTATTGATAGAAAAATACCAATGCTTCTTTTGGTAATTTTCAGCTTGTGACTGCGCAAATATCGAATAACCGAGAATTAAAGGGATTAAATATAATATTTTTTTCATTTAATGTTTTATTTTACAAAATGTCGTATAACGAACTAGGCTTACCGAAGTTCTCCGACCCTGAGTCCCGAAAGGGACGTTAGGGACTGGCATGTAGCTTGCGAATGCAAGGCGAATGCCAGGAGGAGAATTTGGCGTAGCCCGAGCGAGGCCGTAAGTGCCGAAGCGATGCGGAAAGCCGCTGTTATACGCAGTATTTGATTTTTATAAGTTTCTTTGAAATTAATTAATTGAAAGCCATTGGAAGTAAAAACCTAATATTAGAAATGTCCAACCTAATACATTGAAATATTTCCACAGTTTGCTTTTAGGGACTAAGTTTCCACCCCATGCTGATTGTGTACCAAAAAAACTAAATAACGCTAGAATAACACTTCCCAAAAAAATTAAAATTAATCCAATTTTCAACCAGTTCATCGTTTTATTATTAGAAACCTTTTTTGTTTAAATATTTATCTGGTGAAAAAGTCCCATCAATTTCAGGACACATTGTTTTAGAATATTGGGTTTCAATATAATCAATAGGATTTGTTTGGTAATCTTCAGCCTGAATTAGTTGACCATTGACATAAAAATGTGTGAAATATTTATACTCATGATTAGTTATTGAAACAATTTTTATTATTTCTGAAGACTTATTGCTAGAATTTAAAATAACGCAATCGCCAATTTTGAATTTAATGTTATTACCACATTTGATGTTCATTGTCGATAATATTCCGATAATAACAGTCAATAATATATTTTTCATAATTTATCCTCTTGAAATATCTAATTTTCAAATATTGCGTATAACGAACTCGCCTTAACGACGTAGGCTGACCCTGAGTCCCAACGGGACGTTAGGGACTGGCCACGACACTTGCGCAGGCAAGGGGAGTGCCAGAAGCCTATGTGTCGCAGACCGAGCGAGGCCGTAAGTGCCGAAGCGAAGCGTTAAGGTGCTGTTAAGCGCAGTTACTTATTTATTATAAACCACATCCGAAAGTAGCGGCAAAACCGCAAATATAAGTACATTGCATATAAGCATTTTTACAATAATCTGATAGTTTGCTACTAGTAGAATTGCAATTGCTATAATAAAGTATTTGCGAAGCCGAGCATGCTTTTTTAAGATTCTTTGAACTAATATTTTGTTCGTCCAATAAAGAACAACTTGTATAAGTTAGAGCAAGAATAAGAAAAATAATAATCTTCATTTGATTAAATGTAAATTGTAACCTTGATTGATTAATGAATTATATGCGAAGAAAATATGATCTGGAATTTCAGTTTCTGATTGGAAACCAAATTTTGGATATTCAATAATCCTCTGTAGGTCACCGACAATTTCATTAATAATCATAAAAAGATTAATATGAGAATGCGGAGCATCAAAAATACTATAATTTGGTGAAGAAATGAAAAAGTTTGTATCATTCCATTGTTTAGCTAATGCTAGTTTTATTCTTAAAGACATGGAAGGTTTTTGAATAGCTATGATATTACTAAATTTATGATTCAGAAATTTGAGAATATTTTTTGAGAATTGAATGTTTTCACCGGTATTGGTAGATACATTTTCAATAATTATAACATCGTTAGGTATATTTTCTTTGAATGCAAGTTCTGCAAAGGATTCAGCTTCTGATTTAGGAAAAATATGTTTAGTGAAGAAATTTAAACCACCTGAAAAAAGAATATAATTAGCAAAACCTTTTTTGTAGAGGTCAACAGCATATTTCGCAACTCTCAAATCATGACTACATAAAACAAAAATTAAATCCGACTTCAGTATAGTTTCTCGAATTGAAAGAAAATTCCATATTGAATTTGCTAATTTTAATTCTTCTTCTGTTATTTTTTTGTGATTTTCAAGAAGCATTTTAAGTAATTGCGCTTAACGTCCTAGACTTTCCGACGTAGGCGACCCTGAGTCCCGGAACGGGACGTTAGGGACTGGAACGACGCTTGCGTAAGCAAGAGGAGTGCCAGAAGCCTATGTGGCGTAGCCCAAGCGAGGGCGAAGACCCGAAGCGCCGCGGAAAGTCGCTGTTATGCGCAGTTCGTAGTTATTTACTAATTATTTGTTATTTGTGAATTTTTGACAAATTCCTTTAATTAAATACCTTCCTTCATTATTAGAAACAAAGAAGCAATATTGTTTATTATCTGAAGTTCTATAACAATTCTCCATATCACCTGATTCAACGATAAGACTTGAAATAATCTGTCTTATTGATTCTCTATCTGAATATGAAGCGTAAGGATAAGGAAGAATATCTGTTCCTCCACATCCATCTGCCCATAGAAATTCACAACTTGTCATTTTTTCCAAATCAGAATCATTGAAATTACTTTTTAAAAGTCGAAAATTTTTAATCAAAGCTTCTTTATCTTCAAATCCTGCTGGATTTTCTAATCTTCGGACTTTACATTCGGCAACTAGGATTTCAAAATCGATTAATTCATTGAAAGTATATAAACCATCTTCGGCATATTCTTTAAATTCTGATTTTAAATTTAGGAGATACTCTTTTTTCTTTGAAATCTCAACATCTTTATTTATAAGGTCCATCGGATCAACGCCTTTGTCCAAGATAAAATTACTAAAAACATAACCTGTTTTATTTTCTAATTTTCCCGACAAAACATTGACATTGATCCACTTTCCTATTAAATTTCCAACTTTGGTATTTGTATTTGATTCAGAAATGATTTTGACTTTATTTCCACCTTGTAAAAATCCAAAAGATTTTGATTTTTGATCTGGAAATTCTCTTAAATGAATATTCTTTCCTCTAATGAAGGAAATATTTTCAACTTCTAATTCATCGATCTTATCTTTACACTGAAGAAGGATAAAAATCAGAATTAAATAAATGTAATTTCTTTTTTTCATTTTGTTTCCTACGAATTGCGCATAACGAACTAGGCTACTCGACGTTTCCCGACCCTGAGTCCCGGTGACGGGACGTTAGGGACTGGCATGTAGTTTGCGGATGCAAACGAATGCCAGGAGGGAAATGTGGCGCAGCCCAAGCGAGGCCGAAGTGCCGAAGCGCAGTGAGTAGCCGCTGTTATGCGTAGTGCTTTATTTTTTAATTTTGTCTTTAATTTTATCCCAACGGGAATTAATTCCTTCTTGGTCACCAATTAAGTTCTGATTTTGAATGATAAGACTTTTAATTGAATCTAATCCTTGCTTAATTGCATCAAAGTAGTTCCCTTTCCTAAAATCAGGAATCATTTTTTCTTTAATTATTATAGCAGCAACTTCATCTCTTATAATCTTTTCTAAGCCATAGCCGACTTCAATTCTTACTTTCCTATCATTAATTGCGACGATTATTAATAGACCATCGTTGTAATATTTTCTTCCGAACTTCCATTTTTCAAAATAATCAAAAGAGTATTCTTCAATAGTTTTAGGACCCGTTGAATCTACAATTAGTATAGCTATTTCACATCCAAGACGATTTTTCAAATCTAGTATAGAATTGCTCAGATCTCCATATTCTTCATTAGATAAGATTCTTACTTCGTCGCGAACTAATAAAGAATTCCTTGAATTATCGTTTTCTTTACATTGTAAAAAAAGCATAATTCCAATGAAAAGATTTAGAAATAAGAACGTTATTTTCATCTATATATATTTCCTATTTAAGATTTTTTAGAATCATAATTTTTTCTAGTCAATTTAATTAAAGCATTACGCATAACGAACTAGGGGAGACGACGTTCCCTGACCCTGAGTCCCGACGGGACGTTAGGGACTGGCACGTAGCTTGCGTATGCGAGCGAGTGACAGAAAGGGAATGTGGCACAGCCCAAGCGAGGCCGCAAGTGCCGAAGCGCAGCGTTTCCCCGCTGTTATACGTAGTGCCTAATTATTTAATTATATTTATAAATGGAATTAAACTTTGATTTGTTATCATAGAATATTCTCCAAATTTAAACTAGAACTCTGCTTAAATTAAAATAAAACCTACTTCATCTCCAAAGCAAGGGTCTTTGGTTGTTATTTATGAAATTGTATTTAGGGATTTAATTTGGGTCATTATTCATCAAATCCTTTGAATTCTTCTAATGGCTTTGCTTCATCATTTAAAATAAATTCGTGAGATTCACAGACTATATTAAATTCAATTTCCATATCTCCTTGTAGAGTATATAAGTAGTAATGTATCAACTTACTACTGTATTCCTTCTGTAATCGATTTAGTTTTTGGATAGTCTTATTTAATAATTCACTATTTGAAATTATAGCGCTTCTATAGAATTCTGGATACTCATAGAATTCATTGATAAGTTCTAAATCGGTGAAATAAATATTTTTAAAGAATAATGTTCCTGAACTCCATTTTAAAGGTTTTTCTATATAATTTATTGGTTTAACTATAGAAAAGATTAGATTTCTTGTAGGATTAAAATTAATCGTAATACCTTCTATTAGTGTCATATAAAGCATTAAATCATCGTTTTCTTTGTAATTTTCCATGTAATTTGATTTTGATTTTTATTAAATGTTTATTTAGGCATTACGTATAACGAACTAGACTTACCGAAGACCTCCGACCCTGAGTCCCGGAAACGGGACGTTAGGGACTGGCATGTAGCTTGCGTAAGCAAAGCGAATGCCAGGAGGAGGATTTGCCGCAGGCCGAGCGAGGCCTTGTGCCGAAGCGAAGCGGTAAGTCGCTGTTATACGCTGTCCTAGAATTTATTGAACTATTTTTTATCAAAAATAACTTCTTTAACTGTTCCATCTAAATTTGCGATCCATTTCTTATGGGAAGAGTAAGATTCATTTTTATTTTCACAAAAATACTTACTATCGTAAATAGTTTCGCCAGTTAATACTAAGGACAAAAAATTAAATTCATAGTTTTCAGTTTGTACATATTCATCACAATCTGTGGCGCAGCCAAAATATCTTTGAAATTTCACTTTATGATTTTCGATAGATACTGGCAAACCTAATGATTGCATATTCATATCTGAAAAAATGAGTTTATTGTTTTTGAAAACAAAATTGTAATTATTAAATTCATCTTCGGTATCACCTGGCGAAATTGAAATAACTCGGTAAATGCTAATAGTTGAATCAAAAGTAACAGTTCCAGTGTAATCAGTTAATTTTCTTGATCTCTTATCTTTTTCATAGTCATAGTTTATATCTTCAAGTGAAGGAATGATTTTTCTAAAAGAGTCTATTGTTTTTTCATTCTCAACTGGGTTCGATAATTTATCCTCGTGAATAAGAAAACCTGAAAAAGAGTATCCAACGATGTCTAAATATTTAATTTTCATCCACTTTCCAGTTTTTCCATCGATAGTCATTTCATTCAAAATTTCTCCATATGAATCAATGATCGAACCGTCAGGTATTAAGCCTATTTTCTCACTATTGACATCGGGTGATTTTCTTATGCGTAATCCACCGTTTGCATTTACGACCATTTTCACCGGTTTAATAAGGACTGCATCTTTCTTTGAATTAGATTCTTTGCAAGAATTTACGAGGAAGGTTATTCCAATTAGAATTGTTAATAATTTTTTCATTTTTTTAATTTTCTCCAATTTTCTAGGATAGCGTATAACGAACTAGACTAACCGACGTAGGCTGGCCCTGAGTCCCGAATGGGACGTTAGGGATTGGCACGACGCTTGCGCAAGCAAGAGGAGTGCCAAAAGCCTATGTGTCGCAGACCGAACGAGGGCGCCAGTCCCGAGGTGAAGCGGTTAGTCGCTGTTATACGACGTGGCTTATTTTACTAAATATTTTTGCTTTTAAGGTGAATAACTGGTTCAGCGTCTAAAGCTTTTGCAAGTTTATTTATAAAAGATAAAGATAGATTCCTGTAATTTCCTGATTCTAATCTTGCAATGGCAGGTTGAGAAGTTCCTATTTTTAGAGCCAGATCTTTTTGGGTTAAATGTCGTTTTTTCCTCAATTTTATAATTTCTTTGGCAAGAGTAAATTCGTTTGCTAAAGCATCATACTCCGATTTAAAATTTTTATCCTTAATTTCCTTCTTTAAAAGAGAATCAAAATCCTTAGTTTTAGTTTTCATGTTTCTTCTCCTTTATATTGATTCATTAATTTTTTAGCTTTTTCAAGTTGATCACGGTCAGTTTTCTGATCTTTTTTAATAAAACCTGAAGTAATAATAATAATTTTATCTTTCTCGAAAAAATAAAAGAATCTGCATATATTGGATCCTTGTTTTACTCTCAATTCAAATAAACCGTTGAATCCAGCAATTTTTTTTGAGAATGGTTCCCTTAATTCTGGTCCGAATTCTTTTAATAATTCAATAGTTCTAAATGCTTTGGCCTTAATTTTGTTATCCAATTTTACAAGAAAAATTTCAGCAAATTCTAGAAGCTGAATGTTGTATGCCACAGATCAGATATATCAAATATGGTATATCTAGTCAAATTCATTTTGCAGTTAAATAGTGTTTTATTGAATTACTCCGATATAGCAGATTTACAGTAAGAAATACAAAAATACCGAATGGAATTTGAGTTGTTAACCCAAGTAAAATTGAGTATTGAGACGTATATAATCCATAAATTAAGTTAATCGAAATATCCAGAATCATAATGATTGCAGCTAGCCAAATTGCAGTTCTAAATTTAAAAAATAAGAGTAAGATTGTTAGTGGATCAAAGAAAATTAGGGAAGTCCAGAAGACATTTAGGATGAACGGTGCAAATGTGTATCCAAGAAAACCCTTTAAGAAAATATCAATTGAATGCGATATTGTTCCGATTGAAAATCCAATTATGTAGATTGAAATAATAATGAAATTTCTCCAATTAATTTTTGAAAAATCCATTTTCTTTATAATGAGTATTTGTTTTAAGCCATGTCGTATAACGAACTAGACTTACCGAAGTCCTCCGACCCTGAGTCCCGAAGGGACGTTAGGGACTGGCATGTAGCTTGCGAACGCAAGGCGAATGCCAGGAGGAGGATTTGGCGTAGCCCGAGCGAGGGCTTGTCCCGAAGCGAAGCGGTAAGTCGCTGTTATGCGCAGGAAAATTAGTTACTGTTTCCTTTTTAATAATAGAAACTGTTTGATTTGATGCTTTTTATAAAGCATTCGTCCATGTGCCTGAATTTGTGAGAGACTATTATTTTCTTCAGATTTTAAAATTTCATTTGTATCTAATCTTGTTTGTGGATTGTTTTCTAGTAAAAAAGAATTTAACTGGTCTAGTGAAACAAACTGTAGTATACCTTTGTTAATATCTTCAATTATTTCAATAATAGTATCTGTAAATCTTCTGGGCTCTCTAGAAATTATTTCTTCTGAATGCCATGAAATATCGTCACCATTTTCAGAATATGCATAATAATGATTATCATCCTTCACTCTTTCATGAGGAGGAATTGAAATGTGATTTCTTAGAATTGGAATTGAACCTAAATAAGATTTCCATCTATTTTGATATATTCGTAAGTTTATCGAATGTGAGAAAGGATGTGTTAAATGCCTAAGATGACTATTGAATAAAATATTTTGATATTGGTTCTTATCTAAGCAAAGTGGGGCTACATAAAATGCCCTGCTAATTGGTGGTTTTTCAAAAGACAAAAGTATATTATGTTGTAGATCTTCAGCATGTAATGCTTTTTTTCTTATTTTAAAAAATAAGGTTGGATCATCATTAAGAAGATTAATATTGCGGAAAATTCTGATTTCCTCCATTTTACTCCGATTTCGTCTTTGGCTAGGTTTAATGACTGATGTACTTTTTAGTCCTTCTGATACTTTGAACTGAAGATAAAGCAAAATCCCTGAATCAAATTCGACATCAGCACCTGTTAAAGATTCGTTAGATTCAAGGAGAATAAATGAATTCATATCAACTGGTGTTATCCAACCGAAATATCTCGATACATCGAGTTCGATTTGTTTTTCAGAGAGATTTGATTTAATTAAATATTGTGGATGTTTCATTATTTATTTTCTTGCGCATAACGAACTAGGGGAGACGACGTTCCCTGACCCTGAGTCCCAACGGGACGTTAGGGACTGGCACGGAGTTTGCGGATGCAAACGAGTGACAGAAAGGGAATGTGGCGCAGCCCAAGCGAGGCCTTGTGCCGAAGCGCAGCGTTTCCCCGCTGTTATGCGAAGTATGTCATTGTTTTAATTTAAGATTCTTTATATCCGATACAAATTCTTTTATAATACTTTCAAAGGATTTATTGATCTTTTCATTTAATCCTGTAACATAATAATAACCTACGTAGTTACTTTCATTCTTTTCATAAGTTTTTTGAAAAATGAGAACTCCATCTTTGTTCTTTAGTTCAAAATTAAGACTTACTGAAATATCTTCATATTGTATTGGTAAGCCAAGAAGCCATAAATAGACTCCTATAAAACTCACCATGTATGTTGTCATTTTTAGTTTTGTCTTAGTTTTTATTAAATTGATTGAAAGAAAATAATTCCCCTCTGCTTTTGAAATTCTTTCAGGAATATAAGTTTCTTCAAAAATTGAATTGGCTTCAATTTCTTCGGCAACTGCATTTGTAAGATCATATTTTGGTCTGAAATTGTAAAATTCTCCATCCTTTTCAAATTGACTCGAATACTTCGTTCCATAAGGAACCAAAGGAATGAGGGAAAGCAATCTGTAGTCGATATATTCAGTTTCTCTCGAATCTTTTAATGGTAAAACGACGAGAATACCTGATTTTTTTGAATTTTCGATTTTTTTTGAAGGGTTAAAAATAAATGAATTCGTATGTGTACATGACAGCGTTGAGATTAATAAAAATATTATAATAAATTTGTTTTTCATGTTTTATCCTTAATTTTTGACATATTTCGCATAACGAACTAGTCTTAACGAAGTTTCCCGCCCTGAGCCTTTGAAGAAGGCGTTAGGAAGAGCGGGGAATTTGCCGCAGGCCGAGCAAGGGCGGAAGGCCCGAAGCGAAGCGTTAAGACGATGTTAGTTGCAGTGTGCCCTCCGAGAGTTGCATTAAAGTAAGAAAGAATTGGCAATCCACCCGAAAACATAAACAAACAGCATAAAGTAATTCATAATAATGCTTTATTAAACAAACTAAAGCTAAGAAAGATAAACTCTTTCTAATTTATCTAGAGAAAAACTTAGAAAAACAAACCTGGCGAGAAGAATATCTGCACATTGCAACTAACGAACTAGGGGAGACGACGTTCCTCGTAGCTGAGCCTACGTAGTAGGCGTTAGCGTCGGCGCGTCTTCTTGCGGAGCGAGAAGCGTGACGGAGAGGAATGTGGCGTAGCCCAAGCGAGGCCTTGTGCCGAAGCGCAGCGTTTCCTCGCTGTTATCTGCAGTTGGGTTAGTTAATTAGGCAGATAGTTTAAGAGTTTTTATAGAGTCTAATTTACTCTTTAATTTTTCTTTTTTCTCTCTAATATCAAGATCAGTTTGTAAATTTATCCAAAATTTTTCAGACATACCAAAAAACTTAGATAATCTTAATGACATATCTACTGTTATTTTTCTCTTCCCATGTAAAATATCTAAAATTGTTGAAGTAGATACGTGAAGTTCCTTCGATAATTTATAAGGAGTGATTTGCATAGGTTCAAGAAATTCTTCTTTCAAAATTTCAGCGACAGTTGGAGTCGGGATTCTGTTATTTTTCATAATTATTATACTCCTTTAATGATAATCAATAATAGATACTTGATTACAGTTTCCTTGATCAAATTTAAAAATGATACGCCACTGATCATTGATTCTAATAGAATAAAAACCATTCAAATCGCCTTTTAAGCTTTCTAATCTGTTAGAAGGAGGAGATTTCAAATCATCCTCTTTCTCTGCGTTATCTATTAAAATTAGTTTAGTAAGAGCTTTCTTTTGAATTTCCGGTGGAATCCTTTTTGAAAAGTTTTGGTTAAATATCTTTTCTGTTTCTTTGTCTCCGAAAGAAAGAATCACACCTTACTATATCTCTATTGCAGATATAGTAGTCAAGTTTTTTATTTCAAAGCTTTCCTAAAGATTTAACCAAATTGCAGATAACGAACTAGGGGAGACGACGTTCCCTGACCCTGAGTCCCGGAACGGGACGTTAGGGACTGGCATGTAGCTTGCGTAAGCAAGGCGAATGCCAGAAAGGGAATGTGGCGCAGCCCAAGCGAGGCCTTGTGCCGAAGCGAAGCGTTTCCCCGCTGTTATGCGCAGGTGTTTTGGTTTTATATTTTTTCATTATTATAGATTGTTTTTCATTTTCTTTTATTTTAAATTGAAACTAAAGAAAAATTTTCTACTTTTTTATCAGATCTTCACTTTTTCTTTTTATTTGGATTAATATTTCGGAGGACAAATTTCTTGATTTGGATCCAGTATTTTATCTATGTCCGTAATCGTAGTTTTTGTATTATCCATAAAAGTTATTTCTACTTTTTTCAATTTAACACAACGAATTGAATGGTTATACCAAGCATTGGACCAAGATGTTCCATATCCTACAACAGAACCAGGTTCATAAGGACCAGTTTCTTTTCCTTTAAATTCAGAGTAATTTCTAATGGAACATTTTTGTATGTCTCCGACGGCGTTATACGGGATTACTGTGAAAACGACGTATTTGAAAGTATTATTGGAAACATTTTTCCAATGTACAGAAAAGTCTACACCGCCAGCCGAATTTGGTCTAGAAGCCCTTGCTTTAACTATGATTGGCAACTTGTTGTTTTCAATTTCTTTAATTTTAGAATGAACATTTTCATTTTCATAATATGAAGCACAATAGCTGAGCATTGGTAGCATTGTTAAGATTATTAATGTTTTTTTCATTTCTTTGCCTTTATTAATCAAAATAATTTTATTTATTACATTTTTTTAGTAAGATTTAAACACTTGCGCATAACGAAATAGCCTTAACGACGTAGGCTGGCCCTGAGTCCCAACGGGACGTTAGGGACTGGAACGACACTTGCGTAAGCAAGGGGAGTGCCAGAAGCCTATGTGTCGCAGACCGAGCGAGGGCGAAGACCCGAAGCGAAGCGTTAAGGCGCTGTTATGCGAAGTGATGTCTTGAATTACTTATGAGCAACCTTCTACTAAATGTAGTTCAGGATATTGTCCAACACTGATGCTTGTTATTTTTTCATCATCTGAATCAAAAATTATACCATAATTCTTGTCTTGAGAATCTGAGGGAATAAATATGTAACGAATGGTATTATTATAATGCTCTCTTTCTTCTTTTATTTTACCTTTATAAGTACTTTTAGCCTTTTCTAGTGAGTCGCCTATGCCAATATTAGAAATAGTTGAAAGTTTTGTATTCGATATATAAATTCTTGTTAATTTTAGGGAAGTTTTTGAAGAACCTGTGAACATAAGGTCGACATTGTCTAATCCTTTAATATTATAGAATATACAGTCATTTTCAACTACGGATTGGTTGCTAGAAATTTGATATTTTTTTTGAATCTCTTTTATGCTCTGACCTATTCGTAAATTTCCAAGACCTCTTAAATGAATTTTGGCTTGATTTAAATTCTCTGAATGCAGTAGGTCGATCCAAAGGATAATAATGATAGTTAAAAATTTCTTCATATTCTTTTCCATAGTAGCTGACATCATTACGCATAACGAACTAGTCTTAACGAAGTTTCCCGCCCTGAGCCTTTGAAGAAGGCGTTAGGAAGAGCGGGAAATTTGCCGCAGGCCGAGCAAGGGCGCAAGGCCCGAAGCGAAGCGTTAAGACGATGTTAGTTGCAGTGTGCCCTCCGAGAGTTGCATTAAAGTAAGAAAGAATTGGCAATCCACCCGAAAACATAAACAAAAGGCACAAAGTAATTCATAATAATGCTTTATTAAACAAACTAAAGCTAAGAAAGAAAAACACTTTCTAAATTATTTAGAGAAAAACATAGAAAAACAAACCTGGCGAGAACAAAATCCGCACATTGCAACTAACGAACTAGACTTAACGAAGTTTCCCGCCCTGAGCCTTTGAAGAAGGCGTTAGGAAAAGCGGGAAATTTGCCGCAGGCCGAGCAAGGGCGCAAGGCCCGAAGCGAAGCGTTAAGACGATGTTAGTTGCAGTGTGCCTTCCGAGAGTTTAGTAAAAGTAAGAAAGAATTGGCAATCCACCCGAAAACATAAACAAACAGCACAAAGTAATTCATAATAATGCTTTATTAAACAAACTAAAGCTAAGGAGGAAAAACTCTTTCAGAATTATCTAGAAAAAAACTTAGAAAAACAAACCTGGCGAGAACAAAATCCGCACATTGCAACTAACGAACTAGACTTTCCGAAGTTGTCCGACCCTGAGTCCCGAAGGGACGTTAGGGACTGGCATGTAGCTTGCGTAAGCAAGGCGAATGCCAGGAGGACAATTTGCCGCAGGCCGAGCGAGGCCTTGTGCCGAAGCGTAGCGGAAAGTCGCTGTTATGCGTAGTTGCCAAATTTTAAAATCGTAATTAAATATTTTTTAGTGTTTTTAATTCTAAATTAACATTCGCATATAAATCTCTTCTTGTATCGGTCAGAATATCTATTTTTTTATTTCTTAAGTATACATCTAGATCAGCATGTGCAATTTTTTTGAGTCCTTTACTCTGTGCCCATTTTACACAAGCATTGATAAGGTTTGGTAATTCTGCATTTTCTTTCTCTATTCTTTCGTCTTGTTTTTTCTGATTTTCTTTTTCAAGTATTTGAAAAGCAATTCGCTCAGCCTTTTCTATTTTAACTTCCAAATCTGCAGGTAGATCAAATTTATCAATATTTCTTGATTTCCAATATAATTCCGATATATCATAATACGGATCAAAATCGTCATTTTCATCTGCATATACTTCAGTTTTAGCGAAGGCAATGATTTTATTTGCAATTTGTTCAGCCGATGCTTTTTTTAAATCTTCGGGAATTTCTTTGGCATCAATAGTCTCGAAATCTTCAGTATTTACATTATTTATTTGCAACTCTAGAAATGAAAATATTATGCAATTACCTTCACGCCAGGCTAGACATTCTTTTTTTTTGCATTTTTCTTTAATTATTGGGCAAAAACTTTCCATATGACCTCTTCTATGTTTAAATTAACTAAGTAATTTTTTATTTTGAAATAATTTAGTTTAAGAAAAGTTTTTGGAAATTACGCATAACGTATTAGACTTTCCGACGTAGGCGACCCTGAGTCCCGGAACGGGACGTTAGGGACTGGAACGACACTTGCGGATGCAAGGGGAGTGCCAGAAGCCTATGTGGCGTAGCCCAAGCGAGGGCGAAGACCCGAAGCGTAGCGGAAAGTCGCTGTTATACGCCGTAATTTAATTTAATTATTTCTGTCGCTTATCAGCAAAAGTTTAAACTAATTTTTTAAAAAAAAGAATTTTCTTTTATCAAATTTGTTTTGGATGATTTTTATAGCATCATCGCTTCGACGTTCTAATTCATCGTCCGATAGAATATTTTCTGCAAGAATAATTATGATACCATCTTTAACTTCGCGAACATCGAAATTTTTTCGTAATAGAAGGTCTGTAATTTTCTTAGCACTAATTTTAAAATAAATTTCGCAAAAATCGTTACGAATGAAATCAATGAAATGAAATCTATCAAATTTCTTTCTCGTATCAATAACTCCTTTATTATTTATATCTTTAAGAACTAGTGAAATATTGACAATACTTGCTCTATAACTTGAGAATTCCGTGCTGACTGAATTAAAAAAATATCCTCGAAGATAGTTAAAATCAATTTTATTCGGATTGAATTCTAGAATCAATCTATCATCATACATTCCCTCGGATTTTACGATAGAATATCTATTATTAAAACTAATATAGCCTTTATACCCTGAAATTAAACTTCTAGTTAAGTTAACATGCCATTTAGGTTTGGAGGGTTGGGTTTTTAATTTGGGAAGTAATTCCTTTCCTTCTTTCCATAATCCACTTGATTCAATAATTTTCTTAATAGATTGGTATTTTGAATCTAATTCCTCAAAACTTTGTGGAATTGATGATAATTCTAGCTGATATTTCATTTTAAACCTTTCTAGATTACTTTTTCTTCCTTCTATAAAATGTTAGAAAAATTCGCGTGCATATTAACTGTTGTGTTGACAAAAGATTTAAATTGCTGATCAAGTGTTTATTTCAAATTCATATAAATTAAAAATACTTTTTATTATTAGTATTATTGTCTTTTCTTTACAATAGAATATTTGGATATTTATTATCTTAATTTTGAAAGATTTTTTAAATTATGGCGTATAACGAACTAGACTTACCGAAGTCCTCCGACCCTGAGTCCCGGTAGCGGGACGTTAGGGACTGGCATGTAGCTTGCGTAAGCAAGGCGAATGCCAGGAGGAGGATTTGGCGTAGCCCGAGCGAGGCCTTGTGCCGAAGCGAAGCGGTAAGTCGCTGTTATGCGAAGTAAAACGGGTGTTCAATTTATTTTCTTATAAATACTTAGAAGAGCTTTATATTTATTAGCATTCAAAACCAAAATCTCTTCATTGGTCATGATATCGAAATTTTTCTGTTTAGAATAGGGTATTTTATTAAGGAAATCAGAAAAATTTGAATTACATTCTGATTTTTCGCTCCAATTCAGATTTTTGGAGGAAATACAATCTTGTCGTGATTTGCAGGCGTTATCTAAGGAATTTTCATCGATAGGACAAGTATTGTAGATATTTATATTCGGCTTTTTTCTACAATAACATCCATAACTAATATTCGAAAAAGTATTAATCCATTCTTCTTCAAAACTTTTCTTTAATTCAATTTTTTTGATTTCTAATTTTAATTTTTCAATTAGGATTTCATATTCATCACAAAATACTGGGTCGTCGAAGCAAATTTTTATAAGATCTTCATTTTTATTTATTTTGTTTTTGCGATTTTCATCATATTCCTTAAATTCTTTTTCTTGCGATTTCCTTTTTTCGATACTTAAAGTTAACTTTGTATGTTCTTTTCTTTCAATTTCTTTGATTTTTTCTTCTTCGCGAAAATTTGGGTTCACTAAATAAACCATCCAATAGAAAAATTGAGCAATTGCTTCTAATACATTAAATGGGTTCATAAATTTTAAATTAATTTAGTTTTATTTCGCATAACGAACTAGACTTACCGAAGTTCCCTGACCCTGAGTCCCGGAAACGGGACGTTAGGGACTGGCATGTAGCTTGCGAACGCAAGGCGAATGCCAGAAAGGGAATTTGCCGCAGGCCGAGCGAGGGCTTGTCCCGAAGCGAAGCGGTAAGTCGCTGTTATGCGCTGTGCGATTATTTTGTAAGAGTACCTGTTTCTAAGTTAAACTTTATCGCTTTTCCGTTTAAATTTGCTTGGAAATAAGGGAAATTAAATTTCCAGTCAGGGAAATCCATTTCATCGGAATTTAAATTTTCTTGATACAGAATTTGAACGTCTTCCTTTAAATCAAATTGTTCATTAGCGAAAAAATTTTCATCTTTGTTTTCATCAATGGCTTTTGATTTAAGAATTCTGAAAGAATTATTATTTTTGAGACTTAAAAAAGCATAGAGTTGATCTTGATTTTTATAGAAATAAATTCTTCCTTCAGGATCAGGCCATCCAATATTCCCTTCTTCAAATTCACCTAAATTAGTAAAAATGCATTTTTTCCAATTAAATTGGAATACTTTTATTAGATCACCAGTTGTACCATACATACCATAGTTTTCTTCGTAAATAATTTCATTATCTTTATTGAATCTAATGAAACCGTAAGCAACAGAAAGTGGAAAGTTTTCTGGAATACATTTTTTCAATTGGAGATCATTAGTTTTGTCCGAATCTGGATTAAGTTCCAATATTAATTTATTTGAAACGTTATCGAAAATTCTAAAGTAACAGATTCTTTTAATTTTACCAGAATCCCAAAGAGAACCAGGTTGATTCTCACAAATAGGATCTGAATCAGAGTTAATCAAATCGATTCTTATTTTTTTATCAGGAGAAATGATAGACGAAACCAAAGATTCATTTTTGTTTACCTTTTTCTCAAAACATCCCAAGAGAAGAAAAGTAATAATTAGATAGATTATTTTCATTTTTTTTCCTTATTAATTTAGTTTTATCGCATTGCGCATAACGAACTAGGGGAGACGACGTTCCCTGACCCTGAGTCCCGGAACGGGACGTTAGGGACTGGCATGTAGCTTGCGTAAGCAAGGCGAATGCCAGAAAGGGAATGTGGCGCAGCCCAAGCGAGGCCTTGTGCCGAAGCGAAGCGTTTCCCCGCTGTTATGCGTAGTCCTGCTACCAAACATTAAGACCGGTTCCAAAACGCACATTTACTTCATTAATTGACCATCTGATAGTTTGCCCACCACCATTTCCAAAGAAACTACTTGCATCATAAATAGCGTCAGACTTGTTGAACTGAATGTCGCTCATTAAATAGAAGTTATCACTGATGAAATATCTAGAACCAAGAGAAAGACCATATTGTATTATTGTAGGTTGAGAATTCGATTTACTACCATATCCACCATGAATTCTAATATATGGATCAAAATTAGAAGATTTCAAAAAGTGATATGAAAAGTTTATAGATGCAGTATTTAAAATTAAATAATTTCGAATATCGAATTGTAAATAAGGAGAAAGTATTTCTAAATTAGTTCTTTCCTGGACGGATAAAGCTTTTTCTGGATTTAAAACACTGTAAATGTTAAGAAGTAAATTTCCTTGAAATTTATCGATGGAAAGATTTTCTAAATTATACTTATTTTGATTAATACTAAGACCTAAACCAAAATTTGATTTAAAAACATATTCAATTAAGATAGAGTAATTTTCGCCTGATAATTTAGGTTTTTCAGCATTTCTGAATGCATAAGTACTTAATAAGTATTCATTTTCATTTCCGAAAGTTCTTACAAAATATCCTAAAGTATCGACGGTTCCTTTTCTGTTAGAATAAAAATCACCAGAAACTTTATTTGGATTAGTGTGTGGAAAAGAGATAGGTTTTCCATAGATAGCTTCAAGAAACAATCCATATCGTTGTGGTTCACTAAAAATTCCAGAGAATGGAATGATTATTGAAAATAGTAAAATTATCTTTTTTTTATTCATTTTTTCCTTTTTAAATTAATTTGCAGGATTACGCATAACGAACTAGACTTTCCGAAGTTGTCCGACCCTGAGTCCCGAATCGGGACGTTAGGGACTGGCATGTAGCTTGCGTAAGCAAGGCGAATGCCAGGAGGACAATTTGCCATAGGCCGAGCGAGGCCTAGTGCCGAAGCGAAGCGGAAAGTCGCTGTTATGCGCTGTGCCTCATTTATTTAATTGATTTAATATAGATTGATTTGAATTTGTTTTCTATTTTTCTATAAAAGAATTTGAATATTTGATCTAGATTTATCTTTAACTAGATATCTTATATTTGCATTTCTTTTTCTTTCTGAGAAAAAACTATCTTTAGCTTCCCAAAGAATCCAAATTGATTTTATTTCAGTATCTTTGTGGTAGTTGACCACTATATAATTTTCATTATCAATGATTGAAGATTGATTGATAGAAAGGCCAGAATTCTTGCAAATTTTTACTTCCCATCTTTCTCTTCCTCTTGAAAGGTCATTATGACCGAGACCTTTGTTGAACGTTTTGCAATGTTGAATTATAGAACTTTCTATTTTTTCTGATAAATCTCTTGCTATTACGCCAGCAGAAGGTGGCTTAAAACCATATTCTTGATATATTGGTGTTATTGCCTCGTATAGATTTTTTAATTTCATAAATGCTGATTCAACAGCTATTATGACGCCTTTTTTTTCAATTTCTGAAATATTACCAAAGGATTTAGGTATAATTAAATTTTTGCTGTCATCGAACGGTAAGTTTTCTGGAGCTTTTTCTTCCATTACCTTTCATTAAAATAGTTTTTGATAAATTGCAATAAAAAAAATAACACATGTTATGTCTCAATTTGAGGCATTGCGCATAACGAACTAGACTTACCGAAGTTGTCCGACCCTGAGTCCCGGAAACGGGACGTTAGGGACTGGCATGTAGCTTGCGGAAGCAAGGCGAATGCCAGGAGGACAATTTGCCGGAGGCCGAGCGAGGGCTTGTCCCGAAGCGAAGCGGTAAGTCGCTGTTATGCGTAGTCCCCTTTTTTAGAGGGAATCAAACCACTCTTTTTTTATCACAATTTTTTCTACTATTTCGATATCCAATCCAAGTTTTAATTCCTTTAATTTATCGAGTAACGCATCTCCATCAATCAAATCAATAGGAGGTGCACCATCTCTTGTTGCCTCTTTTATTGCATCTCTAGTAAAAGAACTGGTTGTTACAAATAATCCTTTGTCTGCTCTTCCTTGTAATGCCCCACGAAAATCTCTGATTTCAGAGGCTGTAATAGAATTTTCTCTATATCTTTTACATTGAAATAAAACATTAAAGCTAATGAATCCAGCTATTCTAAATATTCCTTTTCCATCAATTCCACCATCTCCACTTTTTCCTGTAACTTCAACTTGGTGAAATCCAGATTCTCTAAGAATTCTTTTGAAAAGTCTTTCAAAGGCATCTGGCTTTATATCAAAGAGAATATTCTTTAAGGTTATTCTCCAATCTTGAAATTCTTCTGGAGCATCAAGATCATTGCTATCAAATTCTGGAATTTCATTTTTCTCTTTTTTCTCTGATTTTGATATAGATCTGACTAGATTTACGACATCTTTCGGATTTAATTCACTTAGATCTTTGCTGGCTTTTGTAAGTGACCATATCCCTCTTGAAGAATTTTCTAAAAATCCAGCTCTTTTCAGATAAGTTCTTGTCCATGCCAGTCGATATTCAACTTCACTTCTAGATCCTTTGTCTCCATGAGGTATCTCGAGAATATTATTTGGAAGTTGCATCAAATTGAAGACTTTTTCATTAATTTCATCAATTGTTCCTGATCCTCCAAGTTCCTTTAAGGAATTTAATAGAGGATTCATCATTTCATCATATGTTGGTAATTTCATAATATTTATTCAGTTTGGTTTTAGGGGATTACGCATAACGAACTAGACTTACCGAAGTCCTCCGACCCTGAGTCCCAGCGGGACGTTAGGGACTGGCATGTAGCTTGCGAATGCAAGGCGAATGCCAGAAGGAGGATTTGCCGCAGGCCGAGCGAGGCCTCGTGCCGAAGCGAAGCGGTAAGTCGCTGTTATGCGTAGTAGCTTATTTCTTATATAGGTTATTGGCATGACCAATTTGTATCAGAAAATGCACTTTTAATTTCTGAAGTTTCTCCGTTATAATCATTAAATTCTCTTCGAACGTTGATAGAATCATTTGGAAAATTTTGAAAAATTGAGACTACTAATTCCGGTGAAGTTGAGATAATGTTTGGACACCAGCCTTCTTCATTACTTTGACTTTCCCAAAGGAGATTAGATTTATTATCTTCAATAACAATTTTAAGATACTTAATGTAAAGTTTTGTGTTATTAAATGTTGTAGTTGTGTAACCATAAGGATTCGTATAAGAATATGCGCTTTTTATTTCTCTAGAATCAGTGACTGTATAATTAAACTTAATGAGAAAATCGTATTTGTCATTTGCTGTAGAGAAACCAATTTTATTGAGTTTGTAATCTATTATTTTTCCAAGGAATTTTGCTTTTATATCATTATTTTCAGATATTAGTTTGTATTTTCCAGGCTTTACGTTCATATTTCTTCTAGAATCTGTTGTAGTTATTGCAACAGTTCGACAACTGATTATTAACATCATTAGTAATAGAGTAATTTTTTTCATTTCGACCTCAGTTTTACATTAGTTTTAAGCTATTACGCATAACGAACTAGTCTTAACGAAGTTTCCCGCCCTGAGCCTTTGAAGAAGGCGTTAGGAAGAGCGGGAAATTTGCCGAAGGCCGAGCAAGGGCGGAAGGCCCGAAGCGAAGCGTTAAGACGATGTTAGTTGCAGTGTGCCTTCCGAGAGTTGCGTTAAAGTAAGAAAGAATTGGCAATCCACCCGAAAACATAAACAAATGGCACAAAGTAATTCATAATAATGCTTTATTAAACAAACCCAAGCTAAGAAAAAAACTCTTTCTAAATTTTTTAGGGAAAAAATGTAGAAAAACAAACCTGACGAGAACAAAATCCGCACATTGCAACTAACGAACTAGTCTTAACGAAGTTTCCCGCCCTGAGCCTTTGAAGAAGGCGTTAGGAAGAGCGGGAAATTTGCCGTAGGCCGAGCAAGGGCGGAAGGCCCGAAGCGAAGCGTTAAGACGATGTTAGTTGCAGTGTGCCCTCCGAGAGTTGCATTAAAGTAAGAAAGAATTGGCAATCCACCCGAAAACATAAACAAAAGGCACAAAGTAATTCATAATAATGCTTTATTAAACAAACTAAAGCTAAGAAAGAAAAACACTTTCTAAATTATTTAGAGAAAAACATAGAAAAACAAACCTGGCGAGAACAAAATCCGCACATTGCAACTAACGAATAGCCTTCCCGAAGTTGTCCGACCCTGAGTCCCGATAACGGGACGTTAGGGACTGGCACGTAGCTTGCTTTTGCAAGCGAGTGACAGGAGGACAATTTGGCACAGCCCGAGCGAGGCCTTGTGCCGAAGCGTAGCGGGAAGGCGCTGTTAGTCGCAGTTTTTATGGACTAGGTGGCGTTTGTTCTGAACTTTCTTGTGAAACTTGCTCGGTCGGCTTGGAATTGCTTTCATCTTTTTCTTCTTTAGTTTCTTTTTTAGAAGAATTTACATTTCTAATGTAATTATTTGATGCTTTTTGAATTTTTTTCTTAGCCTCTGTTGCTTTATCACCTTCAAGAACATCTCTTTTTATAATATCCGCTTTTAAAACTTCTTCAATTTCTTCGTTTTCAATTCGAACGCCAGGAGTAAGCCTTTTTAGTTCCCTCTTGATTACATCAAGAACAGTTTCCGTTAAGAGCATTTGTCCAATATAATATTTACTTAGTGCCTGTTTTTGTGAATGATATTCGTCTAGCAAAGATTTTCCTAATGCTTCCTTGCAAAGATAGTAGATAGGCTCTAAATGATTTTCATTTTTTACGTTTATTGCCGTTAAGTTTAATTCATATACTAGCTCTTTATCAATAGGCTTTGCAAATGTAATTCTATAAATCTGCCAATTTATGCCATTTGTCAAAATAACCCATTCAATTCCAGCATTAGCTCCATAGTCGATAGCTTGTTTGATATGATCATCTTTCAAATCAAGTCCAATTGCTTTTACTTAAATTAAAAGTTTTACTTTATCACCAATTTTTATAGCTAAATCGCAGAAAGTTTTTTTAATAACATGTTCAGTCGTTATTTCAGAATATTTTTCGTAACCGAAAAGTTCTGAAAGTAAATCTGTTATAATAACAACAGTATCTGATTCATTCACGTCTCTTGCTTTTGCTGATGTTAAAATTGGAGTGAATTTTTTAAGCGAAGTAAAAATTCTTTCTTGTACTTTTGCTGGAATTGCCATATTTTTCTCCTATTGCTCAGTGTCAGATAATGTAACGATTGCTTGCGCCCATTTTACATACTTTAGATTTGCTAAATCTCTTATTGTTTTTACGTTGAATGCTTTTAATAAAAGATCAGCATCGCCTTCGCTAAGTCCTTGTATCGCAGAAACAGGTGAATCGGCAATTTCTTTTAAACTTTTTGTTTCATATGCTTTATCGACAGCCTTATTAATATTCATTTTTTACCTCTTATAACAGCTATTTTGTTATAGTGGAAGGATAAATCATACCTGGGACAAATTTGCAAGTTTTTATCAATTTTTTTAAAAATTGCGACTAACGAACTAGGATTATCGACGTTCCCCGACCCTGAGTCCCAACGGGACGTTAGGGACTGGCATGTAGCTTGCGTATGCAAGCGAATGCCAGAAGGGGAATGTGGCGTAGCCCAAGCGAGGGCGAAGTCCCGAAGCGAAGCGATAATCCGAAGTTATACGAAGTGCCCTATGGTTTAGGGGTTATCTGATCTCGGCATACCTTCTTTTATTTTTTTGTATGCATTAGTAAAACAGAATATTTCAGCTTTGGACTCATCTTTTCTTCCAATTTTGGTTGACAATTTGCTAATTTTTTTTCTAAATTTTTTCCACCAAATTTCAGTTGAGATATCCGCAGGAGATCCTATAATTCTATAATAGTTTCCTATCCATTCAAATGATGAAAGACCAATCTTATTAATGTCCTTATTAGTTCGATTATTAAAATGAATTATACCGACATGACCAGATCCAAAATAGGGAATTGTTGAATCTGCACCTGTTCTTTTCTCTTCCCACCCTTCGTAAGGATTAAGTATTAAATCGTCTCTATCAGATCCCTCAATCAATAATGGGAGTGCTCCAGTTGGTATGTGCCATAAAGTATATCTTTCTAAATTATAATTATCTATATTATTTTTCGCAATCCATTTATTTCTCTTATTGAATCCGTTATTAATTATGAATGCAATTTCAGGATCATCGTTCAATATATTAATAATAGTCTTTAAGTCTTCCTTATCTAAATACAATGGTATCCAGCCCATACGTTTTCCTCTTTCACTATTTGTTAATAATATAAACATTTAGGGCATTTCGTATAACGAACTAGTCTTAACGAAGTTTCCCGCCCTGAGCCTTAGAAGAAGGCGTTAGGAAGAGCGGGAAATTTGCCGTAGGCCGAGCAAGGGCGCAATGCCCGAAGCGAAGCGTTAAGACGATGTTAGTTGCAGTGTGCCCTGCGAGAGTTTAGCTAAAGTAAAAAAGAATTGGCAATCCACCCGAAAGCATAAACAAACGGCACAAAGTAATTCAAAATAATGCTTTATTAAACAAACTAAAACTAAGAAAAAAAACTCTTTCTAATTTATCTAGAGAAAAACTTAGAAAAACAAACCTGGCGAGAACAAAATCCGCACATTGCAACTAACGAACTAGCCTTAACGACGTAGGCTGACCCTGAGTCCCGGTAACGGGACGTTAGGGACTGGCACGTAGTTTGCGAATGCAAACGAGTGACAGAAAGCCTATGTGTCGCAGACCGAGCGAGGCCTTGTGCCGAAGCGAAGCGTTAAGGTGCTGTTATACGCAGTAATTTCTTTATTAGAATCAAATTGCCAATCCGGCTGATAGATAAAATTGCTGATAAATTGAATTTCTTAATGATCTATCATTAAACAAGTTATCAAAGAGGTAATTTTCTAGCATATAAGGTAAGTTACTACCATAGTAATCAGGATTGTATGTAAAATGTTGATTACTTTTACCAGCTTCAATGTATCCACGTTGATATTCGAAGGCAATTAAAATTGAGCTACTTACTTCATGCCTAAATCCAATTCCGAGAGAACTGAAGACTCTATCATCGAAAATTGTTTTCATAGAAAATGGTTGTGGAGTAATATTGTTAGCTCGAATAATTGCAAAATTATTTCTTTCGACTGAAAATCCTTTTTCAATTCCAATGTTGAAACTAGTATAAATGAATTTCCAAAGGAAATAATGTAAATTTAAAGTAAAAGTTTCAGAATTCTTTGAAGTAGAAAATTGATATAATCTAGTTGCAGAATAAGAACTAGTAGGGATAGATTCTAGATTTTTTTCACTATTTTTTCCAATTCCATAAGTTACTCCTATGTAGAGATTATTAGTCAATCCATATAGAAATTGTAAATTAACGGAACTTTCAACTTCTCTTGAAGGTTTATCAAAAGTAGTATTAATAATCCAAGGGGAAATTAGGAAGTGATATTTTTTTCTCTCAAAATCATTTGGAAATATTGGCGAGGCAAATAAGAGAAGAATTGGTAAAGTAAGTAATTTTATTTTTTTAATCATTATATTTTTTTGAAATTATTGCGTATAACGAACTAGGGGAGACGACGTTCCTCGTAGCTGAGCCTGCGGACGCAGGCGTTAGCGTCGGCGCGCTTCTTGCGATCGCAAGAAAGCGTGACGGAGAGGAATGTGTCGTAGACCAAGCGAGGCCGCAAGTGCCGAAGCGCAGCGTTTCCCCGTTGTTATACGTCGTTGCTTTAGTATTATACTTTTATTAATTTACTTTTGTATTCATTCAAAAGTTCGAAAGCTAGTTGTGAAATTTTTTCACTATATTCGAAGCATTCGCAGAAGAATTCTAAGTCAATTTCAAAACCTGAGCTACCTTCTGAGATGGTTATTTGGTTACCCTTTATACCGATAGTGTTGAAATTTAATCCAGTTTTTGATTTGTCTCTTAAGGATTTCATTTTAGAGAACCAATCGATATAATTTTTAATTTGTGATTCAATTATTTTGTAAGTTTCTGTATTTTTCTTTTTTAATATATCATTCATTGAAGTATAATTTCCTGGTGTATTTCCAAAGCTTAAATTAATTATTTTTGCGCATGAATCTTGAAAAGCCCTGAGCCAGAGGAGATGAGACTTTATATTTATACTTAATCTATGTGCGAATGGTAAAAATTCAAAATTTTCATAACAATGATTTGAATAAAATTGATTTATTTCTAAAGAATTGAAAATTCCATTAAAAGTTTGCATATTGGGAAAAGATTTCAATCGTTCTTCTAAAATTATTTGATTTTGTTTCAATGCAATGGTATAACCTTCTTTTAGAATTTCAGCAGATAGGAGAACATCATATAATAATGTATTAAATTGAATTTGTAATTTATAAAAAGAATTATATTTTTTTTGATCATTTATAGTTTCTCGATTGTATCTTACTATATCTGACAAAGTGAATTCAATTTTTTTCGATTTATCAAAAAAAAGGTTTTTAAGCGAATCAAATTTTCTGAAGTATTTTTCATAATTATCATCATTTATAGGAAAGAATATTGATAAATAATTTTCTGGATTATTCGTTTTGCATAAATGACAATCGAAATATTCCGGTATATTTTTTGAGTCAATTTCTGGCGTCCATGTATGCAAATGTCCGCAATGTCCAAGAAGAGTATAATTTAATCCTGAATTAAAGAATAATTTTACTTTTCTTCTTTCGTTTCTCATAAATTTTAGTTTGGTTTTTTGGGGTTATTAAATTAGGTTTAAGCAATGACGTATAACGAACTAGGGGAGACGACGTTCCTCGTAGCTGAGCCTGCTGCGCAGGCGTTAGCGTCGGCGCGTCTTCTTGCGCAGCAAGAAGCGTGACGGAGAGGAATGTGTCGTAGACCGAACGAGGCCGTCAGTGCCGAAGTGAAGCGTTTCCCTGCTGTTATGCGAAGTTTTCGGGCTTGTTAGATGAATTACGCCACGGACGGCGTTCTTTTTCTTCCTGTCTTTGGTGTTTTGACTTTATATTCTTTTACAAGAATATCAGTTGGAATTCCTAGATTTTGATTAATCTTTCTTATCATTTCCAAAGTAAGCTTTCTTTTCCGATTTAAGATTTCAGTGGCACGACTTCGCCCGCCAATTAAATTTCCTAAATCAATACTTTTCATATTCATGTCATCCATAACGGATTTTAAAGCTTCAATAGGATCCGGATCATCAATAGGGTAGTGTTTAGCTTCGTAGGCATCAACTAAGGTAATTAAAACATCTAATTTATCGTATTCGGGAGTATTTTTCTTCGCATCCCAAAGTTTCTCAATCTCAGCAAGAGCTTCTAAGTGATCTTTTTGATTTTTGATAGGTTTAATGTTCATTTAAATCACCTCAGCATTGATTTTATCATATTGTTCATGTGTACCAATAAATCTAATGAAAACAGTCTGTAAATTGTAATGAATCTTAACAATTAATCTGTATTTATTCCCATGTATATTGAAAACGATTCTATTATCTTTAAGGAAACTAGCATTTCTGTATTTTTCTTTGATATCAGAAGGAGATTTCCAGTTAGCTTTGGAAGTGTCTTTAAACCAAACTTCAATAGGGATTTTAGAGTCAGAGTATTTAGGAATAGAGTAAAAATCTTTTAAAATTTTTCTCGAAATAACCCTCACAAATCAACATAAGCATGTTCCCGAATTGGTAACAACTATTTTTTTTTTCCTTTTTTAGCGAGCACGGACGCTCGCATATGAATAAAATAAAGACTCCCGAAAATTTCGTATAACGAACTAGACTTACCGAAGTTCCCTGACCCTGAGTCCCGCCGGGACGTTAGGGACTGGCATGTAGCTTGCGTAAGCAAGGCGAATGCCAGAAAGGGAATTTGCCGTAGGCCGAGCGAGGGCTTGTCCCGAAGCGAAGCGGTAAGTCGCTGTTATGCGACGTTGTGCATTACATTGTATAATAATTTGGAAAAGTGAGATCCTTTATCCTGGGAATTTTTTTTGCAATTCGTTTAAGAAAATGAAACAATCATTGTTAATAAGTTGAGTTTTCAAAGTTTACTCCTTCTAAAATGCATCGAGAATTACTAGATATTTTAAGAGAATAATTCAAATTACCATATTCGGAAGTTTTTGACAAAATGATAACTAAATCATCGGTTAAGAGTATACTCGATTCGTTTGAATTTAAAAGAGTATGAAATGAGGGTCCCTTAATATATTTAAATTTATCTTTCATGGTATTATCAGTAAACAAAATATCTCTTATCAAATCTTTAGATGATCTTTGTAAGACAATGCCATTGAAATAAAAATCAGCAAAGAAAGTTTTATCTAAATATTTAAGAATCTTTTGTCGGTCTTTATTTTTTATTATTTCAATTATCTCTTTCTTGCATTTTACCGAATTATTCTCTGTAGTTTGATTGGCTGTAGTTTTACAGTAAAAAAATATAAAAAGAAGTATGTAGAAATATATTTTTTTTAAATTTATCATTTTATTAATAGAATAATTTTGCACAATGTTCGCATAACGAACTAGTCTTAACGAAGTTTCCCGCCCTGAGCCTTTGAAGAAGGCGTTAGGAAGAGCGGGAAATTTGCCGTAGGCCGAGCAAGGGCGGAAGGCCCGAAGCGAAGCGTTAAGACGATGTTAGTTGCAGTGTGCCTTCCGAGAGTTTAGTAAAAGTAAGAAACAATTGGCAATCCACCCGAAAACATAAACAAACTGCACGAAGTAATTCATAATAATGCTTTATTAAACAAACTAAAACTAAGAAAAAAACTCTTTCTAATTTATCTAGAGAAAAACTTAGAAAAACAAACCTGGCGAGAACAAAATCCGCACATTGCAACTAACGAACTAGGCTACTCGACGTTTCCCGACCCTGAGTCCCGCCGGGACGTTAGGGACTGGCATGTAGCTTGCGTAAGCAAGGCGAATGCCAGGAGGGAAATGTGGCACAGCCCAAGCGAGGCCGAAGTGCCGAAGCGAAGTGAGTAGCCGCTGTTATGCGAAGTCGTAGATTGTTAAATTATTTCTCTACTAATTTACCAGTAACAAATTTATGAATTAAGCTAGAAATAAAGGTTTGGTAAGGTAAACCTTCTTCGAAAGCTTTCTTTTGAATTGATTGTAAATCTAATTGATTAAGCCTAATGTTAATTCGTTTGTTCTTTGCTAATGTCGCAGAAGCAGCTTTCTGATAGCTACTGATTAATTTGTTATTCAATCCGATTGATTTCCATTCACCAGCTTCATATGAAGCGAGAATTTCATTTTCTTCTTTAGAAAGGGTAGGATTTTTTGTAGGAGTTTTGTCAATTTTAGATTTCATTGTTGTCGACTTCCTTTGAAAGATAATTACGTGTAGCTTTTCTGCTGGGAATAATAGTTTTTAGGAAGATTTCGTCTTTAGTCTCGATGAAAGGAACTAAGTAGACGTAGTTTTCTATTTCAATAATGAAAATTGATTGGTTAGGATATTTATCATTATTTGGATGTTTAATGATATCTAAGATATATCCGTTTTCAATTTGAAAAAGAATTAGTTCAAAAGAGATACCACGTTCTTTTCTTAAGATCTCGTCCTTCTCTAAATCCCAACGATAATTTTTCACTCAGATAAATTTGATGACAATGTGTGCCTCATGTCAATGATTTTTTATTCTGTTTTTCTGATGGGTTTTCCCAGAAGTTTAATATATATTCTTTGGTATATTTTTCCTACGATTTCGCATAACGAACTAGACTTACCGAAGTTCCCTGACCCTGAGTCCCAACGGGACGTTAGGGACTGGCATGTAGCTTGCGTAAGCAAGGCGAATGCCAGAAAGGGAATTTGCCGTAGGCCGAGCGAGGCCTCGTGCCGAAGCGAAGCGGTAAGTCGCTGTTATGCGCAGTTTTTTTATTTAATATATCGATTTTCTTTGTTTTTGGTTTTAATTAGAATACTGTCACATTCTATTAATGAATTATTTTAAGCAAAAAATCTAAACAAATTTTTGAAATAGAATTTCAATTGATTTGGTCTTTTTATATTTTTTAAAAATATTGAAACATAAAGATTAAAGTGATTACTGTTTTGAATTTCTCCAATTGTCTGGAGTATATATCCAAAATCCAGGAGTCAAGTTTAAGTCGGTTTCAAACTTAAGTATATGGCTATCATAATATTGAATTGTTTCCTTTGAAAAAATTACATTTGAAAAATGTTGGTTTATGTAAGATATTCCATTATAGTCCATGGAAATTAAATATCTTTCTATTTCCTCATTATTTAGTTCATCAAAATCATGTGGTAATTCCGAATACCACCCACTATAGAATTTACTTTTTGGTCCACCATATCCATATTTTGAAAATTCATTAAGTTCTAAATATAGCCACCAACTTAAAGCATTGATTAGAAATCCTTTAGAAGAAAGTTTGATTATAAAATCTTCAATGTATTCTCTTTTAACAATTATATCTATATAACCTTGACCAACTGGCTGGGCTTTAAATTGATCTAAAATTTCATCTAATTGTTTTTTAACTTTTTTATTATCTAATGTTTTTAAATATTCTTTTAAATTCATAAAAAATTGCGCATAACGAAAAAGCTTACCGACGTTCCTCGAAGCTGAGCCCCCTTGAGGGGGCGTTAGCGTCGGCGCGGTTTTTGCGTCAATGTAGCAAAAAGCGTGCCGGAGAGGAATGTGCCTTCAGGCCGAGCGAGGGCTAGACCTGAGCGAGCGGTAAGCGGAAGTTATACGACGTTTTGTATGCTAAATTTCTGTTCCGATTTCTAATATAATGGAATTCAGACTGTCCGAGTATGAATTTAATTTTCTTAATCCATATTCTGTATTAAGCCTAAAGTCAAAATTTGAATCACCCGAATAAACTCTTAAATCATCAGGTCTAATACGTTGAGAAGTATACTTATAGCCGATAGTTATGAAAAAACTTGGATTAAAATAATATCCAATTTTTAAAATTCCTTCATTTCCCTCGACTCTAGTTATAGGATCAATATTCACTGAAATATATCCCTGATCAGCTGTTCTGTCACGAAAAGAGTAATTATGATAAGACCTGCCATATAATAAGAAATAGCTTATTCTAGTTTCTAAATAGAAATTATAAAATGTTCTTGTTTTTGTTTCTATACCAATTTCAGTACCGATATATCTTTGTCCGAATCTAATTTGAAAGTAATTGCTATTTCCATCAGTTAATTCTGATTTGAAATACCGAGCTCCAACAGTAAAATTTATTTGAGGCGCAAAGGCAAATGTTAATCCAATTCGAGATTGAGATCGAAAATAATTTCCAATCGGGGTAGGTTCTTCGCTGATAACATTTCGTCTTTCAAAAGTTAGAAAATTCATGGAATAATCTCTTTTTACTAATTCAAAAAAATCAGAATAAATCCCAAATTTAGAATCATTAAATTTTTTTCGCACAATGATTTCAATGCTATTAATATTTCGCTTCGGATCTCTTTTAAATGGACCAAAAATATCTGTATATTGATCGGATTCGTAAGGGGTAATCATTGACCAAGATCTATTGATTGAAAAATACCAAAGTTTTTTCTGGATATTTTGATCGGGCAATTGTTGGGTAAAAATTGAAGAGCTGAAGAATAGAATGAGTATGTAAACAGTTTTTTTCATATGTTATATATTTTACAAAATGTCGTATAACGAACTAGACTTACCGAAGTCCTCCGACCCTGAGTCCCAGCGGGACGTTAGGGACTGGCATGTAGCTTGCGTAAGCAAGGCGAATGCCAGGAGGAGGATTTGCCGCAGGCCGAGCGAGGCCTTGTGCCGAAGCGTAGCGGTAAGTCGCTGTTATGCGCAGTTGAATATTTAACATGATATTTTTAATTTAATAGGAAATTCTTTCTTTCCAATTATTGAATATAAATGTAATATTCCTTCAAATTCCAAATTTTGATTTTCGTTTAAATTTTCTTCAAGATAATAAGTGAATATTATTTTAGAAATAGATTTTGGATATATAGTCTCAATTTTTTCTGACATAAACATCAACATTCTATTTTTGGTAAGAAAGGTTTTTTCCTTTTTTGAAGGAATTAATCCAATAGATTTTGGTATTTCTAGTCCAAACTGTAAATTTTGTTGAAATTCCAAATTTGAATTATTTTCTATTTCAAAATGTATATCTACAGATTGATCTTCAAATTGAAAACCGTTTGTTTCCGTGAAATTTCTTTCTACATTGAAATTTATTCTTGTATTAGATTGATTAATTGAAAGACCACTAATGTAAATTTCGATATTATCTAGTGGATCTAAAAATATTGTTGGATTTTTTAAATAGTGTTCAAACTTAGAAATTAATTTTTCCTTTAGATCTCCAATACTGTTATAGATTATATGAGGATATTGTTTTAAATCGAATGGAATTGTTTTTTCTGATTTAGCAATAAGAATGGTTTTCTTTTGTAAAGCATGAGAAAATCCTATTTCATAAAATACATTTGGATTTAGAGTATCGGTAACACCTAAAACGTAATCGGCAGTTCGAATTTGGTTTTGAATTCTTTCAATTATTAGGTCCTCGAAATGCTGCTCGTCTACACGTTCACATAAGAATCCCAATTTTTGTAATGGTTCCTTTATTCCCAATTTATATAGGTCATTAAATTCGTTTGAGAAAGGCATCAAAACGAATATGCTTCCATTGTTTTTTATATCTTCTTTCATAATTTTTTATTCAATTGCGCATAACGAACTAGTCTTAACGAAGTTTCCCGCCCTGAGCCTTAGAAGAAGGCGTTAGGAAGAGCGGGAAATTTGCCGTAGGCCGAGCAAGGGCGCAATGCCCGAAGCGAAGCGTTAAGACGATGTTAGTTGCAGTGTGCCTTCCGAGAGTTTAGTTAAAGTAAGAAAGAATAGGCAATCCACCCGAAAACATAAACAAAAGGCACAAAGTAATTCATAATAATGCTTTATTAAACAAACTAAAGCTAAGAAAGAGAAACTCTTTCTAATTTATCTAGAGAAAAACTTAGAAAAACAAACCTGGCGAGAAGAAAATCTGCACATTGCAACTAACGAACTAGCCTTAACGACGTAGGCTGACCCTGAGTCCCAACGGGACGTTAGGGACTGGTCACGACACTTGCGGATGCAAGGGGAGTGCCAGAAGCCTATGTGTCGTAGACCGAGCGAGGGCGTTAGTCCCGAAGCGAAGCGTTAAGGTGCTGTTAATTGCAGTGTCCGAAGAATACAAAATTTATTATAGTTTAGATTACTTGAGCTTTTAGGCTGTTTTGAAAAATTTTCATAATGAATTTTATTTTTAGAATTACTAATTTTTTATATTTTCTTACAAGAAAATTGTTTTAATAAGGACTTAATTTTTTTGATTTTTTTGGAAATATGAAGCTAGCTCTTTCTTTTTGTAATTTCTTATAATTATTTTTAAATTCTTCATCAAATAAAATCCTTTTAATTTCATTTTGATACAGAAAATAATATTTTAGTGGATCTTTCACAAGATCGGGAAATTCATTTCCAAGTAAAATTGATTTTCTTGAAGTATTTTTTGATTTTTCTGAATTGTGCAATATAATATGTGAAATTATTAGATCTAATTGAAAATTGATCATTGAATTGTTAATTATAGTTTTAATATCAATGAAATATTGGCTTCGATCGTTTATGATTTCTAAGTTATAGTGTAAATTAGAAAGTTCAATGGCCGCACCCATTCCTGGACCAACTTTTTTAGAATAAAATTTGAAACCTAGATCTGTAAAATTTTCATAAAAAGATTCTATATAATTTATTAAGTTGGTTTCGAAAGAATTCGAAAGGTGCATATTTTTTTTAAATGTAAAAATTTTCATATTAAATCTACTCGAATTTTATCTCTTTATTCAAATTTCTTTTTATTGAATTATTTTTTTGGACATTGCAATTAACGAACTAGGGGAGACGACGTTCCTCGTAGCTGAGCCTACGTAGTAGGCGTTAGCGTCGGCGCGAATCTTGCGAAGGCAAGAGACGTGACGGAGAGGAATGTGGCGTAGCCCGAACGAGGCCGGAAGTGCCGAAGTGAAGCGTTTCCCCGCTGTTATGCGCTGGCACTACTTTATTTCATTTAATTCTTTTTTAATTTTACTCTTTTCAATTTCTACTTTTTTGAGATATTTTTTTGGTAAATGAAATTCGCTTTCAAAAAAATATCTTATTAATGGTAAACTATGAAAACAGCTTTTGAATTTATTCATAGCAACTCGATATTCGGCTAATACTGATATGGTTTCTTCTTCTATTTTTTTATAATGCTCAATTAAAGGTTGAATTTGGTGATCCATTTTTTCTCCTAATTCAATTAAGAGATTTCTGTATTCTTCTTCTGTTTTATATTTACCTTTAATACTTTCTTTCATTGCTTCGTATAGATTCGTTATATTTTGTTGGTATTGGTTTAAGTAATCATAGTACAAAGATAAATTTAGGAAATCGTTTAATAATACTTTGTTCTTTGTGTTTTCCGATAAACTTTCTCTTGTTGGAAATTGGCGTAAAGTTAGGATTGCTGTTTGGGGTACTTTTATAATTTGAGAAAATTTGGTCAAAATGCTTTGATTACTATTTACGATATTTTGTAAAGTTACTAGATTTCTCTCTGTTAAAACTAATGAATTGTAGTGATCTTCCTTTCTCTTTTGCTCTTTATTTATTTTTTCATTTAATACGACAAAAAAATAGGCAAAAGCAGCTCCGGAAAATGAACTGAGTATTGTTATTATTTGATCGTTACTTAGATTTTTTAAAACATTTGTAAATATTGCAATGTAAGCAATTCCTATTATTATCGTAACTGCTATGGTTCTATATATTATCATTTTTATAGTCCTTTGAATTATAAAATTAGATTTAGTGCTTGCGCATAACGAACTAGGGGAGACGACGTTCCCTGACCCTGAGTCCCGGAACGGGACGTTAGGGACTGGCATGTAGCTTGCGTAAGCAAGGCGAATGCCAGAAAGGGAATGTGGCGTAGCCCAAGCGAGGCCGTAAGTGCCGAAGCGCAGCGTTTCCCCGCTGTTATGCGTAGTGTCTCATTGTTTGGATGGTATTTTGGATAATGAGTCAGATAGCATGTATTCTATTTCAGGAAAAGAAGAGTTATGATATTTATTTCTTAATTCCCAATAATTTTCATAGAATATTATGAATGGCAATGTTAGCCATCCACCGCATTCAATAAATGAATATTGAAAAGAAAATTCATTAGATGTTTGAAATACCGTGGAGTTAATTTTGATATTAAAGTTAATATGTTTCCAATATGGAATTGTTCCAAATGATATAGTATATAAAAATTTCAGGAATTTTATAGAATAATCATTATTCGAATTGGTATTAGTTGTAATATTTAAATAAATAACATTTTGATTTTTTGTTAAAGTATCAATTTTATCAAATACTTCAGTTTCAGAATCAACTATAGCTAAATTTTCAAATCGAAATTTTGTTTCAAATGCTTTTCGGATACTATTCTTCAATCGATTTGAAAGAAATTCATTATTTATATAGGGATTTGAGCTATATAAATTAAGATAATCGTATTTATATATAATAATGGTGTTTTTGTATATAGGCTGTAAGTCATTAAAGAAAATATAATTGAGTTCGTTTTTTGGAACGATATATAAACAATTTAAATTTAAAATTACTAAAAAGATAAAAGGAAATTTAATCTTTATCATTTTGTTTTTGAATTTCAATGTTTCTGAGACATTACGCATAACGAACTAGACTTTCCGAAGTTGTCCGACCCTGAGTCCCGTTGGGACGTTAGGGACTGGCATGTAGCTTGCGTAAGCAAGGCGAATGCCAGGAGGACAATTTGCCGCAGGCCGAGCGAGGCCTTGTGCCGAAGCGTAGCGGAAAGTCGCTGTTAAGCGCAGTGTCAAGTATCTGGCCATATTATTTTTAAATAATCTGATTCAAATGAAGCCCCTAATTTAGGATCAATTGATTTTGCAAAAAGTATTTTTCCTTTAAGATGCTGACGGAATGATAATACACTTTTAAATCCTATTCGTTTACAATGTTCTAGTGGTCCATATATTTTACAGTAGTATAGACTGTTTTTTATATATATTTTAAAATTTTTTGGTAGGGTAGGATGATCTGAATTTACGACGAGTCCAGTTACAATTTTACGATTACCTGAATGTACGAGTGATGTTTTTTTATAGTTAGGTGTGTAACCTAAAGAAATTAAAGATTCAAATACCTCACGCATAAGATATAAAGCGTTCTTTTTATCTTTAACCACACTAGTAAATATAAGATCATCCGAATATCTTGAATAAATAAAATTATATTGCGAAGCTATTATACTACATCTAGTATCTAAATCGAATGCACAAAGATTTGAAAGTAGGGGACTAGTAACTGTACCTTGAGGAAGGCTTCCTAGAATTAATTCATTTCGAGTGCGTTGGTATTTCCATCTTTTCGAATTAAGTCTCTCCTTTGATTTGATTTGAACCGTACATATTCGAGCTAAGCAAAACGAAACAAATTTTGAGTATCCTAAATTTAAAAATACTTTATATACTTTCAATTCGGAGATTGATTCGAAGAAATTTTTAATATCGATTTTTACCATCCATTCAGCATTACAGTGAATTGATGCGTTTTTTTTGACAGAGTTTCCTTTCGTATATGCCTGCGAAGCGAAGTGTGGCTGTCTAGTGGATAAAATGTTTTTTTTGATCCAATATTGAACTGAATTCAATTGCGAATTAGGAATGTAGATCCATCTTAAACCGCCACTTTTTTTTCTTATCGTAAATTTCTTATAACAATCGATATTTCTTTGGACAATTTTTTTGATAAAGTCATTTGAAGTATTTGTTAAGTAGCCAATATCTTTTAGAGAGAGAATAGGAGGTAAGCCTTGCGAAATTAATTTAATAGCATAAGTTTCAATTGCTTTCTGATAAGCTGGATTATTTGAGATAATACGTGATTTTTTTGTAAAAAAATGGGGATTCCGGTTAGTCATTTACTTATAAGCCTTTGAGCTACGCCGAAAAGGTCGTTCAATCGCGAAAAACAAGTCGAACGCAGTTTAATTCGCGATTGAACGTTCTTATCCATCGGTAGCTATTTCAATGAACAGAAAACTATTCTGCTCTTTTAGCATTTGACATTTCTGTCATTTGTACGCTAAATTTTCGCCGGAAAACCCCTAAAGAACTTTGGAAATGATATTTTATCTGTAACTTCATCATTTATATATTTTGTAATTATGTCTTTCGCTTTATATTTATTTAATACTTCTTTTCCGATCGCCGTTAACTTTCCATTGGATTTTACTAAGCCAGCAATTTGAAGCTTTTTTAAACTTCTTAAAATCTCTGATTGCTCGATCGAAATATACTTATTTATATTTCGCTTTTTAACATTCATATTTAAAATTGAGAGAATAATTAATCCGTTAGCTTTTTCCTCTGATTTAGTTTTCTTCTCAATTAAATCAAGTATTCCAATTGCTATTTTTTCCTGCCCCGAAGAGTGAATCTTTGAAAGCGATTTTTCTCTGCTAGCTGAATCGCCGAATAGACGGCTGATTTCCTTAGGAATTGTTTGATTAGGAAGTAATGATTTCCATTTACTGCCATCAGACCATAAAATTGATGGTGTATTATTCGGGCACCCATATTCGAATATATGATACCCTCTAGAGTTCTTGTAACCTAAAGCGGCTTTGCTTTTTTTTGTATAGTGTGCATATTTTTTTAACAACTCATCAAATAGTCCAGAATTGATCGGATTCTGATTATCCGCTTCTTTACAAACTATTATATTCTCCGCGGGTATTGATTTTGAATGTTTTTTTACTTTATCAAGACCTTGCGAATATCCAATGTAAGATAGAACGAAAATATTGGTATATTTTTTGGATACCCACGACTTGATCGTTTTATTAATCGTTCTATCTATAAAATTAGTTACTCTCGTGCCAGAACAAATTATATCGTCTAAGAGCAAAATGGATTTTATTCTCTCTGCTTTTAAACTGGCAATAGTGGGTGATATACAAAAGTCTTTGGGAAAATTCTTTTCTAGTTCGCGCATTGCATATCCTAATTTTTCGGCACTAGTATATTGAAAACGCGCTCCCAATATTTCCTTTTTTATTAAATAAATGGCCATTTTACCTGGGTTTGTTTTTTTTAATTCTAGGATTTTGTCTATCAACTCGTTCTTCACTTTTTTAAATGAAATGAATTCGAGCGATTCGATAAATCGATAGACTTCTGGCTGATCTCTTATTTCAAATTGCTTAATATATTCTTTTATTTTCATTGGAATTTTGACATTGCGCTTAACGAACTAGACTTACCGAAGTCCTCCGACCCTGAGTCCCAGCGGGACGTTAGGGACTGGCATGTAGCTTGCGTAAGCAAGGCGAATGCCAGGAGGAGGATTTGGCGTAGCCCGAGCGAGGCCTTGTGTCGAAGCGAAGCGGTAAGTCGCTGTTATACGCCGTTTTCTATGATAAATTGGTAGAGGGAGAATAACAAAATTTTATTAAATTTTCTGTAATTTAGATTTTGAGGTAGCTAGTATACTCTTTCGGATTCGTCAAACCTAAAGTCTTTGTTTAAATCTTTGTATTTTTTTAGAATTTTCTCTTTGTTATCATACAAAATCCATTCATCATAATTATCATCATGATCAAAATCGGTAAATTCACTTATTTTCTTTCCGAATCTATCATATGAAACTTCTATCGTAAAAAAATCGAGGTTATATGGATTTAAATATTCTAATTTCAAAATTCCTTCTAAATTATAATACTTAGCGGTTTTTCGAATCTCCGAATCATCTATATAACATTCTTCTGACAATAATATTTGGTCAATTTTACTAAGACCGCGCATGCAATTTTTATCGTAATCAAAATCATACACAACTGAAGAATTAGTAATGGAATTTTTCAATTTCATGTTTTTATCGATTTGGGTAAGAAAGAGAATTAGAAAGAAAATATTTGAAATAATTAAAATTCCACATAATAAGTTTAAAAGTGCTATTTTGTCTTTCTTTAATGATAATTCTTTTAAACTTTCATAACGATGTTGTTTGATATGTTCAATATCATCTTCTTCAAATTGTTCTTCAGCAAGATTTCCGGTATCAATTATAGATAAGGCTTTTTCAAAATCTTCATCTGGAACGTAAACTTCAATTAAATTGGAATGTCTTGGAATTATTCCATTTAAAACATCTAAGTCTTCTCCCTTTGTAATTGCTTTAATATTTTGAGATTTTAGTGACGCTTCTATGATTTTTATTTTTGTATAATCGATTGAAGTAAAAACTAATTTCATTTAGATAGATCCTTTTTTCTTTACTATTTTTTAAAAATGGCGTATAACGAACTAGTCTTAACGAAGTTTCCCGCCCTGAGCCTTTGAAGTAGGCGTTAGGAAGAGCGGGAAATTTGCCGAAGGCCGAGCAAGGGCGGAAGGCCCGAAGCGAAGCGTTAAGACGATGTTAGTTGCAGTGTGCCTTCCGAGAGTTTAGCTAAAGTAAAAAAGAATTGGCAATCCACCCGAAAGCATAAACAAACGGCACAAAGTAATTCAAAATAATGCTTTATTAAACAAACTAAAACTAAGAAAAAAACTCTTTCTAATTTATCTAGAGAAAAACTTAGAAAAAAAAACCTGGCGAGAACAAAATCCGCACATTGCAACTAACGAACTAGACTTACCGAAGTTCCCTGACCCTGAGTCCCAACGGGACGTTAGGGACTGGCATGTAGCTTGCGTAAGCAAGGCGAATGCCAGAAAGGGAATTTGCCGCAGGCCGAGCGAGGCCTCGTGCCGAAGCGAAGCGGTAAGTCGCTGTTATGCGCAGTTTTTTTATTTAATATATCGATTTTCTTTGTTTTTGGTTTTAATTAGAATACTGTCACATTCTATTAATGAATTATTTTAAGCAAAAAATCTAAACAAATTTTTGAAATAGAATTTCAATTGATTTGGTCTTTTTATATTTTTTAAAAATATTGAAACATAAAGATTAAAGTGATTACTGTTTTGAATTTCTCCAATTGTCTGGAGTATATATCCAAAATCCAGGAGTCAAGTTTAAGTCGGTTTCAAACTTAAGTATATGGCTATCATAATATTGAATTGTTTCCTTTGAAAAAATTACATTTGAAAAATGTTGGTTTATGTAAGATATTCCATTATAGTCCATGGAAATTAAATATCTTTCTATTTCCTCATTATTTAGTTCATCAAAATCATGTGGTAATTCCGAATACCACCCACTATAGAATTTACTTTTTGGTCCACCATATCCATATTTTGAAAATTCATTAAGTTCTAAATATAGCCACCAACTTAAAGCATTGATTAGAAATCCTTTAGAAGAAAGTTTGATTATAAAATCTTCAATGTATTCTCTTTTAACAATTATATCTATATAACCTTGACCAACTGGCTGGGCTTTAAATTGATCTAAAATTTCATCTAATTGTTTTTTAACTTTTTTATTATCTAATGTTTTTAAATATTCTTTTAAATTCATAAAAAATTGCGCATAACGAACTAGACTTACCGAAGTTCCCTGACCCTGAGTCCCGGAAACGGGACGTTTGGGACTGGCATGTAGCTTGCGAACGCAAGGCGAATGCCAGAAAGGGAATTTGCCGCAGGCCGAGCGAGGGCCTGTCCCGAAGCGAAGCGGTAAGTCGCTGTTATGCGCTGTGCGATTATTTTGTAAGAGTACCTGTTTCTAAGTTAAACTTTATCGCTTTTCCGTTTAAATTTGCTTGGAAATAAGGGAAATCAAATTTCCAGTCAGGGAAATCCATTTCATCGGAATTTAAATTTTCTTGATACAGAATTTGAACGTCTTCCTTTAAATCAAATTGTTCATTAGCGAAAAAATTTTCATCTTTGTTTTCATCAATGGCTTTTGATTTAAGAATTCTGAAAGAATTATTATTTTTGAGACTTAAAAAAGCATAGAGTTGATCTTGATTTTTATAGAAATAAATTCTTCCTTCAGGATCAGGCCATCCAATATTCCCTTCTTCAAATTCACCTAAATTAGTAAAAATGCATTTTTTCCAATTGAATTGGAATACTTTTATTAGATCACCAGTTGTACCATACATACCATAGTTTTCTTCGTAAATAATTTCATTATCTTTATTGAATCTAATGAAACCGTAAGCAACAGAAAGTGGAAAGTTTTCTGGAATACATTTTTTCAATTGGAGATCATTAGTTTTGTCCGAATCTGGATTAAGTTCCAATATTAATTTATTTGAAACGTTATCGAAAATTCTAAAGTAACAGATTCTTTTAATTTTACCAGAATCCCAAAGAGAACCAGGTTGATTCTCACAAATAGGATCTGAATCAGAGTTAATCAAATCGATTCTTATTTTTTTATCAGGAGAAATGATAGACGAAACCAAAGATTCATTTTTGTTTATCTTTTTCTCAAAACATCCCAAGAGAAGAAAAATAATAATTAGATAGATTATTTTCATTTTTTTTCCTTATTAATTTAGTTTTATCGCATTGCGCATAACGAACTAGTCTTAACGAAGTTTCCCGCCCTGAGCCTTTGAAGAAGGCGTTAGGAATAGCGGGAAATTTGCCGCAGGCCGAGCAAGGGTGCAAGGCCCGAGGCGAAGCGTTAAGACGATGTTAGTTGCAGTGTGCCTTCCGAGAGTTTAGTAAAAGTAAGAAAGAATTGGCAATCCACCCGCTAACTAAAACAAACAGCGAAGAGTAATTCAATTAAAAACTTAATTCAACAAACTAAAGCTAAGAAAGAAAAAATCTTTTAAAATATTTTAGAGAAAAACTTATAAAAACAAACTTGGCGAGAACGAAAACTGCACATTGCAACTAACGAACTAGTCTTAACGAAGTTTCCCGCCCTGAGCCTTTAAAGAAGGCGTTAGGAAGAGCGGGAAATTTGCCGCAGGCCGAGCAAGGGCGCAAGGCCCGAGGCGAAGCGTTAAGACGATGTTAGTTGCAGTGTGCCTTCCGAGAGTTTAGCTAAAGTAAGAAAGAATTGGCAATCCACCCGAAAGCATAAACAAACGGCACAAAGTAATTCATAATAATGCTATATTAAACAAACTAAAACTAAGGAAGAAAATCTCTTTTTAAAATATTTAGAGAAAAACTTAGAAAATCAAACCTGGCGAGAAGAAAATCTGCACATTGCAACTAACGAACTAGGAGAGACGACGTTCCCTGACCCTGAGTCCCGAACGGGACGTTAGGGACTGGCACGTAGTTTGCGAATGCAAACGAGTGACAGAAAGGGAATGTGGCGTAGCCCAAGCGAGGCCGGAAGTGCCGAAGCGAAGCGTTTCTCCGATGTTATACGACGTTTTCAAATAATTTAAATAGCTAATCAATCAATTTCGAAACTTATCTGATTTTCTACTGTGATGTATCCAAAAAGAAAGAGTGGTATAGGTGTAAAATATATAAAGGGAGGGGGTTTAAATGCAGATGTAAAAGTAGTTCCCCATGAAATTATTGCCAATTGTTTATCAGTTCTTTCTGATGGAATATTTGTAAAGATAATTGAATGGGAATTATTTGTAAAGTCAAGATACTTACATTTATAGTGTGTGAATAGAGCGTTGATTTTCGACTTTCGCAAACATTCCCCATTTGAATTTAAATCTAGTAGTAAACTTGATTTAAGATTTTTTTGATATGGGCGAAATGTATTATAATGAACAGATATAGTTAAGCAATACATTTTATTTTCGAGATTTATATTAATTTTTTCGTTATTAAATTTTAAATGAAATTCTTTACCAGAATCCATGCATTTGATTTCCTCGCCTTGAATTTCTTTTACATTGTTAATATATATGTCAACAAGAAGTGGTAGGTCTTTAAATTCTTTGAAATCTAAGTTAAGCGAATGAATTTGATCAGAATTTATTCTATTATCCTTCTGATATATTTGATAATCAGGAGTTGAAAAGCAGCTTAAAGTTATCGAGAGTATAAAAAGAATGTATAAAAAATTTTTCATTTGAAGTTATTTATAATTAAAAAATCTGGCTAATTTTGGTATATCGGTTCTACTTTTATTTTAAAAAAAAATATAATCCTTTTCTTATTTTTTAATAAGTTTTTTGAAAATGTCGTATAACGAACTAGTCTTAACGAAGTTTCCCGCCCTGAGCCTTTGAAGAAGGCGTTAGGAAGAGCGGGAAATTTGCCGAAGGCCGAGCAAGGGCGCAAGGCCCGAAGCGAAGCGTTAAGACGATGTTAGTTGCAGTGTGCCCTCCGAGAGTTGCATTAAAGTAAGAAAGAATTGGCAATCCACCCGAAAATATAAACAAACGGGACAAAGTAATTCATGATAATGCTTTATTAAACAAACTAGAGCCAAAAAGAAAAACACTTTCAGAATTATCTAGAAAAAAACTTAGAAAAACAAACCTGGCGAGAAGAAAATCTGCACATTGCAACTAACGAACTAGACTTACCGAAGTCCTCCGACCCTGAGTTCCGGAAACGGGACGTTAGGGACTGGCATGTAGCTTGCGTAAGCAAGGCGAATGCCAGGAGGAGGATTTGCCGCAGGCCGAGCGAGGGCTTGTCCCGAAGCGAAGCGGTAAGTCGCTGTTATGCGACGTGGTATAATTTAAATTATTCACTAATTTTTTCATTAAATTTATTCGAATAATTGGAAAAAAGATTATTTGTGTCGATTTTTTCATCAACATAATATGAATCGAAAATTTCAATTACTTTGTCATGTAAAGATTGTTCGGAACAATATTCGTGATATCTAGAACGATCATATATCATTTTGTTATTAATAATATAATAAGTTCCTTTTGAATCAGACATTCTTTTTAAGTTGAAAGGTTTTTTCAAATGATCCAAAATGATTTTATCACCAATTTTATCTAAATTGCCTAAGAATGTAATCCTACAATGGTTATTTTTCCCATTATAGCCTACATATTTTATAGGGGAGGAAAAAATATACTCTTCCTTATCTTTTTTAAAAGTACCAATTCTAATAGTAGAGCAAGGAGTTCTATCTTCTGGTAGATAATCCATGTGATCATCTATTTCTATATAAAAGTTACCAACTAAATAAAGATCTCCAGGTGGAATAAAGCAGCTACCGCCACAAGGGAAATTACAGATATCTACAACACCTTTCAGCTTGTGAATATTTCCCGAAGTAGTTATGAAATATTTACTAAAAATATATCCATTTGTTACTTTCTCTTTAATCCATTTTCCTTTTTCTCCATCAACAGTATCTTCAAAAGAATCCTTAGAATTAATTAAAATTGGAGAACCAAAATGGAATTTTCCTACTAAATCCGATTTGACATCAGGTTTTTTTCTCGAATTTAGAATCGAAGCAGTAACAATTGCAAATTCATCCTTTACGGTTTCAAATCGTTCATGACTTTTACAGTTTAAGAATAGAATTAAAATTATTATCGAAATAAATATTTTCTTCATTGTTTCTAAAATTTTATACCATGTCGCATAACGAACTAGTCTTAACGAAGTTTCCCGCCCTGAGCCTTTGAAGAAGGCGTTAGGAAGAGCGGGAAATTTGCCGAAGGCCGAGCAAGGGCGCAAGGCCCGAAGCGAAGCGTTAAGACGATGTTAGTTGCAGTGTGCCCTCCGAGAGTTGCATTAAAGTAAGAAAGAATTGGCAATCCACCCGAAAATATAAACAAACGGGACAAAGTAATTCATGATAATGCTTTATTAAACAAACTAGAGCCAAAAAGAAAAACACTTTCAGAATTATCTAGAAAAAAACTTAGAAAAACAAACCTGGCGAGAAGAAAATCTGCACATTGCAACTAACGATTGAGACTTCTCGAAGTTTACCGCCCTGAGCCTACGAAGTAGGCGTTAGGGTTGACGGTAAATTTGCCGTAGGCCGAGCGAGGGCGAAGACCCGAAGCGAAGCGAGAAGACGATGTTAGTTGCAGTGTGCCCGTCGAGAGTTGCATAAAAGTAAGAAAGAATTAGCAATCCACCCGCTAACTAAAACAAACAGCGAAGAGTAATTCAATTAAAAACTTAATTCAACAAACTAAAGCTAAGAAAGAAAAAATCTTTTAAAATATTTTAGAGAAAAACTTATAAAAACAAACTTGGCGAGAACGAAAACTGCACATTGCAACTAACGAACTAGACTTACCGAAGTCCTCCGACCCTGAGTCCCGGTAACGGGACGTTAGGGACTGGCATGTAGCTTGCGTAAGCAAGGCGAATGCCAGGAGGAGGATTTGCCGCAGGCCGAGCGAGGCCTTGTGCCGAAGCGTAGCGGAAAGTCGCTGTTAGCCGAAGTCATAAAGTTACTGTTTCTTTAAAGGCCTAGCGATATTAAATTGAGACATATATTTTTTTGGAATTCCTTCATTAATTATTGTTTCGAAAAAAGGCTTTTTATATAAATTATCAATTTTTATAAATATAGTTCTGACAATTTTTTTATCATAGTTCGATACTTTAAATTGATCAATTTCGCCTATTAAATCTTCTTTTAAAGTATAATAGTATATAATTGAATATAAAAATAGAGTATCATTATTGTGTATTTTCATATCAAAATATGGATAATCACCAGAAACGAAATCAAAGGAGGCTGAACTTTCTTTTGATGGGAATGGTAGCTCAATTATTTCATTCTCGGATATGATAATTGTTTTAAAATAAGATTGGCCTGAGCAATTTTTACATTTATCCACTGCACCTTCAAAAATTTTTCCATTTTCATAAGTATTGTGATACTCAAAGTAAGGTTCGTCAGGAATGAAACATTGTGACGTTTTATTGTTATATAAATATATATAATCTACGTTAGCATAAAGGTTAAACTTAAAGGAGTATAAATCATAGATTTCATTTAAATGAATTTTCTCATTTAATGGTTTTAATTTATTGGAAGTTTTATCTATTTCCCAGCTTTTAGCTTTATTAAAAATAAAAGTTTCTGGATTTTCTTGAATTTTGAAATACTTTATGAGAGGTGTTGAATAAAAATAATTACCGAATATATTTTCATCAAAAGTTTCTTTTGTTTTAGATAAAACGACTAGCGATGAATGTAGATAAGCTTTCCTTTCTTCATATTCAAATTCGATCCACATACCAGATTTGTTTTCAAAGTTTTGAATTACTTTAGATTTTATAAAGCCTTTGCTAGTAAAACCAGGTTCCAAGGATTTAAATGCCAAATTTTCCTCTCCAGGTTCTAAAAAAATTGGAATATACTTATCGCTATAGTTTTTGAAATATACTATTTCATCAAATTTTTCTGCATAGAGTATTGTAGATTTAATAAAAAGGAGAAGGATTAGATTAGTTTTCTTCATTTATATATCCATTTTTATGATTTCGGCTAACGAACTAGACTAACCGACGTAGGCTGGCCCTGAGTCCCGGAAACGGGACGTTAGGGACTGGCCACGACACTTGCGAAGGCAAGGGGAGTGCCAGAAGCCTATGTGTCGCAGACCAAGCGAGGGCGAAGTCCCGAAGCGCAGCGGTTAGTCGCTGTTATACGAAGTCGCAAGTTATAAGATTATATAAAAACAGCAGGAGAAATATTGAATTTTTCAGCCAAAGCCTTGATTTGCCGAACATTTAAATCTCTTTTTCCATTCAATATTTCAGAAACAACACCTTGACTACCCAAAACACTTAAATCCTTTTGAGTAAGATTATTTTCTTCCATCAGAAACTTTAAAACTTCGATTGGTTCAGCATTAGGCTGAATAAAGTGATCATTTTCATATTCTTCAATCAGATTACCAACTGTTTCAAGAAGAGGAGCAAGTTGATGTTTTTCATTATTACCAACTTCATCAATAAGTTCATCTAAAACTTTCACAAGTTTTTTATATTGTTTATCAGTGTGTGGAACAGAGAGAATATCTTTAACATCATGCCATACATTCTTAACTTTTTCAATTTCTTGAATCATATATTCTCCTTTTTCCATTTACCTTTGTCATATTCGTTATGAGTTAAAATATTCCGAACAAAAACTTTTTGTCGATTGTAATGAATAGCAACAATCAGTCTGAAATGATTTCCACTAATATTAAAAACTGTAAGATTACCGACTTGATCAACAGAGTTAAAAACTTTCCTTAATTCATTGAAATCTTTAAAAGAAGTGTTTTTAACAATTTTGAACCAGCTTTTCAATGAAGATTCTGAATTAGGATGTTTATTAATAAAATCATCAAGTTTCTTCCAGCTAATAATATGCACTTTACCCAAGAATATCTCAAAATGAGATAAGTCAAATTCTTTTTTATTATTTTAGGGAAGTTTTCTTGCGATTTCGTATAACGAACTAGACTTACCGAAGTCCTCCGACCCTGAGTCCCGGAAACGGGACGTTAGGGACTGGCATGTAGCTTGCATAAGCAAGGCGAATGCCAGGAGGAGGATTTGGCGTTGCCCGAGCGAGGGCTTGTCCCGAAGCGAAGCGGTAAGTCGCTGTTATGCGTAGTAGCTTATTTCTTATATAGTTTATTGGCATGACCAATTTGTATCAGAAAATGCACTTTTAATTTCTGAAGTTTCTCCGTTATAATCGTTAAACTCCCTTCGAACATTGATTGAATCATTTGGAAAATTTTGAAAAATTGAGACTACTAATTCCGGTGAAGTTGAGATAATGTTTGGACACCATCCTTCTTCTTTACTTTGACTTTCCCAAAGGAGATTAGATTTATTATCTTCAATAACAATTTTAAGATACTTAATGTAAAGTCTTGTGTTATTAAATGTTGTAGTTGTGTAACCATAAGGATTCGTATAAGAATATGCGCTTTTTATTTCTCTAGAATCAGTGACTGTATAATTAAACTTAATTAGAAAATCGTATTTGTCATTTGCTGTAGAGAATCCAATTTTATTGAGTTTGTAATCTATTATTTTTCCTAGGAAATTTGCTTTTATATCATTATTTTCAGATATTAGTTTGTATCTTCCAGGTTTTACGTTCATGTTTCTTCTCGAATCTGTTGTAGTTATTGCAACAGTTCGACAACTGATTATTAACATCATTAGTAATAGAGTATATTTTTTCATTTCAACCTCAGTTTTAAATTAGTTTTAAGCTATTACGCATAACGAACTAGCCTTCCCGAAGTTGTCCGACCCTGAGTCCCAACGGGACGTTAGGGACTGGCACGTAGTTTGCGAATGCAAACGAGTGACAGGAGGACAATTTGGCGTAGCCCAAGCGAGGCCTTGTGCCGAAGCGTAGCGGGAAGGTGCTGTTATACGCAGTGGATTAATAATCGAAGAATTCGGCATAAGCCCACACAAATCTTGTATCATCTATACTTATCAGGAGCCAGTAATTTTCCCATGATTTTACAGATTGTTTTTGAAGAGTTCTTCCATGAATAGTTACCTTTTTACCCTTAGGTAAACTTACAAATCGGGGTCCGTCATAGACGTTAACGACGTAATCAGTTTTTGGAAAATCTACACCTGGTCCTTCTCTTAAAGAAACATTTTCTTTTGAAATACCGATTTTATTCTTTAGAGTATAGATTTCGACATCATTATATTTCCGAATAGATCCAATAGGTAGGATATACTTTTTTATATTGAACGAAATTTCATTCGATTCATCAGAAAATGATGTATAAATTTTGTAAGGTTTCTTAGAATAACATACTAGTTCGTATTGATATTCCAAATTAAGTTTGTTTTCTTTAATTGAACATATTCCATCATTAAAGGAATTACTACATTTATTTTTCTTTTCCTCAATGCTAGAAGAACAAGATTCCCCAAGTAAATAGATAGAGTTTTCCTTTATAGAAAATGAACCACTTGTTTCCCAATCCCAACCTTCGGATAAATAAATAAATGAAAAACGAGAATTTGGTAGGAATTTTAAGGATAGATAATGAATTCCTGAACTATCTGAGAAATTTTCGTTCTTAATTATTTCTTCAATATTGGGTAACTTTTCATTCGTTTTTTGAATACTAACACATGTAGAAAGAAATAACGTAATTAGAAAATATATTTTTGTTTTTTTGATCATTTTTAATCCATTGCGTATAACGAACTAGACTTACCGAAGTCCTCCGACCCTGAGTCCCGCCGGGACGTTAGGGACTGGCATGTAGCTTGCGTAAGCAAGGCGAATGCCAGGAGGAGGATTTGGCGTAGCCCGAGCGAGGGCGCAAGTCCCGAAGCGAAGCGGTAAGTCGCTGTTATGCGAAGTGAATTATTTTAAAATATATTTTTCAAATATATTTTTTGAAATTTCAAAATCAGAAAAATATCTGTAATATGTTATTTTTCTATCCCCGAATGTATCGCTAAACTTCTTCTGAAAGATTTTATTAATAGAATATGTAAATTCATTTGTTTCCGAGTTTCGTTTTTCAGTTAAGATTTCTGGGTTAATAACTATAATTTCACACTCTTTAGGCGTTGAACGGCTAAATAACCAATTAGCATAGAAATCCGTGGGAGGTAAACCATATCCCCATATAATAATTTTATTTGAATTTGATATTTCTTTAAAAGCTAAATTCCATGCCTTTTTTATAGATGGATATTCATTGTATTGCTTATTTAAAATGGGAGGTATAATTAATGTATTACAGACTTCATGACACTCTGAACAGTAATATTCTCCTGTAATATCTTCTTTCAGGAACATAAGATTTCTTAAACGACAATTAGACGTTTTACATGTTACCCAGTCAATTGACCCATGAAGTTTTAAATATAATTCCCCATTTTTGGGATATTCTAGATAAGGCGAGTGTTTTGGACCATTTGTATATCCCCATAAATATTTTGCTGATAATTCTCTTTCCAAATAATTATAGTGTGGTGTTTTTTTTGATTTTAGAATTTTATCTAGTAAAGTATCCCAATTGAAAGTTATGATTGTGCTAGTATTAAAATTTAAAAAGGAAGTTGCCAGGGTTTCGTATTCAGTTGAAAATGGAGCCCTCTTTTCGCTTTCTAATAATACTTTTTTAATTAACCCTATAATTTTGTTAATCATATTCTCAATTTCAGGATTTTTTGAATTGTCGAATTCTATATACAAATGCGTGAGAAAATATTCGATATCAATTTTGTCATTTTTTCGCATTATGTTTTTATTTAAGTAGTTCAAGGCATAGTTTTTTAAATCCTCATATTCATCTCGAACTGTTTTAGAACTTTCATTTATTAGAAAATATTCTTTTCCTCGTGAAAAAAAGTCCATTATGGATGGATACTTTCTATCATTACTGATGGTTGCACCTGCACCTAAAATCCAAATTGTTTTCATAGTATTATTTAATTCATTTCGCATAACGAACTAGCCTTAACGACGTAGGCTGACCCTGAGTCCCGAAACGGGACGTTAGGGACTGGCACGTAGTTTGCGAATGCAAACGAGTGACAGAAAGCCTATGTGTCGCAGACCGAGCGAGGCCTTGTGCCGAAGCGAAGCGTTAAGGTGCTGTTATGCGACGTCTGAAAGATTGCCAATTTAATTTAAATTTCATTTAATATTAGTTTTGATATATTTACGAATTTTAAATTTTTACAGGTCTATTCTTTAATGAATTAAGATAAAATTAATTTTTGTTTATATAATTTAATAAGACTTATATTGCTTAAGATTTTCTTTCATATGGTTTTCAATTTGTGAAATTATATATTTAATATCAATTTTTTCGCCATCTTCAACTCTTTTTGAGATTAAAGTTAGTGTTCCTATATAATATAGAGTCCTATCTACAAAAATAACAGGATCTCTTCCGTATTCATCTTCAACAGCTAGCCATTTCATATTATGTTTCAAAACTAAAATATCACCTATAAGAACCCCGATTCCATAAGTGATATTAGGATCTGTTCTTTTGTTTAAATGATTTGTCGCTAACTGGAGGTCTTCTAAAGAAATTGGAAATTTTATCTCTTTCTTCAATTTTTCATTGCAGAATTTTAAAGCCAATGTTCGCAAATCATTCAATTGTTGCGTTTCCAATTCATTTAATGGGAAAATAGATAAGTTTTTATCTTTATAAATAGGTTCAGAAGTCATGTAGCTTGTTTGTATAAGCAAAAATATGCTTAAAAATTTAATCATTCTTTTTTTCATATTTAATTCCATAAAATTATTTCAGATGTCGCATAACGAACTAGACTAACCGACGTAGGCTGACCCTGAGTCCCAGACGGGACGTTAGGGCTGGCACGACGCTTGCGTAAGCAAGAGGAGTGCCAGAAGCCTATGTGTCGCAGACCGAACGAGGGCGTAAGTCCCGAAGTGAAGCGGTTAGTCGCTGTTATGCGAAGGACGTTACTTTAAAATTTTGTTTCTTCTTAATCGAACAATTAAATCAGTAATTTTTGTCAAATAATAAATGCTTATTAAGAGGCTAAGTAATATAAAAAGTAATAGCAGCAAACTCTCGTTTCGAAATAGAAATAATTCATTATAGTTAAAATAATAATCTGAAAAATAATATACATAGGTCATAAATGCTGCGGCAACGATTGTTGGGAGAAGAATTATAAGCAAACTCGTCCATATAGAATATTTTCCTGTATAATTAAGGAACATATTTGAATAAAATTCATCTTCTGCTTTTAAAAAAGAAAGGAGAAATTCAAATCTTTTGAAATTTAAAAGAATCCAGTGAAATGATAAGATTAGAGCAATTGGATAGAAATATAGTATGGTTTGGAGCGAGAAAGAAAGACTACCTACTGAAATGGATTGGAAATTTTTACTTAATATATCATTCTTGCCTTTATTATTTAATTTCAGAAATTGAAGTTTTAGTGATTCTTTGATTTTTGAATTTATTTCATCTAATTTTATGTGATATTTTTCTAGCGAAAGTATGTTTTCTTTAATTTCTGGATCATCTAGATATTTAGATTTAATGTCGATTCTTTTTAAATCCATTTTATATATTAAATCTATTCGATGATCTATTTCTTTTAAACTTGCGAAGAAATTTTGCATTTTAAGGATTGTTTCATATTGAATAATTTCTTTTTTTGGCGATACTGGAACGCTTGTTATTTTTGGTTTATTTAGTTCATCATATATCGATTTGAAATTTATGCCATACAAAGATTCTTTTAATATTTCGTGATAAATAGGAAGATTTTTTTTGTTAATCTTTGCCCAAAACTCATTAACTTCTTTTTTATTTGAATATTGATATTCTCCATTTTCATTAAGAGTGAAATCTAGAAAGTTTTTGTTGCCATCCAATAATTCGATTAATTTTTTTCTTTCCATAATTAAGATTACGCAATTATTGCCAAGGGAATCGAAATAAATTATTTTCTGTTTGTTCTCTATTAGTTCGTTTGTATTATCGATGATTTCTAAAATTATGCTTTTTTGGTTCTCCAAGTTTAGGAAATCAATATTTATGTTTTCGAGTTCTTCATAATATTTAACTCGTTGGTGTGTTATAAAAGCATCAGATACGAGATAAAGTAGTAGTATTGAAAATACTATAAGACTACATATTGCTGTTACTAATCTTTTTTCAATTCGTTCAAGACTTACTAATAAATTATTCATATTTTTTTTACGTCTTTCGCATAACGAACTAGACTTACCGAAGTCCTCCGACCCTGAGTCCCGAAAAGGGACGTTAGGGACTGGCATGTAGCTTGCGAAGGCAAGGCGAATGCCAGGAGGAGGATTTGGCGTAGCCCGAGCGAGGCTGAAGAGCCGAAGCGAAGCGGTAAGTCGCTGTTATACGAAGTGCGAGAATTTTATAAAAACATATTGTCCATCGTGCAAGAGAATTTACTAGTATTGAGCAAGGATCCTTATTAGTGAACAGTCATAATGCCAACTCGAATTTACTTTTCTGCCATTGTTTCACTCTCTACGATAGGGAATGATATTCAAATTTCAATTAAGTTTATTTGGATTTATTCCTGATATTAGTATTATTTATTAATTAATCAGAACTAATTTATTTTTAGATAAGAATAGTTTTCTAAAAATGTAGAAATGATAATAATATTATAGGAAGATTTAAATTTTACCAGAGTTTAATTTGAATGAGTTTTTTTTATCTAAATATTTAAGAAAAGTAATTATCATTCATAAGCTAAATCTAAGAGTTCGTTAGATTTTATGTTCGTATAAAATATCAAAAATATCCCTAGAATGAAAGACAAAATGTTTATCAATTGATAGTTTGACTCAACTATTTTATAATTATTAAGTTCATCGAAATATACAGGGATTTCATCGTTATAATATTTATTGGAATCAAATTCTACTAATTTTCCATCTGGAAGTTTTATTTTATAGTAATAAGTATATATAGGAGTTGTCGTCCTTGAAAAATCTGTTTTATTGTATCTCGTTGAAGAATGTACAAGAAAATTTGGAGTAGCTTCCGCTGCAACTATAGGGCAGTATACTTTCTTCCAATTTCTAACCGCGAATAAAGTAAAGGCTTTGTAGGTTAGTGGTGTCAAAAGAAGAATTCCGATTATATATAATACATACGAAATATATAAGATTTCTTTTTTTGAAAGTCGTTTCATTGGTTTTTAATCCTGGCCTTTAATTTGAATTTCTTTGAAAAAGATATTTTTAAAACTTTATTTTAAATTAATAAATGATGCTCGAGCATTTCGTATAACGAACTAGACTTACCGAAGTCCTCCGACCCTGAGTCCCGACGGGACGTTAGGGACTGGCATGTAGCTTGCGTAAGCAAGGCGAATGCCAGGAGGAGGATTTGGCGTAGCCCGAGCGAGGGCTCGTCCCGAAGCGAAGCGGTAAGTCGCTGTTATGCGAAGTAATTTACTGTTAGAATGCAATACCCGCATAAATAGATATTATCATTAATCTACTTGTTTTGTAATCATTACCATCGTTAAATAATTGGTCTAAAATTATATCATTAGGCAACCCATTGTAGGCAGTTGGATTGTAAGTATAATTTTTAGTTACTTTTGCTCCAGAAAGTATTCCATATTGAATTTCTGATCCGAGCAGAAAGTGTTCAAATAATTCTTTTCTATACCCAATTCCGAGAAGCATAGAATATCTGTCTGAAACAAAAGTTGACTTCGAAAAAGGAAGAATTTCTAAACTATTAATTTGAGTAATAGTAAACTTTGTAATTTTTTCCTCAAATCCAGTGCGTATACCTAAATCGAGACTTGTATAAAAATTTCTTAAAAAGAAATATTGAGATTTTAAATTAAAGAAATTATTAAAATTTGATTTATTATAGTCATAAAAGTCGAATCCTCTTGAATTTATTGATCCTATAAATTCTTTATTCTCAACTTTTTCACCTGGTCTAAATGAAACACCTAGATATAAATTATTTGTAACACCATATAGAAAATTTGTAGTTACTTTTGTATAAAGAAATGTTCCGAAATATAAATGTATTTTCTTTCTTTTTATTAGTTCTTCCGATTCTGGTTTAGATTGTGCATAAATATCTAAACTACTAATTATTGGGAATAAAGTTAATAGAATAATTGTTTTAAATGTTTTTTTCATTTTATATTTTCTTTAAAGATTTTTTTAAATTATTTCGCATAACGAACTAGACTAACCGACGTAGGCTGACCCTGAGCCTCGGAGAGGCGTTAGGGACTGGCACGTAGTTTGCGGATGCAAACGAGTGACAGAAAGCCTATGTGTCGCAGACCAAGCGAGGGCGAAGTCCCGAAGCGCAGCGGTTAGTTGCTGTTATGCGAAGTGGATTATATGATTATTAAATCCGCACTTGGTGGATAAATTCCTTGGATTCCGAAGGTTTGTTTTTCAGTATCTGATATTATACTTTCAAAGATTACTGTCGTTTCTATTCCAGGTAACAAATTTGGTAAACTTACTAGTCCTGAATTGTCTTTGAATTGATGTTTTATATATATTTTACCTTTTTGGTATATATAGTAATCTTCTAAATGAATGTCGTTAATGCCATCTGTTAGAAAATGGGAGATTGGTGATATATCAGCCGCATCGTCATAAAAGCTGTATTTTATGCATTCTGGATCGTTGTTATTTATCCAGTCATTAAATTCAACGCGTATAATTAGTTCGTTAAAATGATAAATAGAATTTGGTCCATTTAATGTGGAAATGTAGCTGGGTTGATAAAGAAGCACACCACTAATTCCATTTTGATTATTCTTAAAATATTCCTTTACTAATTTTCGAATATATCTTACCGGTGCTGTTATGGGTAAGTGAATAAAGAGAATATTTTTTCTTTTATCAGTTTCTTGTTTTCCTAATCTGACAATATTTTCAAAAGCCTTATCAATTTTATCAGTTAAATTTTTATGTTCATTTTGATGAAATGGTGTAAGAAAGATCAAACAATGTGACTTATGATCGGTAGCTATTTTATCTAAATCATTTAATTTTGTAAGAATAAGCTTCCAATTATCTTCAATCAATGTTTCGGAATCTCTTCCATTGAATTTTTTAATTATTGATTCGACTAGTTGTTCTAATCTATTGAATTGATGTTTGTTCGGATATTCGCTTTCTGTTATTATAATAAGTTTTGCCTGTAAGTTTAAATTTAACTTGTTAATGAATAGATTATATATACTATCGATTTTCCTTGTTATTTCGTTATAGTGAGAGGATAAGCCATAGTTCTTGCTGGAAATTCCAATCACATTTTCATTTCTAGTTTTAATTTCTGCATCGATGCCGGGGGAAGAGTTACCCAAAGGTGTGATATCCATACCAGCTTGTTTAAAGTATGACAGGCCTATTAATTCAAAAAGTGCTCCTTTTTGATTGTTTGTATCTTTGTCTTTTATACTTTTTATTGTTTCATTTAACCAAACTGGTTGATCTTTAAAAGAATTTATTGCTTGAGATAAATAGTAGAGTTCCATTGAAGCGAGGAAGTCTTTTCTTTTCCATAAATTTGTGATTGGATTGTCTATCCCGCAATTTAACCATTCGATACCGAAAAATTCTTCGATTATCAGATGGAAATTTTCAATTTGCTCTTTGGTAAGTTTATTATTTGGTGGTTGTGCATTTCTTGAAATCATTTTTAATCCATTTCGCATAACGAACTAGACTTTCCGAAGTTGTCCGACCCTGAGTCCCAACGGGACGTTAGGGACTGGCATGTAGCTTGCGAAAGCAAGGCGAATGCCAGGAGGACAATTTGCCGTAGGCCGAGCGAGGCCTTTAGTGCCGAAGCGAAGCGGTAAGTCGCTGTTATGCGAAGTAAATTTATTTATCGTTGCATTGAATATTTAAATAAATCACAAATAATCCAATCGAAATTATGGGATATAGTAAGATTTTATATAGAAGTTTTGTTTTGTTTTTCGCTTCAATTTTTTTGAAAATATTTTTAATCGATATGTAATTCAAATAGAACGACAATGGTAGAACAGTAAAAATAATTAGAAGATAAATAAGAAATTCGTCTGTGATTCTTATTTTATTAGTAAAAATTGAATATAAGAATAGTAATAGAGCAATTATTAAATAGTCTAGGATATTAGTAAGCCATAAATATTTTTTTGTAATTTTAGATGACATTTCAGCAGTTAATAAATTTATTTTTATAGAATAAGAAAAAGCCAAAATACAAATCGGCAAGATGATGAAAATGTTAATTAATGGAAAAAAATCAGACAATGTTAAGTGAGCAAAAAGCATAAAATCTATAAATTTTTCAAACTTTTACTTTGGAAATGTAATTAACAAGAGTGAAATATTCAATCAGACTCCATGGTATTAAAAATCCTATTTTAGCGCACCAAAAATAAAGAAGATTCTTAGTATTGAAAGGATTATTGTCAATGGGTAATAGTGAAGTTAAAATAAACGGAAACAATATTAAAGAAATACCGAAAAGTGGAGCAAAAGAAACTTTCATATAAAGGATCATAGATCCGTTTTCTTCCTTTATGGAGAATTCTGCAGAATTAAAGAATCCAATTACATATGATTTTTTAACCCATTTTGGTTCAAAATTTGAATTTAATATTATTGTATCGTTGACTAAATCTATGTCAGAATCTGTAGAATTTAACAGTATTTGTTTGACTCTTGCAAGGAAATCACCAGATCTGTCTTTTGAAATTGTAAGATTTCTTTTGAATTTTACTGTAAACGGGATCATTTTAATTTATTTCGCATAACGAACTAGTCTTAACGAAGTTTCCCGCCCTGAGCCTTTGAAGAAGGCGTTAGGAAGAGCGGGAAATTTGCCGCAGGCCGAGCAAGGGCGCAAGGCCCGAAGCGGAGCGTTAAGACGATGTTAGTTGCAGTGTGCCCTCCGAGAGTTGCATTAAAGTAAGAAAGAATTGGCAATCCACCCGAAAACATAAACAAATGGCACAAAGTAATTCATAATAATGCTTCATTAAACAAACCCAAGCTAAGAAAAAAACTCTTTCTAAATTTTTTAGGGAAAAAATGTAGAAAAACAAACCTGACGAGAACAAAATCCGCACATTGCAACTAACGAACTAGTCTTAACGAAGTTTCCCGCCCTGAGCCTTTGAAGAAGGCGTTAGGAATAGCGGGAAATTTGCCGCAGGCCGAGCAAGGGCGCAAGGCCCGAAGCGAAGCGTTAAGACGATGTTAGTTGCAGTGTGCCCTCCGAGAGTTGCATTAAAGTAAGAAAGAATTGGCAATCCACCCGAAAACATAAACGAACAGAACAAAGTAATTCATAATAATGCTTTATTAAACAAACTAAAGCTAAGAAAGAAATTCTTTCTAATTTATCTAGAGAAAAACTTAGAAAAACAAACCTGGCGAGAACAAAATCCGCACATTGCAACTAACGAACTAGTCTTAACGAAGTTTCCCGCCCTGAGCCTTTAAAGAAGGCGTTAGGAAGAGCGGGAAATTTGCCGAAGGCCGAGCAAGGGCGCAAGGCCCGAAGCGAAGCGTTAAGACGATGTTAGTTGCAGTGTGCCCTCCGAGAGTTGCATTAAAGTAAGAAAGAATTGGCAATCCACCCGAAAACATAAACAAACAGCACAAAGTAATTCATAATAATGCTTTATTAAACAAACTAAAGTTAAGAAAGATAAACTCTTTCTAATTTATCTAGAGAAAAACTTAGAAAAACAAACCTGGCGAGAAGAAAATCTGCACATTGCAACTAACGAACTAGACTAACCGACGTAGGCTGGCCCTGAGTCCCGGTAACGGGACGTTAGGGACTGGTCACGACACTTGCGGATGCAAGGGGAGTGCCAGAAGCCTATGTGTCGCAGACCAAGCGAGGCCGTAGTGCCGAAGCGCAGCGGTTAGTTGCTGTTATACGCTGTGGAAAAGGTAGCCTATTTTTGTTTGCTAATATTGATTTTATATTCAGGCAAAAATTTGAATTTAACATTTTGAGAGTTGGTCAATGTAAGTTCAATTGAAAGATCACCGAAAGATTTTATCGGAAATTGTTCAACTCCTATATTTAAAGTCAAGTGTCTCATTTGTTTAACTATAGGTAATGCTCCGGACATCGAATGATATTGATTCCCGTCCATTAGAAAATTTAAGTCGAATTTATAGCTGTCGGATAGGACATCCATAAATCGAAAGATAAAATAAAGTTTGAGGTATACCGGTTTTTCATCCGTAGGTGATTCAATGATAATGTCATCATAAACGCCGATGAATATATTCTTTCCATTTTTTTCGGTTCTAACATCATCGCATACTAGAAAGTTTATCAGTTTCATGCAGTTTGTAAATCCAAAGTTACGGTTGATTCAATATTTTTTGTTTCTCTACCAGGATCATTTATTGAAATTGTTGCTTCAAATTCATCGGTAGCATATGTATTCTTAAATTTTAGCATACTTTCTATTTTGGTAACTAAATCTTTGAATTCAATGTCATCGGATATTAACGATTGATTCTTTTCATATTCTAAGTATCCGGCAATTAAAAGATTTTTCAATTTAACTTTTGGATCAAAATTATAATCGGAAACTTCAACTAGCCAAGGGAAATTGGAAATGATGTTAATATATGACATCGCAACTGCACTTAAATCCTTTTTGGATTTCCATCGTGAGAATGTGCGATATGGAATTCTTAATGCTCTCTCTAGATAAGTATAGCTGTAAGGATAAGATTTTATTTCTTCAATTCCTTTTATCGCATTTTCAATATCTAATTCCTTAAGGAATTTTTCTAAGTTTTCACTGAAATTACCTTCTTTAATTTCCTCTCCACAGTTTTGGCACTCTAGTAATGAAAATTCAAATTCGCGCTTTCCCAAGTAGGTAAAGTTGTATTCAATTTTTTCATTTTTATAATTATTTTTAATTGGAGCACCACATGAGGGACATTTAATATCAGTTAATTGGGTTTCCATTTAGAAGCCTGCCTTAATAAATGCATATTTCATTGTATCGCCTTCGTATTTATCTGGTTTGAGTGATTTGATAACAAGTTTGCCGTTATTGCTAAAATAGAATGCAATATATCCTTTCCTACTTCCAGTTGTAAAGTTGTACGCGTCAACTATTGGTTTCGGATATTCATCCGTTTTATCTAATTCGGTAGTGTTGTAGAATGTTAGATTCTCCAATCCCCCTCTAAGTATGAAATTCGCTACGTCTTTTTCTGTTCTTAATCCAAAGGTTGAGGAAGTACCAAGAGCTTTCCTTCTTACTTCAAAATTTCCCTTTCTTATAGCGGAAAAAACATCTTTCTTAGAATACTTTGGCTCTTTAGTCATTCTTTCGGCTACTTTTGTATTGTATCAATACATTTTTCTCGAAATCAAGCATTTTTTCCATAGCGTATAACGAACTAGGCTTAACGACGTAGGCTGGCCCTGAGTCCCGAAAGGGACGTTAGGGACTGGCCACGACACTTGCGCAGGCAAGGGGAGTGCCAGAAGCCTATGTGTCGCAGACCAAGCGAGGGCGTAAGTCCCGAAGCGCAGCGTTAAGGTGCTGTTATACGAAGTCGCAAGTTAATAAATTAGATAAAAACAGCGGGAGAAATATTGAATTTTTCAGCCAAAGCCTTGATTTGCCGAACATTTAAATCTCTTTTTCCATTCAATATTTCAGAAACAACGCCTTGACTACCCAAAACATTTAAATCCTTTTGAGTAAGATTATTTTCTTCCATCAGAAACTTTAAAACTTCGATTGGTTCAGCATTAGGCTGAATAAAGTGATCATTTTCATATTCTTCAATCAGATTACCAACTGTTTCGAGAAGAGGAGCAAGTTGATGTTTTTCATTATTACCAACTTCATCAATAAGTTCATCTAAAACTTTCACAAGTTTTTTATATTGTTTATCAGTGTGTGGAACAGAGAGAATATCTTTAACATCATGCCAAACATTCTTAACTTTTTCAATTTCTTGAATCATATATTCTCCTTTTTCCATTTACCTTTGTCATATTCGTTATGAGTTAAAATATTCCGAACAAAAACTTTTTGTCGATTGTAATGAATAGCAACAATCAGTCTGAAATGATTTCCAGTAATATTAAAAACTGTAAGATTACCGACTTGATCAACAGAGTTAAAAACTTTCCTTAATTCATTAAAATCTTTAAAAGAAGTGTTTTTAACAATTTTGAACCAGCTTTTCAATGAAGATTCTGAATTAGGGTGTTTATTAATAAAATCATCAAGTTTTTTCCAGCTAATAATATGCACTTTACCCAAGAATATCTCAAAATGAGATAAGTCAAATTATTTTTTATAATTTTAGGGAAGTTTTCTTGCGATTTCGTATAACGAACTAGGCTTACCGACGTAGGCTGACCCTGAGTCCCGGAACGGGACGTTAGGGACTGGCACGACACTTGCGTATGCAAGGGGAGTGACAGAAAGCCTATGTGTCGGAGACCGAGCGAGGGCGCAAGTCCCGAAGCGATGCGGTAAGCCGTAGTTATGCGTAGTGCAAAAGTTATATAAATTATTTTATCGGAGTAATTTTTTGAAATTTAATCTGTAAAACTAGATTCTTAGGAAAATCAGCTCTATTTTTTGCACAGATATTTGAATCTATTTTAGTCCAATCGCATTTATCTGACCAATAATATCCATTTGCTATAAATTCACCTGTGCAGCCATTTGAACATTCTTCTAAAGATTCTAAGATTATGGCGGTAGTTTCCTCTTTTGCTATAAAAAACGCAATTGTATCAAAGCCTTCACAATTTGGGATTATATTGAATAATTTGGAGTGAGAATATTTGAATGAGCAAAGATTTGGGAATGTTAAAGTTTTTTTATAAACAATATTCTTGATTTTGCTTAGAGATTCATTTATTTCACGGTTTCCTTTTACAGTTTTACCATTAAATTCTAATTGAAGTCCGTTATTGTATTGCGTTACTGCTTCATTCAATTGTTGAATTTGAATATCTTCACCATAAAGATTTGAGATTAAAACAAAAAATAGAATATACTTGATTGATTTCATAATAAATTTTCCTGTAGTTTCGTTTTTAAATATTTATTTTTTTGGAGACCAAAGTTGATAGCAAGAGAAAATTAAAAAAATTGAATATATTATAAAGAAAAATGAACATACAACTAAATTCTGATGAAAATCAAAATAATCAATCAAATCCAAATGATATAATTTTCGAAGTGATAGAAGAAATGAAGCTATTGGTATAATTAATGACAATATCCTTATAATAGATTTAGGTTTCAAAACTGAAACAGAGCTTTCTATTCTAAGGTGAGCATTCATTCCGAGAATCTTTTCAATTTCTTTGCAACGATTGAATTTTTCTTGAATATAATAGACGGTTGTATTTAGCATTTTATACAATAATAAAGACATTAACGTTGAAATAAGTGTGAAAAGAGAAAGATATAATCCGGAATTTATTGAAATTAACTCATGGAAAATATATAATTTTGATCCTTCTATCAAAAAAATTATATTCCAGGCTGAGCGGTCTATTTCGAAAGCAGCTACTTGTGCTAGCTCATATTCCTTTAGTAGAATTTCGTTTTCATTCTTTGAAAAAAATGGTATTTTCATTATTTCCTATCTCATTTTTTTGCATTACGTATAACGAACTAGACTAACCGACGTAGGCTGTGCCCTGAGTCCCGAACGGGACGTTAGGGATTGGCACGACGCTTGCGTAAGCAAGAGGAGTGACAAAAGCCTATGTGTCGGAGACCGAACGAGGGCGCCAGTCCCGAAGTGAAGCGGTTAGTCGCTGTTATACGCCGTTTTAATTGTGTTTAAAAGTTTTCGACTTTGCATTAGAGGTTGTGCTATTCAGTAGTAGTGACCAGTCTTTATGAGAGTTCTTTGGGTCTGATCCATACAAAGTTATTAATTGAATTTGATCAAATATGAATTTTATGTGATGCCGAAATTCTTCCTCTTCGTTATGCTTATGCATTCCATAAATAGCGACAATTAGTTTGCCTTCTGAGGAAAAACCGGCTGTTTCTGTATAATGGTGATTTGGATATTTTGTTATACGAATTTTAATTTCACCTATTTTACTATTTTCAGTCTTATATTCTACACTAGATTTGTTATCATATTTTTCTATATTTTCTTCTTGATTTTTCAAAAAGATATCAAGTAAATTATCGCAATTTTCAAATTCGTCTAATTCAGTTATATCGAAGTATATTAAATTTTTTTCTTTAAACGAATCTTTAGCTTCTAATTCCATTGGATACATCAGGCATAATCCACCATTCTCAATCATTTGCTTTGGAACCTGAGCGTCAATAATCCAACCATTTGGAGGCGTTACAATGGCACCATGAATCCCTCTATAGGTGAAGCCATAGAATCCTTGAAATTTTCCTAGATCTTCAAATTTTAATACATGAAGGTTTATATCGCCAGTGTTTTTAATATACTCTTTGGCTGCCTTTGTGTATCCTGATTTTGCAATTATTACTCCCTTTGATATGCGAACGTCATTTAGTTTTTGAACAAATTGTTCTACATCTGCCACATCCAATGGCTTGTTCCAATCTTTACATTCGATAACTATTCTTATTTTGTATCCCGCAACAATTTCTTCTAATAATAAGTCAATTTGTCTTTTGGTTTTCGATAGTTGTCCTATTATGAAAATATTCTGTTCTATTTGTGAATTAGGATATCTATTTTTGAAATATGAGAATACTTGATTTTCGTATTTTTTCCAGTTCATAATTTTAAAATGGCGTATAACGAACTAGGCTTACCGAAGTCCTCCGACCCTGAGTCCCGACGGGACGTTAGGGACTGGCATGTAGCTTGCGAAGGCAAGGCGAATGCCAGGAGGGGGATTTGCCGCAGGCCGAGCGAGGCCTCGTGCCGACGCGAAGCGGTAAGTCGCTGTTATGCGTAGTGTCTCATTGTTTTGATGGAATTTTGGATACTGAGTCAGTTAGCATGTATTCTATTTCAGGAAAAGAAGAATTGTGATATTTATTTCTTAATTCCCAATAATTTTCATAAAATATTATAAATGGCAATGTAAGCCATCCACCGCATTCAATAAATGAATATTGAAAAAAATATTCATTAGATGTTTGAAATATCATAGAGTTAATCTTGATATCAAAGTTAATGTTTTTCCAATATGGAATTGTTCCAAATGATATAGTAGATAAAAATTTCAGGAATTTGATAGAATTATCATTATTTGAATTGTTATTCGTTGAAATATTTAAATGAATAACATGTTGATTTTTAGTTAAAGTATCAAGTTTTTCAATTTCTACAGATTCAGAATCAACAATAGCTAAATTTTTAAATCGAAATTTTGATTCAAAGGCTTTTCTTATACTATCCTTTAATCGTATTGAAAAATTTTCAGTATTTATATAGGGATTTAAGCTATATAAATTAAGATAATTGTATTTATATATAATAATGGTGTTTTTGTATATAGGCTGTAAGTTATTGGAGAAAATATAATTGAGTTCTTTTTTTGGAACTATATATAAACAATTAAAATTTAAGATTAGTAAAAAGAGAAAAGGAAATTTCTTCTTTATCATATTGTTTTTGAATTTCAATGTTTCTGAGACATTACGCATAACGAACTAGTCTTAACGAAGTTTCCCGCCCTGAGCCTTTGAAGAAGGCGTTAGGAAGAGCGGGAAATTTGCCGAAGGCCGAGCAAGGGCGCAAGGCCCGAAGCGAAGCGTTAAGACGATGTTAGTTGCAGTGTGCCCTCCGAGAGTTGCGTTAAAGTAAGAAAGAATTGGCAATCCACCCGAAAACATAAACAAAAGGCACAAAGTAATTCAAAATAATGCTTTATTAAACAAACTAAAGCTAAGAAAGAAATACACTTTCTAAATTATTTAGAGAAAAACATAGAAAAACAAACCTGGCGAGAACAAAATCCGCACATTGCAACTAACGAACTAGTCTTAACGAAGTTTCCCGCCCTGAGCCTTTGAAGAAGGCGTTAGGAAGAGCGGGAAATTTGCCGTAGGCCGAGCAAGGGCGGAAGGCCCGAAGCGAAGCGTTAAGACGATGTTAGTTGCAGTGTGCCTTCCGAGAGTTTAGTTAAAGTAAGAAAGAATAGGCAATCCACCCGAAAACATAAACAAAAGGCACAAAGTAATTCATGATAATGCTTTATTGAACAAACCCAAGCTAAGAAAAAAACTCTTTCTAAATTTTTTATGGAAAAACTTAGAAAAGCAAACCTGGCGAGAAAAAATCCGCACATTGCAACTAACGAACTAGGGGAGACGACGTTCCCTGACCCTGAGTCCCGTTAACGGGACGTTAGGGACTGGCACGTAGTTTGCGGATGCAAACGAGTGACAGAAAGGGAATGTGCCGCAGGCCAAGCGAGGCCGTAAGTGCCGAAGCGCAGCGTTTCCCCGCTGTTATACGCTGGCCAGATTATACTTCGATTAAATTTGATCCATCGTAATAATAAATATTCTCATGCTTAATTCCGAAAGTCGAACCTTTCTTTTTAATATGCGGTTCGAATGTAAAAAACTTTAAGTTAGAGAATTTTTCATAGTTATTTGAGTCGAACCATTTTCTTAAATTAATGTTTTCTTCAATAGAATGACCGAAATTATTTCTAAAATCTAAAAGTTCAAAACCATTATCAAGAATCATATAGTAAATTTCTTTATGAATTGTTGAAATGGTTGAATTTTGATTGTAAATTTCCTTAAATTTCATATGTAGGCTTTTAATAAATTCTAAAGACTCGTTTATCTCATCATTTGATTTACCAATATAAAAGGTTCTGGCATAATCACCCCAAGTGTTATTTAAAACTGGACTTAAATCAATAGTGATAACTTCTCCATTTTTCACTTTAACTTTAGAAGGAACGTATTCTTTTCCAGAGATTGAAAGTTGAGATCTATGTCCTGCCAGAACAAAGGCACCAACATTGTAATACCAAAACCCGTTTATTCCATTTCTTAACATGAATGATTCAGCTAGAATTTTGATATCTTCTTCACTCATTCCCTCTTCGGTATGTGATTGAATATGTTCTATAGTTCTTTTAGCAATATTCTGAACTTCTTTTATATTTTCTAAATTTAGCATAAGTTTTCTGGCTTGCGTATAACGAACTAGACTTACCGAAGTCCTCCGACCCTGAGTCCCGCAGGGACGTTAGGGACTGGCATGTAGCTTGCGCACGCAAGGCGAATGCCAGGAGGAGGATTTGCCGCAGGCCGAGCGAGGCCTTGTGCCGAAGCGTAGCGGTAAGGCGCTGTTATGCGCTGTGACTGAGTTGAATGATTAGAATACTTCGGAGAAATATTTTTCATAATTTTGCTTTTCAATTCCAATTTCATTCATAAACCAGATCCATATTTCTTGGGTAGTTCGCAGAGATAAAAGTAGGTCTTCAAACGATATTCTAATCAATTCTTCCATTTTTTTTGGTGTAGGGTGTTTGATTAAGCTCGTGTAGAAATAATCTAGTCGCTTGAAGTTTTCGTATAATCTTCTGTTTACTTGAGAAAGTTTGTTTCCATTTCTATCTTTGAATCTACTTACTAGTTCGGAAAGTGGTGGCACTTTGTAGTTTTGATCATCTTGATTATTTAAACCAAATAGCGTTACTAATGATTGACCTAATAATAGAAAAATTGGAATAATTGATTGGATACTTACTTTTTCTTTCTTTTCAATATTTCTAAATAAATAAATTGCATCACACCAATATTGTAATTGAAGATTAATGATTTCCGTGATGATTAATTCGTTTTGATATACTAACTCATGTGCTCCAGTTTGGCAAATAGCATATTTTGGAATATATTCAACTTTTTCTAAAATCATATTTTTTATCTAATTTTGCGATTTCTTGCCAAAAAAATATCCAATCAATGTTCCGAACAAAATTCCAATTGTTGGATTAAATTTATCATTTACGGCTAAATAAATCGAAGCGATTACGACTAATACAATAACTATTGTTTGTTGAATAATTAGAAAAGTCCTTTGTTTGTGATTATTTGTTACATTAATTTTAGTTAACTCAACATTTTTGTCTAAAGTCGACTTTTTTATATCTTCGATTAAACTTATTATTCGTTTTACTACTTCATGGCCTGGTTCAGACATAAGATAGTCCATAAATTCAATTTGTGCTAATTCTTCTTCTGGCTCTTCATTAATATCATTCTTCATTTTTTTCTCTATTAAAAATATTTTCAGTCATTGCGCATAACGAAATAGCGTTAACGACGTAGGCTGACCCTGAGTCCCGGGACGGGACGTTAGGGACTGGCACGGAGTTTGCGGATGCAAACGAGTGACAGAAAGCCTATGTGCCGCAGGCCGAGCGAGGGCGTAGTCCCGAAGCGAAGCGTTAATGCGCTGTTATGCGAAGTAAAATTATTTTTTCTTTAGATCTTTTATGAATGAGTATATTAAATCTCGATAATTATACTCAGATTTAACTTCCATTTTTTCAATACTTTCATTAACTAATTCTTTTATATCCTCATTCACAAAAGTTATTTCGTCTATATCATTTTCATCTGTTATTACAGAGAATATTCCAAAAGAGCGTAAAGCAACGTAATATCCGTATGCATAAGTTGAAGAATTTCCGAATACGTGGTCAAAAAAATCAGTTCTTTTAAATTTTAGTTTATTTTTTTCCAATAATTTAATTCCTAAGATTAAAAATTTTCCAATTATAGAAGTATATTTTAGCATTTGTTCAAGGTCGTGTTTTTCGAATTTAAATGTAGGTTTTTTTTGCTGTTCCGTTCCAACTGGTGATTGGGTTTTCATTTCACTCAATTTTGAAGAAATTTCAAATAATTCTTTTTGAGTAATTTCCAGTTTTTCTCCAATCATTTGATGTAAAGCTTTTGAAAAATTATCGTAATTGTTTATAATTTCTTCATTTTTTTTGTGATAGTCGATTGACGTCGAATTTAGTAGCCCTACTAGTTTCACTAAATTTTCGCTAGTATTGTTTAGCTGATTGTTTATATTTGAATACGTATGATTTTGAAAAAAAGAATATATGATAGCAACTACTGCAAGTATAATTGAAATTAATGTACCAGCAAAACCTACATAGTTTACTATATTCGTATCTTTGTTATATTCGTTAGAAATTAATATTATTATTAATCCTATACTAAATATTAACCAATAAAAAAGGTCTTTTCTTGTAATTAAATCATCTTTTTCCATTTTTTTTCACCCAATTTATTTTATTTCGCATAACGTAACTAGCTAACCGACGTAGGCTGGCCCTGAGCCTCGCAGAGGCGTTAGGGATTGGCACGACGCTTGCGAATGCAAGAGGAGTGACAAAAGCCTATGTGCCGGAGGCCGAGCGAGGGCGAAGACCCGAAGCGAAGTGGTTAGCGGCAGTTATGCGTCGTTTTCGTTATTTATATATGATTTTTATATCATGAAATAGAAGTAAATGCGCAGCTGTACCATATTCACAGAGGGTTTCACCAGGCACTTTAATAGAATGTTTGTAAGGATGACACAAACAATTAAGATTTTTTTCCTTTTCCTGACAATTTTTAATTATTGGACATTTTCTTGAATAAGTTTTGTAATCGAAAAGATAGTTAATCGAATGGAATAAAGAAGTATGAAATATCATTCCTCGGACATGATCGTCTGATTTATTTTGTACGGATGATATTATGTTTTTATCATTGATAAGTAAAAAATAGTCAAAATCTAATTGGTTGATTAGGTTGTTACTCTTATCCTTATTAAGAATTGGTCTTAAAAAAAATAGATGATCTTTGATGATCTGATTAGAAAATGCGCTGTAAGCATCTTGTAGCCATTTAATATAATTAGTTGAGTGTTCGTAAAATTTTATTTTATCGCAATAATCATTAATGTATTTTGATATTAAAGTTATGTTGTCCAATAATGTTTGATTAAAATTACCACTTAAATTTTTAACTAAATTATCTGCAAATAACTCATTATCAACTCTTGAATGGTATGATCCTCTAGTTGCTTTTTCAAATAAATCTTTAAAAATGATTTCAGGGGCAGGTGTAAGCAATGATAAGTAGATTATTATTAATTGTTTACCGTAATCTGTTCTTAAATTTGTGTTTTCGAATAGCAATGAAATTATGTTGTATGGAAAATCCGGACTAGGTATTGAATACAATGAATAATGTTTCTCTATTATGTAAGACATTGATTCATAAAGAGTTAAGCAATTTATTTCAATTTCTCTTTTAATTCCGTCTACTAAAAATTCGGAATATATTCGTTGTCTTTCATTTTCTTCAGTAAATCCAAAAAATGTTGACGTTTCTTCGTAAAGTTTAGCAACGCCTGGCAGATTTGCGATAGTTTCTTCGCCAGACAGGTTTTGCGAATTAAAAATGTATTTCTGAAATCCAATTTGGCTTTGAATTTTTTTGCTAATCTCTGCATTATAAAAGTGTTTTTTGAAAGGTATGTGATATTCTCTAAAATTTTTACCGATATCTCTAATTATTCCTAATTTGAAAGTTTCGATAGCAAAAGTATACCATCCAAATACAGTAAAAATATTTTGAAGTAAATGTCCGTATTCATGAATAAAAATCGTGAAACTTTCGTAGTTTAATTTGCTCAGGTCTCTATCAACATTCAAGGTAAATCGATTAGGAATATAATATCCCAGTGATTTAGATAAGTTTTTATTGTTTTTTATTTTATTTCTCATAGTTACCTTTTAGAAAATGACGCATAACGATTGAGACTTCTCGAAGTTTACCGCCCTGAGCCTTTGAAGAAGGCGTTAGGGGAGACGGTAAATTTGCCGTAGGCCGAGCGAGGGCGAAGACCCGAAGCGAAGCGAGAAGACGATGTTAGTTGCAGTGTGCCCGCCGAGAAGAGTATTAAAGTAAGAAAGAATTGGCAATCCACCCGCTAACTGAAACAAAGTGCACAAAATAATTCATAATAATGCTTTAATAAACAAACTAAAGCTAAGAAAGAAAAAATCTTTTAAATTTTTTTAGAAAAAACTTAAAAAAACAAACCTGGCGAGAAGAAAATCTGCACATTGCAACTAACGAACTAGGGGAGACGACGTTCCTCGTAGCTGAGCCTGCGAATGCAGGCGTTAGCGTCGGCGCGTCTTCTTGCGGAGCGAGAAGCGTGACGGAGAGGAATGTGGCGTAGCCCAAGCGAGGCCGCAAGTGCCGAAGCGCAGCGTTTCCCCGCTGTTATGCGAAGTTGTTGTTTGCTAAGTTTCTTTTTCTAAAAACCAGGAAGCAACAAAGCCGGTAAATGTTCCAAAAAGTCCAACTCCTACTGTCATTAATATTGCTCCGATGATTCTGCCTTCTGTAGTTAACGGAAATTTATCTCCGTAACCAACAGTTGTAACTGTCACGTAGGACCACCAAAGTGCATCTTCAGCCGATTTGATGTTACTATTTGGATCAGTCTCTACCTGTAGAATTGCAATTGATGCAAAAATAATAGTAAGAAATGAGAAAAGCGCAACAGTTGAAAATGTTCCTTTGGGTTTATTTTTGAAAAGTATACTTGTAACAGCTTTGAATGATCTTAAAATTCTAAGTACTCTTAATATTCTGATAATTCGAAAAATGCGTCCATAGCGTAAAGCGTCGATGTTTGGGATAGAGGAAATTAAATCAATCCAACCCCATCTAATGAATTTTAGTTTATCTGGAGAGGTTTTAAATTTAATGAAAAATTCAACAATGAAATAAAAGCAGATAATATTATCGATTATATCCAGAAGCCGTTGTTGTTCAGTGTCATATTTATGAAAGATTCCAGTGAGTAGAGTGCCTAGAATATAAATTGAAAGGATTAGCGTAAAAATGTCTAAAATTGAAAGTATACTTTTTCGATCGTTCAAAGCTTAAAACTCCAAGAAGCAAGTAGTAGATATTCAGAATATTACTACTACTTGAATAGGAAAAATTTACTTATTTTTTTTTCTTACCACCAACGTAATGGCTGCCTTTTCCTTTACTATTCTTTCCACCGACTCTTTTGCTTCCTTTTCTTCCACCTGCTTCCAAAGCAATTGCAGTAAAGAGGCTAAATAGAATTAGCAATGAAATTAATTTTAGTTTCGTCATGTTATACCTTCTAGTTTAATTTATAAAGAATATATAAGTATGTTTATATAAGTAAATAAGATTTTTACAACAATTTCGCATAACGAACTAGGCTTACTGAAGTTGTCCGACCCTGAGTCCCAACGGGACGTTAGGGACTGGCACGGAGTTTGCGGATGCAAACGAGTGACAGAAGGACAATTTGGCGCAGCCCAAGCGAGGGCTCGTCCCGAAGCGAAGCAGTAAGCCGCTGTTATGCGAAGTGCAAAGAGTTAGTTAAGGCGAATTGAGGGCTCTGTGAATATGATTAGAAAATTTCTCAATGCTGTTATGGCAGCTTGGTTACACCATGATTCTGCAAAGAATGAATCTGCACTATCGTTCGGAAATAAATGTGGATAATACCGGAGTTGTGTGCTTAATGCAAAAGCAATTAAGTAATCGGTAAGTAATGGTGACCATACCAAAGAATTACCATTTAAATTTATTTGAGGAATAAATAACCATTCCTTTTCTCCTCTAACTGAATTCCAATATGGAGAATAATTATTCGAAAATTCTTTGGCTATATAAACCGTTTCTTGATTAATTACTTCATTTATAGGTAGATTATTATAGCTTCTTTTTACTCTTGTAAAAAACAAATAATTTGATGATTCAGAAAATGATAAATTGTATGCGTCCAACCAGTGCTGTTTCTCGGTTGATGGTAGTTTTAAAAAAGTACTTACTGTATAAGAAGAATTATTGATACAAGTTTGAATTCGATTTTTTTCATAATTTGGAACGCAGAACTGAAACCAGCAATCAGATTTATCGAAAAGAAGTAATGATTGAATATTTATTATTCCTCGGTTAATAGAGTAGAGTTGGTTAATTTCAGTTGATACCTCAGGCGAGTATGCCATTATCTCCTTAAGTTTAATTGCTATTTTAGTTTTAAAGGGCCACTGCTTGCCGGTTAATTCCTTATAAAATATTGAGAAGATATTTCCAGTTTTTTTATTTGTGTTTGTTGGATGAATTTCTATTTCAAATTCAGAAAGATTTTTAGGTATCTGAGGAAGCGAAGATAATCCATGATAAAATGATAATGATCTCATTAATTTTGCAGAGGTTTTACCTTTTCCAACTATAAAAGCCTTAGCTAAATTTAAGAAACTGTAATAATAGAGTAAACCTGCAGATTTCCAATTCGATCTATGTGCATCTAAAAAGTATATTTTACTTTGATCAATCCAAGGAGATATTGATTTTTTTGACTTTATTTTCTTTTGGGACTTTGAATGCCGAATAGAAATAAATTCCTGCCATAATTGATCATAAATTGAATTTGAAGTATATAGATCCATAAGAGGCTTTAAACTTGGTTGAAATTTTATAAACATTTTGTATCCTTTGCATTTCGCATAACGAACTAGGGGAGACGACGTTCCCTGACCCTGAGTCCCGAATGGGACGTTAGGGACTGGCACGTAGTTTGCGGATGCAAACGAGTGACAGAAAGGGAATGTGTCGCAGACCAAGCGAGGCCTCGTGCCGAAGCGCAGCGTTTCCCCGTTGTTATGCGACGTGGTAATTTATTTACTACACTTCAATTTTTGCAATTTGATCTATATCTAGATGTTTAATTGTGTCATTGTTCAAAAATATTGATAATGAAGATATAGGAGGTAATCCTGACGAGGGGGCATTGTATTGAAACGACCTAATTCGTCCTTTGAATACCTCTGAATTGTGATAAGTTATAATCAATTTCAATCCAAAATTCTCTACAAATGCCATTTGTAACATTTCTTGAACATTTCGTTCATTGTTTTTTATTCGTATTTCCATATGCTTATTTTTTAATAATTTTTGAATTCTTCATTGTTTAAAATATAATTGTATTTAGGGTTCTTTAGAACCATGAGCTTGTTTTTCATTTTTACTTTACCAAATTTGACACAAATGTCACCAACGTATCGTGTACATCCGTCTTCAATAGTCTCTTTAGTTTTGAAATCTAATTCATAAAGGACTATTATGCTTCCCAGTAATCTATTTTTAGGCACTAAATATTCTGAACGTTGGTAATTCTGAATTATACTATTTATTCCTCTTGCTTTTTCTGGTTGTATTGCAATGGGAATAATATTATTAAAATCATAAAGAAAGTTTGAAAAATGTCTATTGTCTCCATCATAACCTATGTAAATTTTGTATACATTTAGTGCATAGTTATAAACATTCGATTTAAATTCATATTCTTTAAAGTTTTCAAGATTAACAACATCTGAATATATTAGATATTTTATGTTCTTTTTTAAATTATTTCTAAATTCTCTTTTGTCATTAAATTCAAATTCGGAATGGTCGAATTTACTGGAGTTTGTTATATTTGGATTTTCTAAAGTATCGTAATGAATTGCAAAAAGGTTATAGAAATCTGATGTAACGCGGTTATCGTCTTTTAGTTCTACTACACTATTTTGTGGGTAACTAGCAACTAATAGATTGTATTTTTCTTTAACAAAATTATCATGGATCTCAATTTTTGCCCTTGTTTCTTGAGCTTCCTTTTCAATTTCGGTCATTGTAGTTTTGCAACTATTGTTAAAGGTTAAAACTACCATTAGTGAAAGAAGATTATTAAATTTCATATTTACTCCAGATTTGTTATTAAAACTATTTTATTTTTTTTAAGGTCAATCATTTTTACCATGTCGCATAACGAACTAGTCTTAACGAAGTTTCCCGCCCTGAGCCTTTGAAGAAGGCGTTAGGAATAGCGGGAAATTTGCCGCAGGCCGAGCAAGGGCGCAAGGCCCGAGGCGAAGCGTTAAGACGATGTTAGTTGCAGTGTGCCTTCCGAGAGTTTAGTAAAAGTAAGAAAGAATTGGCAATCCACCCGCTAACTAAAACAAACAGCGAAGAGTAATTCAATTAAAAACTTAATTCAACAAACTAAAGCTAAGAAAGAAAAAATCTTTTAAAATATTTTAGAGAAAAACTTATAAAAACAAACTTGGCGAGAACGAAAACTGCACATTGCAACTAACGAACTAGACTAACCGACGTAGGCTGACCCTGAGTCCCGAATGGGACGTTAGGGATTGGCACGACGCTTGCGTAAGCAAGAGGAGTGACAAAAGCCTATGTGTCGGAGACCGAACGAGGGCGCAAGTCCCGAAGTGAAGCGGTTAGTCGCTGTTATACGCCGTATTAAACTGGTCTATTTTTTTTATTCTAATTATATTGAAACATTTGCTCGCTTCAAGGTAAGTTAAGTTTTGATAATTACCGTTTTGTGTTACCGCATTCCTCACAAGTTCTCTGGTTGATTCTGGACAACTCTTTCCAAAGATAATATATTTTAACTTTTCTGGATGAAATTCTATTTTCTGAATCGGTTGATTGTTTGTGTAGTTATCAATTAAAAGAATTCTAAACTCCTCTTCGCTAGACCATTTCTCTTTTTTATAATAATATGAATTAGTTAAATCATCTTTGTTTGATTTAAATGGGTTGTATGGTATTGTTTCATCCTTTCCGTAAAACACTTGAACTGCTAAAAAAAAATCTAATGCTTGGTTGCCAACGTATATTTGACCTTTTTTAAGTGGAACTCTATATTTTTTGTGTTTGTTTATTATTTTTATTTCTTCTCCTTTGATACTTTCATATCCAATACAAAAACCGTCCAGAGGGATATTTCTTTTAGCATAATTTTCCCACATATGTTTTGATTTAAAATTTGCAGTTAAGCATAGCATCTTGAATGTTTTCATAAATCTAGAATCATCTGACTCATTTATTTTCTGATAATTCTTAACATAATCATTTCTCAGTTTTACGTCATAATATATTATCTTGGCAGTCTGTCTCATTTCATTATATTGGCTGGGATGTGACTTACGCAAAAAGAATGCTTCAACTTCTTGGTAACTCGTATCCGAAATATCCAGAAGCGGATTTACCTTACAATCTTCTGGATCATTTACTTCACTTATTCTGGAAAAGTAAAAGTAATTGTTAAGTATTGAATCTATATGATAATCCTCTCCAGAAACATATTTAAATAGTATTGTTTCAGAAATTTTATAATCGAATATTTCGAAAAATCTTTTTATTAAACGGTGAATTAATTCTTTCATTTTATAACCTAATTATTTTTAATATGGCGTATAACGAACTAGGCTAACCGACGTAGGCTGACCCTGAGTCCCAACGGGACGTTAGGGACTGGCACGGAGCTTGCGCATGCAAGCGAGTGACAGAAAGCCTATGTGTCGCAGACCAAGCGAGGGCGCAAGTCCCGAAGCGAAGCGGTTAGTCGCTGTTATGCGTAGTCAGGTTTCTACAATTTTGTTCTATAAGTTTTGATAGTATTGTTTATCCAAAAAATTATATTAAAATTAGTGTTTGGACGAATTTCTTCTGAGTAATGATATTTAAATTTTTTTACTTCTGAAAATATGGAATCTTGATTTATTTTTAAGTTATCATTAATGAAGAATATAATTTCTGATTCAGATAAAATATTTTTTTGGTATTCGATGGGTCTAAGTTGTCTATTTTTTTCTGTTAATTTTTTTAATGTATTGAAATTACTTTTCTGAGGATTATAAATCTGGCAATTATATAATATTCTAGATTTGTCTTTGTTTACAATCCAAAGAATTCTATCGATATCAGTTGGAAAATTACCTTTACCCGATATTTTATGGAAACGCCAAATCCATTCACCTTTTCCACGAGTAGTGTCAAGTCCGAAAGGATTTATGATTACTTCTTTTCCTAATTCAGGTTGTGTTTTTGTTAAATTATACTTTAATAAAACCAATGACAACGCATAGACCGCCGCATCTTCAAGAATTTTAGGATTAGAAGTGGAGTTTCTTTCATAAAATTTTTTAAAAATCGTGGGATCGGGTAATAAGTCTTTTATTTCTAAACGCTTATCATAGAAATAGTCTTTATTTTTCCTTAATAATTCTTCTGGGCTGAAATCAAATTCAAATGAAATTATTTGATATTTTAAATCATGTATATAAAGCTCCATATTCTTGTTAAATAAAGTCTACCTGATTACGCATAACGAACTAGTCTTAACGAAGTTTCCCGCCCTGAGCCTTTGAAGAAGGCGTTAGGAAGAGCGGGAAATTTGCCGTAGGCCGAGCAAGGGCGGAAGGCCCGAAGCGAAGCGTTAAGACGATGTTAGTTGCAGTGTGCCTTCCGAGAGTTTAGTTAAAGTAAGAAAGAATAGGCAATCCACCCGAAAACATAAACAAAAGGCACAAAGTAATTCATAATAATGCTTTATTAAACAAACTAAAGCTAAGAAAGAGAAACTCTTTCTAATTTATCTAGAGAAAAACTTAGAAAAACAAACCTGGCGAGAAGAAAATCTGCACATTGCAACTAACGAACTAGCCTTCCCGAAGTTGTCCGACCCTGAGTCCCAACGGGACGTTAGGGCCTGGCACGTAGTTTGCGAATGCAAACGAGTGACAGGAGGACAATTTGCCGGAGGCCGAGCGAGGCCTTGTGCCGAAGCGTAGCGGGAAGGCGCTGTTATGCGCCGTAGATTTTTCAATTTTTTTCTACATTCATTTTTGAATTAAGATTTAAAAAACCTATTAAAGGGAATTCGTCATGAAGTGCTAATTTTAGATCTCTATCTTTTACCTGTAGGGAATTACTCATATAAGAGAGTTTATTTCTTAGAGATGAAATCAAATCAGACCATTTTAAAATGTGTACTTCAATCTGTTTCTCTTTTCCTTTATAGTAAAGACTTGGTATTGTTGGATCAATCATACCCAGTCTTTTTTTTACTAATGTATTGAAATCCGAACTAATTAGGATTAATTTATATTTTAGATTTGATGGAAATATAGCCTGCTCTTCTATTTCGTTTGTGTATTTATCTATCTGCATTAATTCTTTTTGAGTTAGTTTGCAGGTAGGAGCTTTTAATTCGACAATCAAAATTTCAGCATTTGAGTCTGAGAACTTCTTTTCGTTAAAGAAAAACAGATCTGTTATGCTTTTTGAATCTTTATTATTTTCGGATTCAATTTGGTTTTGAAATGCTTGGTCATATTCATAATTTAAATATTTTTCTCTAAGGGATTCAAGATTGTTTCTCAAATTTTTATCCGAAAAGAGGTTCGGCGAATTTTCATATTCTTCGCCGAAAATCCATAATTTTCTTTCAATAATTTTATGTAATTCTTTTCTTTCTTGTATGTGCTTAGAAGCTTCTCCATAAGTAATTTGATAAAGAAGGTCGAGGAATTGTAATTTTGAAGCAACATTGTCACAGAATTTGATTATATCTTCTAATTCAGATTTTTTTAAAAGGTTTATAAAGCTTGAGATTTTTTGGTCATTTAATGTAATTATCTTCTCAAGTAAATCTTTTATATCACCTTGGTTAATTGCCTTATCAAGCAAGGAGTAGATGATTCTCCGCGTTGATTTGTTTTCTTTTATAAGATTATATTCTTTCTCTACATGGAATGCTATTTGATTGAATACTTTCTTTTTGCTTTCGGAAGTTGGCTCAATATACAGATAAGGGTAGAATTGATCTGATTCTAGTTTTTTGGAAAAATCAAAATATTCTACAAATTTTTCGACAAAGAAAGAATCTATTTGATCTTTAATGAAGATTAAAAGTTTTTTTACATTCTCATTTAGTTCAGAAAATGAAAGATTTCGAGAAACATCCAAATGGTTATGATCAAAAAATTCTGAGTCGCAATAGATTAACCAGCCATTTTCATCTGGAATATCCGCTTTATATTCTAATGCCCCTACAATCTGCATTAAATTTTCTATTTTGGTTCTTAAAAATATTTTCTTAGTTGGGTTCTTTGTTCGATAATTTATTATTTTAAATTGGATTTTATGTTTTTTCTCATCTGTATCAGAATGTATGCTCTCGAATTCAATTACTTCTCCGATTATAAAGCTTTCGAAATCAAGAATTTTACCATTAATTATAAATGTTACTTTTTTTTCTATAATTTCCATAGGATATTGTATGAATATAGCTTCGTCTAACAAGCCAGGAGAAAAATTTCGGTGAATTTTCTTTCTAGAGTCTAGTTTAGTAATTTCATCTGGATAGAAATCAGTGATTATAACTTTATAATATGTCTTCGCTTCCTTTTCGGCTAAATTTTTATATTCATCATTAAGTTCTATCGATTCAATTTGCTGATTTTCGAGTATTTTCCCATCTAATGGAAGCTTTGAATATGTGAAAATATTTTGCTTTTTATCTAATGCAACGGTTTCTATAATTACAGAACTACCTATCTGAAGCGAAGCAAACCTACCGATGCCATATCCTTGTTCTTTTACATTAGTTCCTATTTCTAATATTTTCCTTTTGAATTCACTTTTTGAAACACCTGTACCATCATCCAAAATCTCTATTTTGCTTAAACTGGTTTTATCCTCGCCATTTAGATTGTTCTGTTCTACTTTAATATTTATAGTTTTTGAATTCGCATGAATGGAATTATTTATTAATTCACAAAATGCTAAAAAAGTGTTTCTATAGCGATTGAATATATTATCAATTATTCTTGAGTTTGTTGTAAAATTTCCCATTTTTTTTTCTTCTTTAAGTATTTATTTTAATCTATGGCGCATAACGAACTAGCCTTAACGACGTAGGCTGACCCTGAGTCCCAACGGGACGTTAGGGACTGGTCACGACACTTGCGGATGCAAGGGGAGTGCCAGAAGCCTATGTGTCGTAGACCGAGCGAGGGCGTTAGTCCCGAAGCGAAGCGTTAAGGTGCTGTTAATTGCAGTGTCCGAAGAATACAAAATTTATTATAGTTTAGATTACTTGAGCTTTTAGGCTGTTTTGAAAAATTTTCATAATGAATTTTATTTTTAGAATTACTAATTTTTTATATTTTCTTACAAGAAAATTGTTTTAATAAGGACTTAATTTTTTTGATTTTTTTGGAAATATGAAGCTAGCTCTTTCTTTTTGTAATTTCTTATAATTATTTTTAAATTCTTCATCAAATAAAATCCTTTTAATTTCATTTTGATACAGAAAATAATATTTTAGTGGATCTTTCAAAAGATCGGGAAATTCATTTCCAAGTAAAATTGATTTTCTTGAAGTATTTTTTGATTTTTCTGAATTGTGCAATATAATATGTGAAATTATTAGATCTAATTGAAAATTGATCATTGAATTGTTAATTATAGTTTTAATATCAATGAAATATTGGCTTCGATCGTTTATGATTTCTAAGTTATAGTGTAAATTAGAAAGTTCAATGGCCGCACCCATTCCTGGACCAACTTTTTTAGAATAAAATTTGAAACCTAGATCTGTAAAATTTTCATAAAAAGATTCTATATAATTTATTAAGTTGGTTTCGAAAGAATTCGAAAGGTGCATATTTTTTTTAAATGTAAAAATTTTCATATTAAATCTACTCGAATTTTATCTCTTTATTCAAATTTCTTTTTATTGAATTATTTTTTTGGACATTGCAATTAACGATTAATCTTTGCATTGCGTATATTTTTTTGAAAATGTTGTAAATGCGCAGTACCGATTGATTATAGATACTTATTTGTTGTTTTGTTGCATTTCGTTTAACATTCGATATTGGTATGCTTATTGTATTGTATTTTTTTGATTTTAGGTATACATTTCTGCTTTCTTTCTTTGAGACATAATTTCTCTCTTTTTTAGGGCCAGACCTAGTTTGGATAGGATTGGGCATAGCTTCGCCCCCTAAGTCCCATTTATGGAAAAGTGAATCTGATTCTTGATTCGAAGTTTTTTTGTTCAAATATTTTTTTGTTTGGTGGTGTTTTTTCGTTTAACATAGAGGATAAATTTTATTTATTATATTATTTTTTTCAAATTTGATGCAATAAATATTGAGTTCGCTTGGTTGATGGTTTTAGAATAGTTTTGGTTTTTGTCATAGGAAAAGGGAAGAAATAAATCTTCGCTAATCAGATGTTCAAAGTTTTGAAAACTTGAGATTCCACACCAGATTTCCTTTAACGATTTAACGAGTAATAGTCTATAGTATGTTCGATCGTATCGTGGTGTTTCGCTGCTATGATTTTGGTAATCTGTTCTTTGATTCTTGGTATGTGATGTTAAAATGGCTGTTTCTTTTCGATTGGAGTTTTGTTTTATTTTTTCTTTTTGATTTATATTTTCACTTTCTGTAGTTTTTATTATGATGCGATTTTCGTTCTGTCGTAAGTTTCCTGTTGTTGTATGATATTCAGCTTTATATACTGCATCTTTGCTGTTCTGATTTTGAAATACGGGAGTGTCTTCTCGGGACTTTTGGATTATCTGTATCTTTTTTTCTTCTTCTTTTTTTTCTAATCGCTCGATGGTTTTGTATCGCTCTGCCTTTTTTTCTGACTTTCTGTTTACAACGATGTATTTAATTTTTTCTCCTGCTTGGACACGCACTCCCATTTCGAGTAGGTCTTTAACGGCAATCGTACTAGGAGCATCGACTTCATAATCTTCTGGTTCTTTACTCGTAGATTTTTGGATGATCAGGTCTTTTAAATTGAGATTTCCTCTGTTTAGTTTTTTATCGTAATAAAAGAAAATATCTAAAATTTCAGATTCTTTTTTTTTCATCTCGGCTATTGTTTTAAATTGGCACATCCATTCTATCATATGTGTTTGTGCATCTCTAACAAATCTAGGGTAGTCTTTCCGTCTTGTGATGATGCCTCTTCCTTTAAATTTACCATCGGTAAAACATCCCATATAACGATTGGCAACAGGTAGTTTTTCATCCTGCGTGGATGGAGGGAAACATAACCAGGAATAGATTCCTTCTACTTCCATTTTAATTTTTGTACGTTTTTCAATTTCTGTGCATAAAATTTTTAATTCATCCTGAGTGATGGAGCTTCCATCTTGTTTTTGGATAAAGATGCTGTCGGTGATTCCATGGACGACTTTGTAATGAAATTCTTCCGATACTTCTTTTGCAGTGATGAGTTTTTCGCGACCAAAGGCGGTAACCGCTTCATGACTTTCTAGTTTTCCGAACTTTGCATTTCGATATCCCAAGTAACCGAAAGATGTGACTAACATCCATTTTAAACTCGATTGTTTTGATTGGATATTGATCGAGTTTGGATGGTTATTTTTTTTCTGCTCTTTGTAATGATTTCTTCTTTGGACAATACTTGCTAAGGCTTCTGATACAATTCCTTTTCGTTTTGTACAAATTCGATAACCAAGAGAGGGAACTCTTTCTGGATTGGTGTCTTCTTGGCAACATAGGCAGTTAATGGTTTCTGGTGAGATGTTGTGTATTACCATAATACTTGGATACATTTGTGAAAAATCGAGTTGGGCTACATTTTCTAATACAAATCCATTGGATATTTCGGCTTGAAATACAAGTCCTCCTTTATCAGCGTTTAATAGATGTAAGGCTGTTTTTTCTGATTCAAGGGCACTTTTTTGCCAAGGAACAAGGTAGTTCATGCGTAAAGCAACATCTACTTCTATGTAAGTGAGAGCTTTTCCTGTGGAAGCTCTTGCCATTTTTTGGACAGGTAACCTTGAGATGCGGGAAAGTTCAATGATTCCAATGAGTTCCGCTTCTTTATAGACAAAACTGTTTCGTGAATCAATGTGCCATCTTCCAAAGAGAGGGTAGGACGGGGCTCTAAAAACAATGGTCCCGTACGTATTAAAACTAGTTCCTTTTTTTTGGATGGAACGCCGGATCAAACTAGTTTTGTCTCGATCAAATTCAGTTGTTAGATGCTTTTCTTGTGCCGTTTTAAAAAGATGAGGGAAGATCACTTGGTCGCCAAAGGATGATAAAACAATATCTGGATCGTGTTTTAAAAATATTTCATTGAGTGTCTGGATGAGGACGATTCCATCATTCGTTGGAATTTTATATGTTTCTTTGGGTGTTTCCACAAGGAGTGTATTTTCTTGGAAAGGATGTCTGTGGCTCTTTTCTAAAGAAAGAGATATGGCTCGTAATTCAGGAACTTTATAGTCTAGTTCTCCTATATCGGTAAGAGATACAATCGAACGAATTTGGTTCAATTGGTTTTTGGTCACTTCGTATTGGATGGAAACATAAGCGAGTGGGTAGATATTTTTTTCCACCAAATAACCCGTGGTGATTTCGATGTCTGAATGGTAGATGTCATACTTCCCATACAAATTAAAAAGTTTGTTTGTGATTTTGGGTAGGAGTTGTGGTTTTGAAATGACTAGTTTTAGAACTGGAATGGTTTTATTTTGATAAAAGAGTTTTTTTTCTGTGAATGATGGAATTTCTGCAAGAGCATCTAATTCATAGAATCGTTTGACTAGTTTTTTTAGAATGTTGGGTGAGGCATTGGCATAGATGATCGGAAAGTATTCATCTACAAAAAGTTTTAATGCGCCTGACTCTGTTTTGATCCAAAGGTAGATTTTTTGTTCAGAATGGTAAATATCAAAGAGATACCCTTGGTAAGTTTCCATTTTTATTTCGTTTGGTTTGGTTTCGATTTGGTTGGAGTGAATGCTTTTTCTCTTCTAGGATCCAGATTCTGTAGGGAGTTTCTTTTTTAATTCATTCAATTCTTTTTTCAGCTCAATCATCATCGACAAAAGCATAGAATCGATGGGATACGGAAGTGATGCCATCACTCCAGCTTGCACTTGTAACTTGGCAATCCGTATCAAATCATCGTAAATCTCTTGGTCTGTTTTTCGCAGAGCCCTTCTGAAATCAGATAAATTTTCTTCGATTTGTAACATTTGTCTGGAATAAGGGGATATAGTTCTGCCCATTTTATGCTCCTGTGATAGATGTTTTTCTTGTTCGGATTCTTGAGAGACCTTTTTCTGTTTTGAGTTCCCATAGAGTTTGAGATGCACGCAATAGTTTTGGAAAAAAGAGTCGAAAGTTTTGGTGAGAGTAGGTCCACGACTCAATGATGAGAAGTGGGATATTTTCTGTGGGAAACTTTTCTATAAAACTTAGCATTAAATGTAAGAGATAAATTCCTTCATCGTCTTTTACATCGCCATCTAAGAATTGTTTGCAGGGAGCTAACATAAAGTATATGGTATTTTCTCTCTTTTCTTTTAGAATGTTTTGCAGGGCATCTAGGATTTGGTAAGGAGTGAAGGCCCTTTGGATTTGGATTTGCTCCAAAAAAGGTTCTGGCGCCAGATTTTGTTTTCTCGTTTCTTCGGTGATGGTGAAGGGATTAAACCGAATGGCACAGTCCAAATTAAACACCTGAAATCCAGAGCATACAAGGGCATATTGCCAGTAGTGGGCAAGTTTGTACATCCCCCTTTCTCCTGTGAGTAGTCCCAGATCCTTTTGGTTCCAGTTTTGTATGGGTTCGTAGATGTTGGTGGAAGAGTGGCTGTATTCTGCGAGATCCATAAATACTATCTATATGTATAGTAAAAATATGTAAAGTTAAATTTGCCCAGGCTTTCTTTTTTCACTCCCTGTAAAAATCGGAAGAATTCATTGCTACTCGTAGCAAAGTGACATAACTAAGAAGTCCTCCTTTGGGAAACATTGGAGAAAGGAGATTCGGAAAGTGGGAAGGACGGTATCCGCAGAGAATGAAAGGATACTAGATTACAAAGAGCGACCGACCAAATTGAAGAATAACATTCATTTGGTGGTCGATTGGTGGAAGAAAGAATTTAAAGTGGTGGCACTTCCCCTACGGTTTTGACTCCCGTGACAAAGTATCGGGTTTCAGCAAAACAACTGAAAGGAACACCAATGTGTTCTTCATATTCCAAAACCACACGTTTGCCAATGGAGCCGTTTAGCTGTTCGGCGATCGATTCGTCACGAATGCTGAAATAAAATTTTTCAGTCATCGTACCCGGCATCGTGACAAGTGCCATTTCCCCTTCCCAAGTTTTACATACCCAACCTTTTTTGGAGAGTTTTTGGATGTAGCCTGCGCGGTCGCCTTCGGAATAACTCCATGTGAGAGTGAGCCAAGTGTAACCCGCAAACAATACGGCGAGAACGATGAGAAATAAACTGAAACGAACGATGAATTTACTCATATAGGTATCCAGAATTCTGAAAGGAGATCGGAAACTTTCAAGACAATATTTTTGAAATCCAGAACCAAACGAAAGGAAAATGCGAGAAATCAAAATGAGTTTTGCGCCAGGGATACGGAGGGCTTGGTCGGCCGTGAGGCAGACGGGAGCGTCACGCGCACCCCGGAGTAGCCCGTTCCGTTTTTGGGTTTAGTCTCATTTGGGAAGGAGAGGTGGCGCCCCCATCACGGGAAGCATAACCGGTCGAAAAGGTGAACTGATTGGTAAAAAAATTAGGAAACGTCTCGAAGGGATTGTCAAAAAAAGGCTTACATGGTAGAGGAGAGGCATTGGGTGGCGGGTCCAGTTCCCCTCCCAAATCGGGTGGGGATACTACCGCAAACTTCTTGCCAAACCCACCAACCTCTGCAAACTAACACCCATGTTCAAAAGATTCTTCCTTCTTTCCTTCTCGATTGTATTCGTTAGTTGTTCCTCAACGGCATCTTATTCCAAAGTGGAAAATGCCAAACCCACAAAACAATGGGGAGTGGTGGAAGTGAAAGAAACAGCAAGAAGTATGAGTCATTCTTTATCAGTATATTATAAAACTGAGTTGAAAGGTGGGTATTTTGAGTGGAGACCATTGCAAAATAGTACCTCCGAACACATTGATACCAAACTCATCACAAATGAAATATTAAACCAACTCACTAAAGACAAAGTTCCATTTGTGGACACATCCATTCGCGAAGATGCCACCAAGGAAATGGCATTTGGACGGACCGGAATGGTTTCGTCTGATTCTCGTTTGGCTGTTGGAAAATTTAAGTCACCGTCTCACCAAATCAAAGGTGAAATTAATGAAGTGGTGAATTTTGAATCGGGAAATAAAATCCAATACATTAGTGTGACTCTTTTTCTTGTGAGTTTGGAAACAAACCAAATTGTATGGTCCGAACAAACTAACTTTTTGAAAAAGAGTCGTGTGGAAGGTTACGGGTTCTGAGCGTCGGGCACAAACCCAAATCTTACTTTTACTTTCCCCATAGCTGGTGTTAAATGGTAGGTGACGGGTCCTTGGTTTGATCTCAGGTTTGGTGAGTTTAGTTTTGTTTTTGATTTACCTATCCAGACATATTCAGGAAAAAAACGAACGTATCTATACTCGTTGGATACGTCCAAATCTTCTTTAATATTATCTCTTGTTTGCCGAATGGAAGTTCCAATCCATTGTCGGCCAAGCTGAAACCCTCCCACCATCGTCACAAATCCGAGTCCCATGATTTCACCTGAACTGACTTCTGAACCAACGTAAACGATTCCAGCACCTAATGCAATGATGGTGGCGCTTGCAAGAATGGAGCCTGTGATTTTTAATGTTCCTTTGGTTCCTTCTTTGATGGCCGTTGCCGACATCAATTGAAAGTATTTGGAATCTTGAACAAGTTCTGAGATTTCATTGTCTCGTACGAGATGGCGTTCATACCATCCTAAGGTGCCTTTTTCTAAACTCAATTGCATGGATTTAGATTGATCGACGAGGAGAAGTTGGCTTTGTTTTCCCGAAGTTGTAAATTTAAGATTTCTTAGGCCTCGAATGAAATTGAGGTTCACTGATGGATCCATCGTAGGTTCTGCACCTGGCCCTCCAAAAATAAAGACAAACTCGCCGTCCGTTGGGACCATTTCATTGGCAAAGGAACGAATGGATTGTGATTGTGGTTTTAATTGTGTGGCTTTTCGAAAGTCCACCATGGCTTCTTCTTTTTCGCCAGTGGTGAGCCAAAGAGAAGCAAGTAATAGTCGTAAGGTGGGATCGTCAAATTGTCCTTCCGCACTCCACTCCCCACTGAGTAAATTACCCGCGTACCTTGCTTGGATTTTTGCTTTTTCATATTGTTCCACGCGGGAATAGTAAAGTCCCAGTAGAATGTGTAAGTAGATGATTTCTGCTTCCGAGGCATAATAACCATCTTCTGATTCTAGATAAAAAAAGGATTTTAATGTCCTTGAGGCACTGAATCGTAATCGTTCCTTACTTTCTTCGCAAAGACTCTCTAAGTCTCGAAAGTCTGTCCCTCCAGAAAGAAAGGAGAGATGTGCTTTTTCTAAGACCGCAATGAAACCCTTTCGTTCATTTCGTGGGAGCGTTGTAATTGTATTGTCGATCTCCGCTTTTTTGTAGTAACGAAGGGAATCTTCATAGTCTTGGCGTTTGGCGAGGCTTGAACATTGGATGAAGGAAAGAAAAAATAAGAGAAAAAGAGGAAGGACACGCATCTGGCATATCCTTCCTTCATTTTGAAACCTGTCTATTCGAAATACGGTTTTAGGCCACCTTCAAATTCAACTTCTAAGGATTTATTGGTCCATTCCCAATGGAAGGCTTCTCCTTTCACGGAAAGAGAGGATTTCGCACTGGAGGAACCAAGTAAGTCAAACGTTAATCCTTGGGATGTAAAGGATTCCTTTACTTTCGCTTCATCTTGTGGTAAGAAACTAATGATAAAACTAGCACCTGTTTCTCCAAAACACAAAGTATCCAGTCTTGGAACTCGTTTTTGCAATTCACTCAAATTCACTTCAATTCCTTTTTTTCCAACGATCACAATCTTGGCAAGAGCCACAAGGAGTCCACCGAGTGACAAGTCTTTGGCGGACGTTAGGAGTCCTTGTTTTCGACATTGGAGGAGAGCATCAATGGTTTGTTTTTCTTTTGCTAAGGAAATGTTCGGAATGGAACCTGTATCGAGTCCTTGCGATTTATACAAATACTCAGACGCCGAGATTGTTGGCTTAAAATCCCCGACAAGAGCATACTTCACCACTTCGTTTGTTTTCGGGTAGGTGCGAAGTCCTTTCGACACGTCATCAATCACACCCACCATACCGATGGTAGGTGTTGGAAACACTGGTCCTTCCGGAGATTCGTTGTAAAAAGAAACGTTTCCACCTGTGACAGGAAGTCCAAGAAAACGACACGCATCTCCAAGTCCTCTGACACATTCGCTAAACACGAAGTAGTTTTCTGGAATATAGGGGTTTCCAAAGTTTAGGTTATTTGTGACCCCGTATGGTTCGGCACCCGTGGCGGCTACGTTTCTTGCGGATTCACAAACAGCAATTTGTGCCCCTTCGTATGGGTTTAGATACGTATAACGAGAGTTACAGTCTGTAGCAACAGCGATTCCTTTTTTGGTTCCAGGGATCCGCACAAGACCGCCATCTTCTCCCGGTTCCACCACTTTCACAAGACCCACTTCCGTATCGTATTGTTCATAAAGTGGCCTTCTGGAGCTGATGTTTAAGGAAGACAGAAGGAGACTCAAAGTTTGAGGGACTGTGTCAGCCTTTAGATCAGGAATGGAACTTGGATCAAACTTGACCACCTCATCTAAGTAAGCTGGTCTTTTTTCTTCTCGGACGTATCTGGGAGCTCCACCACCGAGAACGAGGGATTCTGCTGGGATTTCTGCTTTGAGGGTTCCGTTTTTACGAATCCGTAAGATTCCGTCTCCTGTCACAGTTCCAATCTCAACGGCATTCAATCCCCATTTATGAAAGATAGAAACAAGTTCTTCTTCTTTTCCTACTTCTGGAATCACAAGCATTCGTTCTTGGGATTCGGATAACATGATTTCATACGCGTTCATGTCCCCTTCGCGAAGAGGGACTTTGTCAAGATCCACATCCATGCCCGTTTTTCCTTTGGCACTCATCTCAGAGGTCGCACAAGAAATTCCAGCCGCACCCATATCTTGGATTCCTACCAGAAGTTTCTTTTGGATGGCTTCGAGAGAGGCTTCCATGAGAAGTTTTTCCATAAAAGGATCACCCACTTGCACCGCAGAACGTTTTTCTTCGGATTCTTTGGTGAGGTCTTTGGAAGCGAAACTGGCACCATGGATTCCGTCGCGGCCAGTCGTTGCACCAACGATGTACACTTTGTTCCCGACTTTGCCTTTGGTCGAGGCAGAAGCCATTTCATCGTGTTTGGCGATTCCCACTGTCATCGCATTCACGAGTGGGTTTTTGGTAAATGTAGGGTGGATGAAGAGTTCCCCTCCACCCACAGCAATCCCAAGAGAGTTGCCATAATCACCAATGCCTTTGACAGCACGAGTGAGAAGGTATTTGTTTCGTGGTTCTTTTGGATCACCAAACCGAAGTGAGTTGAGAGATGTGATGGGACGAGCGCCCATGGTAAAAATATCTCGCATGATCCCACCGACACCTGTGGCGGCACCTTGGTACGGTTCTACTGCTGTTGGGTGGTTGTGGCTTTCAATCTTAAAGACAACGGCGAGGCCATCTCCGATGTCCATGGCTCCTGCGTTTTCTTCCCCTGCTTGGGCAAGGAGTTTGTCTGATTTGGTGGGAAGGGTTTTTAATTTTAAAATGGAATTTTTATAAGAGCAGTGTTCCGACCACATGGCAGAAAAAATTCCGAGTTCTGTCGAATTGGGAATCCTTCCTAAGATTTTTTGAATTTCAACAAATTCAGTTTCGGTGAGTCCGTGTTCTTTTGCTTCTTCCAGACTGACTTTCTCTTTTTCCATGTATGTTTTCCTTAAACGAGTTCCCTATAATTGCGATTGAAATAGAGAAGGGGAGATCCCTCTTTTGTGACCACAGCTTCCACACGTCCGAGAAAGATCCAGTGGTCGCCTGCATCTATGATTTGGTGCACCAGGCAGTCCAAAGAAGCCAAGGATCCATCCAAAATGGGGGCTCCGGTGGAAAGAATACCTGGATTTAGGCCTTCCAAAACAACCGCTTTGTCCAGGGAACCAGAAGCAAAATCAGCGGAAATTTGTTTTTGTTCGGAAGAAAGAATATTCACCGCAAAGTTTCCAGCTGATTCGATGGCTTCCTTTGCCTTGGATTGTTTTGCCAAACAAAATAAAACTAACGGTGGTTCTAAGGAAACGGAGGAAAAACTGGAAACAGTCACTCCTCCTTTCTGGGTTTTAGAGGCGTATGTGATGACGGAAACTCCTGAGGCCCACTGAGAAAGAGAGGATTTGAATTGGTCGATTGCTACTGGCATAATGGCTCCGTATTGACAAATATCAATTTCTGGAAGGATTCTAAAATCCAAATTCCATTTGACCCAGTTATATTTTTAGCGTCAGATACAGGAAAGGGCATTTCGATGAAAGCATTGACCAAACACCGAGAATTGATTTTACAAGACTTAAAAGAGAGAAACGACCATCCTACCGCGAAAATGGTATTTGAATCGGTCCGGGACAAAGCGGACAAAATTAGTTTTGCGACCGTTTACAACTCTTTGGAATACTTGGTAGAACACAAACTCGTCAATAAACTGAACATTGAGTCGGAATCGGTTCGGTATGATGCCTTCCTCGACGACCATTCCCACTTGATTTGTAACTCTTGCGGAATCGTTCTCGATGTTCCTGCCCTAACTCTCAGTGCCAATACCGATTGGAAGGCGATGGGATTTGTGGCTGACCACGTGGACATCGTTGTCTCTGGCACGTGTGCTTCTTGCCATTCCCATTAAAATGTAATAGATAGGGAGGTTTCCCCTCCCAAGCTTGCCCTATATGGGCATCATCCATTCTCTTTCTCCCGACCTCATCAACCAAATTGCCGCGGGAGAAGTCATTGAATCCACTCATTCCATCTTAAAAGAGCTCATCGAAAACTCCATCGATGCAGGCGCTTCCAAAATCGAAATCGCCACAGAAAGTGCAGGGCTTGGACGCATTCTTGTTTCAGACAACGGACATGGGATCGAAAAAGAGGATTTGCCACTTGCCATCAAACGATATGCCACAAGTAAAATCCAAACCTTCCATGACTTAGAACATCTATTCACCTTTGGGTTTCGAGGGGAGGCACTTGCGTCGATTGCTTCTGTGGCAAGGCTTGTGATTGAGTCAGGAACAGAAGGAAACCGAACGGCAACCCGAGTGGTAGTAGAAGAGGGGAAAATTATTTCCGAAGAAGAGATCCCTTTTTTCCAAGGGACAAAAATTGAAATCAAAGATTTGTTTTACAATACACCTGTTAGGCGAAAATTTTTAAAAACCGAATCAGGGGAAGAGAAAAAAAATAGAACTCGGGTGCAGACTATGGCACTCGGAGAACCAAACATCAGCTTTCGGTATGTACAAAATGGGAAGGAAGTTTTTTTTGTCCAAAAAGAAGAGGCACTGGAGCGAGTGCTTTCGATTTATGGAGAGAACCTTCGTGACCATCTCCTTCCCGTACATACGAGTCGGAATGGAATGACCTTACGAGGGTTTATCTCTCATCCCGATTTTTATAAGTCATCGAGAACAGGGCAGTTCTTCTTTGTGAACAACCGTTCGGTGGAACTCAAATTTTCAGCCCAAATTCTCAAACGCTGTTATGGAGAATTGTTACCCAGCGGTGCGTTTCCTTATGCGTTTTTGTTTTTTGACCTCCCTCGTGAGTTTGTGGATGTGAATGTCCACCCTCAAAAAAAAGAAGTTCGGTTTTTATCAGAAGAAACTATCACTGGGATTCTCTTCCAAGGAATCACGGAGGTGTTACGCACTTCCACTCCTGTGGAATTTTTAGAAATGCGCCGACGGCTTTCAATGCCCATCCCGTATGACAACGCTAGGAATGAATCTTCGTTTGGTGGGGAAGGACTCGGGTTTGGAATGGGGAGTGGGGCCTCGTCTCAGTGGGGGACACAAACAGAAGGAAATCCACTTCTCGGACCAAACACCATTGAAGGGAGAGCTGGTTTTTCTTTGCAAGGAATTGGGGCCGGAACCAACTTGCATTTATTAGGTGAAAATCCAACCAAACACCATTTGTTTGTTCCTAAAAAACACTATGGAATTTTGTTTGAAACCTTTATCCTTGCAGAAGCAGAAGATGGACTCTACATCATCGACCAACACACAGCCCACGAAAGAATCCGTTACGAAGAAGTGTTGCGTGATCTCAAATCCAAAGCCTACAAATCCCAAAGCCTACTCACTCCGATCCGTCTCGAACTCACTAAAGAAGAAGCAGAAGAGATGATCGCAGAAACACAAAGATTTAGTGAACTTGGGATCACTCTCGAACCGTTTTCGGGTGGTACGATTCTCATCCGAGAGGTTCCTTCTTATATCGATCCAGGAAAGGAAACAGAAACCATCCTCGACCTTTGGGAACGATTTAAGTCCAAAGACCCAGAAGAAAGAGAATTATACGATGAGATGGCAAAATGTGTCGCGTGTCGTTCTGCGATCAAAAAAGGGGACCAGGTTTCAGACCCCATTATTGGAGAACTTTTACAAAGACTTTCGTATTGTGAAAACCCGTCCCTTTGTCCGCATGGTAGGCCCACTCTCATCAAACTCACAAGAAAAGACCTCGAGACCATGTTCCACAGGATCTAAACTGGGCAAGGAATCCGAAAAACATTGATAGATTTATTGCTTTCGAAATTCTAGGTTCTGATGCCAAGACCCCTTGAAGGCAAAAACATGACCCTGCGGGAGAAGGAAAAAATCCTACTCCAAAAAATCAAAGCAGGGGATCCGACTGCGTATATGACGCTTGTCTCTCCATTTCGCGAGAGACTCTTCCGAAAGGCAGTTTCCATGGTCAAAGACGGCGATGATGCCGAAGACATTGTACAAGATGCTCTCATTTCTGGTTATAAATCGATCCAAAACTTCCGTGCTGAGGCAGGGGTGTATACTTGGCTCTACCGCATTGTGGTGAATAAGTCCAAAGACCTCCTAGCAAAGAAAAAACGTGGTCGTGAAAAACCCATGGATGACTCAGGAGATAACCAATTTGTGGATTCTCGTGTCGGATATGAAAAAAAATTGGAACTTTCTGAGGAATCCAGTTATCTAATGAGTAAGATTGCACTCTTAGAAGATTCCTACAAACAGGTACTCGAACTTCGTTATTTTGAAAACCTTTCTTATAACGAAATTGCTGAGATTATGGAATGTAATGTAGGAACGGTTAAGAGTCGTCTCTTTAAGGCGAAGGAGTTTTTGAAGCACCTCATCCAGAAAGATGAAAAGGGAGAAGGGTTCTTTGAAAAATAGGTTTATGAATTTAAAAGATTGGTTTCGTGCACAATACCCAGGTCTCTTCCCAGAGGATACTGACTCAGTGGTTTTAGAGAATAAAATTTGTTCTCTTTTCCAACACATCAAGGAAAAGGAAGATACCATCCTCCCTAGGATGTCAAAAGACTTTGATGTTCGGTTACTCAATCTATTAGAATCGGTTTCCATCGATCGTCCCACAGAAAAAACCTCCTTCTCCTTCCGGGATCTCATTGAAAACCGCACGGTGCAGTATTCTTTTTCTGCTGTGATGGCAGTCAGTTTGGTGTTTGTGCTCATGAACCGCTCCCAATCCGAAACAACCTTCACAAAAAATGATTCTGCTGGTGTTGTCATCGAACAAAACAACTACCAATACGAACCAACGAGTGTGGACTTAAGTGAATCCTACCAAAAACGAGTGTTACTCGACCATTTGCGTTCGGCTCCTGGATCTGTGTATGGCCTTCGGGAACTTGAACTGTATTATGAAAAAACAGGACGAGATGCAGCAGCACAAGAGTTGCAACTCCTCATTGACTCTGTCGAACGATAAGAGTTCTTTTCTCTTTTTATACTAAGTTTTTTGCAAAGAGTACGGCATCCCGCGAACGGATGTCGTCTGCTGAGTTTAGGATGGCTAGGGCAAGTTGCTCAATCCTTGCTTCCAATCGAAAATTCCCACCACTTCTTTCTTTACTGTCTGTCAGTCGTTTCAGTTCGCTGTACCATATTTGAATGGTGGTTTCGTCTTTTTTGGCATTGGTGCGAAAGAGTCCCTCTCGCCAAGCAAGCACAGGCACAAGTTCTTTCATCTCTTCTTCTTTTTGGCTGAGTGTTGTCGCCTTCTGAATCAGTGCAACTAACGGTGGCCAGCGGACGATGGTATGGGGAAACAGTTGTGGGTCATTCAGAAAGGCAGTTCTGTATGATTCAATTCCTTCTTTTTCATTCCCAGTCATACTTTGAGTTTCTGCTAAGTAATACAATAAAACAGGAGATTGTTTATTTCCTCCATACAGAAGGACTTCCAATGCCATCGTATAATCTTGGATTTTAATGAGACTTCTTGCCAGGTCTTGTAATAAGTCTTTGTCTAGGGCGTTAGCTCCTTCCCATTGGTAGGCTAGTTTCAAATGATCCCTTGCTTCTTTGAGGATACAGTCTTGGGTGACAAAAAAACTATCTGTGTTTTGGAAACCTCGTTTTCGAACTTCTGATTCAAAGTCTGAAAACAGTTGTAGGAGTAATCTCCCTCTTTCTTTCCCTTCTCTAGTTTTTAAAATTAAATCAATTCTATGATCCCAATAACTGGCGATGTAATACCCACTGATGGAGGAGAGATCTAGTGGATCTCGATCCAGAAGCACAGAATAAATAGATTTGGCAGTTTCGAACTCACCATTTCCGAGGTAGGTGAGTGCTTCTTCCGACTTCTGGATCATGAGAGATTAGTGTTGGCTTTTTTTGTCGTGGTGTTTGCTTGTTTGAGAGATGATTTTATCTTCTAAACCATCGATACAAACATAGATGTCTTTATCTTGGTTATGTGCATTGAAGTTGTTACCGTCAGCATGTAACTTCAAGTTAGCGTGGATTTCACCATGGATGGCTTCAAAGGAAACTTCACAAGATACAATCTTTTGTACGAATTTTGTCACACGTTCAAGTTTTTCATCTGCGTATTTCTCAGCAGCTTCGGATCGGTCTAGGTGTTTCCAGGTATAATTGATTTTCATAATTTGTCCCAATTTGGTATGGATTGATTGTATTTTAGAAAAAAAGCTAACGTCAAATAAAAAAGAATTGAAGGTGGATGTTTCGAAGCATACTTCTTGTAAGCATGGCTGAGGAAGAAAAAAAACAAAAAGCAGTTAAAAAGACAGCGGCCAAAAAAAAATCGGTCGTCAGTGCCTCTGTGCCAAAAAAAACGAAGGCAAAACCAAAAGAAGAAAAATCGAAACAAATTGTTCCAACTGTAGATTCTTCTTTGCCTAAAATTTACAATGATTCCAAATTCACAAAACACCCCAGTTATCCTACAAATGATTTAATCAAGGTACTCGTTCGCTCTCCCAAAGAAGCTTTTGTGTTTTGGAAGTTTTCTGAGAAAACATTTGAGAGAATCACAAACGATTTGGAATCCACTAGTACAGATGGGTTACGCTTTCGTTTGAAAGTGGAATACCAAAATGTTTTTGGAAGTGACCGCGTAGAATGGTATGACCTCGCTCCCTTTACGGAATCGTATTACTTAAAATTTATGTTTCCCGTTCGAATGGTACAGTGTACGATCTTTGTTGCGTTTGGAGAACGTGAAATTCCCTCCTTACACTCGACAGGAAAGGACCTTCCTCCCGCTTCCGAATCGTTTCGATTAGACAAAGATTGGATCCATCCTAAATGGATTGAGGAGGGACTTGTGATCCAAAGCCCTTCTGGTGAGTATTATTTTCGGGATGAAAATGCGAGTGGATATTATGTAAATCCAAGAAATCATTCACTCGACCCAAATGAAAATTTAAAAGGGACAAACCCTTTTGCCAATGGGTCAGGTTCAGGAAAAGGACTTCTTTGATGCAGCAAACAGTGAAAGGGCATTTGGTTTTTGTTTTACATGCCCACCTACCTTTTGTTAGACACCCTGGGTATGACAAACCCTTTATTGAAGAAAATTGGTTGAATGAGGCGATTTTAGAAACCTATATCCCACTCATTCGGGTGTTTCGGAATTTAAAGCAGGAGTCGGTTCGGTTTCGAATCACGATGTCGTTTACTCCGACCCTGTCTCTCATGTTGACAGACACCTACTTACAAAATCAATTTCGTAAGTACATCAAAAATTTAATCTCTCTAGCAAGACACGAAACCAAACGGACAAAACAAGACCCTCATTTGCACTATTTAGCAACTCGGTATTTAGAACATTTTATTGACACCGAGTCGATCTTTGAAGAAGCAAACGGCGATTTGACGAAGTTATTTTTGCCTTTCATTGAATCTGGTGAACTCGAAGCGATGACAAGTCCTGCCACCCATGCCTTTTTGCCATTCTATGATTCAGAAAGTTCTGTGTTTCGTTCCCAGTTGAAAAACGGACGAAGGACGTTTCGTCGAATTTGGGGCAGGGATCCGAAAGGCATTTGGCTTTCAGAATGTGGTTACACACAGAAACTGGAAGAGGAACTCGATCGAGAAGGTTTTCGTTACTTTTTTGTCGACACCCACGGGATCACTCACGCCAATCCAAGACCAAAGTTTGGAGTGTATGCACCAGTCGAAGTTGGGTATGGTGTTCTTGCGTTTGGACGTGACCCAGAAAGTAGCAAACAAGTTTGGAGTTCCATCGACGGATACCCTGGAGATTTTCGGTACCGGGAATACTATCGTGACATCGGCCACGACCTCCCTTGGGAACATATTTCTCCCTATCTCCATTCCAATGGAATTCGTATCAATACCAGTATCAAATACTATCGCATCACAGGAAAAACGGGGGACAAAGGATATTACCATCCAGACTGGGCGATGGAAGCAGCAGGGAACCATGCAGAAGATTTTTTACGAAATCGAATTCGTCAGGCAGAATACCTATATGAAGCCAACAAACAACCGTCAGTGGTGGTCTCTCCGTATGATGCTGAGTTATACGGTCACTGGTGGTATGAAGGTCCTCAATTTATCGAATTTTTGTTTAAAAAAATCCACTTCAACCAAAATACCATCCAACTGTCTCACCCGTTAGAAGCGGCAAGGGCTTTACCTCGGATCCAATCTGTGGAAATGAAAATGTCCAGTTGGGGAGAAAATGGGTATGGGGAAGTTTGGCTCAACGGAACGAATGATTGGATTTATCCTCTCATCCATGATTTGAGCATTCGAATGCACAAACGGGTGCATGAATTTGGTTCTGGCACAGAAGACCAAATCCGCATTTTAAAACAAATGGGGCGTGAGCTCCTACTATTACAAAGCAGTGATTGGGCGTTCATTATGAAAACAGGAACCATGGTGGACTACGCGGTGCGACGTACCAACGTGCACACCAATTTGTTTCTCGCACTCGAGGCCATGCTCGCAGGCCCCATCGACTGGGACATTCTCAAGGCAGCGGAAGAGGAGAACAATGCGTTCCCAGACATTCGCATCGAAGATTTTCGTTAGAACCATTCTAAAAAATAGTTTGCCCGTAGATGCAAGGTTAGGGAAACTGGAAGAGATCGGAGGGTTTTTATGACGACTTTCTACCGTTTCCCCTTAGTTCTCTCTGCACTTTTCTTTTTGGCGAATGTATTGTTTTGCCAATGGAACCATCGTGACTCTCAAGAAGGAGTGTTTCGTATGAATGATTCCGTGATTCGTTATGTCGAATCTCTGGAAGCAAAAGAAGATGGAAAAGTGATCATCAAATCTTCTGGATCGAACGAGGGTCTTCTTTAAATCCCCAAAAAACACGTATGCAGGCGAACCTTCCTGCTTTCGTGTATCTCTTGCTTTAGGAGAAGGATCGTTTCCTTAGAAACAAGTAACTTCCCCTGTATTTTTTAGTTCACTTCGGTTTAAAATCTACGTTATCCCAATAGTCTTTTCCATAATCAAAAAAGATCTCTTCCCCTTCTCTTATGGTTTTTAAGACTCGGAAACGAGCTGTTTTCCATCTTACAGATGTAACGAGTTCAGCATTCGGTTTGGAGGAGTGGTTGATGTAACGGGTGTAATTTGATTCCTTTCCTTCCCCATAAATCCACCAGTCTTTACAAATCCAAAGTAGGTATTTGGAATCTACGTATTTATTGGATTCCGCTTGTTCATCGGTAATGATTTTACCCATGTAATAACCAACGGTATCACCTTTGTATAATGTTTGTTTTGTGAAAAGTCCCATGCCAATATTGGGAACAGAAGACGGTTTTACGATAAAGTCTTTCTCGGTATACACTACCGGTTTTCTTTTTTTGGCCTTCTTTACAGATTTCTTTTTCTTCATTTTCTTCCTATATGACATAAGAGGAAAACAATTCTAGCTTGTAAAGTCATTGGCATTTAAGATTCACCAGGTTCGACTCCGAACTTTAAAGGGATAGGGGGGCCTATGAAACGGGAACCACAAATAAAGACGGAAGAAAAAACCAATGTTGTGAATTTGGCGATTTACCGAGCCAAAAAAGCACTGGAACGAGATGGTTTCGAAGTGGTGGAAAATCCAGACGGAAAAATCACTCTTGTCATTCGTCTTGCGAAATAAGCCCTCTTTTGGAACTTGGATACATGACAGCTTTATTGGAAGGCACACGAATCGGAAACGGACAAAAACATTGTGTCATCGTTTCAAAGTTCAATGAATTCATTACTGAGTCTCTCTTAAAAGGGGCAAAAGACGCTTACAGACAACACGGAGTCCTAGACTCAGATGTCACCGTCATCTACGTGCCAGGAGCCTTTGAGCTTCCGCAAACCGTCAAACGTGTTCTTGGTTCCAAAAAATACCAATTCTCTGCCATTGTTTGCCTAGGTGCTGTGATTCGTGGTGCGACTTCTCATTACGACTTAGTGTCTGGGGAAGCTGCAAAAGTGGGATCTGTGGCCGATGGTTCCGTTCCCGTGATTTTTGGTGTGATCACCACAGAATCCATCGAACAAGCGATTGAACGAGCAGGGACCAAAGCGGGAAACAAAGGATACGAAGCAGCCACTACAGCCATTGAAATGGCAAATCTTTTCAAAGAGATCGGATGAGTTCTAGACACCGTGGGCGTAGCCTTGCCCTCATGTGCCTCTACCAAATTGACTTAGTGGGAACAGACCCCGAACGTGCCATGAAATTCGATTGGTATGACAAAAAAATCACCCGCGAAGAAAAGGATTATGCTGTCTTTCTTGTGAAAGGAGTGGTCGAAAATCGCAAAGCGATCGATACTCTAATTAAGAAGTATTCGGAGAATTGGGAACTTTCGCGTATTTCCGTGGTCAATCGTTGTATTTTACGTTTGTCGATTTTGAGTTTGCAAAAGGAACCTTTCCTTGCCGCACCCGTTGTCATCAATGAGGCGGTCGAACTCACAAAAGAATTTGAAACGGACGAATCAGCGCAATTCATCAACGGACTACTCGATGCCTTCTATAAGAAGGAGATCTTACCTAAAGAGTCCCACTAACAAAAGAAATGGATCCTATCCAAAAAAACCGCTTTCGCATTGAGGAACAAACCTCCAAGCCAAGTTATTACCAGGAAGATCCATACTTAAGGAACCTGGGAAAAGAAAAAGAAACGACTTATGAATCAGAAACAACGGTAAGGCGACCAGTTTTATCGTTTTTGTTTTGGTCGTTTCTTGTTCTCCTCATCCTTGGGTTTTTAACCGCCGCATACTGGTGGTATTTGCAAAAAAAACAAAATCCTGAAGAAATCGCCAAAGTTCTAAAAGACCTTCCCACAGATAAAAAAGCATTGAATCTACTTGTGGATAAACCGTATCTCCCTGATGATTCGGTGAATCCGAAACTGGCAGCTTGTCTCAATGCCTATCACAACCGTTATGTGAACCGAGTGGGCACTGTTTGCGAAGAGTTTCTCAATTCCCCTGGCAGTGACGAAGACAAATCCATCGCTCTCACTGTGCTTGGGGTGATGTATGATGAAGCAGGGCGTTACATCAATGCCATCGAACGATTGGAAAAAGCGATCCAATACGATTCCAAAAATTATTTTGCCTTTTACAATTTGTCTTTAGCATTCAAACACGCAGGAAAATTTGAAGAAGCAAGGCGTGCGGCCCAAAGAGCCAAAGAAATTGCCCCGAACGACTACCGTGTCGCTCTCTTACAAGGAAACTTATTCCAAGAAATTGGGGACCCGACAAGTGCGATTGAAGCCTATAAAGAAGGGCAGGCCCTTGCCCCTAGTGATGTGACACTTACCTATAACCTTGCCATTAGTTTTCTAAAACAAGGGAACATTGCCGAAGCGATCGCTGAGTTCCAAAAAGTGGTGCAAACAGCTCCCAATTCCCAAACAGCTGTTTTGTCCTATGGCCACTTGGGAACCATCTTTTACCAAAGAGAAGACTACGACCGTGCGGAGTATTATTTCCGAGAAGTGATTCGTTTGAAAACGGGAGATGCCAAAGCCTACTATAACTTAGGTTTGGTGTATTTAAAGAAAAAAGTCCCAGAAGAGGCGGCCAAATACTTCCAAAAAGCACTCGATTCCAATGCGAACGAACCTGAAGTCTATCGTTACATTGCCGATGCGTTTTTGTCCATGGGACAAACCAATATGGCGATCACCGCCTTAAAAAAAGCACTGCTCTTAAAACCATCGGATGTGGACTCGTTATTTGCTCTTGCCGAGCTCTACTATAAAAAGGGAGAACTTGTCGAAGCAGAAAGTCTATTTCGTCGCATCATTCGCCTTACCCCTGGAGATACCTATTCGGAAACGGCGTTTGTGAATTTAGGAATCATCTTAGATGAAATGGAGCGTTATTCAGAGAGTATCCAAGCCTTTGAAGGAGCCCTTTCCTTAAATCCCAAAAACCAATCGGCCTATTATAATTTGGGTCTTTCCTATTTACATGCCGGCAAACCAACAATGGCAATTGAGTCTTTACGAAAGTCGCAGGCCCTCGATCCGAATCATGTTCCCTCAAGACTTGCGATTGCCGATTATTATTTGGAAAATCGTTTTTATTCCGAAGCCATCGCTGAATATGAAGAAGCCATTGCTTGGAAACCAGAACTCTATGAAGCAAGACTCAAACTTGCTGATGTTTACATCCAAACCAAAAATTATCCTGCCGCCGAAAAGATGTTAGTCTATGTGTTGGAAAATGCCAAAGACCCTAAAGAAATCAAACTGGCTCATAGAAAACTCGCCTTAAGTTATGCAAACAGTGGAAACTCAGGACTTTCAAAAAAGGCAAAAGAAGAAGCGTTTCGTGCCACACACATTGATCCTGAGGATATGGAATCAAGGTTAGTGCTCGCCAAAATTCTCATTGATTCGGGTTCTCTTGTGGACAGAGAAAAGGCGATTGAGGAGTTAACCGTCATCACTCGTTCGGATGTCACTCCTTCCATTTCTTCCAAAGCCCATAATTATTTAGGTGTATGTTATTTTAAAAACGGGGAATTCAAACGAGCCCTTTCCAGTTTCCAAACTGCAATTGATTTAAATCCAAGTTTATCAGAAGCCTATGAAAACAAACGAGCAGCTCGTGCCCAATATGAAAAATCTTTGGAATCCAAAAAGAGAACCTTTTATTGAGTTTTTTTGATTTTATCCCCCATCGTAGATTCCCAGAATATTACGAAATCTGCCGGCGCACAGGTGTTTTGCGATATCTTCCCGCAAAACAAAGGGAATATGGGGACAGTTACTTTATGGAAGAATACATGTCCCAATACAAAAAGTCTTATTACGAAGACGAACCCAATCTTCGTGCCATGGCAAAACGAAGACTGGCAAACTTGGCAAAGTTAGTTCCTCTCACTCATCAGGCAAACCTTGGTCCTGGTGAGAGGACACCGTTTCCAAACCAAACACTACTGGAGATTGGATCGGCCGCTGGATTTTTTTTAGATGAAGCAAGAATTGCCGGATACCAAACCAGAGGACTCGAACTCTCTCCCAAAGAAGTGGAATATTCGAGAAACACTCTGGGTCTGGATGTAGAAAGGCGATCAGTACTTTCTGTGGAAGAGGGCGAATGGAAAGAATCTTTTTCAGTTGTTTCTGCTTTTTTTGTGATCGAACACATTCAGGACATCGATGGGATTTGGAGACGATTGCGGTCTTGGCTAAAACCTGGTGGTTATTTGTATTTGGCAGTTCCTTCTAGTTTTGGCCCAAGTTTTGAGACCAATCCTAAGGAATGGTTTACGACCCATCCTTCTGACCACTTTTTTGACTACTCAGTCCACTCCCTGAAAAAACTCTTGTCAATCCTTGGCTTTGACGTGAACTATGTTAGACCTATGTCGTATCACTCCTACCGGGACTTAGGCCTCCGAGGCAAACTCCCCGAATGGCTGTATCGGCTATACGCAAACCAATTTGCCTATGGTGATACCATCGAACTGATTGCCAGAAAAAGAACACACTGAAATCCATTATGAAATTTAACGAATTACCTTTTCACGAGTCTCTAAAGAAAGCCCTAGACAAAATTGGTTACACAGAGCTCACACCCATCCAAGCCAAATCCATCCCGTTTGCCATGGAAGGACACGACCTCACTGGTCTTGCCCAAACTGGAACTGGAAAAACAATGGCCTTTTTACTTCCCACTTTGCACAGACTTCTCTCTGCAGAGGAAGAGGAAGCACTTCCGTATGCCCTTGTCTTAGCACCGACAAGAGAACTCACGATCCAGATCGCAGAAGAAGCAAAAAAATTACTCGAGTTCACTGACTTGGGTGTGGCTACCATCATCGGAGGAACCGATTACAAGTCACAAGAACAAGCACTCGGAAACAAAGCCTGTATCATAGTGGCGACCCCTGGTCGACTCATTGACTTTGTGAAAAACCACGGTCTCTCCTTGGAAAACATCAAAGTGGTGATCCTTGATGAAGCGGACAGAATGTTCGATATGGGGTTTGTCCAAGACCTCAAGTACATCTTCCACAAATGTAAAAATAGAAAACAATCCCTTCTCTTTAGTGCCACTCTCAGTTATGAAGTGGTTCGACTCGCTAGTCGTTATTTGAACGAACCCATTGAAGTTCATATCAATCCAGAAAAAGTCATCACAGAACGGATTGACCAAACCCTCTTGCATTTGGGAAGAGAAGAAAAACTTCCGTATCTCGTCAATTCCTTGTTAAACTATCCAATCGAAGGACTCGGAATCATTTTTACCAACTACAAAATGAATATCCCAAAAATTGTTTCCGTATTACGTAAATATGGAATCACAGCGACGGGACTTTCTTCGGAACTCGACCAGAAAAAACGCATTCGTCTCCTTCGTGATTTCAAAGCAGGCAAATACAAATACCTTATCGCAACAGATGTTGCCTCTCGTGGGATTGACATCGAAAACATTGATGTGGTTTATAATTATGACCTGCCTCAAGACGCGGAAAACTATGTGCACCGAATTGGTCGTACAGCCCGTGCGGGAAGAAAAGGACAGTCGATTGGATTTTGTTCTGAAACGGATTATACGGAACTGGAACGGATTGAAAAGTATCTCAACTCAAAAATCCCTGTGGGAGAAATCCGTGAAGAGTATTTGGAATTCCCAACGGGTGAATTCACTCCTGTCTTTGCCGATGAAGTGATCCCTGGTGAGAAAAAATACCAAGACCGCGAACAAAGAGGTGGTCGAGGTGGAAAACCAAGACGGGGAGAAGAGCCTCGTCGCGCAGACCGTGGTGGACGAGGGGGAGAGAGAGGCGAACACAGGTCAGGTGATAAGGGTCGTCATAAAGGAAAGTCGGAAGGCTACCATCCACCAGCTAAGATGTCTCATCCAAGTCATAACCACGGAGAAGCGGGTGAACATCACAAACATCCTGCGAAGATGACCCACCATGAATTCAAACATGGCAACCATCCAAAAGACGGGAAGGGCAAACCCCATCACAAAAAACACCAACCAGGAAAATCGAATCAAAAGAGCGATCCAAGACGAAATCTTTTTGATATCAACGAAGTGAAACAATCCAAAAAACAGAAACAATCAATTTGGAAACGAATTCTTTCTTTCTTCAAAAAAGATTAGTTTTACTTTTACTCTTTTTTTTCCCCAGTCTCGTGAGAGCAGAAGTCGCCAAACTTCCGCTTTACGGGAAAGGGAATTATGTTGGTTTTTCTGATTTAAAAACCATTCTGCCAGAACTTTCAACCAAACTTAAAAAATACACAAACGTTGGTTCTATCTCCACTCCCCAAGGGAATATCCAATTTCGCATTGGTAGCAGTTTTTATACTTTGGATGGTAAAATTTACAAAATCCCAAAAGCCATTTTAAAAAAAGAAGAAGAGGTGTATTTACCTCTGGATTTAGTGGAAGGAATTTTACTCAATCTCATTGCTTACGATGTTCGTTACCAATTTAAAGAAAAAGAACTCTGGATTCAAATTCCGAAAGAACCAGCTCCCAAACGAAGTATGGCGGTGAAGGCCATTGTCATTGATGCAGGGCATGGGGGAAAAGATCCTGGGACCTCCGACCAATCTGGGTATTTTGAAAAAGAGGTAAGTCTCGGTGTAGCCCGTTATACCTATCTCTACTTACGAAAGTATTATCCAGAGATCCGAGTGGAGATGGTGAGAAAGGACGATCGTTTTGTGGAATTGGAAGACCGTTCCAAATTTGCCAATCGCGTCCTTTCGGATACAAGGGATGTGATTTTTATCAGTTTCCATTGCAATGCATCCCTCTCGGAAAAAGCCGCAGGATTTGAAGTGTATTATCTTTCTCAAAGTCCGAGTACGGAAAGCGCAAGAGAAACTGCTCTCATTGAAAATCGCTATATCGGAAAACACAAAATTCCGGCAGTCACCCAAATCCAGTCGCAAATGTTATCGAGTGTGACCCAAAGGCGATCCAAAAAATTAGCCGATTCTGTCGCGGAACAATATGAAAAGGCCTTAAGCCCCGAAATCCCTTCCAGGGGAGTGAAAAAGGCAGATTTTTCCGTCTTGCGAGGAAGCCTTATGCCTGCTGTACTTGTGGAAATGGGGTATCTCACAAACCCTGAAGAAAGTAAAAAACTGAGAGATAAATCTTTCCAAAAGAAAATCGCTCGCAGTGTGATCAAAGGAATTCATGAATACGCATCTTCAAAAGATTAAAGAAATACTTAAGTCCTACTGGGAATTTTTAAAAACTGTATCCATTCGGTTTTACAAAATTGGAACAGGGGAAACCAAACTCACTCGTGATTTTATCTTTCTCTTTGGTTCTTGGTTTAGTTTACTTCTCTTCTTTAGTTTTTTCATCTTAGCGGAACAAAACCCATTTCGTCTGCTTGTTCCCTTTCAATTGTATTCCTATCCTTCACTCGACCATAGAGAACCGATTGTGATATATATTTCCAATGGAGAAGGGGAACAAATCCCAATCCAGCGCAAGGTTTTAAAACGGGAAGATCGAGCTGACCTAGTGTATCAAATCATAGGAGAAGTGGGTGCGCCACCTTACTTTGATTCGGTGGAAGCTTTGGCGAAAGATGGAAAACTTTTTTCTCCCAAAAAACTTTTAGATATTCGCTTTGCACTGAAACAATCTTGGTTTCTCGAGAAAAATGGAACCCTCGTCATCGACTGGAATACGAGTATCCTCGAATCCATTATGGAAAAATACAGACTTCCTCATACAAAAAGAGAGGAAGATAATGCCGATCCTGAAGAAGAGAATCCGAATGCACCTGTTGACACGATTACATACTATACAGGTGGAACAGAATCGGTTCCCAAAGAATCGGAAGAAGTGCTAAACAAACGTAGGATCCAAGCAATGGATCAAACCTTACGTGCGCTCAACGCAAGTCTTTTCGAAAACTTTAAAGATGTCAAAGAGATCGAACATCGGTTTTCAGGATCCTTTCAGCCCGTTTACCAATGGGATTCGATTTCCCCAAAAGCGACTCGCTAACTTGGGGGTTCCCCCTGTTTTTTCTCCATTTTTGAAAATTTGCTTATGGAAAATGGAGAAAAACCGATGATCGTATTGGGAAAAATAGATTTTTTTAAAAAAAAAATTAATCGCTAAAGTCACCAAAATCCTCCAAAAATCCTCAAAAATAGCCAATTTTCGATGAAAACCTATCGTTTTCTTCGGATTAATTTCCTATATCCAGCGACCGACATACTAAGGGAATAAATAGAGATTTTAGGCACCAATGGGGCCTGAAAGCCAGACACAAAAAAAGCGAGAGAAGGGATTCTCTCGTTTGCCAGATCAAGTTTCAAGGAGGAAACCAATGATCATAAACCACAATTTAGCCGCGATCAACTCACATCGCGTCCTCAAGTTCCAAAACGAGGAAGTTTCCAAAAATATGGAAAAACTATCCTCTGGTATGCGAATCAACCGTGCAGGTGATGATGCATCAGGCCTTGCCGTTTCGGAAAAAATGAGAACGCAAGTGAATGGTCTTAGACAAGCAGAAAGAAATACCGAAGACGGTATGAGCCTTATCCAAACAACGGAAGGCTTTTTGCAAGAATCGAATGATATCATTCAAAGAATTCGAACTCTTGCAATTCAATCGTCTAACGGTATTTACACTGAAGAAGACAGACAAATGATCCAAGTCGAAGTTTCACAACTTATCGACGAAGTAGACAGAATTGCTTCTCAAGCAGAATTCAATAAAATGAATTTGCTTCAAGGTGATTTTGCTCGTGGATCTAGAGCAACTTCCATGTGGTTCCATATTGGACCAAACATGCACCAAAGAGAAAGAGTGTTCATTGCAACAATGACTGCACGTTCACTTAATCTTAAAGGTCAAAGTGGGGAGCTTTTGTCTTTATCAACTGCTGATAAGTCAAATGATGCGATCGGAACTTTGGATGCTGCGTTAACACGTATTAGCAAACAAAGAGCAAACTTAGGTGCTTACTTTAACCGTCTTGAGCATGCTGCGAAAGGGCTCATGAACGCTTATGAGAATACCCAAGCTTCCGAGTCTAGGATCCGTGATGCGGATATGGCAGAAGAAACTGTGGCTTTCACAAAGAACCAGATTTTAGTTCAATCTGGAACTGCTATGTTAGCTCAGGCGAATGTTCGTCCACAAGGAGTTCTTTCTCTCCTTCGTTAATTTACGTTAACGAGGTGAGTGGTTAGTGTAACTGAAGAGTTGTTATTAGATAATCAGCCGGCTTTCCCCTGCCAGGTGGCAAAATGAAAGCTCATCCTTGACACCGGACAGGGATTGTCCGGCTAAGAACGAAATACATACCGTTCTTGGTAATACACAAAGGAGTGTAGGCCAATGATTATCAATCACAACATGAGTGCGATTCAATCACATCGTGCTCTCAAGTTTACACAATGGGATGTAGATAAGACCATGAGGAACCTCTCCACTGGGCAAAGGATTAACCTTGCCGGTGATGATGCTTCTGGTCTTGCTGTTTCGGAAAAACTACGAACACAAATTCGTGGTTTACGTCAGGCGGAAAGGAATACGGAAGATGGACTTAGTTTCATCCAGACTGCAGAGGGTTACCTTGACCAGTCGGCTGAAATCATCCAACGAATCCGAACCCTGGCGATTCAGACTTCGAACGGAATCTACACACCTGAGGACAGGCAACTCGTGCAGGTAGAAGTATCTGCGCTGGTGGATGAGATCGATCGAATTGCTTCGCAAGCAGAGTTCAATAAAATGAAACTGTTTGAAGGAGACTTCGCTCGAAAGTCAACGAAAGCATCGATGTGGTTTCACATGGGAGCAAACGCAAGGCAAAGAGAGCGTTTCTACATTGGAACTATGACTTCGAAAGCTTTGAAGATGTCGGAAGGTGCGATTAAAATTGCTCTTTCAACACCTGGAAAAGCGGATGAAGCGATTGCCAAAGCGGACTTCGCCTTGAACAAGATCATGAAGCAGAGAGCAGATATGGGAGCTTATCAAAATAGGCTCGAAAGTACTGCAAAAGGCCTCATGGGTGCATACGAAAATATGCAAGCATCCGAATCAAGGATTAGGGACGCAGATATGGCTGAGGAAATGGTAGCGCTCACGACGAAACAAATTCTCGTGCAAAGCGGTACGGCAATGCTAGCGCAAGCCAGCCTCAGACCCAATTCTGTATTGCGACTTTTGAATAACACTTAAGTCGTAAAAGGCAAGAGTTGCCTTAAGACGGTTGCCTCTTCTCGAAGGAAACTTGGAGAAGAGGCTTTTTTATTGTTTCACTTATAATGATAGTAGTGATTGGGATCATCCCACTTGGACTCTTCTTCTGCATTGAGTTTGTCTATTTTGTTTTGGTCTTCTTTCACGGCAGTATGATTGCCTAACTCTTTTTGTATTTTCGCACGCAGTTCCAGGGCAGGGATAAATTCTTTCATCAGTTCTAATGCACGATTGCAGTGAGAAAGAGCTTCTTCATATTCTTTCTTCTCAAATAAGATTTCTGCCATTGTGTACCAAACCCCATGAGTAAAAGAAGGATCTACCATGGATAAGTATTCTCGAAAAAGAGTTAGAGATGTTTCATAGGATCCTTTCTCTTTTTCTTCTTTCGCCTTCTCTAAGGTTGCCAGAGCTTTTTCTGCGTTCACTTTCATCGGTGATTCATAGTATAGAGTTTCCAACAAATGTCAACATTCACTCTTCCTTTTTTCCAACGAAGTAAAGCTGATTTAGATTATGTGTCGAAATCAATTTCTACAAGGGTCAGTTATTCTAAATCGGTGTAAACATTGTCTTGCTGTCCGTATACAAGAAGCCTTTTTCCAATCAAAACTGCTCGGTTAGAAATGGAGTTGAATCCATAGTTAAAAGTGAGGTTTGTATTCTATATCGTGTTACAAGGACGATTGATCCCACCACCAGATGTTTGTTTGACTCTTTCTGTGATGAGAACCCAACTAATTCCATCGGTTGACTCCCAAAAATCAAAGAGATTCGATGATCCGTTTTTTCCCCCGAGTAAATAGGCTTTTCCATTTGCATAGACACAGCTCCCGGACGTGCGAGATGGATATGCAGGGGAGTGCAATCGGAAAAAAGCGAAAGGTTTGCGAAAAGGCAAATCATGAGAGTGAGGGATATGGGTGAGTTTTGCTTCAATCCTATTTCCTTAAATGGAGACGATTTGGTATGTTTACTAAAATCAAAATAGGATCACCATTGTTTCATTCCAGTGCTAGCTAGCAAAACATACTGTTGGTTAAGATTGTTTAGGAGAGTTTTACGACCTCTATCAGTACTAATGAACATTTTATATCTCTACGTCACGTATCAATCCAGCCAAACTAAAGGGGAATGAAAGGGAACGCAAGGAAAACTTTTTTACTGAGCAGAAATGGAATATAAAAATTTATGGTTTGCGTACGTTTTAAAGATTTGTTCCTTTAACGTTTATGGCAAAGATTCTTATTTTGTTAGCCCACCCATTTTTGGAACGGTCCAAAGCAAATCAAATCTTATTAGATTCTATACCCAATGCGGAAGACATCACCTTACGGGATTTATACGAATTATATCCTAATTTTACAATCAATGTCAAACTCGAACAAAGTTTTCTTCTCGAACATGATGTCATTTTGTTTCAACATCCTTTGTATTGGTACAGTTGCCCTCCACTTTTGAAACAATGGATTGATTTTGTTTTGGAAGACGGTTGGGCGTATGGAAAAAACGGGAATTCCCTAAGAGGAAAAAAATGGGTCCAGGCCATCACGACTGGTGGTTCAAGAGAGGCCTATCAGAAAGAAGGATTTCATGGATATACGATCGATGAATTCTTATTACCTTTTAAACGTACGGCAGAACTTTGTAAAATGGATTACCAAAATCCATTCTTAGTCCAAGGAACGTTTCATTTGAAGGAAGAAGATTTCCAAAGAGAATCGATTCGTTATAAAAAATTTATCTTAAACATGTTAGAGGCTAATCATGGGTGAAGTGCAATTTTTTCTACAAGCAATGATTTATCTAACGAGTGCGATCATTATGGTTCCGATTGCCAATCGATTGGGACTTGGTTCTGTACTTGGGTATTTGATCGCAGGCATTGTGATTGGACCATTTGTATTTGGTTTTGTGGGTTCTGAAGGAAAGGATCTTTTGCATTTTGCAGAATTTGGTGTGGTGATGATGTTATTTGCCATTGGATTGGAATTGGAACTAAGTTTACTTTGGCGATTGAAATTTTGGTTGTTAGGACTTGGAGGTTTGCAGCTTGTCTTAACGACGTTCGTTGTTTTTACATGTTCGATTCTATTTCAATTTTCTTGGAAATCATCCTTTGCTTTGGGATTGATTTTGTCTTTGTCCTCAACAGCAATCGTACTCCAAACTTTGAAAGAAAAGGGGCTTATGAAATCGATTTCAGGTCAAGCTTCCTTTTCGATTTTGTTATTTCAAGATATGGCGGTCATTCCGATCCTTGCTATCTTTCCCATGTTAAGTGATAGGGAAATTTCTACAAGTGAACATGGACACTCGTTGGTGGATCACTTACCGGGTTATCAAAAGACATTAGTAGTGTTAGGTGTTGTGATTGGAATCATATTCATTGGGAGATACCTCTTAAGTCCACTATTTCGTTTGATCGCGAAATCAGGAAGTCGCGAAATTTTTACAGGTGCTAGTTTATTGTTAGTCATCGCCATTTCAGTTCTCATGGGATCGGTTGGAGTATCAGCAGCACTTGGAACTTTCCTTGCGGGAGTTGTACTTGCGAGCAGTGAATTTCGCCATGAACTGGAGAGTAACATTGAACCTTTCAAAGGTTTGTTGCTTGGATTGTTTTTTCTAAGTGTCGGAGCTTCAATGGACATACCTGTGGTCTTGGAACATCCTTCTAAAATTGTTGGAATTGTCTTTGGAATTATATTTGCTAAGGCGATTGTATTACTCCTCCTTGGGTTTTTATTCAAAATACCTCTGGATCAAAATTTGTATATGGCACTTGCCCTCTCACAAGTGGGTGAGTTTTCTTTTGTCCTATTCGGTTATTCGGAAGGACTTGGTGTCTTTGAAAAAGAAACCATTGTCATTCTCGTTGCTTGTGTTGCCCTTAGTATGGCACTCACACCCATATTATTATTATTATATGAAAAAACGATATTTACTAGATTACAATCCAAGGCTCCCCAATCGGAAACGAATGGGAAAATCGAAAAGGAAGAAAATCCCGTAATCATCTGTGGATTTGGAAGATTCGGAAATATGGTAGGACGGTTTTTACGTTCCAATGGAGTTGGGATCACAATTTTGGATTATGATGCCGATCGAGTTGAGATGCTTGGAAGATTTGGATTTAAGGTATTCTTTGGAGATGCCACTCGGCTTGAACTCTTGGAAAGTGCTGGGTTGGAACATGCAAAAATTCTAGTCGCTGCACTCGACCATCCAGAAAGACAACAGGAACTCATCCGAAATGTCAAACACCATTATCCAGGCATTCAGATACTGGCACGTGTGGGAGATCGGGAAGAAGCCTATGAGTTCAAAGAAATGGGGCTTTCCTATATCTATCGCGAGACTAGAGAAACGGCTGTCACCTTAGCATCCGATGTCTTAAAACTATTAGGAACAAGGTCTTATGCAGCAGAACGGGCCAAAAATTTATTTTTAGCACACGATGATGAAACCTTTCAGGAACTATTTTCCTTACGAAAGGACCGAGTCCAATACATAAGCCTCGCCAAACAAAGGAACTTGGAACTTGAACGATTGATGTTTGTGGATTTGGGAAAAGAAGAGGAACTGAGTCGTGATAGTTGGAGTGAGATGGAACGAATGTGATAGGGCAGTGATGGATTAGGGAAATCTATTTGTCACTTTTGATACCTTCCCAATTTTTCCTTTGTTTTTTTGGAAATGAACAGTTTGATTCGATTTTCAATATTTTAATGAAAGGAGGAAAATCAATTCAAGTGGAACTACATAAAAAAAGAAAAATTGACAAACAAAAATGAAACAATGACCTTTTCAGGCTCTTTCAAATATGATACGGTTAGCTATGCTGATAAGTTCGATTGAGAAACCAAAATATAGATGAAATCTAAAACTTTCCAATTCTCAGGTCAAAAATCGGGCTCTTTTTTTCATTTTACGGAGAACTTGGCTGAGAGCCAAAATGTGGCGTTTTCTAATCCTAATGCAAATCATATATTTTGGAATTTAAGTAAAGAAGAAATAGAGTTTTTCTGTGATGATAAAATAATCCGGATGCCAAAATCAACATTTTGCACGATCACGGCATTGAATTATTTGAGATTAAAGAAAGACCAACCTCCGCTTAGCTGCATTTCTTTTAATCGGGAGTTTTATTGTATACGTGATCATGATCACGAAGTTTCGTGCAATGGGATTTTGTTCTACGGTGCTCAATCCTTTTCAGTTCTTTCTTTTTCTGAAGCAGAAGGAAATTCTTTTCGGAACATAATTGATTTGTTCCATAAGGAGTTTTTGGTAAATGATCCAGTTCAAGAAGAAATGCTTGTTAGTTTGCTTAAGATCTTAATCATTCATTTGACTCGGATTGGAAGAAATAAGATAAAAAAAATAAACGGAACTTATAAAGACATCGAGGTCATTCGTCAATTTAACTTGCTTGTTGAATTAAATTTTAAGAAAAATAGATTAGTAAGTGATTATGCGTTTTTATTGGGAATTCAGCCGAAAAAACTCTCTGAAATCCTAAAGTCTGCAAATTTAAATTCACCTTTGGTGATCATTCATAACCGTATTATTCTGGAAGCAAAACGACTTCTTTTGTTTTCGTTAAAACCAATCAAGGAAATATCAGATGAATTAGGATTCGATGATATTAGCCAATTTACAAAACTATTTAAAAAATATGTCAAAGAATCTCCGTCTCAATTTAGAGCAGGGAAAACTTCGGTGTGATTTTTAAAATAGTTTAGACAAATAATAATGAATTCTCTTGAGAGATAGGAAAATACTTTGGAACTGATCAACCAGTCAAATCACATATTTACTTCGATACTGTCTATCATTGAACAGATTTCGGAATCGGAATACAGTGAAGTTCAAAAATTATTAGGAGAGGGTAGTATTTCAAAACATATTCGTCATATATTGGAGTTTTATCAAGAATTACTACTTGGTTTCGAGAGAGGTATTATTAATTATGATTCTCGAAAAAGATCAATGAAGCTTGAAACAGATTTGAGTTTTGTGAAGGAGTTTATAGAACTGTTAGCAATAGAAATTCAAAAAATAGAGCAAGATAAAGAAATAATGATTCAGGTGAGTGAGAACACTGAAAATGGATTTATCGAATTGAGGTCAACAGTGTTTAGAGAAATTTCATATTGTAATGAACATGCTGTTCATCATTTAGCAATTCTGCAATTAGTGTTTCGAAACGTAATGCCGACATTGAATTTACCGGAAGCCTTTGGTGTTTCCATAGCTACACAAATATTTGATAAATCAAGGACACGGGGAATTATAGTAAATGATTAAATTTGCGTATCTATTATTTGGAAATCCGAAGTATCATTCTTTGGAGCATCGACTTTTTAATTCTGTTGCGCTTGTGAATGGAAGCCTAAATATAATTGGTGTTTTTGGCGTTTATTACTTGGAGAACTTCTTGATACTCTTTGTTTTAAATTTGGTTTCTGGTTCTCTTATGTTGTTTATGTATTTTCTTTCTCGAGTGAAGAATATATATTATGTGCTATATTGGCCGTTTAATTTGACTATTTTATTCTATTTGTGTGCTATGTGGTTTATGAATGGTGGTTCCGTAGGAGGAAACCATTACTATTTTATACCTGCGTTGGTAATAGCTCTTATTTTAATAAGAAACCACAACATATATCTCGTTTATTTGATTTATATAGTTTCTTCTGCGTCATTGTTTTACGTTGAATATACTCATAAAGATTTGATTGTGGGATATTCAAACGAAATGGACCGATATATGGATGTTGGTGGTAATTACATATTTGTACAGATACTGACAGGAATATTGATTTTTATTTTATCTAGAAATTTGAATATTGAAAGAAAAAAGTCAGATGAACTGCTTTTAAATATTTTACCAAAATTTATTGCAGATGAACTTAAGCAGAATGATTTTGTCGTTCCTAAGAGATTTGAAATTGCTTCTGTCTTATTTTGTGATATGGCTTCTTTTACTTCCATTGCGGAAGCGATGGATCCCGAAACTTTGGTTGGTGAGTTAGATAAAATTTTCAAAAGATTTGATGAAACTTGTAAAAAATATAGGATGGAAAAGATAAAAACGATTGGTGATGCCTATATGGCTGTTGGTGGGGTTCCAATTGAAAATAAGACTTTTGCATTAGATGCGATATTATGTGGTCTAGGGTTTCAATCGTTTATGCTGGAAGAAAAAGAGCTTCATAGTTTGCGTGGAAGAGAATTCTGGCAAATACGTCTGGGCATTCACGTAGGTCCATTAGTGGCAGGTGTCGTTGGTAGTAATAAATTTGCATATGATGTATGGGGAGATACCGTAAATACTGCAAGCCGATTGGAAAGTTCTGGCATCGTTGGTGAGGTAAATATTTCGCATGATACTTATGAACTCGTAAAGGATGTTTTCATTTGTGAACCGAGAGGTCTTGTTTCAGCAAAAGGTAAAGGGGATATACCAATGTACTTGGTGAAGGGTTTTATGCCGAAATATGCAGATCCTTTGAATCTGTTAAAACCAAACGCTCAATTTCGACATATGTATAGTGCAGACTTGTTATTATAGATTATGTATTTTCTTTCTTGTTTATTTATGTATCATTTAATCAGTCTAGTTTTAGGAATTAAGTATGCTTATGCAATATTATAACAAATATTTATATCAAACGATGAGAATTTTATCGATCGTCATTTTGGGACAAACCCTTTTTTTTAAATACTCTGGGGCGAAAGAGTCTGTTTACATTTTTCAATCCTTGGGAATGGAGCCTTGGGGGAGAATTGGTACGGCGATACTAGAAACGGTTGCCATTCTTTTATTAATGTTTCCGAATTTTGTTTGGTTAGGGGCAGGCATTGTCATTAATCTAATGCTTGGCGCAATACTATCTCATATAGTGTTTTTAGGAATAGCCGTAAATGGTGATGGGGGATTGTTGTTTATATTAGCAATTATTGTGTTTATTTCTTCCCTTTATTTGGGATATTGTGATTTTTATAAGAGTCCACTCTTACGAATTATTTCAAAGAATCGTTAATCACTGCTTTGAATGGATCCTTCTTGAAGAGTGATTGATTTTTTGTAAGTGAAGTGTTTGTATATAAGCTGAATCAGTTCTTTATAGGGATATAACTTTGCTCCTGATTTGAAATTTGTATATCCAATTTTATAGAGCTCAGTCCATTGGTGAAATAAAATTGAATACATTTCCCAAATTTTAAAACGAGGGTCATATAAGTTAGTTGATTCGCTTGTTGCCCCATTTAATTCAATAATTTTGAAATTCTTTCCTTTTTTTAAGTTACTTAAATTTGAATATCGGATATCAAATCGACCGAAATAAACTCCTTTTGTTTTTGCCATAATTTTGTTAATTTTTTCTGAAAGTTTTGGAGTAATGATTTCTTTGCCATCTTCAAACATACAACCTAATACGTGATTTCCGATTTCTCCAATTTTGACAACGTCACCTGCTTTTGGCACAGAATATAGCTTAGAAATGTTATTCTTTAAGTGAGTCTCTTTCTGGTATTTATATCGATTGTGGTTGCAGATTAAAGTTTTAAGATTCGATTTTCCATCACCCATGATCTCGGGAAAAGTTTTAATCGTTATAGAAAAAATTTTACCATTATTTTCGTTAGGGTATTTGATATAGAATAAACCAATTTCTGAACCTGGAATAAACTCTTGCAGAATCCAGTTGATGCGAATTTTATTTATTTTTTCTATAATTTCCGCTACTGAATGAACTTTTTGAACGGCAAAGCCTCTTTCTCCTTTATCAGGTTTTAAAATCAAAGGAAATGATAACTGTTTAGATTTAATTTGTTTTATTATCATTTGTTTTGTATATATTTTAGAAGATTCGATAAATATATATTTAGCGATATAGGATTGCGGTAATAAATCAAGTATGCCTGCCTTTGATTCACCTGCTATGCCTGAGGCTTCAATTGCTGGGTTTACTGTTGTGATATATCGAACTCCTCGATATCGTATAGATAAAAGAATAATGTAAGGTAAAAGAGGTAGATAAAAAATAAAGCTTGGCCAAAATTCAGGTTTGATAGCTTTTTGAATCGAGGTGGAAAATTCGATTCTTTCTTTTTTGGAAAATAATATTCTTATAAATCGCAGAAGAAAAAACATGAAAACGAATGATGTAAATAGGACGATTAAAATATAATTTCCTTGGAAGTAGTTTAGCATCTGTTTTTGGAAAATAGAACTAATATAAATTATCATTCCTGTCCAAATACTAACGGCAACAAAAGTAGTGACTATAAAAACCAAAAAGGACATTTCTAAAAATCCGCACAAAAGGTAAATTGGAAGTCTAGTTCCAGGTAAAAATCGTGATAAGAAAATTGTTTTCACATCGTTTCTTTTGAGAGAATTAAGTATCTCGATTTTTTCTAATTTTCTGATTTCGTTTTCATATCTTTTTAGAATTGAGATACCTTTTCTGCTAATCTTTCCAAGAAAGTATAATGCTAAATCTCCGATAAAAATTCCCAATGAGATGGGTAAGTAAATCAAAAGAAATTCTGTATTTGATTGAGCAACCATCATTCCTCCGGTGATACAAGTTATATCCTCGGAAATGAGAGTTGCAAAGAATAGAGATATGAATATTGAAACAGTCAAAGTGGAAAATGTATTTAATTTGAAAAATCTTTCAATTTTGATTTTGCATGATTGAAGGTATTCATGCGTCTATAGCTCGGAATAAAAAATGAAGAGAATATAGGGAAACAAATGTTATATGAGGTTCATGTTAAGAATGACATTAAAAAACATTCCCGAAAGGTCTTTGTTGCCTTTTCGGGAATAGATTTTTTTGGATGGTTTGATTTTTGTTGGTTTCAAGGAAAAGATCGTCCGAGAAGCCAATTTGATTTCGGTAATTGCCGTTGGTTTTCTTTTCTTTCTCATAATGATTAGACACTGGGAAAGAAAAGAATTATCGCAATCTTTATTTTCTAGAATCTAAAACTTGGTTCCACTCATCCAAATATGGTTTTGCCACTGCAAACACCCCAGAAGGATCTCCTTCAACGGTGATGGTTTCAATGGTATCACCTTGACGGATTGCGTTCACAACTTCTTGGTCTGATGCATCTACCACTGCACCAAATACGGAATGTTTTCCATCGAGCCATGGTGTGGGAACATGGGTAATAAAAAATTGACTTCCGTTGGTTGCAGGTCCCGCATTTGCCATAGAAAGGATCCCTGGTTTGTTATGTTTGAGACTAGAATCAAATTCATCTCGGAACTTATAACCTGGTCCTCCTGTGCCTGTCCCTAGGGGGCAACCACCTTGGATCATAAAATCAGCGATGACACGGTGGAATTTTAAGCCATTGTAAAAATTCCTTTGGGCAAGGTTCACAAAATTGGCTACGGTATTAGGCGTTTTGTCTGGAAACAGATCAATACGGATTTCACCTTTATTGGTTTTGATAACAGCGCGTAATGTACTCATTCCTTTCACTCCATTTCTTCTATTTTCCCTGGCAAGTCGAAAAAAGGTTTGAGTTCTCCTAGGTTGACATACTAAACTAAACGGTATTTTGATTCAGGGGAATGTGATGAAACCAATTTTGTTTTTCTTTTTAGTCGTGTTTCTGTTGCCAGTTCATGCAAAAACCATCTCAAAAAGACAGAAAAAACAAGAGATTGTTCCCATACCCAATCGTCTCATTGATTATCAAGAATTCAAAAAGATTGTCAACCGCTCGGAAACAGAACGAGAATCTCACCGCCTAACGGAAGAAGATTTTCTAAAAATGATGTCGGAAGAAGGTGTTGTTGTTTTGGATGCGAGAAGTGAAAACCGATTCCGAATGTTACACATTAAGGGAGCAGTAAATTTACCTTTCACGGAATTTACTAAAGACAGTTTAGCGAGTGTGATCCCAGAACAAAAAACCAAAATATTGATCTATTGTAATAATAATTTTTCAGGCAATGAACAAGCTTTCGCTGCCAAAAGTCCTGCTGCTTCCCTGAATCTTTCTACATACAATTCGCTAAAAGCATATGGATATTTCAATATATATGAATTGGGCCCACTTCTAGATGTCACGCAAACAAAACTCCCACTTGTGAGCGAGACCCAGGAGGATGATTCAAAGTAAAGAGCAATTTCAGATGGAGATCCTTTATTCATTGTCCCCAATCATAAAAAAATCAAAATGATACAAGGTAGCTTATTATCAGAAATCATCGAAGCAGTTTCCAATACCTATGGAAATGAGTTTTTGAATCGAATCACAGAAAAACTTTCTCGTGTGATTGGGGCAGACTATACCTTTATCGCTTTATTTGATAAAGAAAAATATGAATCGAAAACCGTAGCTCTAGTTGCAAAAGGGACATTAGTCGATAACATGGCATATTCTTTAGAAGGCACTCCGTGTGCAAATGTATATGAGAATAATGTCTGCTATTATCCTACTGATGTTCAGAAGTTTTTTCCTAAGGATCTTTTGCTAGTTGAAATGAAGATAAAAGGTTATATCGGAACTCCTTTGATCAACTCAAAGCAGGAAACGATGGGATTGATTGTTGGATTATATGAGAATGAAATTTATGAAAAAGATAAGGATCAGGTTATAACATTATTTCAACTTTTTTCAGGTAGAATTGCCGCTGAATTAGAACGTCTCAATTATCAGTCCCAGTTAGAAGATTACAATCGAAAATTGGAATCGTTAGTAAAAGAACGAACGAATGCTTTAGAAGATACATTAACCAAGTTACATGAAAGACAAAATCAATTAATCGAATCGGAGAAATTGGCAAGTCTTGGTTTGTTGTCAGCTGGGATTGCGCATGAAATTAATAATCCTCTAAATTTCATATTGGGTGGATACCATGGAATCAAGGAATACTTTAAAGAATCTTCAAACCAATTGGAAAAAGTTAGTTTTTATTTAGATGCTATAAAGGAAGGAGTTGATCGAACTTCAAAAATTGTAAAAGGATTAAATCAATACACTAGAGCCAGTGAATCTAATCTAGAAAAGATCAATATTCATGAAACCATAGATCATTGTTTGGTGATGTTAGCTCATACTCTCCGCGAAGGGATCGAAGTCGTACGAAATTTCGAAGCAGATTCAGTTTTGATTCAAGGGAATTCTGGAAAAATCCACCAATGTTTTCTTAATATTTTAGCGAATGCAATTCAGGCAATGGATGGGAAACATGGTCAATTGCGCATTGATACAAGTATGATGACTGATCACATTCAAGTTCAAATTAGTGACACTGGGATAGGAATCAGTCCTGAGTTAAAATATAAAATCATGACTCCATTTTTTACGACGAAGGAACCTGGAAAAGGAGTAGGTTTAGGTTTATCGATTGCTTATAGGATTATACATGATCATCGTGGCTTTATTCAGTTTGAATCGGAGTTAGGGAAAGGCACTAAATTTTCAATTGAGCTTCCCCTTGTTAAATGAACAAACCTTCTGCAAAAATTAAAATTCTCTATGTTGATGATGAATTTTTCAATCTTCACTTATTCAAAGATATGTTTAAGAAAGATTTCGAGGTTTATCTTGCATCCTCTGGTTTGGAAGCTTTGGAAGGATTGGATGCCGAGCAAGAGATTCGCTATCTTTTGAGTGATTTAAGTATGCCAGAAATGGATGGATTGGAACTTATTAAACAAGTAAAGACCATCTATCCAAAAATCATTTGTGGTTTGTTGACTGGCTATGACAAAAATTCCGAAATTGAAAACGCAATATCCGATGGTTTGATTAGTCGTTATTTTTCAAAACCCATGGATCCTGCAGAGATTCGTAATTTTTTCTCTGCAGGAAACTGAAAAAAATGTGAATTTAAATCATTTATTTTTAAATTCGATTTCCACCACTCCACGTTTAGAACTATTAATATTTAACGTTTTGCTACTTAAGAATCGGAAGCTCGAATCTTTTTTATACATCAACTCTTCCGCAAACATAGATTCTTTTCCTGGATAGGTGAGTTCCCATTCTGATCCATTCATTTCTGTTTTGCGATCATTGATTTGTTTCACGGAAGTGTATTCCATCAAATCGTTTTTGAAATTGATTGCATCTTCTAAGGCGAGACCTTTGAATTTTAAAATCACGGTGTTTTGTTCAGTGAGTTTAAACCATTCGTCTTTGATTTGTTTTCCCACTTTCACCGAGACTAGGTTTGCCCAATCTTTCACTGCTTGTTCTCTGGAAACTTCTTGGGTGATGTCTGCGCCTCGTCCTTCCAAACTTCCGGATCCAAAAATTTTTCCATCACCCCATAACTGGATGATGCGGTATGGGCCTGTTGCGGCGGAACTTAGAAAATCTGTTTTTTTACCTCCAGGAAGAACCACTGGTTTTTGGTCTGTGGTTGTGACTTTTGCCACAATCAAAACTTCCGCACCAGAATCTTGTGCGAGTGTGAGTAGGGGGCTCCCTTCTTCTACAGAGGTAAGATCTAGTTTAGCAAGGCTTGGATTTTTTTTGAGGAGAGCCGTCAGTTGAGAACTATCTACCACTTTGTTTCCTTTGGCACGCAGTTTTTCGATGAGTTCCGCCTCGGCGATGTTTGTTGCTGATCCAATGGGAAATGATTTTCCGTTGACGACGGTTTGCACAAGGACTGCAATTCGGGGATTCCCTACATCGTCTAGAAGGGCATCGACGGCTGTGGAGAGTTTGGTTGCTTCCACTTCACAGCGGACATTCAAACGGATCATATCTTGTGTGTCGAGTTTCCACTGCTCTTCGCTAATGATGTCGTATTTTTTTACGAAACTGTCGGTTTTCCCGTAGAGTTTCGATCCAAGGGATTGCCCATCGGAGACTCCAGATTTTTCTGTGATTTGTTCCCCTACAAGTTTACGGATTGCATTGAGTTTGGCATCTTTCAGAGCTTTGTTACGAGCAAGAGCCAAGTCTCCTTGGTAAATAGGGGCCTCTCCCATGGCTGTTACCACATTGTCTGGTAGGGATGGGTTTTTTTGCGCGGAATTAGACCCGGCACATGCCAAGATAGAGAGGACTAATATCCCGGTGAAGGGGGCAATTCGAAGTCGATGAAGCATGAAGGACATTTCTCCTTGAAGATTTGCTATATTATAGAAACATATACTTACATGACCAATTACTTTTTTAGGTTTTCTCTCTCGTTTCTTGTCCTTGCGTGCCAAGGGAACACGGTTCCCCAATTTCGAGTCCATCCTGCCGACTCCAAAGTTCGTCTTTCTCAGGACATTTTTTACGAAAAAATCCTACCAACCATGACGGGAAAGAAGGTGATGCTTGCGACCAACCCATCGGGAATTGGAACGAATCCAAAAAAAATCATCAATTCTTTTGAGACACATAAAGTTACGCTTGAGCATTTGATTGGTCTCGAACATGGATTTTTGGGATTAGAAGAAGAATTCAGCCAAACGCCTGTTACTATGGATTCAACCTTCCAAAGACCTTTGTATCATATTTATCGGATAAAAGATGCAGAGTTACGAGACTTAGTAAAAGAGGTCGATTATGTTTTGTTTGATGTGCAAGATGTGGGGATGCGCTGTTATACTTACTTAAGTGTGCTCAAACGTTTGATGGATGCCCTTAAAAATACCAAAACAAAACTGGTTGTTCTCGATCATATCCATGTAGCAATGCATTTGCCTCCAATGGGCGAAAAGATGAGTCCCAAACATTTAAACTTTGCTGGGGAATTTCCATCGCTTCTCATCACAGGCATGACCACAGGGGAATCGGCCATTTTTTATAACAAAGAATATCTTAAGGATTCGGTAGATCTTACGGTTGTTCCAGTAGAAAGCTATAAACGAGGAATGTATTTCGAAGATACAGGGATTCCTTGGACAACTCCATCGCCTAATTTGCCAATGGTGGATTCTGCTAGAAATTATTTGTCTCTGGTATTACTGGAAGGTGTGAATGTGTCAGTGGGCCGAGGTACACAAGCTCCCTTTGTTTACTTTGGAGCTCCTTGGATGACAAACCCTGAGGAACTGGCAAACAAATTGAGTACAATTGGAAACAAATCCTATTATTTTTCTACAGTGTACTTTAAACCAACCTTTGGTCCTCACAAAGGCAAAATCTGTTCTGGTCTTCGTATGAATTTGGTTCGACCTGATTATGATCCAATGTTACTTGCATACGAGCTCATCCGAATGATGAAAGAAACCTATCCCAATGATTTTAAGTGGAGCAAAGGGTCTGTGAACCATTGGGTAGACCAATTGTGGGGGAACGATCATTTCCGCACTTCGATCAATGAAGGAAAAACGTACCAAGAGTTTCATGAAACATTTCGTTCTGAGGAACAAAAAGAAAAGAAACGAATTGAACCATACTTACTCTATTAAGGTAGTCGTCATGAAATACATTATATTCTTCATTTTATGTTTAGGAATGTTGACTTTTGGCATTCATGCCTCCGATGTTCCCTTAAAGATAGTTCCCAAACAAAAAACAGCAAAATTATTAAAATCCGTAGCGTATGCTACCATTCGTTCGACAGTGATGGTAAAGTATTCTCGTTTCGAAGAAAAAGAAGTTAGTTATCAAACGTGTACGGATGAGTTTCCAAGTATGCCTGGTAATTTTCCCTGTAATTTTTTAGATTTTACAGGTGGAACCATTTCAGTAGCGACAGAATCGTCAACGAATGATGGAGAGTTTGCGGAAGGTAGAGATCCAGAAGACATGAATCCAAGTGGAAAGATTGGCATAAAAATTTCCAAAGAAAAATCCAGAAATTTAAATGGAAACGTCATTCTGTTAGGCGACGGTGAAAACCAGATTTCCATTTTTTATCATCCAAAAGGACAAATCTCTCACTATTTACATCAAAACACCATTGTGATTTTTGTTTGGAACAAAAACCAAGAAAACCCGCAGTTAGTTCAGCTGTACTTTGTTAAGGTCGATGGAGATTTTTTTCCAGAAGAAGTAAAGGAATTTTCGTTTTAACCTCTATGCCAGTATACCAAGGATATGTAAGGAAAATGTCCCACAAAGGGATAAGCCCAGTTTCGTATTTTTGGGAATATGCCCATATTGATGAAGATAAAAAAAAGAAAGAAATCCAAGTGACGGAACTTACTTCGAAAGAACCTGTTGAGTCGTTTCTTGGTAAAAAAATCACGCTAAAGACAACTGATGAAATTCGTTGTATGCATTGTGGAAAAAAAACAAAAAAATCTTTTAACCAAGGTTATTGTTTTGTTTGTTTTTCCTCTCTAGCTGAAAACGATCTCTGTATTTTACGTCCAGAAACTTGTCATCACCATTTGGGTACTTGCCGTGATGCCAAATGGGGAGAGACAAATTGTTTCAAAAAACACACAGTTTATTTTGCAAACTCAAGTGGTTTAAAAGTTGGTATCACCAAAGAAAATCCGATCACAAACCGCTGGGTGGACCAAGGTGCACGGTTTGGAATTCCAATCTTGGAAGTGAATTCCAGAAGAGATGCTGGGATTTTGGAACAGTTTCTCAGTCAATTTTTACCAGATAAAACTTCCTGGCAAAAGATGGTATCAGGGGATCCTGGTAGCATCGATCTGCCAAAAGAAGCAGAAAAGTTTTTAAACCATCTAGAAAAAAACGAGTTTTATTCCCCCAAGGAAACAAAACAAAAGTTAGTTTGGAAACGATTGCCTCTCGATGAGATAAAAGAAATTCAATATCCTATTTTGGAGTATCCTTCTAAGATAAAGTCAATGAAACTTACAAAGGAAACGCCTGTTTCGGGCACTCTTGTGGGGATCAAGGGTCAGTATTTATTATTCGATATTGGTGTGATCAACATACGAAGTTTAGGCGGACTTTGGGTTGAACTCACCGCCTAAAACCATTCAACTGAGAAATGGGTGGACCACTCAGATTTATTTTGAGTGTGATGATTTTTTACTCGCAGACAAACCAAGCGGAATCCCCGTGCATGAAACCAAGGATCCCAAACGAGTCGACTTTACCCGGTTATTGCAAGATCATTTGCAAATTCCAGAACTTCGCACCGTCAATCGACTTGATTTGGGGACAAGTGGCATTGTTTTACTTGGAAAAAATAAAAGCAAAAATACGGAGTTAGATCTTTTACTAAAAAAAGCGGAAAAAACGTACTTATTTATATGTATCGGAATTCCTCCTTGGAAGGAACACCGATTGGAATGTTTTTTAAAAGAAGGAAACAAACAAGTAAACCTTGTCCGAAGTGGTGGCAAAAAAGCAATCACGGAGTTTACGATTTTACATTCAGATCAGAAGGAAAATCTATCATTTGGACTTGCAAAAATTTTGACAGGTAGAAGGCACCAAATTCGAGTTATGTTGTCTTCTCTGGGGTTTCCAATTCTTGGGGATACTTTGTATGGTGAGAAAACCAAAGAGGAAAAACGTATGTATTTGCATGCGTTTCGATTTTCCTTTACTGACTTTTTAGGTCAAAAACAAATGGTAGAAACAGAGATACCAAATGATTGGAAAAAGAGAATGGTTCTTTTGTCTCGTATTTCCCTCACAAATTAAAAGGAGCGATTTATGAAAACAGAAGCATTTACTCAATTTTTAAAAGAAGAGCGACTCTATAGAAATCTTACCAAAATCTCTAAAATTTTATCGATTGGATTTCTAGTCATTTATTTGTATTTATTGTTTAGTTCTCGTTATACGGCAAGTCCACTCATTGTTGTGTTTAACTACCTTGCCATTTTTACCGGATTTTCAGGGCTTATTCGGTTTAAATACTTCGAAGTTCCCTCTATTTTACTCAGCGTTTTGGAACTTGGGAACCAATCTCCTTTTTACCATTTGTCTCTGGAGGAAAAACGATATGTCTGGAGAAAGTCTGGGAGTGAAGCGGATTTATCCGAAGAACCAAATCCTGAGTGGATCATCCATACCTTACGTTTGCACGATCGGTTTCCTTGGAAACGAATTGGAAAAGTATATTTAGGTTTTTATCTATTTGTGATTTGTATCTCCGTGTACTATTTAGCGTCCGTCTATTTTGAAACTGGATTTCAGAACTAAGAGGTCAAAAGACAACATTTTTCCTTGTCCCTAGTGCTTGGTTCAAAATTCTATCCGTATGGCTTTGAATTGTGGCATTGTAGGTCTCCCGAACGTCGGTAAGTCGACTATTTTTAACGCACTCACAAAAGCAGGCGCTCAGGCTGCGAATTATCCATTTTGTACGATAGAACCCAACACCGGGGTTGTGGAAGTTCCAGACGAAAGACTTGCTCGTCTCGCAAACATTTACAAACCAAAACGTACGGTCCCTACCATGATCGAGTTTGTGGACATTGCCGGTCTTGTGAAAGGGGCAAGCCAAGGGGAGGGACTCGGGAACCAATTTTTATCCCACATCCGTGAAGTGGATGCTATCTGCCATGTCGTCCGAGCCTTTCAAGATGAAAATATAACGCATGTTCACGGGAAAGTAGATCCAATTGAAGACATCACTGTCATCAATTATGAATTGATTTTAGCGGATTTGGACAGTTTGGAAAAACAACAACAACGCGTTTCCAAAACAGCAAAAACGGGAAACAAAGAAGCCGCTGAGATTTTATCTGTGATGGATAAAATTTTAGATGCTTTAAAAAAAGGAAACAGAGCTTCCACAGTCGAACTTTCTGAAGAAGAACATAAAATTGCCAAAAAGTTTAATTTAATTACCATTAAACCCGTGTTATACGTGGCAAATATTCTCGATTCCGATGTCAAAAATACAGAGAACCCTCTCGTAAAACAAATCACTGAATATGCCAAGAAAGAAGGGGCACCTGTTGTCGTGTTATGTGGCAGGTTCGAAGAAGAGATCAGCGGTTTAGAGAAAGAAGACCAATTGGCCTTTTTAGAAGAGATCGGAGAAAAAGAGTCTGGTTTATCTCGTATGATCCGTGCCTCCTACCAACTCCTTGGCCTCATTACTTTTTTTACCGCGGGTGTGGAAGAAGTAAGAGCTTGGACAACCAAACAAGGAAGTTCGGGACCAGTCGCTGCAAGTGTCATCCACTCTGATTTTGAAAAGGGATACATCCGAGCCGAAGTGATGCGGTACGAAGACCTCGACAGAACGGGAGATGCCGCCAAAGTCAAAGAAGAAGGGAAACTGCGAGTCGAAGGAAAAGAATACATCGTCCAAGATGGAGATGTCATTTATTTCCGTGTAAACGCATAAAAAAAATCCCGACTTTCGCCGGGATGTCTTGAAGTGTGAACTAGTTTGGAAAAAGAAAGTAGGTTCCTAGGTAGGGACTACTTCTCACCCAATCAATTGCACGATGGAAACGATTTATTGCACTCGGTTCCAAAAAATTACGATTGTAACATAAAATGATACCGCCCAATTTCTTTTCCAGATTCGAAGATTGCAAGTTCGGGGCTGGAATCAAGAGTGATGGGAGAATCGAACATCGATTGGGACCCGAGTTTGGAAAGTGTTTCCACTGGGGTTCCATCTAGGAATAATTTGGCTGATAATTTTTCTGCATTGGAGGCTTCCACCGACAGAAATACCTGGTTTTTGTCGGGGTTTGGTTGGAACACAAAGTCCAAATCCCTCCCTGCCACTTGTCTGTGCACGCGAAAGGCACCATTGTTTCCTTCTCCACGGAAGGCCATTTGAGAGGTATGGTGGGTGGCATTTTCCCAGTCGCTCATAAGAACTTTCCAGGAATCATTCCAAAATTGTAAAAACACTCTGATTTTGGAATCTGGATGAGGGACAACCGTTTCTAAGATCCGATGGAGAGTGGAAGGATCCACTTCTTCCCCATGGGACATCAGGTAGAGGGCTTCTTTGAGTTTGAGTCGGTTCATAAATGGGTTCGGATCTTTTGTCTCCATACTATTGATTACCCCCCGTTACGGCTTTATTTCCTTGTTTTGTATTTTTTTTATCTTTTCTTTGGCCCTGTTCGCCCGAGCAAGTACCGTCCCCAAGGGAACTTCTAAGATTTCTGCGATTTCTTTGAATTTATACCCTTTCAAGCGTAGGATGAGTATTTCTTTGTGTGTGTCGTCTAGTGCATCAATTAGATCGTAAAACTCCTGTTTTTCTTCCCAAGCGAAGTAGAGATCTTCTTGCGTTTGCCTTTCGTCCAAAATATCGATGCTTAGATCTAAGGAAATTCCCTCTCTGAATTCCGTACGCCGAATGCTTCTTGTTTGGGACATGCTTATGTTTTTGGAAATTTCACTTAAATAGATAATGAAGGCGGGAAGGCTGTTTCCTTTGAATTTTCTAAGCAATTGGTAGTCATTTTCAGTGAGTTTTAAATACACCTGTTGGGATGTATCAAACACTTCTTCTCTTGGTACATAGTGAGCACAGGTTCCAATGATTAGGCGGTGGAATTTTTGAATGAGCGTTTTCCAGGCTTCTCGTTTTCCCAGTAGGCAATCGTCGATTAAGCTTCTAATCTCATCACTCATAGTTCTCTCTGAAATTGGACGGAATTTTTGCAAGATATCACTACGGATTCTAATCTTTTTTGAAAATGATGGGATTGGAATAAAGTTTGGCGGATGAACTCGAGTTTTGTTAGGTTCTCTTTTTTGTGTTGAGGAAACTTTACTTCGCTGAATCTACCATAATCTGAAAAAAAACCATACAAACCGAATATTCGAATTTTCGTTTGGTCCGTCGAAATAGTTTCTAAACAACTTTCTAGTTCGTTCAATATGGTATTTTGTGATGGGGAGAGAATCGAATCCTCTTTCCAGAGAGAAAGAATCCTTAAAAAATAGAGTTTTGCGTTTTCGTTTTCTGAAGATAAATCAGAATCATTCCATGGATTCTGTTTTGAATAGTAAAACAGTTGGTAGATGGACTTTTGGTAGATTCGAATGTCCTGTAATAATCGAATGAGTAAAACTTTTCGTTTGGATTCAGGCATCTCGGAATATAAAATTCGATTGAGAGTGACGGTGTATTCCCTTTCTTTTCCTAAAAAGAAAATCTCATGGGATTTATAAAAATTAGAATATAGATAAACAGTTTTCTCCCATTCCCTTTGCAAATCACGTACAATCCTAAAGATTTCTTCATTTGTAATTTCCGTAGGTAAAATTTCCAATTTGGGAAACACAGTCAGATCAAAAAGTCTTTTGTTTGTTTGTTTTTCTAAGGTTTTGATTGATTCTGCATTGGATTCGGAACACTGTTTGATTTGTAAGAGCGCATCATAAAAAGAAACAAGTTTCAAAATCTCTGTTAAGTCTCGTATTTCTTGGAATTTACAGAGTTGGAAATAATACTGAAATTCTTCGTCTTTTGAAATTTCCTCTCTTAGGATGGGAGAATGGTTTTGGGAATAAGCCTCTGAGAATAGATTGGGGGAAGATTGAAACTCGTTCCATATGGTATCAAAAGGAGTTTCTTTGGCAAACCATTGTGAAAATAGCGGTAGGGTAAATGAGAGACATCCAAAAATCAGAAATCTCAGAAACATTAATACCCACTCCTTGTTTTAAAATCATAATACATTTTTTCTTCGGAAGATTCGCTTGAAAGAATGGATTCGAGAATTTCACGTTTTTGGGAATCGTCAAGTAATGCGTGTTTTGTTTGGAGAAATAAAAGTGCTTGTTTTTTGAATTCTGGATGAACAATCGTATGGATTCTTTGCAAAAGCGGATCATAGGGAATGGTTTGTCGTTTGGATGGGCGGCTCCCTGTTTGTGTTTTTTTGACAGATTCAACTGAATCGATGCCTTCTTCTTGTTTTGCGGTTTCTTTCGGTATTTCTCTTGTAAAAATCAAAAAAAATAAAACCAACAAAAGTCCAGTCACTAAACTCAATATCCGTTTCGGAAGCGGATTGGGAATCAATGTGGAAAACTGAACGAGGCTAATGGCTGTTATGATTTCCTTCCCTTCTCCTTTCAAAAGTTGTTTTTTGATTTTCTCTAAACTTTTTTCTGCCTTTTTGGTTACTAAAAAATCCTTCCAAAAGGAAATCCCAATTTCTTTCGCAAGATTAGTTTCCACAGGATACAAAAAACCGATGACTTGTTTGGCGCCTGCTTTCAAAAAACTTGTAGTTAGACCGGATTGTTCCACAGAATCAAAGGACGAATAACAGCTGTTAAAAAAAACCAAATCTAAGTGGCCGAGGGATCGGGAGGAAATCTCATTCATAGAAATGAATTGATTGTTGGGAATGGGTATTCCATTTTTTTCCGTATGACCAGCATAATGTAAATATTTAACCGTGCCAATTTCTTCAATGAATCGAATTTTTGTTAGATGGTTTTGTTTAAGAACGCGAAGTGGAAGTTTTTCTTCTAGTAATGGGTAAAGGATGGCACATTCTTCATTGACTGTGTTTTCTAAATTGGGTTTGACCGGATTACAAATGATAAGAGCTGCATTTGTTTTTTTTGAGATTTGTTTTTCGTTTTTCTGGATGCGAATCCCACGTTTGAAATTTCGATCTTGGAATAAAAAACCATTTGTTGTTCTTAAAATTTCCCATGGAATGGGAGAAAATTCTGGATCTACCAATAATTCAATTTTTCCCTGAAATCCAGGAGTCCGCCAAATAGGTATGGTATCACCAAAGACAATTTGTTCAAGGCTATCGGATTTTTTTCCCAGTTTGTCTAGAAACTCTTCTTTTTTAGGATTTTGGGATAAGATTCGCTCCACAAACATAGACCAATCCGCTTGAAATTCTTTCAGCAATTGACCAGAAAACGGTGTTGTTCTTTCGATCGTTTCCAGTTGGTTTTGTTTTTCTTCCCAAAAGCACTCCCCATCAGAGAAACCTTGGTCAGAGTATTTGGAAATGATACGAATTTTCATAGGACTAGATACTAAATGTTTCGATTAGTTCTTTCATTTGTTCTATAAGGATATTAATATCTTCTAGTTTTGTAAAGCTTCCAGTGGAGATGCGAATTGCTTTGAGTGCCTTTTCCTCTGAATAACCCATGAAGAGTAAGGATTTAGAAGCTTCTCTGGCTCTGGATTTACAGGAACTTCCTGTGGATACAATGATCCCTTTTTCTTCCAGTCCTAATAGAAAAAAATCAACCGTTTGGATCGGTAGGATGAGAAACGTCGTGTTCGGAAGTCGGTTTTCTTGTTTTGCAATGATTTCACAACCCAAAGATTCTAGTTCATTTTCGAGGTGGATTTGAAACTCTTTTAAGCGAATGTTTTTTTCTTCTAAATGAGCCAGTTGTAATTCTGCTACCTTTTGCAAACAAGAGATGGCATATGTATTTTCTGTTCCTGCTCTGTGTTCGTTTTCTTGATTCCCGCCACCAAACAGACGAAAGTTTTTGTTTTCTGTGGGTAAATAAGTGACGGCCGCGCCCATGCCTGCACCGATTTTATGGCCAGAAAACGTGTAACCATCAAAAGAAGAAAAGGGGACAGGGATTTTACAAAAAGCTTGCATCAAGTCACTATAGAAAAGTTGACCAAATTGTTTTGTGAGTTTAAAAATTTCTTCTGCTGGTTGGATGACTCCTGTTTCGTTTCCGGCATACAAACAGATCACTGGTTTTGGATTTTCTTGTAATAGGGTTTCTAGATGGTTTAAGTTGATGATTCCTGTGCGATCTGTTTTTAAGAGGATGGGGGAAAATCCATAAGTATCCAATGCCGCATACATACTGGAATGTTCAAAGGGCGAAACAATGACGGAATCCAAATCAGGGTATAACACGCGTAAACTTTGAACCAAAAGATGATTTGCTTCTGTTCCAGTGGAAGAAAAAACAAATTGTTTTTCTTGTCCTCCTGTGATTTGGCTTAAGTATTTTCGTGTTTGTTCGATTTTTCCTTGGTTTTTTAGAGAAAAACGAGAGATCCCTGATGGGTTATAAAAACTATCTAAGTATTCCTCTAAAGAAGATTTCAGAATTTCCGCATAGGGAGGATGGGTAGCGTTGTAGTCGAAATACTTTATATCATTCGTTAAATGGGATTTCATCTGCTTCTTCGAAACGTCCGAGCTTACGTAGAACGGATCGGTTTAAATTGTGATAGGCTTTTAGAAGATCGTCTTTTTTCCCACCAACACTTCGTTCGTCCACATTCCGAAGTTTTGATTTTAAGGAATCTAAGATCACTAAACTTTTGTTATTCTCTTTGAGTTTGTGATAACTTTCAGCTTGTTTTAATTTAGATTCAAATTCATGGACAAGAAGTGCTGGTAAGTTGATGTCTTCAATCTCGGATGCCAGCTGGATATTGGATGCTTCTTTGAATTCAATTGCTGCTTTTTGGTAGTATACCAGTTCTTCGCTTCCTAATTGGAAAAACAATTCACCCCGTCTAAATTTGAACTTTAAGTATTCCCTTTCATCAGAACCCACAAAATACAAAATTCGTTCATAAATCTCATCCATTTCTTTGGGAGAAAATTGTTTCATTCCTGTGAGGAGGATTTGGCGGAGGAGTGATTCTAAATAATCATTCGCAGAAACCTCTGAAAAATCACTTCGTTTGATGGAAGATAAGACAACACTTCGTTTCTGAACGGAACTCAGTCCACTTGGGACTTTTTCTTTTTCCGTTAGTTTTTGTAACACATACGATTCGGTCTCCACCATATGTGTTTTGTAAGCAAGTAAGATCTCACTCGGGCGACAACTAGCCCAAGCAACCGATTCAATTTTTTTAGGAGCAATGAGTTCGGGACCCGAAAACCGCAGAGCACGTTTGTAATAATCGAGTGCTGTGAGAACGGCTTCAATATGAGAGTTCCAATATTCTTTTGGATTGGGTCCGAGTAACAATTCACCTTGTGGTGCCATTCTTTGGAAAAGAGGTGATCCCCATTCCATCGCTTTTTCTCGCCAAGTGAGTTCTAAAAAATGGTCTTCCACATGTTCTTTACTTCGGTAGTAAAGGCATGCTTTTTCCATGAGCGAAAGATCGAGTGGCAAAACACTTCCTTTGGTATTGTCTTCGGCACTAAAAAACTGACTGATGTTTTGGAAAAGGTCTGTTCCCCCTTCTTTTCTGCCTTCAAGGATGGCATCTCCCTTGGCAATGAGACCATGGGCAATTCGCGGGTTGGGATAACCAAAAAACGAATTGTAGGTGAGGGTCAATCTGGCCAGGATCGTGTCCTTGTTTCTCAGAATCCATGGGAAAGTGATTGCCCACACGATGAGAACAGCCAAAATGTATTTTAAATTTTCTCGGAAGATTTGGTTCAAGGATTGTCCCTGTACCCGATCTTTGCCGGAATCTACTGATGTTTCAAGCAATTAAAACTTTTAATCAACAAATCCTCTTTGTTTTCGTATGTTTTCTTTCTGTTTCTTATTCCCAAGCAGATCCCAAACCAAAAGAAAAAGATTGTTCCTTTTTAGAGCCAGGGGTTCCCGGCGAATACCTCCTGTCTCGTGCCATCCAGGAACAAATTGACGGTTACCAAGCGAACAATCGAAAGAAAGGCACTGAGGCACGAAAGTCCTTTGAGGCATCGATTGCCTTTATGGATCAGTACCATGCCTGCCAAAAAGAAAAGGGTAAAGGTCCAACGGCCCAAACGGCAGAAATCCAAGCACAAACCTATTTAGAATTAGCAAATCCCACAAAGGCATGGGAATGGTCTGAGATCGCCAAACAAAATGCGAAAGAAGTCACAAAGGAACTTGTGATTTTGCAAATGCGAATTCGCTTAAGAGAACAGGACCTCACTAAGGCGACGGAGGTGCTCGAGCGTGATCTTGTTTCGTTTCCCAATGACCCAGACTTCTTATACCTACTTGGTAATTTGTATTTTGAGAGAAAAATGTGGAATCAGTCTCTCTTGTATTATACAGCACTTTCCTTTGTCATTGAAAGACGAGACAATCATTCCAAATACAAATATGTAACAGCAAAGTCTTTGGGTGAGCTCAACTATAAATTAGATTATCCTAAAATTGCCATAAAACGTTACAAGGAATACACTTCAGTCAATAAATCAGACATGGAAGTTTTGTTTCGATTAGCACAAATTTATTTTGTGTTAGGTGATTTTAAAATGTCAAAATTGTATTTGGAGCAAATTCGAGAAAAAAATCCAAGAGATATTGATGCATCTCATATGTTAGCTGAGATTTATTTTTTGGATGCTCGTGACATTGCTCCGAAGTTTTTTGCGACTCTCAAAGCGGAGAAAAAAATTCCAAAAGACGGAATCATTCCTATACTTTACCAACAGGTAAACGGCCACACGTATGGTCTTACTGAAAAATTAAAAGCGTATATCCAATCCAATCCAGGAAGGTTATCTCCTAGGGTAGCGCTCCTTGAGCTTGCAGATCAAAACAATGAACCTGACTATGAGGTACTCAATGCAGAAACGGCGCAGTATGCATACGAATACCGTCAGTATGGTCTTGCCGAACGAATCTTACGACGAGGACTTTCTCGTTTGGATCCAAATCTAACGGATGCTAAAGTCAATTATTTAGAAAAAATCTCTGCCTGCCAAGAAATGTTGGGCAAGTGGAATCATGCGATCCTCTCAATCAAAGAAGCGATTCGATTGAATTTGGATCTGGAAAAAAACGTTCGAATGCGATTTCGTCTGGCATATCTTTATCTACAAGGGAATTTAAAAAAAGAGCAAGTTTCGATTGATATCTTATCGCAAACTCTTTCTGAAAAACCAAGTTCCACTCACTATTATCTCCGAGGGTTAGCCTATTTTCAATTGGAACGTTATGAGGATAGTGTTAAAGATTATACGGAAGCCATTGGGATGGATCCAAACAATCCTAATTTTTATTTTTACCGAGCGAGTGCGTTTGATAAGCTCAAACGGTTTCCTGAAACAGAATCTGACTTAAAAAAAACAATCTCTCTCAATCCGAACGCTTCCAATGCCATGAACTATTTAGGTTATCTTTATGCAGAGAAGGATATTTATCCAGAAGAAGCAAGTTCTCTTTTAAACCAAGCCATTGCTCTAGAACCTGATAATCCTGCTTATCAGGATAGTTTGGGTTGGGTGTACTTTCGAAAAAAAGAATACAACTCAGCACTGTTACATCTTAATTTTGCGGCATCTCTTGCTTTGGAGCGTGGATTTGAGGATCCCGTAATTTATGAACATTTGGGTGATGTGTATTTGGCAAAAAAAGATCCTGTTAACGCATTACAATTTTATAAACTTTCACTCTCTAATGACAAACAAACGTCTAACAAAGACTTGGTGTCTAAAATCAAACGAGTGGAGAAGGAAATTTCAGAATGATGGTTCGATGGATTTGTTTTGTATTTTATGTGAGCATATTCCTTGTTTCCTGTCGATCGGCAGAAGTGGAAGATCCTAATTTCATCGGAAAAAGTGACGGAAAGTATGTTGGCGCAAAAGACAGCGCGAGCAAAGTTTTTTTAAAACAAGTTTTGGATAAAAATCCAGACTTTCCTAGTTTTAAATCCGATTTTTCTATGCAGATTCAAACGTTTGTTCCCAAAAAAGACAATGTATATTTGGATGGAAAGGTCTACGTTTCCAAGGAGACCAAACAAGTCAAAATCCAACTCATGGACCAGTTCTTTGGAATGATTTTCACGGAACTAATTGCAAATGGGGATCAAATCCAAATCAAACCCACAAGCACAAAGGAAATCCAAACCCTGCCGATGGGAGACATCCTCATCCAAGATCCAAACACATCAAAAAAGTATTCGATACCGTTTCCTGTGATTTATGAGTATCTCACTGGAAATTATTTAAACGAAATCCAAAATCCGAAAGCTAGGTTTAACACTGATGATGCGAGGGTTGCTCTTTCCAAAGGGGACGGAGATTATGAATATTTTTTTAAAGAAGGAAGTTTGGATCGTTTGGAATTGACTAGTGGAAAACGAGGTCTAAAAGCCATAGCGATCGTAAAAACGAATGTGAACCAATCACATCCTCCAAAAGAAATCACAACGAAAGTGGTGAGCCTTGATACCGAAAAGGAAAATGTTCTCATTCAAATTAAATTGAAAAAATCTCAAATCACTGAGGTGTCTCCTCAAGTCTTTCGATTTTAAGTAATGAATCAAAAGCTTTTTCTTTTTTATCTTTTTCTTCCCATTTTCCTATTTTCCGCAGATCTTCCCGAAGCGCCGGAAGATCCAGTAGAATTGCCAGTAAAATCCCTTTATCAGTTTCAAACAGAAACTGGTGAAACTCTTCTTTATTCAAATTCCACAAAGCTTTGGTTTGGTGGGGATGTGATGTTCAATTGGGGTGTGCGCGATTCGATGCGCTCTGAAGATGTATTTTTTCCGTTTCGAAGTTTTTTCCATTTTCTCCATCAGTTTGATTTTCGCTTCATCAATCTGGAAACACCAATCCTTCACAAAACACCCACAGCAGATAAGCGAAAGTCCTATGTCTTTTATGGGGAACGCAAAGATCTAACAGTTTTACGATCATTGGGAATTGATGGAGTGTTCTTAGGAAACAATCACACTATGGACTTTGGTGAAAATGGACTTTTTGAAACTTTGGATTTATTAGAAGAGTTTAAAATCGCACATACAGGCGCTGGCAAAAACACTGACCATGCTTTGCAACCCATCGTTGTCAAAAAACAAAACACAGAATTTCGATTGTTTTCTTTTTCTGATACGGGAGAAACCAGGTTGTTTTCGGGAGCAAATTCACCTGGTGCAGCATACTTCCGTGTGGCAACGGCAGAAAAACTTGTTAAAAAAACAAAACCAGGCCAAGTGAACATACTCTCCGTACATTGGGGAGTGGAATACAACCCAACACCGATGGATACCGAACGAAATGCGGCAAAATATTTAATTAACGCAGGTTATAAGGTGATCATTGGACACCACCCACATGTGCCACAAGGGATCGAAGTCTTTCCCAAAGGGATTGTGGTGTATTCGCTTGGAAATTTTTTCTTTGGATCGAAAAATCAATATTTAAAACACAATATTTCTGTTGTGACTCATTTTGAGGGCGACAAACTTTTGTTTGTGGAAGTGATTCCTGTGTTTGGAAAACACCAAAGTTTACCAGGGGATCATTATTTTTTTCCGCTCGGTCCAAAAGAAGCAGAAAATTTTTTAAAAGAATATGCAATTCTTTGCAAACAACTTGGTACCGATTTGGTGATTTCTGGGGGAAGGGGTTATGTTTTTTTCGATAAAGAACTAAAAGCCAAACTAAAACCATAATGAAACCAGCTGCAAACCATTCCTAGTGCAAAGAAAGGGAAACTGAGTTCGAGTAAATTGGTTCGAATGATAGAAAACATCTGAAGGAAAAAACCTGTAAAAAATAGAAGTGCCGCACTCTTTAAAATCCATCCTTTTTCGTATAACCAAAAGTATACGGAAACAATTGCCACATAAGAAAACAAACAAAACCATTTCAGTTGAGAAGTGGGTTTGAGATACTCCAAGGAAGGAGTCATTTCCTCGGCAGTTTTGGCATCTAAGACATTCAGGATGAGAATGTTTTCAATGAGGTCGGCAAACCCTGCAATCACAAGAAGTAGGATCATTCCCATAAAGATTTTGAGAAAGATAGGGCGCACTTTCCTACCTGCATAATGGCCCGTGTAGGTTAAAAACGCCAAATAACAAAAGATAAAGCCAAAATCAAAATAATGGACCCTACGGTATTCTGTGGAAAGGTGGAAAAAGTCGATGGTATCGGGAATTCCGATGAGGTCCTGCACCTGTTTCGGAGTTTCTGCCATTTCAAGACCAAGGAGGGTGGATTCGAATCCGGAGTGGTTGTCGAGGGCGGGTTCTTTGGGGGTGATGTGGTTTAAAAAACCAGCATACAGTGCTAAAAAGAGGCCAAGAGCCAGTCCCCAAACTTCTGGAAAATTTGATTTTTCACCCATAAACTGTTAGAAATTCCATAGAATGGGAAGGGATTCAGGGCTCCAAGAAGAAATTCCATTGACCCTAGGCCCCATTGGCAAAACCCTAGTGGAAACTAACAAATTCTTCTACCTACAAGTGTTTCTATGTAGGTATACCCATAGGAGAAATATGAGAAACTACGAAATCACGAATATTCTTCGTGAAGGGAATGTAGAAGAGACGAAGTCTGCCGTTAAGGAACTTCTCTCCAAATACAACTTCACGATCCAAGGCGAAGAGGATTGGGGTTCTAAAAGACTCTGGCATCCCGTTGGACAAGACGAACAAGGTCATTTTATTTTGACAAAGTGTTCTGGATCACCTGCAGAAGTAGCTAAGATTGAGCATGAGTTCAAACTCAATGCCAACATCTTAAAAACCCTCGTAATTAGGGCAAATGGCTAACGATCTAAACAAAGTACTACTCATCGGTCGTATGACTCGTGATCCGGAATTTAAATCGGTGAACGGGAGTTCTGTTGTCAATTTTTCAATTGCGAATAACAGAGTGTATGTGACAAACGGCGAAAAAAAAGAGGAAACTCATTATTTCGACTGCGTTGCATGGGGCCGACTTGCTGACATATTGAAACAATATGCTGGTAAAGGAAAACAAGTAGCGATTGAAGGTAGACTCCAACAACAGTCATGGGAAACTCCTGAAGGCAAAAAAGCCTCTAAAATCCGCGTATATGTCGAGACTGCACAACTATTAGGTGGTCAAGGACAAGGTGGTGGATCAGGAGACCGTTCTGACAGTTCCAGTTCTTATGATTCCGGCATAAGTAGTGGTTATGATGATTATCCAGCCGGTGATGACGACATTCCTTTTTGATAGGTGATGACAATGAGCGAAACAGCAAATATTGATGATACAAGAATAGATTCCCGTGACAGTATGGACGGGATGGATGACGACGAAAAAGGCGGTTTCCGTGGTAAAGACGGAGAAGGCAAATTCGGTCGAAAAAACGCAAAATACAAAAAGAAAGTATGTAAGTTCTGCGCAGACAAAGCGTTACTTGCAGGTCTTGATTACAAACGAGTTGATATCTTAGAAAGATTTGTGACCAACCGAGGAAAAATCATTCCAAGAAGAATCACTGGAACTTGTGGCAAACACCAAAGAGCCCTTGCTCGTGAAATTAGAAAGTCCAGATCCATCGGTTTATTACCGTTTAAAGTTCTGTAGGAGTTACGGATGAAAGTTGTATTACAAAAAGACGTATTAAATCTTGGTGATGCTGGGGATGTAAAAGAAGTTGCTGATGGTTATGCACGTAACTTTCTCATTCCAAGAAGACTTGCCGTACGTGCAAACGATGGAAACACAAAAGCAGCCATCCACCAAAAAAGACTCGCAGAACTTAAACGCGAAAAACGTGTGAAAGTGATGAAAGAACTTTCCTCTTCGATTGATGGTAAAACATATGAAGTGAAAGTGAAAGTGGGTGAGAACGACAAACTTTTTGGTTCTGTAACAGCGAATGATATTGCTCTTGCAATAAAAAACACTGGTGTAGAACTCGACAAACGTAAACTAGAGTTAGGCGAGCCAATTAAATCAGTTGGTGAGTTTAAAATCAAAGTTCGTTTGGCTGAAGGTGTTGTGCCTCAAATCATAGTAAAAGTCGTCGGCCAAGCATAGTCTTACACCAACGCTTTTTCGATGAATTCTAACCCCCTTCAGGAGATAGAGTCTGAGAAGAACTTAATCGGTTACCTACTCATGCGAGGGGTAGCCGGGCAGGAAGACTTAGGTCTAAGCCCTGATGACTTTTATATGGATACCCATAGAAGGGTGTTTGAAGCAGTCACAGACCTGATTAATGAAGGGACAAACATTGACCTAGTTACGGTCACAAACCAAATGCGAGAAAAACGTCTTTTTAAGGACGAGTCTCGCGACTTGGAATACATTACCTCACTTTACAAAGATACTGTTCCCTTTCAGCCGTTAGACTATTATGTGCGGCGAGTGAAACGTGTCTCCGACAGACGGAAGTATGTCGAAGCATTAAACCAAGCCATTGACAAAGTCAAACTTGAACCCGGCGAAAACGATTCTGTTTTTAGTCTCGTAGAGCAGTCGTTAATGGATATCTCGCGCCAAGAGAGATCCAAGGGTTTACGAAAAGTCAAAGATGATGCTAATGCCCTTATCGATTACATCAAAAATGTTGTGGCAGCAAGCCAAAACGGAACTGGCGGAATCAATGGTTTAAAAACCCATTTTACGGGGCTTGATATGGCAACCACTGGTCTTAAGTCACACGAACTTATGATCCTTGCCGCCCGTCCAGGAAATGGTAAAACAACCTTTGCCCTTAACATTGCAGCCAATGCCGCCTTGAAAGAGCGTAAAACGGTTGTTATTTTTTCACTCGAGATGAGTCGTATCGAACTCCTTCTCAAACTCATCAGTGCCGATGCAAGGATTGATTCCTATGCTCTGAAGGCGGGAACACTCACGTCAGCACAAATGACGCAATTAAAAGACAGTATTGGAAATATCACTTCGGCAAGTCTTTACATTGATGATTCTGGGTATTTGACGATCCAAGAATTTTCGGCAAGACTCCGCCAACTTCGCACAACAGAAGAAGTGGGTCTTGTGATTGTGGATTACCTGCAGCTCATGAGTGATCCGAAAGCGGCGATGGGTGGACGCCAACAAGAGGTTGCTAATATTTCCAGAGGACTCAAACAAATGGCACGGGAAGTGGGTTGCCCCATCATTGCCTTATCGCAGATGAACCGTTCCATTGAAAACCGCTCCAAAGACCAACGGCCACAACTTTCCGACTTACGGGAGTCAGGTGCAATTGAGCAGGATGCGGATATTGTATGTTTTATTTATCGGGAAGAAATGGTGAAACCTCCCGAAGAGCTTGACCCTAATAAAAGGGGGATGGCTGAGATCATAATCGCCAAAAACAGAGCGGGAGCAACGGCCGATTTTCCATTGATGTTCAATCCGAAAATCAGTCGTTTCGATAACGTTCCATTATAAGAGGTTTTCAATTGAATCACTGGGTAACATCAGAATACAAAAATAGAGTTAGCGCAACGAGTGTCTCAGATGCTTCGGTTGGTAAAACATTATTCCTTTCGGGTTGGGCTTTCCGTTACCGCGACCAAGGGGGAGTGATCTTCATCGACCTTCGGGATCGTTCCGGAATTTTACAGATTGTTGCAAGAAAAGAAATCCTCGGAGATGATTTTTCCAAAGTCGAAAAAATTCGTTCTGAGTATGTGATTGCTGTCAAAGGAAAACTAGCCCTTCGGGATGCAGAATCTGTGAATCCCAAAATGGAAACAGGGAAATACGAACTCATTGCTGAGTCGATTGAAATTTTAAATACATCCAAAACTCCACCGTTTACCTTAGATGAGTTTGATCCGTCAGGGGAAGAAATTCGTTTGAAGTATCGTTACCTCGATATGCGTAGGGAAGAACTTCGTGATCGTTTGGTCTTGCGACACAAGCTAACCTTTGCTCTACGGGAATATTTGGACCAAAATTCCTTTCTGGAAATTGAAACTCCGATCTTAAATAAATCCACTCCAGAAGGGGCACGTGATTTTCTTGTCCCATCTCGTTTGAATGCTGGTGAGTTTTATGCACTCCCACAATCACCTCAACTTTTCAAACAGATCCTCATGATTGGAGGAATGGAACGATACTTCCAAATCGTAAAATGTTTTCGGGATGAAGACTTACGTGCGGACCGCCAACCAGAATTCACACAGCTCGATATGGAGTTTTCTTTTGTCACAGAAGAAGACATCCGTCGTGAAATCGAAGCGATGTGGGCCTATGCCTTAAAAAAAGTTTTTCATTTAGAAGTGAATGCTCCCTTTATGACCATGCCATATCATGTGGCGATGGAAGAATATGGATCGGACAAACCTGACATTCGGTTTGGAATGAAACTTGTGAATGTATCAGAACTTGTGAAATCATGTGACTTCCAAGTCTTCACCGGTGCCATAACGAGTGGTGGTGTTGTGAAAGCGATTTGTGTTCCTGGTGGTTCGACTATCTCACGGAAAGAAATCGAAGACCTCACTGCATGGCTATCCCGCGACTTCCGAGCCAAAGGCCTTGCGTACATGAAACATGGTGCAAGCGGCCTTGAATCTACAATCACAAAGCGTTTCACACCGGAAACACTCGAAGCCATTGCCAAAGCGGTTGGATCCAAAGAAGGAGATATGGTTTTTTTTGGAGCAGATTCGTCTAAGATTGTGAATGCTTCGCTTGGTGCGTTACGTTTGAAATTATCAGAAAAATACGATCCACCTAAGGTCCCTTATAGTTTCCATTGGGTGATTGATTTTCCTATGTTTGAGTTAGATGAAACGACAAAAACTTGGACATTCCTCCATCACCCATTCACATCTCCCAAAGAAGAGGACTTCCAAAAACTAAGAGATTGGAAGGCTGGGAAAGAAGTTGACCTTTCTTCCATTGGTGCGAAAGCATATGATCTAGTTCTCAATGGAACAGAAATTGGTGGTGGTTCCATTAGGATCCACAACCCAGAAATCCAAAGTCTCGTGCTTGAGGCAATTGGGATTGGAGAAGAAGATGCAAAATCCAAGTTTGGATTTTTACTCGATGCGTTATCCTTTGGTGCTCCTCCTCATGGTGGGATTGCCTTTGGTGTGGATCGCATCATGATGTTACTCACTGGTGGAACCTCTATCCGTGATGTCATTGCCTTCCCGAAAACACAAAAAGGGACTTGTATGATGAGTGAAGCGCCAGGCCCAGTGGAATCGAAACAATTAGAAGAATTGAAACTTAGGGTAGTCACAATCTAACCATGGATGAAAGTTTTACATTTCAGGAAGAATCCCTCTACCAAACGGTTTGTGGGATTGGAGACAGCAAACTCCCGTTATGGGAAAGTCGACTGAATGTAAAACTTATTCCTCGTGGAAAATCGCTCATCATCCAAGGGGATAGTGACCATGTCCAAGTGGCACTGGATACATTCCAAAAAGTAGAAGAAAACTTCAAACGTAGACCAGACAAATCAGAGTATTCTTTTTTTGATATCGATTACTTAGTGAATAAAGTAAAAGACTCGAGTGGTGGATGGCCAACACCAGGTTCCCCTGATTTCCAAAAGGAAGGTGAAACCTGGACACCCAAAGACAAAATTTTTGTCACCTTCAAAGGAAAACCAATTTTCCCAAGAACTAAAAACCAAGAAAGTTTTGTCGATAGCCTTCATAAAAACTACATCACGATTGCTATGGGTCCTGCGGGAACAGGAAAAACGTTTTTATCCATTGCCACTGCTTGCCGTATGATGCAAACAGGAGAAGTCGATAGACTTATCCTCACTAGGCCTGCTGTGGAAGCTGGAGAAAATTTAGGATTTCTACCTGGTGACCTAACGCAAAAAGTAAATCCCTACCTTCGTCCCATCTATGATGCGTTACATGAATGTATCGGTTTCGAAAAAACAAGTGAGTACTTACAAGTGGGTAAAATCGAAATTGCTCCGATTGCTTTTATGCGAGGGAGAACCCTTTCTCATTCCTTTATCATTTTAGATGAAGCCCAAAACTGTACTTTGCCACAGCTGAAAATGTTTCTCACGCGGTTTGGAAAAAATTCCAAAATGGCGATATCGGGTGATGCGACACAAATTGACCTTGCACATGGAAAATCAGGCCTAGAAAAAACAGTTTACACTCTCAGAAATTTGAGTGGAATTGAGACAATTTTTTTCGGAAGAGAAGACATCACACGTCATCCGATTGTGGAATCGATTGTCCGACGATTTGAAGAAAACGAAAGCCTATTTAACAAAAAACCATGAAAGCAATTTTTGATTCTTCAATGACAAGTGTGACTGACTTTTTAACTAAAGTTAGACCTGTGTCTATGGTTCGTAACATTCAGATCATTTTGGTTTCGCTTACGTTATTATTTGTCACATATGTTCTCTCGATTCCGTTTTTTGGACAATCCAAAGTGAATACGGATCCTGAGGGACTTTTTTCAGAAGGAAAAATAGCTCCAGAAACCATTCAATCGGTAAAAGAATTTTCCTATGAAGATGTGGAAAAGACTAACCTGGAACGACAAAAAGCAAAAACCAATGTTCCCTTTGCCTTCGACAAGGATTTTGGTGTACTTGCTTCAGGCATTGATACCAATTTATCAGAAGATTTAGAAATCCTTCGAATCTTAGTCCAAGATGGCAAAGCGAATCCTTCTCTTGTGAAAGATAGAATTCCAAGATGGCGCAATCGAACGAACGAAGAAATCCAAGCAATATTGGATTATCCCAAAAAGGAAAAATTAAAAAACTTCATCCAACAGTACACCAATTTGATTTTTTCAAAGTATTGTATTGTGAAAGAAGATCTTTCCTTTGCCAAAGAACTTGATAAAGCAGGTGCCAAAATTCGAAACATCGGTACTCAAGATCACACCACTATTATTGATGGAAATTTGGTGATTCCTCGTTCCCAAATTTACAAAGATGGACCGGTCACTTACGTATTATCTAAGTTAGCTTCTGAGAAATTGCCAAATGTTTCTGACTCATTGTTAAAAGCAGTTTCTAGGATTGGTTTGTATTATGTGTATTCCTATCCTGCATGTAATTATAACCCTGAAGAAACAGAGAACGCTCGGATCAAAGCTGCCAATGCAGTGTCTGTTCAAAAGAGCCGTATTCAAGCAAATGAAATCATAGTCAGAGCAGGCGATGTCATCACACCAGAAGTAAAGTTAAAACTGGATATGATGAATTTGTATGCGACGAGGGCAAACCTTGCTTCGATCATCTCCATTTTTCTAACACAATGTGTACTCATCGTGATCGTTGGGTTTTATTTGATTCGGTATCGTCCTAAACGATTGAATGACCTTTCGAGTAACTTGATTATCTTTTTTACTTTATGGATTGTCATTGCCTCGATCTACTTATTGTCTAAGGTTTTTTATGCCACTGACAGCGATTTGTCGGCGGTGTATTATTTTGGAATGTTTGTTCCTGTGGGAATGTTGTGTTTGCTTCTCGGTTTTGTTTATGACGAACAACTTTCCATAGCGATTGGATTCTTTTTGTCTTTCGCAGTGTTCTTCGCCTCTCGTTACAATCCCACATCGTTTATGTTGGCTTTCACTGTTGCAGTCATGAGTTCCATTTATGGCAGACGATTGATCAAACGAATTGATTTTTTAAAGGCTGGATTTTTACTCACTTTTGTTCAGATTCTCGTGACGACTGCGGGTTATTTGTTTGATGGGCGGGAGTTTTTTGTCTCTACTGGTTCTGGGTTCTTTAAGGACTTAAGCAACTCCAATCTCTTTCGCATCATGATTATGTGTTTTGTGAACGGATTTGCCAGTGCTACAGCCGTTCAGTTTTTACTCCCGCTGTATGAATATATTTTCAATATTCCAACTCGGTTTAAATTGATTGAACTTGCGGACACAGGTCATCCTCTGCTGCAACAGCTTCTTACCAAAGCACCTTCTACCTACACCCATACCTTTATGGTGGCGGCACTTTCCGAGAGAGCAGCTCAGAATTTAAACTTGGATCGACTTCTTGTCAGGGTGGGAGTTTACTTCCATGACATTGGTAAAATTCCGAATGCTGGATTTTTCGTAGAAAACCAACATTTAATTCCGAAACCAGAGCACATTGACAAAAACAATCCATCTCTTGCGGCAAAAACTGTCATCGATCACGTGTTAGATGGAATTGAGATGGCTAAAAAAGCTCGTCTTCCTCGCGAAATCATCAATTTCATTCCAGAACACCATGGAACATCTACGATGGCTTTCTTTTATCACAAAGCCTTACAAGAACTTCCTAGTAGTGCTCGTAAAAATATTAATAAAAAAGATTTTCAATATCCAGGTCCAAAACCGCAAAGCAAAGAAACTGCGATTGTAATGATTGCGGATTCTTTAGAAGCAGCTTCTCGTTCCTTGGATGAAGTTTCTCCCGAAAGTTTAGATGATCTCATTCGGAAAATTATCAATTCGAAACTTGCAGAAAATCAATTGGATGAAAGTGGACTTACGATAGGAGATTTAGAAATCATCAAAGGTAGTTTTAAAGAAGTATTACTTTCTAGTCTACACCAAAGGCCAAAGTATCCTAAACCAGAAGACACCAAAGCTCTCGAAACAGCCAATACCAAAAAGTCCAAAAAATGAATCCTTCCCTTTTGGTGATCACACATTGGAATGATGAAACCGACCAATCAGAGATTCAATCTGAACTTGTAGTATTCAATTGTGAAAGGATATTACGTTTCCTAGCCCCAGATTTTTTACATTCATTAGAACTTTCGATTTTACTTGTGGATGATTCTCTTATAGCGGAAATCAATGGGGAAAGACGTGGAAAACCAAAATCAACTGATGTTTTGTCGTTTCCTTTGTATTCGGATACCCTTAAAATCCCTGCGCAAATTTTAGGTGAGGTTGTGATATCTATGGAAACCTGTAGAGAACAAGCGACCAGTATAGGACACAGCGTGATAGAGGAATTTTATCGATTGCTAGTGCATGGAATCCTACATCTTTTCGGGTATGATCATGAAACGAATGAAGAAGATGCCGTGCAAATGAGAAAAATGGAAGATGAATGTTTGGATTTGGTTTTTGAGTCATAAATGGCCATTCGAAAAGAAACTGGGATCATCATTCAAAGTAAGGATATTGGAGACAGTGATCGTTTGATTAGTCTTGCAGGTGAATCGAACGTTAGAATGAATTTTATTAGCAAAGGGATTCGTAAATCCAAACGGAGAGCGATCATTTCCACAGAGCTTGGTTGCCTCATAGAGGTGGATTTCTACGACCAAGCTGAAAAAGATTGGAAATCAACAAAGGAAATTCATCTGATCAAACGTTTTGATGAATTAAAATCCGATTATGTGGGAACTCTTTTTGTTCTCTATATCACAGAACTCACATCGTTGCTCTATCCAGAAGGGGAAAGCCATCCCTTTTTGTATCAATTGTTACTCGGAAGTTTAGAAACGACAAACAAGGATGGATTTCGAAGGGAAATTTTACCATTTTTTAAGCTGAGGGCACTGACTCATATGGGTCATTTCCCTACCGAATTTTATTGTCATACTTGTGGGGAAGAGGTCTTATCAAAATCTAAGGCTTATTTTTCAGTGGATTCGAGAGAATTTTTATGTTCTGATTGCCATCCCATCCCCAAAGATCATTTGCCTGTTTTAAAACTATTTCATACTATGTTATCTAAGAAATTTTCAAATGTGTTAACTATTTTTCCAAAAGAGTATGAATACCGGGAAGGTGATTTGATTCTAAATCAGTTTTTACGGTCACTCTTGGGAAAAGAGTTAAAATCTTACTTTGAATTTTATAAAACAATCGGGGACTTATGAATTTTATCACCAAAACCATTTTGCTTGTGATGACTTTTTCAGCATTTCTTGCTGTGTTCCAGTTGTTACTAAAAAGTGAAAGTGTAAGACACCAAGCCATAAATTTACCTTCCAAACAAAAGAAGGAAATTTTCCAGGTCATCCTTCGTGACAAAGAAGAATCAATACCCGATTTTGTCACCAGGTTCAAAACCAAAAGTTTTGAACTATGGGAAAATGCAGACAGATTAAAAATGGAAATTAAATACTAAAATGAAAGCAAGTCAGTTATTAAAATCGATTGTATTACAAGAGCTTGAAAAGGCTGTTAAACAATATCTTTCCAAATTAGCTTTGGATATTCAGCTAACGGATCTTAAGATCAGAATTGAATATTCCAGAGATGAAAAATTTGGAGATTACTCTTCTCCTTTTGCGTTGGAAAATAAAAATGTTTTTAAATTGAATCCAAAGGAGATTGCCGAGAATGTGATTCTTGAAATTCAAAATGATTCTCTGTTTGAATTTGTTACCTTCTCACCTCCTGGATTTATTAATTTTCGAATCAAAGCGGATTCCTTGTTCCAATATACAAAATCAGTAATGGTTCCCGCTGTTTCTTTTGCAAAAATTGATAAAATAGAAAATATTTTATTAGAGTTTGTTTCTGCCAACCCAACAGGGCCTATGAATATTGTGTCTGCCCGTTCTGCTGCTTATGGAGATGCACTTGCAAATTTATTGGCTAGCCTTGGTCACTCCGTTAAACGAGAGTTTTACGTGAATGATTATGGTAACCAGGTGTATCTACTGGGAGTCGCTGTGTTACTTAGAATTTTTGAATGTAAAGGTGATGTTATTTCTTTTCAAGAAGAAGAGAGTGGCGAACCCGTTTTTACTTTGATTGAAAAACGTATCTTACCGAAAGAAAGTTATCGTGGTGAGTATATAAAAGACATTGCAAAAGAGCTACTTGCCGATACCCCCAAGGCAAAACAAGTAGAGGGTTGGGTACAAAATAAAAATTGGGAAGAGTCCATTCAGTTTTTAGCAAAGTATGCAGTGGAATATAACCTAACCAGACAAAAAGAAGATTTAAATTTGTTTGGAGTTCATTTTGATCAATTTTACAGTGAACGAAGTTTGCATGAAGCAGGTGATGTTGAGAAGGTGCCTTCACTCTTAAAAAAAGAAGATGTCGCAACCATTGATGGAAAACTTCATTTCCTATCCACTCAGTATGGGGATGATAAAGATCGTGTCATACGTCGGGAAGATGGAAGACCAACGTATCTTATGGCTGACATTGCTTATCATTATGATAAGTACAAACGTGGGTTTTCTAAACTCATCGATATCTGGGGACCAGATCATTATGGTTATATTGCTCGTCTAAAGGGTGCTGTACAGTCCTTTGGCAAAGAACCGAATAGTTTCTCTGTTTTAATTGCGCAACAAGTGAATCTCATTGAAAACAAAGAAAAGGTGAAGATGAGTAAACGTTTGGGAATCTTCCAAACGATGAGAGATTTATTGTCCTACCTAGGAAAAAATGGAAAGGATGTTGGTCGTTACTTTTTTTTAATGAGGAGTTCGGATGCACCTCTAGATTTTGATTTGGATTTAGCAAAAGATGAATCGGATAAAAATCCAGTCTTTTATATCCAATACGCTCATGCAAGGATCTGTTCCATCTTTCGGGAATTACAAGTTTCCACAAAGGATTGGGTGGCTCCTTCAACGCTTGAAAAAAGTTTCTTTGTCTCAGAAGAACGTGTACGCCTTTTGTTCTGGCTTGCTCGTTTTCAAGAAGAAGTCTATGATACTGCCATTAATCTTGAACCGCATCGCCTAACAAATTATTTGCAATCATTGAGTAAGGCATTCACTAAGTTTTACTCTCATAAAGACAATCGAATTAAGGAGAAACAAGGAGCGGAAAGAGAACATCTCCTTCTTCTTATCTATTTTACAAAACTTGCAATTGCTTCTGGATTAGAATTATTGGGAATCTCTGCTCCCGAAAAAATGTCCAAAGAAGAGGAGTAAAAGTTTTGTCTCCGTATATCGTCATTTTATCTACGGGATCGGAGCTTACAGCTGGGAGGAGTTTAGATACAAACTCAGGTTGGATCGCAAACCAGTTGTTTGAACTAGGTTGGAAGGTAAAAAAGTTTATCACTTTGCCAGATGATCCAAATTTGATTTTGAAGGAATTACAATCCCTAAAGGATCTCGCAAAAGAATTACCTGTTCTTGGGATTATGACAGGGGGACTTGGCCCCACGGAAGATGACTACACTTTGGAAACCGTTTTGAAACTCACGGGGAAAACATCTTATTCCATAGAGAAAGCCAAACTCCGACTTACCAAAATTTACGAAGCACGAGGAAAGGAATACAAGGACATCCTTCCAAATGTCTTTCGCCAAACCTTCGTTCCAGAAGGATGCAAAACTCTTGATAATTCTGTTGGGATTGCCGTCGGCTTTATCGAATCACTAGGTGAAAATTCCTATTTAGTTTGTATGCCAGGGGTTCCTTCTGAAATGACGGAGATGTTCAAACGACGGTTAGTTCCAGAACTAAAAAAACTATATCCTAGAGAAAATTTAAACCAACGAACCAAATGGTTGTGGAATATTGGAGAGTCTTTGTTCCAGAACGATTTTATCGAACCCAATCGTGACGAATTTTTTAAGGATGCAGAGTGGGGAGTTACGGCGAACAGAGGTTATATTAAGTGTATCTTTCAATCAACGAATGAATCTTTGCTTGAGACAATTGTCCATCGTCTAGAAACACAATATCCAAAAATTATATCAGAAGATGTATTCCAGTATGTCCACGAACAACTTTCAAAGATGGGACTCACCATTTCAGTCGCAGAAAGTTGCACAGGCGGCCTTCTTGGAAAAAAACTCACAGAACCTTCGGGATCGAGTGCTTATTTTTTAGGCGGATGTTTGACTTACTCCAATGAAATGAAAACTTCTCTTCTTGGAGTTCCAAAAGAAACCATTGAATCCTTTGGGGCGGTCAGTGTGGAAGTGGCAACTGCTATGGTAAAAGGTTTGTGTGAGAGAACAGGTTCAACTTATGGTATCTCAATTACGGGCATTGCTGGTCCTCTCGGTGGAACCGAAGTTAAACCAGTGGGAACTGTATGTATTGGTTTACGAGAGCCGAGTGGTGAGATTTCGGTGCATCAGTATATATTTCCTGGGAATCGAGAATCGATTCGCGAAAACGCAAGTAACACTGCATTTTTTTTACTCTATCAATCTCTAAAAAAATAGGATCACATAACTTATGTTTCAAAATATCATATATTCATTCGGTTTTTTTCTATTATTTTATTTCAGTTGGGATGTGGATTTACGACTGGTTCCAAGCATTCGAGAAACATGGATATGGAATCTAGAAGGTAGATTCGGGACGACTTCTCCTAAACTGGGAGAAGATCCAATCAAAACTCTCAACGGTTACAAATACAATGGTAAGTTTTTTTCTTTTAAAACCAATGCACGTCCAGAGATAGACTCAAAGTTTTTGATCGATTTTCCTTTATTAGGAAATGGCTACTTAGTTTATGAAAAAATTGGGGATGAAGTTAACTTTTATTCGGATAGTAGTGAGTTGTATTGGAAAAAACCTATTAATTCCTATCCTCGAAGTGGATTTTTTGCCTCACCCGTCTTATATTTGTCAGGTGATAATAACACGGTGTTTTTACTCGATGAAAGTGGAAATTCAATTGGAAAACAAGAATTGAATGGAAGATTTCTTACTGATTACCAGTTTGACCTAAAAAACAAAGGAGTTGTTGTTTTATTTTCGGGCGGAGAGATTTACCGATTAGATGAAAAAGGAAATCAGAAGTTCGCCCTGGATTTATCCAAAGAAAAACCGAATTCATTTTTTAAATCGGTTTCTTTGTCACCAAATGGAAAACTTGTTTCTGTTCATTACTCATTGGACGATAAAGATTGGATTTTAGTATTGGATGAAACAGGAGAAGAACAATTTTCATTTTCATTGCCAAAATTCTTTCCACACCAATTGTATTTTGTAACAGGGAATGATGGACAAATCTTTTTACAAACTCCAGAATCTTTGATGTTTTTTGACGATGGAAAATTGGTTTGGGACAAGAAAAAAACAAAACAAGGTGGCGTTTACCAATCTATCTTTGGCAATGATTCTATGGTGGTTGCTTCCATCGATTCGGAATTACAATTTTATACTAACACAGGGGAGCTCATTCGAAAAAAACGAATCTCCACTTCTGAATTTCCGATTCGATTTTTTCCAGGTAAGTCCGATTCCGTTTTTTATATGGAAACTAAATCTGACTTACTGCAATTTCAATCCTTATAAAATTATCACTAATTTGTGCCATATCTAATTGTGGCATCTAAGTTCGTAAAAGAATACAATGTACTCGCCTAGGTGATTTAAATTTACGAATTGGAATTCACTTCGTATATGGACAAGGATTTAAAGCCTGTGCGTCCTTCTCGATTGATCATCGCGATGGTTTCTGTGCAGACACCAGGTTTGATATTGAAGATTAACTGATCTGAGATTTCTCTACAAATGTAAAGACCGCGTCCGTGGCTATCTTCTAAACCTTTTGGAAAACCTGTCGACTCATCGATACTGATATGTCTGTCTAGTCTATGTAAAATTTCTTCCTTTCTAAGAGAGCCAAATTGGTCGCGTACCACAATGAAAATCGTGCTTTCTGTTGAGCCATACCCAATTAGGAAATAGTCCTCAGGCATGAGTTGAATGTTGTCAAGAGGAACGACCATGTCATGGCTTGGAATTTCAAATTGGTATTTGTATTCACCTTCATGAGTCCTAGGTGCACGAATCATCGCGTTGGATGTAAGCTCTTCTAACACTTGTTGGATGGCTTTTGGAGCACCCAGTTGGATTAGGTTTTTTGAGATTTTGCCACAAAGGATCGATCTGTCTTGGTCAGATTTGATTTGTTTGTAGACAATACCGTTAGTTGGTGCTTCTTCGAATTCGCTAGTAATGTTGTCATCAAACACTTGAAAGTCTTTTGAGAAATACTTCTCTATTCCGAATATGTCATTGGAGAGCAGTTTCTCTACCATCACTTCGATGAGGTGGATGTCTAAAAAGCTATACTTAGGAATGATGTTCCAAATCTGAAGGTCTTTCGCATACTTAATGTATTCATTGATGTTGTATGCTGTCATGAGTGCATACAAAACATGAGGAAATTCTTTTTGGATGAGTTTTACAAGATCAATACCAGACTTACCAGGTAAACGAATGTCAGTGATGGTTAGGTCGATTTTTTCGTTGGTTAGATACCAAACGGCTTCTTCAAAGTGTTCTGCCCCAAATACATTAAATTTAGTGCTTAACAAATCCATGATGGCTTCTCGAATCGAGTGGATGTCTTCTACAATGAGAATGGATTGTTTCATGGGTTTGGCTCCGTGATATCATTTGTGAGCGGAAAGGAAATTGTAAACCTAGTCTTTTGTTCAACAGATTTTACGGATATATTTCCATCATGTTCTTTTACAATCGAGTGGCAAATGGAAAGTCCAAGACCAGTACCAGTCCCTGATTTATTACTCGTAAAAAATGGATCAAAAATCTTTTGGATAATGGAATCTGGAATTCCACCAGCATTGTCTTCCACAATGATATGAAGCCAATTTTTGGTCTTTCGGAGTTCAATCGATATTTCACCAGGTCTGTAATCGAAGGCTTGCAAAGAGTTACGAAATAAATTCATAAAAAGTCGTTCCATCTTTCCTGGATGGAAGGGGAATTGATAATCGTGATCACTTGTGATTCGCCAATTGATATTTTTACTTAAGTGTGGATAAAGACGAATGACAGTATCTTTTGCACGGTTGATTGTTTCGACAATGTCTCCGAGGGTCACTTTCACCTTGTCTGTTTTTGCAAAAGAAATAATATCCGATACGATGATGGCTGCACGTGAGATATCATTTCGAATCATGTCTAGTCGTTTTTCAATTTGTTCTGGTGGTTGGTTTTGCCAATTGGCTTTTAGATTTTGTAATGTTAGGCTAATTCCTGTTAATGGGTTATTTAGCTCATGTGCAATCCCTGAAATGAGAATCCCAAGAGATGCAAGGTTACGCATTCGAAACGATTCTTCTTCTTTATCTCTTTGTTTGGTGACATCCGAGATTTTTTCTACCATCCAAAACAAATCCTCTTGTTTGGGGTAGGGGTAAAACTCTAATAGAAGCGTCTGTTTTTTATCTTCGGAACGAAAAAAGATCTCACGAGTGATGGGAGTCGAATTGGAATTGGAATGATTCTTTTCTTTTGCTTTTGCGTTGATTTTGGGGCAGTAGGGACAAACGTCTGTCCTTTGGTATAAGACTTCATAACATTTTCGATCTAGAAGTTCATTATATTGATTGTTCTTGGCAAATCGGATTGTGGCAAGATTTGCTCTTTGGATTTTGAAATCAGAATCAATGAGAACAAGTGGGTCTTGCACAACATCATAAATGGCTTCCAACTCTCTTGCTTTTTCCGCTACCTTTTCGATGTTTTCCATCGAATGAAAGTCTCCATGATTCACATATTCAGACACTTCAATATCCCAAGGACTGGTTCAATTGTTTGAACATCCTTTTTTGATTCCTGTTGCCAGTTGTTTTTTGGAGTGCCGTGATGGAAGCAAGTTGGCTGTGAAAGTCCAAAAGAAATTTGATATAAAAGTCTTTTTTAAAATCGTTTCTTTCTTGTTTAATGGAATCATTTCGTAAGGAAGAAAGTGGGAAACTGTCCGTTCCGTCTAAACCAGAAAACTGGATGATCAAATCATTCACGGAATCATCGAGCGGTGTGGAATCTGTGATTTTGGTTCTTGTTTTTTGTTCAATTTCAGTGTCTTCCGTCGTGATTTGGATTTCTACTTTTGACAAAACCGATCCATTGAATTCGAGGAGAATTGATTTTTCTTCCGAATGTTTGATTCTGTTTTTGTTTTGTGGGTCTGGGTCTACTTTGAATTTACGAATCCGAAGTCCATTTCTGTTGGGGTAGGTTCCAATGAATTGGATGGTTGTATTGGCAGGAAGCGAAGACAACTGCTCAAAGGACAAAAGTTCCCTGGCCTTTGCGATGTCTCGGTAAAGGCTTAGGATTTCCTTGTCTAAACGATTTTCTTTTTCGGCAATGTCGCCCTCAGCAAAGAGGTCGACACTCAGTAAAAAAAGACTAAGGAGTGCTAGGTGCCGGAACTTCGGGAGTGGTTCCATCAGTTTCTACCGGAGTTTCCAAACTTGGTTCCACATCTGGAACCAACACTTCATCTTTCTTTGCAAATACGAAAGAAAGTGCAAGTGACAATACGATGAACAAAATAGCTGCCACACGAGTTGTTTTTGTCATCACATCTGCAGTGGAGGCACCGAACACGGATTGGCTAGCGGTAGAACCGCCAAGCATCCCAGCGCTTCCACCTTTTCCAGTTTGGATCATCACAAGAAGGATGAGGAAAAGTGAAAGTAGAACAAATAGAGTGAGAATGGTTCCTGCAAAAAATCCCATAAAGTTTCCTTATTTTAAAAGTCCTAAAAATGAATCTAATTTTTGACTCGCACCTCCGACGAGGCCTCCGTCAATGTTTGGTTTGGCGAGAAGTTCTTTGATATTGTCTGGTTTCACGGATCCACCGTACAAAATTTGAATTCTCTCTGCTACATGGTCTGCTCCGACAAAGAGTCTGCCAATTTCCTTTCGAATGAATGCATGTGCTTCTTCTGCTTCTACAGGGGTTGCTACTTTTCCTGTCCCGATCGCCCAAACTGGTTCATAGGCAATGACAAGATTCGAAAAGAGATCACTCGTAATGTCTTTTAGACCTTTTTTGATTTGGTCTTCTAACACAGAGAAGGTTTGTCCTTTTTCGCGTTCGGCCCAAGTTTCGCCGACACAGTAAACAACACGAAGTCCCGCTTTTAAGAAGTAAGCGATCTTTGCATTGTCAAACTCGGATGTTTCTCCGAGGAATTGGCGTCTTTCGGAGTGTCCGACAAGAACGGTTTTGATTCCCATTTCTGCTAGTTGTACAGGGGAGATTTCCCCTGTCATGGCAGTGAGGCCAGATTGGTAGGCATTCTGAGCCCCAACGATGAGTTTGGATCCATTGGCAATAGAAGAAACCGACTCCAAATGGAGGGCACTCGGGAACACCATGACTTCAAACGTGGAAGCATTGCTTACATCGACGAGTCCTCTCGCGATGGTTTTTGCTTCCGCAAGAGTGAGGTTCATTTTCCAGTTTCCTGCAATGATCTTTTTTCTCATCTTATTTGCCTTCCTTTGGGAGTAAACATTCCACACCTGGGAGAGTGCGTCCTTCTAAAAATTCTAAGGAAGCGCCTCCACCCGTGGAAATATGAGTGATTTTATCAGCCACACCAGCTTTGTTTACAGCGGCGATGGAATCTCCTCCACCCACAACGGTTTTGGCCTTGGATTTACTGATGGCCTTTGCAATTTCGATCGTTCCTTTGGAGAACTTATCCATTTCAAACACACCCATTGGTCCGTTCCAAAGGATGGTTTTTGCTTCTTTGATGGCTTTTACATAATTGTCGATGGTTTTTGGCCCGATGTCCATTCCCATCCATCCATCCATGATTCCCATCTTGTCTACAGACTTGGTTTTCGCATTCGGATCAAAATTGTCCGCAATGATATGGTCAATGGGGATTTGAAGGTCGACCCCTTGCACCCCAGCTCGGTCGATGAGTTGGAAGGCTTGGGATTCAAACTCAGGTTCCACAAGGGACTTACCCACAGGAACCGCTCTTGATTTTAAAAACGTATACGCCATTCCCCCGCCGATGAGGAGATGGTCCACCTTATCGAGAAGGTTTTTTAAAATGGCAAATTTGGAACTGACTTTGGATCCACCCACAATCGCCACAAAAGGACGCTCTGGTTTTGCGAGGAGGCCACTTAAGACTTCAATTTCCTTACGCATGAGTAGACCCGCAAAAGCAGGGAGAAGGTGAGCCACACCTTCTGTCGAAGCGTGGGCTCTGTGTGCCGTTCCGAAGGCATCATTGACATAGACGTCGGCGAGTTTTGCTAGTTCCTTACAGAAACCAGGATCATTTGCCTCTTCTTCCTTATGGAAACGAAGATTTTCTAAAAGTAGGATTTCCCCTTCGCCAAGTGCGTTTGCCAATTTTACCACCTCTGGTCCAATCACAGTCTCTGAGAAACTGACCTTGGTTTTCACAAGAGTGGATAGAACATCAAACACTGGTTTCATGGAATACTTTGGTTCCGGTCCACCTTTTGGTCGGCCTAAGTGGCTTCCCAAAATGATTTTGGCTCCTTTGGAGATGAGAAGTTCCAAAGTAGGTAGGGTTTTTTCAATGCGAGTTTTGTCCGTGGCTTTTCCGTTTTCCACAGGGACATTGAAGTCCACACGAACAAAGACTCGTTTTCCTTTTAGATTTTGTTCTTCTAGAAGAGGTAATTTCATTTTAGCCTTTTTTTGCCATGTAACGTACGAGGTCTAATACTCGGTTGGAGTATCCCATTTCGTTGTCATACCAAGATACGAGTTTGAAAAACGTAGGGCTTAGTTCGATACAAGCATCCGCATCAAAGATAGAAGAGCGAATGTCTCCGAGGAAGTCGTTGGAAACCACCATATCTTCTGTATAACCGAGAATTCCTTTCATGGAACCTTCACTTGCTTCTTTCATTTTCTTTTTGATTTCGGCAAGGCTTGTTGGTTTTTCTGTGCGAACAGTTAAATCCACAACCGATACGTCTGGAGTCGGAACTCGGAAACTCATCCCAGTGAGTTTTCCATTCACTTCAGGGATACAAAGTCCTACTGCTTTTGCAGCACCTGTGGAGGCAGGGATGATGTTTTGAGCGGCACCACGACCACCACGGAAGTCTTTTTTAGAAGGTCCGTCCACTGTTGGTTGGGTTGCTGTCATCGCATGGATCGTTGTCATTAAACCTTCCACGATTCCAAAGTTGTCAAGAACCACCTTTGTGATTGGTGCAAGGCAGTTGGTTGTACAAGATGCGTTCGATACAACATTGTCTTTTGCCGCATCGTATTTCTCGTGGTTTACACCCATCACAAAAGTAGGGATGTCTTTGTCTTTTGCTGGAGCAGAGATGACCACTTTTTTAGCACCCGCTTTGATGTGTTTTTCAGCACCAGCACGGTCAGTGAAAAGTCCAGTGGATTCAATCACAAAGTCCACACCAAGTTCTTTCCATGGGAGTTTTTCTGGGTCTCTTTCGGAGAAGGTTTTTACTTTTTTGCCATCGATGATGATTTCATTGTCTGTGTGAGAAACTTCCCCATTGAAACGACCGTGAGTAGAGTCGTATTTAAACAGGTAGGAAAGGTTGTCTGGGGTCACTAGGTCGTTGATTGCGACAAATTCTAAATTGGGATCTTTGATTCCGGAACGAAGCACAAGTCGTCCGATGCGACCAAAACCATTAATTGCGATTTTTACCATGAGTTTCTCCTAAAAGGCTCGTATCTAGAGATAAAATGAATTTTTAATTACAGAATTTCGAGTTCGGGGTCTATGTCACTCATTTTAAAAGAAGAAGCAGTGCCAAGAGACCGAGAATTTCGAAAATTTAGGCGTGACTTCCAAAGGTGAGGGAGTAAGATTTTGCCACTTCGGTTTTTAAAGATTTGCTATGGATCGCTTCAAAAAAGAGCTCACGCGCGCTAGATTTCAGCAGAATATCCTGGCACAGGTTTCCTCACATCCGAGCGCTCGGTCTGGGGACATTGCCACTCTTGCCCAATTCATCACCAAGTCTGTTTCCGAAGGATTGGAGATCGAACGAGTGGGTGTGTGGCTCTTCAATGAGTCCAAAAATGAATTGGTCAATGTAGATACATACAAAAGAAGCAGTCGAACTCATAGTTCTGGTGCCATCTTGAAGGAAAATGAATTCCGAGAAGAGTTTCAATATTTAATTCGAGAGAAGTTTGTAGATGCCAATGATCCTTACACGGATCCGCGCACCAAAGGTTTTATTGAATCCTATCTCAAACCAAATGGCATCACTGCTATGTTAGATGGTGTGATTCGAATGGGAGAAGAGCTCATCGGGACTTTGTGTTTTGAACATGTAGGAAAAAAACATGAGTGGACAGAAGATGAAATCACTTTTTGTAGTCAGTTAGGTGACCAGATTACCCTTACCATTAGCAACCAAAGAAAAAACAAAATCAATGATGAATTACTTGATAGAGAAAATGAACTTCGCGATCTGAATGAAAGTTTAGAACGTTTGGTTGAAGAACGAACAAAAAAATTAAAAACATCAAACGAAGAATTAGAGACAACCATTTCGACTCTTAAAAAAGCCCAGGACCAATTGGTTCTCTCGGAAAAAATGGCAAGCCTTGGCCAACTCGTGGCAGGGATTGCTCATGAAATCAACAATCCCATTGCCGCCATCCAAGCCTCTGCAGAAAATTTGAAAGAATTTTTATTCGTCTCAGAATTATCGCTCTTTCAAAAAGAATTAACCAACTTATTACCAGAAAAATCACAACAAGATCGATTTTTAGAACTTGTGAACCTTTTAAAAACACGAGTGGAGATCATTTCTGGTCGGGAGAGAATGAGCAGAAGAAAACGGATAGAATCATGGTTATCTTCCAATGGTGTTTCGGAATCGTTTTCTTTTCACTTGATCGATACAGGATTTGATTTGGATGTGCTGAATTCTTTTTCGGATCTCTTTCTAAAAGATAAATTGGAAAGTATTCTCACTCTTCTCGTAGAACAAATTACCGTCTATCAATCTCTCCATATCATGCTTCTTGCCGTGGAACGTGCGAGTAAAATGACCTTTGCTTTAAAAAACTTTGTCAGATTTGAGATTTCAAAAAATCCAATCCAAGTGAATGTAAAAGAAAATATTGAAACGGTCCTCACGTTATACCAAAACCAATTCAAAAAAAATGTAACATTGGTGAAAGAGTTTAACGAAATTCCTTTTATCGAAGGTTATCCAGAAGAATTATTACATCTCTGGACAAATTTGATTTACAATGCCTTACAAGCCATGTCATTTCAAGGAAAACTCATCATCCAAACAAAGTATGAAGATGAAAACGTGATCATTACCGTCGAAGACAATGGACCTGGAATTCCAGAAACGATCCAGGATCGGATTTTTGAACCATTTTTTACCACCAAACCTTTGGGAGAAGGGAGTGGACTTGGTTTAGATATTTGCCGTAAAATTGTGGAACGCCATTTCGGTTCGATTCAATTTGAAACGAAACCTGGAAGAACCATTTTTAAAATTGTATTGCCGATCAAACTTCCCAATCAATCCAAAGATTAAACTTCACCAAAGAACTGCATAGATAGAAGATTCCTGGATGGCTCCAAGGACTCTTGAATCTACACCAATCTCACGGTTGTCCGCAAGTAAAAAGAAATGTTTTTCTGGTACTGTGATAGGACTCATTTCATCATGTTCCGATTTTCCTTGCGGTATCAGAGGGACCATTTGTGTGGAAGGCTCAGGGAAGAGACTTGGGTCGAGAATGGAATCGTTCCGAAACACCATCCGTTTCTGGATGGAGATTTTGTCCCCCGGTTTTCCAATGATTCTTGCAATCACGTATGATTTTGAATCGAGCGGGGAGAGAAAAATCACCACATCACCAATCCCTAATTGGCTCTTTCGATACCAACGATTGAAATATGCGGTGTCTCCTTTTTTTAAAGTTGGTTCCATGTAGGAATTGGTTACCGAAACAGGCAAAAGGATTTTGTATTTTACAATCGTAGAAGAGATAAGTCCAATACCAAGCGGTAGAAGGATGATCAAAAGTTTTGTTTTTAAGGGGACTTTGTTTTTTTGTTTAGACATGGAAATAATTGATCTCTTTTCGTAAACTTTCTGTTAGCTGATTCATGTTTTGAGAACTGGATTTAGTTCCATCACTTGAAATAGCAGTGGTTTGTGCATGATTATTAATTTCTGCGATTGATCTTGAAATCTCCATCATCGCTGTTTTTTGTTCTTCCGTTGCTTCTTTGATCATTTCGGAAAGTTCCCGAATTTGAGTGACACCTTCGTTCACTTCTTCATTGGTCTCAATTTGTTTTTGAACCACCATTCGGATTTCTTTTGTCATTTGGTTGATGGAATTTACACCAGTGATGGTTTCGCTCAGGATAGAGATCGATTGATCGATTTTTTCCTGTCCTTGGTTGATTTCAACTTCGTTTTGTTTGATGAGTTCTTCGATGTCTTCTATGGATTTCGCGGTTTTGTCTGCTAATTTGGAAATTTCGTCGGCAACAACAGCAAACCCTCGCCCACTGGCGCCAGCTCTTGCTGCTTCAATCGCAGCATTTAGCGCCAGTAAGTTGATCTGTTCCGATATATTGTGGATGATTTCCACAACATTTGTCATTTCGGAAGAAGATTGGTATATCTTATCCATCGACAACTTCATCTCACCAAGCGAAGATTCTCCTTTTTTTGCATCTTTTGTGATCTCCTCCACTCGTACATCGGCCACCTGGAATTTTTTGTCGATGTCTGTTACCGCTTGGTTGAGTTCAGTCATTTTTTTCATAAGTGAGGCAAGGGTGAAGGCTTGTGTTTCTGTTCGTTGTGCCACACTCTCAATTCCTGCTGTGATCTCTTCGATGGAGGCAGAAATTTCTTCGCTACTAGCTGCTTGGTTTTGTGCTGCGTCCGAAAGGTTTAGCATGGATTCATAAATATCAGAGCTTGTGTTTGTTAATTCATTGGAAACATTTTGGGTTTGGTTTACGATTTGGCGGAGTTTGGATTGGAAATCAAACATCGCGTTTGCCATACTTCCAATCTCATCTCGACTCGGGTCATAAAAATCTGACTTTAAGTTTCCTTTTACCATTTCGCTGATGCGAACTTTGATTCGTTCCAAAGGTTTAAGTTTGGATTCGATTACAAGAACTGTAATGATTCCAATTGCGAAGATAACAAGAATGGAAATAACAAGGGTTACTATAAGACTTGTAAGTGTTTTTTCGTATAATTCTGCATTTTCAAAGATGCAGTAGATGATATAATTAAATTCAGGGTTTTTTACAAAAAAGATTCTTTTTTGTGTTCCATCTTCTGTTGAGTCCATAAACCCAAGAGCTTCTTCCGTTTTGTAAGGAGCGTCGAAAACTAACATTGTTTTGGCGTTATTTCCAATTTCTTTTTTGTCGGAGAAGTACACTATGGTTCCATCTCCATCAAAAAATCCAACTTTTCCTGAGTTTCCGATCCTAAGATTGCCTAAAATAAAACTGGAAAGTTTTCCAATATTGAGAAATCCCCCCACATAACCTTGGAACTGATTATTCTCATACACAGGTAAGGTATAAGGTGAAACAATGTCGCCTGAGATTTTAGATCGAATGCTTGTGTGTCTTAGTGGCCCTTGTCTTGCTAAGTTTCCATCTTCGATGTAGAAGATACCGCCGGTTTTTGACTTATCATATTCGTTTGTAGAAATAAAAATGCCATCGTCGGGTTTGTAGTAAAAGAGCGCCTCTACTGCATGATTGGTGCTTTTTAGTTGGATTTCATTTAAGACATTCCGAATCCCAACTAGGTTTCTTTTGACAATTTGGTCTTTTAGTTTGTTGTCTGCAAAAATGGAAATGGTCAGTTTGTCCCGAAAATCAACTAAAGTGACACGCATCAGTGACTCAGAATCCAAAACTGATTGTTTCATGCTGGTATTAACAAGGTCTAACTCTTGTTTGAAATTCATTCTATAATTAATGATGAACAAAAGTAAAATAGCAGCAAGAAAAGAGAGAACGGTTTGGAATCCTAAATTGCGAGATAATTTTCGTGTATTGATTTTTGAATTTTTATCAACTCGAATCGAAAGTAAAATTCCTTTGATATTAAACTTGGTTTCCACATATCCTATAAAAATGGATTGAAATAGGACTGTGAATGCCACAGTCATTACTAGCCCGATTGCAATTTCGCTGAGTAAGACAAAGTTATCCGTTTTTTGAACTAACAACAAAGATGCCATCACAAACAAGTAACCGACCGCATAACGGATAATAATATCTAACATTGCTACCTTTTCTAGATGATCGAGCCAAAAATACGCTTTTTGATTGTCACGTTTGGAAGCAGTGCCGTTGAGAACCCGATAGATAGGAGCAAATCGAATCCAATAAAACGATACAGCGAAAATTAGGATGAAAATGATGACAAGACCCGTAGAAATTAGAATGATTAGAAATTCCTCATTGGTCCATTGCGTAAAAAAATAGATATATGCGAGTAAAATCGGGACGCCTATCCCATAATTAAAACCTTCCAGACCAAAAATTATAAATTTGATCATTTTACGTATGTCCATACCGTAGGGATACAGATTGTCTAAGAATTGTAAACGTAAAATTCCTGACAAAAAAGCCTTATGAAAGACTCTCTTGTTCTCAAAACCATCCAAGAAAAAATCAAAAACTTAGGAAGTTTACCAGGGTGTTATCTTTGGAAAAATCAATTGGGGCAAGTGATTTATGTTGGAAAAGCTCTCAAGCTCCAATCCCGAGTCAGGTCTTATCTCAACCCCAACCAAAAGGATAGAAAAACAAGAGCGTTATATGTCGAATTGTATGATCTAGATTGGATTGCCACTAGAACCGAAAAAGAAGCTTTATTATTAGAAGCAACCCTCATTAAAAAGTACAATCCTAAGTTTAATGTTAGGTTAAAAGACGATAAAAAATATCCCTTTTTATGTGTTTCCACGAGTGAAGACTATCCCATGGTCTTTTTAACACGAAAAGTAAAGGACAATGGAGACAAATACTTTGGTCCGTTTACGGATGTAAAAGCGGCAAGAGATACGTTGGAACTCATCCATCGAATTTTTCCCATTCGCAAAACAAAATTGAAACTACCTCTGGCAAAACCGCAAAGGCCATGCCTTAATTTTCATATGGGTCGTTGTCTTGGTCCATGCCAAGGAAATGTGACAAAAGAAACCTATAGAGAGTTAGTCGATGAAATTTTACGATTTTTAGAGGGAAAAAAGGAACGTTTGATTGCAGACCTAAAATTGGCAATGTTAGATGCATCCTCCAAAATGGAATATGAACGGGCCGGGTTTCTAAAAACACGCATTGAAAAAATCAATCAGATTCGAGAGAAACAAACTGTCGTCAGTTTAGATGGAGGAGATGAAGACATTCTTGGGATTAGTAAACGGGATGATGAAGGTCAAATTGTCATTCTCGAAGTGAGAGGAGGTAGGTTAGAAGGGAAAAAATCGTTTCCTCTCACTGGACTTTCTTTCTCTGATGATGAGGAGGCTTTTACTTCCTTTTTGCGTGATTATTATTTAAATGTGACAGTTTTACCAAGTGTTGTCTACTTACCCACATCTGCGAAAGGGAATTATGAAGTGTTTTTGGAGGCTATTTTAGAAAAATTTGGAACATCCATCAAATTAAAATTCCCAGAGATGGGTCCAAAAAAATCCTTACTCAGGTTAGCTGAGAAAAATGCAGACTTAAGTTTGACAGAACGAATTCTTGCTACAAAACTCCGTGACCAAACGGTGGCCATGAAGGAACTGCAAGAAAAATTAAACTTACCCACTTTGCCGAGAACCATTGAATGTTATGATATTTCCCATTTCCAAGGAAGTTCTCCCGTAGCAAGTGGGGTAATGTTTGTAGAAGGAAAACCGTACAAGCCAGGGTATCGCCATTATAAAATGCGTGGGTATGAGGGAATCAATGATCCTGGAATGATTCACGAGGTGATTGCCAGACGCCTGAGTCATTTGGTCAACGAAGAAGAGCCACTCCCAGATCTCATCGTGATAGACGGAGGTCTCACGCAACTTTCGCGAGCCGCCGAAGCAGCCAATGCGCTTGATTTGGGTCACATTCCCATGGTGGGTCTTGCAAAAAAAAGAGAGGAAATTTATTTCCCAGGTGAAAAACATCCCTATAGTTTTGACATACATTCTCCTATGATGAGATTACTTCGAAATCTAAGGGATGAAGCCCATCGTTTTGGTGTAACGTTCCAAAGATTACAGAGAAAAAAGAAAGCCCTCAAATCGATATTAGATGACATTCCTGACATTGGTGTTAGTCGCAGAAAGAGTATTCTCACATACTTTCAGTCAAAAAAGAAAGTTACGGATGCAACGAAAGAAGAGTTGGAACGAGTGCAAGGGATTGGACCCGTGCTTGCCGAAAAAATTTACACGAGTATCCAATCCTTAAAAAAACTAGAACCTAAATAACGATTTCACACCACCTCCGCTATAGGAGTGGCAATGTGAAACGATATGTGAGTCTTCTTTTTTTCTTCCTAGTTTCTTGTTTTTCCCAAGGGAACACACCATTCTATTTCTATAACGACGAGAATGGTGACTCTCCTGAGTTTCATTTTGAATATGGAAATTTAGAAACATCATCGGCTCTTCCCAATACAACGGAGTTTCTGCATCACACAAATGGAGTCTTATGCGTTTTTTCTATTCCACTTAAGTTTTACAAACTGGAATTAGGTGCAAAGTTTCGTATTTGTTGGAAAGTCGACGAAGGAAGTTTTGATCGTTGGAAAACTGGATTTCAAATTTGGAACCAGGGAGGAAACGAATACGTACAGTTCTCCGAACAAGGGAAGGGTTGGAAAATTTCCCTGACAACCTATGGTAAATGGAAAGAAGAGAGAGAGTCGTTTCAGCCACAGTTGGAGTGGAAAAAACAAGTTTGGTCAACTGGACTTGTTTCGTATCAAAGTTTTGCGATTCCACATCCAATCTTTCTCAAAAAATCGAACGAAGATTGTGAAGCTGTCTTTCGTTCTTACCATTTGCATGTCTCCGACAATCAAATGCCAGCTTTGGTTTTTTCGTTTCCTTGTCCTGACGTAGATGTGATTCTCGATTCTATTTTAAGACAGAACCAAACTTGGTTCTCCCAATGTGAGAATGTATCTCCCATCATTTCGGAAGTGTTTCGTCATTCTGATTCCGTATATGAACGATTTATGGAATGGCAAAATCCAAAGGATACTGTCATTTGTCCTCTCTCCGATTCTATCGATTGGAAAAAGGACGGACAAATCCAAACGTTTCAATCGGAAGAGTTTCGTATGCGAAGCCGACTGCTTTTGCCTAATGGGATTCTTCTTTTTTCTGATAACCCAAAATTCCAAGGAATCACCATCCCAAAACTAATCTTGTCTCAATTGGGAACGAGTCAAAGTTTTCGATGGGGGGAAACTTTTGTTACAGATGATGCCTTTTCTTTCAAACAAGGAGAGGAGTTTTTCACAAAACAATGGTTATCTAACTCATGTAGGGATAGTGAATCGATTTGGATCAGTCAGCAAACATTTTGTGGAAGTCCTGGACTACCCAATACAATGGATCGATCCGTTCGAAAGGAAGTGATACCTAGTTGTGAAACCAATCAAATTCAAATCACAGAATTTTATCCTGGAAACTTGAGCGATGCTAAGATTCCATTACCAGCTTTTTTTGAATTCCAAAACCAAGGAAAGGAATGTGATCTTTCCAATCTAAATTGGATTTTGGATGGGAAAACATTCCCTCTATCGGCAAAAGAAATGGTTTTGTCTGAACATGAGGTCTTTCTTATCACAAAGGAGAAATGGCAAGGATGGGATTTCTTAGAAACTGAAAAACCGTTTTCTCTTTCCAGGCTTCTATTCCAAATTCCCAACTTTCAATGGCAGAATCGCAAAACCGGAGAACTACGAACATTTACGTCTGATCCCAATCGTTTCTTCTTGCTACGAAAAGGGGGTCAAAATGTGAATTCGATCTCTCAAAAGGAGGGAATGTTTCTTCCGCATCCTCGTCAAGGTTCCAATGAAACCTTACGTCAGTTTGGTTTTTGGATGAGTCCTGGTACTTATGATCCTCAAGTTCCATTGTTTCTTGGAAGTGAACTTCTCGAATTGGCAGAAAGACCATATCCTTTTTTTGACTTTGGTTTTAAGGAAGATGAAGAAGGTGTGGGTCAATTTCAAACAGCCAATGCGAAAGAGTATCTCTTTTGGAAACCAATGTCTGCAAAATGGCTTAGTTTTATATCCGAACCGAGTGTTTGCCATTCCAGCGAATCATACCAACTCCCAAATGACTTCTTTTTACCAACGATCCGATCCTTACGTTATAAAGAGAAAGAAACGTCTTCGATGGTTGAGAAGACATGGACTGAGAAAGATATCAATCAATATTCGTTTGGCGATACTCGCTCTCTTCTTTTCGAAGATCCACCCTTCTTCTTTTCATCCTCTCTTTCACAATCGATTCCTTGTCCTGGACTATGGAGAAGCCCTGGCGGGAATAAAATCAGAAGTTTAGAAATTCGAAAGGGCGAAACAATCGGTCTCTACCATACCAATCTTCCTTGGGAGGAAGACCTCGGGGTGAAGTGGGGAAATGAAAGTTGGAAATGGAATCTAACGCCCGTTTCACTCTCAGATAAATCTTTTGAATTAGACTTAACTTCTATTTTTGCTTTTGGAACGCAGGAACAATTGTATTCGTATTTTGATCATCCCAAACTTGTCAGTTCGATGGGTTTTTTAGAAAAACCAGGTGCGGTTCGGATTGAAGCCATTTATCCCAATCCATTCCAATCGCAAAATGAATGGATCTATGTTTGTAATCATTCCGCACGCACAGAAGACTTAAGTTTGTATCTGATAGAAGATGAGATTTCGACGGATGAACTCATCTCTTACCAAACTCGTTTTCCAAGTTCTATTCCCATTGGGAAAAATGGTCATGGTTTTGTATCAAGTGAGTCGCTCCTTCCTCCATCGACCTGTGCCTGGATTGTGGATCCCGATGGGAAAGATTGGTATCTCCCTGTTTTCCATTCAGAAACAGATCGATTGCTTACTGTTTCGACAACTCAGACCATTGGAAACGGAATTTCGTCTGGAGAATGGATTCAATTGCGAAAGAAAGTGGATGGGAAATCCCTTCTTATTTCATCCTTTGGACACAAAGAAAGTGCTAAGAGTTTTCGAAAGTATACAAATTCAGGCGAATACCTTTGGTTAAAGGCAAATCAAGCTGGGACCTCTTCCGATGATTTTGAAATCTATCGCGAGGAAAATTGAAATTTTCTATTTTGATCGAGTTAGGTTTGGCTATCGTTTTGTTTCTTTTGCCATTCAAAGAAGCGCAATCGGTAGGATTTGATTTTGGAATTTTTGGATACGAATTGTTCTTCAGAGAAAATGAAAAACCAAACCAAACAACATTGGAAGTTCCTGGATGGGATTTACATGCACATATTTGGCGAAAACAATTGGCGGATCAATCCTATTTGAATCGAGTTTCCGGTGAATCCTTATTTGTTGGGTTTAAAGATTTTGATCGAAAAGAAAAGATACAATGGGATTTGGATATCCAATTGACTTCCGGTCCTGATACGGGATTACGCAACTATTACTTAGGAAAAAATCATTATTTTGGGTACAAGACCAATCAATTTTTGTTAGGTGTTGGAAGGAGGGAACATTTATTTTCACCGAAAAGTTTTAGCACACAATATGACGGTGGCGAAGGACTTTTCATCGAATTCAAGCCAGATCCTTTATTTACCTTCCAAATCTTTGTTTGGGATTTTTATTCTGGTGCTATTTTATTATCGAAAGACCAATTTCGCCATCTTCTTGTGAAGAATAACGATCAGGAAATCTTTACAAAACAAAAACAAGGGACGGAATTAGGCCGCAGTCATAGAAGAAGGCATAGTTTTGGACTGGTTTACGGCGATGTTTTTTCTCTTCGTTTAGGAGTTCATTATTTGGAACTCGGTAGTTTGGGAGTTCATTCCAAAGACCATCCACAAGAAACAAAGAAGAATTTTGCCGATGGAGATTCCCTTTTTTCGGGAAATGTGGGAGTTGGAATCCAATGGGAATATTTCTCCTTAGAACTTGATTTTTTATGGTGTAAGGGAAGTGACAGAACTCGTTCGCAAGTGGCAGCCCATTCAGGTACAATCCCAATTTCTGGGGAAGCCTTTCAGTTGGGAAGCGAACTTCGATTTGGTGGATTAAAGTTAAGAAGTTCCCATTTTCTTTCCGATCGTGCGGAAAAAAACGATAAACACCAAATCGTAAAAGAAGGTTATATTTCCCTTGGATCCCATCCTAGTCAAACACCGTATCTTTCCCAAATCTTTCGCATTTTTCCTTCGGCTGCGGTAACTGAATCTGGATACGAAAAAAACTTTGCGATCATAGAAGGTCGCTCTTACGGGTATTTGACTGAACTACTTTTGAGTCTTCAATACAAACAGATTCTGTTGAAGTGGATCGGAAACTATTTTGTACCATACAAACAGAATGGAACAAGCGACGGACGAATTAGTTTTCAAAAACCTGATTTTGAACGTTTTTATATTTCTGAACTGATGATGGAAGTATCCCTTGGCGTACCCGATGGATTGGAATTAGGATTTGGTGTTTCCAAACTCTTTTTGCCAGAATCGATGGGGATTCATTCAAACTTTGGCTATGTCTTTGGCAGGTTACAAATTTGAAATCAATGTTTGGTCAGAATGTATGGACATTCATTTATGGAGTTTGCATTTCTTTTTGTATGAATTGCCATTCTCCCAAATCCAAATGGGATCTTTCGAGTTTGATTTTGCCAAGTTTACCAATCAGTGAAATTTATTTTTCCTATCCAGGGCGAGATATTGCAAGGGAGAAAAAGAGGTTAGTCAGAAATGTGATACTTTCTGAAATTAGGAATGCAAAAGAATCCATTCGGATGTATCTTTATTCCATCGATGACTTGGAAATCATTTCGGAACTTTATTTGAAACATAGATTAGGTGTCACCATTCAAATCTATGGAGATAAGGAAGAAGATTACAAAGAATTGGAATCATTTGGATTTCAGGTGAAACGTTGGAATGGTTCCGGAATCCACCATACCAAAATGATTTTATTTGATCGTACTCGGTTGTTTCTTGGAACGGGAAACTTCACGTCTCATGGTTTGGAGACGGATCATAATGTGTATTGGATTCAAACTCTTACTCCTTCAGAGTCGGATTCACTTCTCTCGGTGTTAGAAGGAAACATTCCTTTGGGCATTGTAACTCTCGGTAATTTACAATATCTATTCGCGCCAGACGCAGGTCTTGAAATCCAAATGCAATTGATCGAGGCCATCGAATCCGCAAAACATTCAATTCGGTATCTGATTTACTCTCACTATGATCCAGTAATCTCACTCAAGTTACTCGAGGCTTCAAGAAGAGGAGTTCTTGTCCTTGGAATCTACAATGCACCCATGTCCACAAATCCTGAAGGTGATTTCCTGAGTCAAAGTATGGCATATCCATCGCAGATTTGGGAAGATGGGAATGTGGATTTTGTTTATAAAGATGATTCCTTTAGAGGAGGTTTGTTACATCACAAAACGATGATTGTGGATGAGAAGGATGTCTATGTTGGTTCTTATAATTATTCCGTTTCGGCAAGGGATCAAAATAAAGAAATGTTTGTGAAACTAAGCCATCCATACATCACGAAGGAGTTTCTTTCGGAGTGGAAACGAATTCAAGCAACAGCCATTCCTTTACCTTCTTTTCAAGAAAATTCAAATTTATCATCAATTGCCTTTCGGCAATTTTCATACTATCGATTTAAGAATCCTTTGTTTGAGTCCAATTTACTCTTTGCGAAAGGAAGAGGCATCGATTCCAATTCGAATGGTCTTGCAAAGGCCTATGAATCTTCTTTATCGATTGTAAGTCCATTAGAGGAAATTTTTAACCAGAATGCAGGCGAACGTTTTGTACAAATTACGAACGAATCTGATCCAATTTGGGAAGAAAGTGAAATAAGTGATCTTTCGCTTGTGTTTCAAAATTATTTTTTGGGTACGAAAGTGACCCTGTCCAGTGGAGAAAAACTTCTATCTATAACGTATTGGGACGGTTCCCATCCCAAGGAAACAATCACACTTGATCCCTCCTCCATTGCAATTGGTGAACCCGATTTTCGATTGGGGAAATCTGTTTGGATATGGGCGCATACAGAAACTAGAACCATATCCTTTTGCCATACCAAACAAAAGGGAGTTTACCCTAAGTGGATGGTGTTCTTAAAAAATCGTTTTCAATCAAAACGAAACCAATCATTGGTTTGTACGAGTGGGTAATCATTCCATTTTGTCTTCAATGACGGGGACTAAAATCTTTGCGATCTCTTCTTGTAGTTTCATATAATTATTGATGCCTAAATGAGTGATTTGTTTGTTCACATCATTTAACATAGTTTGTATGAGAAGGATAAGAGTATGTTTTTTATCTTCCGGAAGTTTGGAATCATGGATCAAATCGGACATGGCTTGCCCAGTCTGTCATGGAAACGAGATTTTCCAAGCATTTTTAAACCCAGTTTTTCAACTCTAGTTCCTTTAGTTTCGGGGCCATACGATACGTAAAGATCACAATAAGAACTGTCATCGTGGCGCCAAAAACAACGGATCCAACAGTTCCTAAAAATTTCGCAGATACTCCTGACTCAAATGCCCCAATTTCATTGGAAGAACCAATGAATACTTTGTTGATCGCACTCACCCTGCCACGCATATCTTCTGGTGTCATCGTTTGCATGATGGTAGAACGTACAACGACTGAAACGCTATCAAAAACACCCGATAAGAAGAGTGCGAAAAGGGATAGGTAAAATGAAGTTGAGAGTCCAAATACTAACATACATACTCCAAATCCCATCACACAAGACAGAAGCACTCTTCCTGATTTTTCTAGCGGTGGTTTGTAGGTAAGGTAGTAGGCCATAATCAGTGCACCAAAAGATGGGGCGGCACGTAAATAACCAAGGCCTTCTGATCCAACAAACAAGATATCCTTAGCAAACACAGGAAGTAGGGCAACGGCTCCCCCGAATAAAACAGCAAACATATCCAGTGCCATGGCACCTAACATGATTTCATTTTTTAAAACAAATTTGAGGCCTTTTAGTAAACTAGCTTTCAAAGCTTCTTTTTCTTTGCGTTCTGGTAAACTTCGCTTTCGTATCCAAAAGAAAAGTAAAAATGGAAGTCCGATACAAAGGGAATCAAGTCCATATGCCCACTCGATGCCCAAAGTTCCATACACAATCCCACCGAGTGCAGGACCAATCACAGCACCTGCTTGGAAGGACGTTCCCATCCAAGCGGCGGAGTGTGGGTAATGTTCTCTTGGAACAAGTTGAGTGACAAAACTAAAGATAGCAGGAGAAATAAAGCCGCGAGCAATTCCCGATACCAAAATCACTAGAAAAATGGGGAACGCTTTATAAGTCTCAAGGAGAGAATACATTGGACCAGTGAACGCAAGTAATGTGAGTGAGCAGAGAAGTAAAAAAAATAAACAAACAACGATGATATTGCGACGGTCTCTTAAGTCTGCTAAGTGTCCCGCGTAGAGAGAAACGAGGATGGAGGGAATGGCTTCGAATAAACCAACAAGTCCAAGATCCAAAACACTTCCAGTCAGTTCATAAACTTGCCATCCAACGATGGTTGCTTGGATATTGATCGCAAGGACCATAAAAAAACGAGCTACGATAAAAAACCGAAAGTCTCTGTGTTGGAAAATGGCTAAAGAAAGATTCTTTTTCATCTGACTAAAGCCAGTGTTTTCCTAGAAAATCTGGGAGCAATTCACAAATGGAAAAAAATTAATTCGAATCACTCCCCAATTGAAAAAGTAAGGTTTTGACAGGTTCTTCGTTGCCCACTTGGTCTACAGCATAGTAAAAAATCTGAAAGGAACCTTTACACTCCGTTTTCAAATCTAAAACAACCAGATCATTCGTAAAGCTTTGAAACCCTGACTGTGTTCCTGATTGGCATGTGGTTGAATATAAAATTTCTTTCACCCCACTTCGATTGTCCTTTGCGACCAGTCGGATCTTGGAAGCAGGAGATAAAAAGTTTACGTTTCCTTTTCCTTTTGTCGAAGGACCAATCCATTCCACTTTTGTTTCAGGCGGTTTTGTATCTCGAATGAAATCTAAGATTTGAATGGGTTCTTTGTTTCCTGCCATATCCACGGAAAAATACAATAATTTGTATTCTCCTTCTTCTGGGAATGGAATGGATGCGAGTGATTTAGCTGAATTCCATTGTCCATCGTTAATTCGGTATCGAACTTCCGAAATGCCAGACGCATCATCTGTAGGTGATACAGTGATTGAGTCTTTTGCTAAATAACGAATCCCAGTATCTTTTTCTTTAACGATCACAAAACTATCGTTAGAGATAACTGTTGCAGTTTTTTTGGGGATCGGTTTTGGTTCCATCGTTTTTTTTGCAACGAATTCCTTAGGAACGGACAGAGGAGAACCAGGATCAACATTGGTTGAGAATACTTGTGTCCAAAATCCCTTGGCACCATATTCACCTAACCTACGAATGCGAAAGTATTCAAAATCATCCTTAGGTGTGACAGTGATTCGATTTCCTTGAAATTGAATCACTTCAGGTGGCTTAGGTGCAATCGTCGCTTCCGTTTCATTTGGTTTTTCTTGCCATAACTCGAGTTCAAACTTTGCATCCGCTTCAGCATCGATTAAAATTCTAAGTTCTCTTTTGGGTTTAGAATCAAGAGAACTAAAAACGAGTAATAAAACAGTAATGAGTAAAGTGAGCTTTTGTTTCATATTCCTTTTATTCTTCTTTGATACGAGGTGCTTCTGGAATTTTATACGGAGTTACGGGTGATTTCCCTTTTTCCACAAACGTTGCCATCCCTTGCGTAAGTTCCACCGTTTTGCCTTGTGCATTCACATCTACCACTCCTTCGAAACATGAAATGGTGGAGCTAAGTTTTTCATCGAGTTCCACTCGAAACTCTGTTCCCCTAACTCCCGCAGTCGAAGAAGGACTTACGATATTAAATTTGTGATTGGAAGATGGTGGATCAGTTTTTGTCACCTTTGCATCGAGACTACCTTTCAAAAGTGCCACAGTGATTGGCCCACCTTTTTTCTCTTCCCCTTTCACTTCAAAAAGACTATTATTAAGAACGCGAACCATTCCCACTTGGTTGATATGGATGTCTGTTTTGCCTTTGGCGGTGGTTCGGATTTGGTCATTGGGATGGAGTTCTTGTCCCAATTTTAAGCTAGTCCAAGGACCTTTCCCACCAGTTCCGTTCCATTCGACTTGCCCGACAACAAACTCAGTTACACCCACAACTGCCTTTCGTAAAAAGACAGGAACCACAAGAGAAAGGCCTGGTTTGATTAAATCAGGATTTGGAATTTTATTGTATTTTAAAAGTTCTGGCCATCGTTTTGGGTCCGATAGGTGGCGTTCGGAAATGAGAGAAAGTGTTTCTCCCTTCTGGACAGTAATGGTGATTGGTTCCAATGCCGCATCAGGTTCTGCCCCAATTGGAATTTGGAAGAACATTATGATAAGTACTAGGATGGTTTCAATGACGGACTTTCTCATATGCATACGTTAGCAAAGTTCGATTTAAATTTCCAGCGATTTCACAAATCTTGGGGATTTTTCTAAACAAAGATTTCCATCAATGCATTTGAATGATCTAAAGAATTGATATCTAGGTTCCGACCCTCTCGGTAAGATTTTTCCTTTTCTGAATTGTTTTCAGCGATTCTGTAGAAAAAAGATCCCGAGTGCGGCGGCCATATGGGGATGGTGGATTGTTCCATCAAGTAACATTCGTTTGACTTCCTCTGGAGATTTTAACACGATCTCAATGTCTTCTCCTTCATCAAATTCCACTTCATGAATAGGTTCCACATCATAGGCAACATAGGAATACGACCAATTGGTAAACATGGCAGGGTTACCTGAAAACTTAGATAAGAGTTTGTAGTTTTTAGGATCTGTTCCGTAACCCGTTTCTTCTCTTAATTCTCTCTTGGCCGATTCCAATTCGGCATCGGGGCCATCATCATCTACAATCCCTCCTGGAATTTCCAAACTGTCTTCTCCAATTCCATGGCGGTATTGTTTGATGAGTAAAATCTCTCCAGACTTTGTGACTGGGACAACGTTTACCCAGTTTTTGGATTTTAAGACATAGTAGGTTTTTTCTTCTTCCGAACGTGGGAGTTGGATATCAAAAGAAGCGAGTGTGTAAATTGGGGTAGGGTATAAGTCTTTCCAGTTTTTTCTTTCTTTCAAAGGTGGGAGTTTCCTTTCTCTTGGGATTGCTATTCAGTGTGAATCGTTCTCTAATGGAATGCCACCCTTTTTTTAAACGGAAGGAATCTTACTCCTTGCTAGAAGAAGCATTGTTTGAAATCCTTTCCTTATGAAATTATACGGTAGCATCACTTCCCCTTATGTAAGACGGATCCGTTTCCTTTGTTTAGAACTTGGTATTCCATTCCAGCTCGTTGACACAATGACAGAAGAGGGACAAAAAGAACTTAGGGAAAAAAATCCACTCTGGAAAGTTCCTTATTTAGAAACTGACGACGTCAAAATCTGGGACAGTCACACCATCACAGATTATATCTTCGCAACGAAAGGGCACGGTAAATTTCGACCCAAAGTTGGTGACCATTTTTACAGGGAAGCCAATCTTCTCACAGCGATTGACCAAGCTCTCGACAACGCCATCCTCCTATTTTATTTGAATAAGGAAGGAATCAAACCAGACGCGGCACCCTATCTCACAAAAAATGCGCTACGCATCAGTTCTATTTTAGAATACATCAAACGAGAGTTAAATGGAAACCACTTTTTCCCTGATGGTAAAGTGGGCCTATCGGAAATCGCACTTTACTCTACTTTGGATTGGATGCGATTCCGTTCTGTTTTGCCTGTCCTCGAAGAGGAGAAATTTGTGAATTTCCTCAATTTCCATGGACCAAACAAATCTTGGATGGAAACAGCTCCGAAGTAACCATCCTAGACCTTTTTTACTCGACCCCATTTGATTTCACTGGATTATGTCCCTTACTGGACTCCCTATGAAATTGAATGCGGCACAAATGGAAGCAGTTTCCACCATCCAAGGTCCCCTTCTTGTCTTCGCAGGGGCAGGCTCAGGGAAAACCCGCGTCATTACCAACCGAATTGCCCATATGGTGGAAGGGGTCAAAATCCCTGCCAGTAAAATCGTTGCTCTTTCTTTTACGAATAAAAGTGCAAAAGAGATGGCTGAACGGCTCCGTAAAATGGTTCCCAGAGAAAAACTAAAAGGGATCACTCTCTCGACCTTCCATTCGCTTGGTCTTAAAATTCTAAAAGAACACATCACCAAACTTGGTTACAACGAAACGTTTTTACTCTTTAATGGAACAGACCAGGAAGCCTTTGTTTCCGACCTCTTAAAGTCCAAACGTCTGGATCCCAAAAAAGTTCCGCCTAAGGAAATCCTTCGTCGTATTTCGTATGCCAAAAATACGCAAGTCCACCCCAAGGACAATGGACTCACAGAAGAATTTGATTTGGTCGCTTCCGAAATTTTTCCCATGTATGAAGATGGTTTAAAGGAAAAAAATGCCATTGACTTTGATGATTTGATTTTGCTTCCCAAACGGTTGTTAGCTGAGTTTCCTGATGTGGCGGCGTATTACCAAAGAAAACACGAATACTTTCTAGTGGATGAGTTCCAAGATACAAACCAACTCCAATATGAGTTTCTATCTCTCTTTCGCGGGAAAAGTGACAACCTTTGTGTGGTAGGGGACGACGACCAAAGTATCTATGCGTTCCGTGGTTCCAATGTCCAACTCATTCTAAATTTTGAACGGGAATTTCCTCATGCGAAAGTGGTGAGACTACTCGAAAACTATAGATCCACATCACTCATCATCCAAGCTGCAAACTCACTCATCCAAAACAACAAAGGCCGTAAGGAAAAAACCTTGTACAGCCGGATTCCCTCCGCCGAACGAGTGGAATACTATGAAACAGCTGACGAAAGGGAAGAAGCCATTTTTGTGGCAGGTCGCATCCAAACGTTACTCATCAAAAATGAATTTAAGGGAAAAGAAATTGCCATCCTCTTTCGTACGAACTTCCAATCGCGTCCCTTCGAAGAAGAACTTCGTAACCGAAGCATTCCTTACAAAGTGGTGGGTGGTTATAATTTTTTTGACAGGAAGGAAATCCGAGATTGTATCTCGTATCTTCGGTATGTCGCAAACCCTAAAGATGATTATTCCCTACTTCGGATCATCAATTACCCGAAACGCGGCATTGGTCCAGGCACCATGCAAAAACTCCAGGAAGAGGCATTTACCCATAAACTCTCGTTGTATGAAATCTTTCATAAAATGATTGAGAGTCCCGACTATTTGCCCGAAGTAAAGGCTAAGGTCAGACAAGAAATTTACCAATTTGTAGAATTGGTAGATGCCTTCAAAAAGAAGTTTGCCATGTCTCCAAAACTGGCTCCAGTCCTTCGGGAAATGATCACCCAAATCGGCTTTGAGCGGGAAATTTCCATGGAAGAGACGGAAGAGAAGGTGGTCAAAGCCCGGATCTACAATTTAAGTGAACTTGTGAACATGTTGTCCTTTTTTGAAGAAGAAGAGGGCAGGGAAGGAAAGGCGACGATTTTTGATTTCCTGCAAAGGCTTGTCCTTCTCATGGAAGATGAACCGAAAGAAGATGAAGAGGATAGAAGGGTGCAACTCCTCACAATGCACCAGTCCAAGGGACTCGAATACGATTTAGTATTTTTAGTGGGACTAGAAGAGGGAATTTTACCGAACTCACGTGTTATAGAAGAAGAAGGGGAAGTGGTCGATGAAGAACGACGCCTTCTCTACGTGGGTATGACTCGCCCAAGGCGAAAATTGTACTTGACTTCGGCTCGTACAAGACGCAAATTTGGGGAGCAAATCGAGAGTGCCCCCTCTCGGTTTTTAAGCGAGCTGTCTCAGGACGCTGTTCTTTTTTTCCCGATGGAAACTAAGGATAGAGACACGGAAACTAAGAATTTCTTAGAGGAATTAGACAAACTAAAGGTAGGCTAATGAAATCGATTCTCCCACTCACCCTCCTATTGTTGGTAGTGGCATTTGAAAATTGCGCATCAAATAAGGAAAACATCCGCCCAGGAGTTTCCAAAATCAACACAGGGTCTCATTTGGCCCAAATCGAATCCATCGATGCTGATCTCAAATCCTCTGCTTTATCTGACGAGTCCCGTGACAAATTAATCATCAAAAAGGGAAAATTATTACTCGATCTAGGTCGTTATGAAGAAACGATCTCAACCCTCAACCAAGTGAACCAAGCAAAAGCCAATCCAGTGCAATTGTCTGAGTGGAACTTGGCAATGGGAAAAGCCTACATTGGCAAAAACGAATATAGCAAAGCAATTCAGTTCTTAAACCAATCTGAAAAACTCGATAAAAATACGAACTTAATGGAACGTAAAAAACTCGTGGTACAATCGCTTGTAGCGGAGAGAGAATATTATCCAGCTCTTGCGACTCTTACGAAGACCTACACAAAAGGAAATCAAAAGAAAGACGAGTTCTATTATGAGACAGCTGCAAAAACCTATCTGAAGATGGGATTCGAGTATAAAAACACTGGTTTTTACCAAAAGGGATTACAAGTGGCAAACCTGGGACTAGAAGAATTTCCAAACAATGAAACCTTAAAGTCAATCCAAAGGGAATGTTTGGAAGTGTTACAGCCGGAGGGCAAACTCTAAGATTTTTTGGAACGTTTTTTTCCTACACATCGCTTCCTAGAATGGAAGCAAAACTTAGAAGTTCTACTGAATAGAATCCGCGAAAACAAACGGGTTCTATTTTCATTTTTGGCACTGGGTTTTGTCTTTTTTCTATTCGTTCTTTCTTATTACGGCCTAGAGTTTTATCTTAGAAATTACAAAATTCCCCTGGTAAAACTTCGCAAAGTCGTTGCTACCACTATCAACCAGGAATTAGGCAAAGCAGTCGATATTGGAGTTCTTGATTTTTCTTTGCGGGAGGGACTCATCATTGAAGATCTCGTTGTTTCAAACGAGGAAGATTTCTCATTTAACGATCACATGCTGAAGGTCAAAAAAGTAACCTTTCGCCTTTCCAGCTATTTTAAGGATGCTCCAACGGTAGAACGAATCGATTTTTATAGTCCCCATTTGGTATTAAACGAGGATTCTAATTTACGGAATCGACTGATCGAATATGCACAAACGAGCAAAATCAAAGACATTCGATTTCACGATGCCAAATTAACAGTCAAAAAAGCCGATAGCACTCTCGTTGATTGGAAGGAAGGTTGGGACATTGACTTTACTCGCAAAAACAAAAAACTTTTTCTCAAATACAATAATGGTTGGTTTTGGATTCCTAACACAACACGAATCAAAGGGGAAGGGCAATTTTCAGAATCAAATTTGGAAGAATTTCAATTTGAGTTTTCTTGGAAAAATTATCCATCCGAAGAAGCAATAATACTCACCAATTATCTTTTTGGAGCCAACGTTCAGTCAGCAGTTCTTTCTGGAGAAGGAAAAGTTTCATCGAATCCAAACACTGGTTTTGTGGTGGATGGTGACGTGGAATTTGAAAATTCATTTATCATTGTGCCTTTTTTCGAAAATTATCTTTTGGAAGGATTTCGATTTCGAGAGAAATTTCATTTCACAAAAGAATCAGAAGAACGGGAATTTATAGGTAACGAATTTCAAATTAAATCTGTCGTTTTCTCTCACACGGGAAAAGAGACCTTACTCACTCGTAAATTGGAATTTCAAATAGGTTCCTTGGAAGATATCTTTGAACATGTTACCGATATTTCGGGTTTAGTTCGATTTCCTTTGTTTGGTGAAATTCATGGAAACATCGAGCTAAAGGAAACAGGTGAAAGAAACAAATGGTTTTCTCTCACAGGCGATTTGAATGGTAGTGCATTAAAAATTGATTCTCCTTTATTCCAGATGGACCAAGGAAAACTATCCTTACAATGGAAAGCGAACCAAGAATGGGATTTGAAACTCGATGCCGAAATTTTTGGAAAACCATCCCATTTAGTGGGAACAGGAGTATCCGATTGGAGTCGTTCCAAAAAAATTGATGGAACATTTTACTATCCAATGGTTTCCAAATCGAAACTGACCTTCCAAACAACCGATCTTACTGCAAGTGATTGGAAACCATTGTATGAAGATTGGAAAAAAGATACCATGGAAGAGATTCGGGAACGGCAAGAGAAACTAATTCCCGAGGAATACTTTTACCAAACAAAACTGTATAAATACTTTCTTGAATCCATGAATTTTGATTTATCATTCCAAATCAAAAACTTCATCCCTTATGTCGGGGCAAAATCTCTAGGTGAATCTAAAGGGAATTTGATTGTGAAAGACGGTAGATTTAATTTCAATTTAGGGCTTGGAAATGAAGAGTCGAAGTTGTCCATGGTTTCTTACTTCGCAAGTAAAACTCCCAACTTCAGTTTTAACTTATTTTTGAAAGATTATCCATGGTCTGATACTTGGATGAATCTTTGTGGCGTGGAAGTAAGACCCACAACGGTTGGAATGGATTATAGTTTTAACAGCATCGGCAGTGATTATTACATGTTGCACAAGGATGCGCGAACCTCTTATTCCTTAAAATTGACAGGTGTGAATTTAAAGGAAGGAGATCTCGTTACCAAAAGTAATATCGACTTAAAACCATTTAAGGTTCCCTTTACGATGGAATTTACGTTAAATCGGTATTCTGATTTAGATTACCTATCTGATGTAGTTGTGATGAGTGATTTAATCGACGTAAAAGGTTACGGAAATAATAAGAATGGAAACTACCAATTGACACTATATGGACTTCTTGGAGAAACCAGGGGAAGTTTTACAGTGTCGGAAGAGGAAAACAAATGCGTATTCAAATAAAACAACTGCTCGTTTGTATGGCCCTCCTCTTAATTTTTTCCCAATGTAAGGAGAAAACAAATCCAGCAGACACAGCACCCGAACTTTCGAGTATCCCAAATATCAAAGGGGAGTGGATTTTGGAATGGGAAGAAAAAGCGCACAAACTCCAATTGAACCCCGAAGAAAAACAAGTGTTATTTGATGGTAATGAAGGATTCGAGTTAGATTTGGATTCAGTGGGAATTCGGATTCGTGCTTATGACGAAGAATCCGTGAAAGGATACTTTTTATATTCTGATATCAAACCAAAATCTTGGATTGGAACTTGGGAAAATCGAGTGGTACGATTAATCCGAAGAAACTGACTTCAAAAGAGCTTGGATTTCCTTCGCTGCTTTTTTTGATGCATTGGTGGTTCCTAGTTCCCTTTCCTTTGCTTCTCGTAGTATCCCTTTGATCTTGTTTCGTAGTTTGGCATTCGATAGAATCTTCCAAGCTTCCGTCACAATGTATTCAGGCCTACATTCATTTTGCGTGATCTCTCGGCAAACTTCCTCTCCACTTAGGATGTTTGCAAGCCCAATGAACTTTGATTTCATGAGAAGAGATCCAAGAAAATACGTAAATAAACTTACCTTATATAAAATGACCATCGGTGTTTCAAAATACAAACCCTCCAGAGTAGCAGTTCCAGAAGCAATGAGGAGTAGGTCACTTGCTTCCATCACTCGAAGTGAGGAATTCCAAAGATAATGGATTTGTATGTCAGGGTGAATGGTTTTGATAGCGGCAATTTTTTCTAACAGAAATGCCTCTTCCTTTTGGTTGATGTTTGGAAGTAAAAAGACAATTTTTTTCTTTTCCAATTTACATTGTTCATGCAATAACACCGCAGTGCCAAGAATTGGATCGATTAGTCTACGGATTTCTCCTTTTCTAGAACCAGGAAGTAGACCAACCGTATAACCGTGGTGAGGGTCAGGAAGTTTTTCTGGAATCAGTGGTTCTTTTTTTAATTTTTCTGGAATCCGTTTTGTGATAGGGTGACCGACAAATTTTGCATTCACGCCATATTCGTGATAGATTTCTTCTTCAAAACGAAATAGGGTGAGCATCAAGGCAATGTGTTCTTTGATAAAAAAGATTCGTTTGAATTTCCAAGCCCAAATCTGAGGGGAAACATAAAATACGGTTTGAATGCCTCGGGCTTTCAGCTCCTTCGCTAAACGTAAATTAAATCCTGGATAATCGATTAAAATAGCAAGTTGTGTCGGTCGATGAGTCGTTTCATCTAGAACCCGATAAAATACTTTTTTTAAAAAACTATACTTTTTGATGGCTTCCGAAAATCCAATGACACTCAGAGCTTCCATTTCTTCTAAGCTTTCGAGCCCGTGTTGGATCATCCCTTCACCACCAATGCCATAAAAATGGTAATCTGGTTCGATCAGTTTTAATTCTTGAAGAAGGTCAGCGCCAATTAGGTCTCCTGAATGTTCTCCTGCGATGACTAAAATGTTTTTTTTAGCACTATTTCGGTGTGATTTTTTTTTGGCTACCATTGAGAACCTTACTTCCATTTTTGCCAAGGACACAAAAGTTTAACTTGTGTTTAGTGGCAAAGTCAATTGTTTCTTTCGGATTCACAACAAGTGTTTCTCCTTCCCTGATACACAATGTTTTACATCCACTTTCTAACATCACTTGGAACGTGTGGATCCCTATGGTGGGAAGGTCAAATCGTTCGTCTTGTTTTGCCTTGGGACTTTTGCAGACCACAGCGTCCCCTTTCTTTTTGGTATACATCCCACCACGACGAATGGTCTCATCCGTTCCTTCTACCGCTTCGACAGCAATGACAGATTCATCACTCACCACGACCATTTGTCCGATGTCTAAATCCGCCATTTTTTCTGCATAGAACATCCCAAACTCAATGTCTTTCAGTTCTTGCGCGCTAAATTTTTTCGGAGTATAACGACCCTCTGGAAGGAGAAGGGATTGTAAGTATATTTTTTGCGAGATGACTTTGACACCCATCGCTTCGAACTCATCAGCGATCGCAAGGAAAATGGGGTAATCATTCCGATTGATGGTTTTCGCTAAGATGGATAATGCTTTGAGATCAAATTTCAATTTTTGGAAAAGAAGGTCTTTTCTTACTTTTCCGAGCATGAGAATCCGAGAGATTTTTTCCTTCTCTATCGTTTTTAGAATTTTCCCTACTTGTGTGATGTGGACAGGGATGGTACGAGATTCGTGTCCTCTCGGAGAAAAATCAGATTCTATCAACCCAAGGAAAATTGCATCTTCACCAGCCGCGAGAGCTTCCTGCATTCCAATGTGTGGGAGTTCTCCGCCACCAGCGATGATTGCCAATCTACCTTTCGAAACCAAAGAACTTCCTTTTATGTACTACTGGAATCGCTACTAGAGGAAGTGGATGGAGTGCTTTCTTTTTTGTAATCAGTTACATAAAATCCAGAACCTTTGAAGATGATTCCTGCACTTGCCGAAATCCGTCTTTCTACAGATCCTTTTTTTCCACAAAGGCATTCCGTCAAAGCATCTTCCTTCATGGATTGTACGTGTTCAAAGTCTTTTCCACATGTGTTGCAATGGTAATCGTATGTAGCCATAGTATCTCCTTAATGGATTCCTGTTCTCACTTCAAATAATAAGACATGGTCTCGAGTCGGTTTGGAAGAGAGTGGAAGGCAAATTTCCCAAGAATATTTCCCTGTTTCCAGAATGGATTCCGAAAGAGGGAAGGACTTGATGGATTGGATGAGGCCAGTGTTCCTCCTCCAAAGACTTGCGTTCCAACTGTCCCCAGATCGTTTTTCGATGTGTAAGGACAGATTTTCTCTTCGTTTGGCACCGTCGAGGAGATATCGATTTTGATTCACCCAAATAGAGGATTCATCGGCAGAAATGGAATACGCTAAGTGGGCTTTTCCTGTGTATTGCAGGTGGATTTCCATAAACGGAATGGGTGTTTTGGAGTCAGACGGTTTGAAGGAAAATTCAAAGTAATTTTTATTCCCCGATAGTTTTTTACAAATCCTTTGGGTGGAATTTCCTTTTCCTTCGTGGCCATAAATGGGAAATCCTGTTTCTCCATAAACACGAATGCTTTCTCTTGGGATGTAATTTCCAAAGAATGTTTGCGGGATTTTTTTTCCATCCCATCCTTCAAAATCAATGCGGATTTCGTTATCTACCGCTTTGAAACGTTTTTCAAATTCTTGGATTAACGTTTGATCTGCCAAAGTCTCTTTGAGAAAACCAGAAAAAATCCAGGCGGTTTTTTGTGCATTGGGAAAGTAACATCTCTTCCAATTCCCCTCATTGCCAGCAATGGTTTCTTCCGCGCTATCCTCTTCCAAACAAATGGTTGGTTCTGGTTCGCTTACCTTTCCTACTTCCTGGTTTTCCCTTCCAGGACCACTTCGTAAGTTTACATTTTTTCCTCGTATGGTCGCTGTTTGGTGGTATAGGTTGGTGCCAGAAGCTTGGGATAAAAAGTGAATGGTCTGTAATAAAAATCCAGACTCTAACTCACCAATTGGTTCAAAAGGATACGTTAATAGATGGGAAAGGGCATCGCTGAAACTTTCCTCCATCCCTCTTGGGTCTTCTAAGATCAAAAGGAGTAGATAGTGAGTGACCTCGGATTTCGGAATTGGTCTAGACAAACAATTGATTTTTGTAATGAGAGCTCGTTTGTAACCGTTTCCATGTTTTTTCAAATGGGTGAAAAATGGGTCTTCGATGTGATAATAGGTTCCTCTCGTTGTTTCCCACTCTATGAGTTTGGTATCTTTTCGTTTTTTGAAAAACAACAAAAGTTTTTTGTTCGTTTCCTTCCCGTTGAGCTCTTTTTCCAATTGGGATAGAGTTTGTGACAAAATGGTAAGTTCTAATTCCCCTGTAGGGATCTCCGATTCTTGGTATAGATTTAGGACATCTAAATAAGATTCCGATTGGTACAAATCGTACGCCTTGTCTTCTCTTTCTCGAAAATCCACAAAGGTGTAGGTAAAAACAATGATGAGAGAAAAAATGATTCCGATGGCAACAAAAACTCGGGAGCGTATCAAAAGGAACCTCCCGTAGTTCGCTTATAGATTTTCAGGAAGGAGTTTAGCTCGGTCCACTCCATATTCTTCGAATAATGCATTTTTAGCCACATAGTATCTGTGTAAATTGATGTTGTAGTCAACTTTCGCCCTTACGAGTGATAATTGGTCTTGTACCAATGTGTCCAGCGCATTTTTTACGGCAAGTGCATTGAATCTACCTTGTTGGAAGGAACGAAGCACTCCATTGTAATACTTTCTTGATTCTTCTTCTGTTTTTTTCGCGTTCTCCATCACTCGGTAGGACGCCTTTAAAATGTCGATTCTTGTTTTGACATCATCCGAAACTGCTTTCACTAAATCTGCTTCTTCCAACGAAACTTGACGTTTTTGGATTTCTGCATCTCGAAGACCTACTTTTACCCCTTTGTCCATAATGGGATAACTAAGATCAACAGATCCTTGCATCACAGGGTATTGGTAGGAAAAGACACCATTTCGATTGTCTGAATAATTATTTTGCGGACTAATTGTATTTTGCGCTTGGTAACCATACGTTCCCGCTACTTTTAAAGACGGAAGCGCTTCGTTCTTAGCCATTTTCATCGCAAGGTCAGCGTTTTCTTTTTTTCGCTGTAAAGCACGAAAGTCTGCCCTGTGTTTGTAGGCATAATCAATGTCGGATTGGTAGTCCAATTGATCGGGAAGTGTTTCAGACAGTGGTGATGTTTTTTGAAAGATTGTATCTTCCGGTAAATTGAGAGACCGGATGAGTTTTCGGCGTGCTTCTTCTTTTTCGGCACTGGCTTGCGCCATTTGGCCCTCTACTTGTGAAAGTAGGGCATTCCATTGATTCACTTCAAAACTTTCCGAGAGCCCAAGACCTTGTTTGCGAATGGTAAGGTCTCTTACGTTTTTGGTATTCTTTAATAATTGTTCGAAGGTTTGAAATCCCGATTCTTTGACCGAATAGTTCCAATAGTCAACAAGAGTGGATACTACTTTGGAAGCGACTTGGTCTTCCATTTGTTCTCTCATGATTTCGGTTTGGTTTTCTAGGATTTTTTCCATGTTCTTTTCATTGGCACCAAACGCATTTTTCAAAAGATCTTGTGCAATGGTCACAGACAAAGAGTCCGTGTACAAAGGAGGAAGTCCTAACGCTGTAAAACCAGCAGGAGTTTGGTTTGGGTTTTCAAAGGCGTTGGAGTCAAAACGTTGTGATCTAGCTTCCAACTTAAAATAAGTTCCTGTGGTGAATAGTTTTTCAATCCCTGCACTGTAGGTATTGGTTTGAGTTCTCGTTCCAGTGAAAATATTGTTTTGGTTGAACGGAAATTTCTTTTGATCGATTTCTGCTCGGGAAATGGCACGCCAAGAATATTTGGCTTCAAATTTCATGAGATTGGTGTCGGCCTTTGCCAATTCCAGTCTGGCTTGGAGCACTTCGCGGTTATTTTCAATCGCATACCGAACCGCTTCCTTCAGACTTAAGGTAAATCCTTTCTCATCTGATTCAGCGGCTAGTATTCCGAAGGAAATGAAGAGAATGAGTAGGCTAGAAACCCATGAACGTTGTTCCATATTCTTAGTTCAGACTCCTCATTTCCTATGCAAAGTTGTTTTTTTTTAAAGATTCCCTTATTTTTTAAGGGCTTGTTTCATTTTTTCTCCTACTTCCCCAATATGAGCGCAAATGCTCACACCAGCATCTTGCATGGCTGCAATTTTGGAAGTAGCGGTTCCCATACCACCAGAAATGATAGCACCAGCGTGCCCCATTCTCTTTCCTGGAGGAGCCGTTTGGCCTGCGATAAATCCAACAACCGGTTTTTTTACATGTGCTTTGATGTAAGCCGCAGCTTCTTCTTCCGAAGTTCCACCGATCTCACCGATCATCACAATGCCTTCCGTGTCTGGGTCTTCATTGAGAAGGCGCACAGCTTCCGTATGGTTCATCCCTGGAACTGGGTCTCCCCCGATTCCAATACAAGTGGATTGGCCAAGGCCTGCCGCAGTGAGAGAGGCAACGGATTCATACGTTAAGGTTCCAGAACGAGAAACGATTCCAATGTTTCCTGGTGTATGGATAAAACCAGGCATAATTCCCATCTTTACATTGTAACGAGGGTTGATGACTCCCGGGCAGTTTGGTCCCACGAGTTTTGTTTTGGAATTACGTAATACACTGTACACTTTTAACATGTCGTGAGTCGGAATTCCTTCTGTGATACAAACCACAAGAGGGATCTCAGCGAAGATTCCTTCTAAGATGGCATCTGCTGCGAAGGGAGGCGGAACAAAAATCACTGCTGCGTTTGCCCCGTCTTCTTTCATTGCATCTTTGATGGTGTTGCGAACAGGAGCTTTTTTGCCCGTTTCGGATGTCCAGATTTGTCCACCTTTTCCAGGAGTGACACCAGCTACTACTTTTGTACCATACTCTAACATTTGCGTTGCATGGAAGGAACCTTCTTTTCCAGTGATCCCTTGTACAACGACTCTCGTATTTTCATCAACTAATACAGCCATGTGATTCGTTTCCTATTTTTTGATTAGGGAGACAATTTTGTCTGCCGCGTCACGGAGTCCTTCCACTCCAACAATGTTCATCCCAGATTCGTTTAGGATTTTTTTCCCTTCTTCTGCATTGGTTCCTTTCAATCGAACCACAACAGGAACGGACACGTTCACTTTTTTCGTGGCTTCGATGATCCCGACCGCAACACGGTCGCATCGAACGATTCCACCAAATACGTTTACAAAGATTCCTTTTACGTTTGGATCAGAAAGGATGAGTCGAAACCCATTTTCTACCGTTGTCGGGTTTGCTCCACCGCCCACATCGAGGAAGTTAGCAGGTTCTGCCCCAGCTAGTTTTACGATGTCCATCGTTGCCATCGCAAGTCCGGCACCGTTCACCATACAACCGATGTTCCCATCTAACTTTACATAGTTGAGGTTGTATTCTTTTGCTTTTACTTCGTATGGATCTTCTTCGGAGATGTCTCGAAGTGCTTCGTTGTCTGGGTGACGATAAAGTGCGTTTTCATCCAAGTCCATCTTGCAGTCACCAGCAATGATTTCGTTTTGTTTTGTTAGGATGAGTGGGTTGATTTCCAGAAGTGCTGCATCTTCTTTGATGTAGGCGTTGTACACTGCGTTGACTAAAGCAGTGAACGATTTTTGTGCTTCCGCAGGAATGCCAAGAGCAAACGCGAGTTCTCGCACTTGCGAACCTTGGATTCCGATCCCTGGATCAATTTGGATTTTGATGATTTTTTCTGGGTGCGTTTCTGCTACTTCCTCAATCTCCATACCACCTTCGGTAGAAGCCATGATGATGGTCTTACGAATGGCACGGTCGAGGAGGATCGAAAGGTAGTATTCCTTTGCAATTTCAAGTCCTTGCTCTAGGTAAACTTTTAGGACTTTTTTTCCTTCTGGTCCGGTTTGTGGAGTGATGAGTTGCATTCCGAGGATTTTCTCAGCGGCTGCTTTTGCATCCTCTTTGGTCTTTGCGACTTTGACTCCGCCCCCTTTTCCTCGTCCACCTGCGTGGATTTGGGCTTTGACCACCACTACTGGTGATTTTTGGACGACTTCGCTGTATGCCTTTTCAAAATCACCGACGGTGTCGATGACCTTTCCGAACGGAACGTTGGCATTGTGTCTACGTAGGATTTCTTTGGCCTGGTATTCGTGGACTTTCATGGATTTCCTTATGTCATTGTACGTCCGAAGGGCTTCGCCGACGGATCACTAGGGTAAGCCTCGAGACTTGGGGGAGATTGTCAAGACGGATTGAAAAGAAGTAGGGAAAGTGAAAAAGGGCGAAGAAGGGAATGAAGGAAAATTCGGATCTTACCTTTAAACGCGAATTCTCTCCTCGGGATTTTTGGGAAGGTGGACGGTAAATTGGGAACCTTTCCCTTCCTCGCTTGTGACTTGGATTTCTCCTCCGAGAACCTCTACCTGAGACTTGGTGATAAAGAGTCCGATCCCTCTCGCGTCTTCATTTTTGTGAAAGGTTTTGAACATTCCGAAAATTTTGTTTCCATGTTTCGAGAGATTGATCCCAAGCCCATTGTCTTCAACTGAGATCACAATCCATTCCTCTCTTTCTTCGATAGAGATTTGAATCCAAGCTCCAGATTTCAAACGAACATACTTCACAGCATTGGATACAAGATTGAGGAGAATGCTCTCTAAATAAGCAGGGATGGTTTTGATCTGTAAATGATCGGGGACAAGGACTTCCACTTTGATATTTCGAGAAACAATGGAACCATTCAAGATTGTAAGAGTAGTCTCAACTTCTTTTTTGAGAGAACAAATTTCCATTGGTTTGTTTAAGGTTTGGTTGATGGAAATAATATCACTTAGATGAGAAATCGTTTCTTCCAATTGGATGGAAGAAGTATGTAACATTTCTACAAGATTTTGTTTTTCCTCTTCAACGTTTGTTTCTTCTAATAAAGAAATGAGAGAGGTGAAATTGGAAGAGTGTTGCCTTATGTTATGAGAAATGATATAGGCGAAATTTTGCAGACGATTGTTTTGGATGCCAGCAAAATGTAACATTCGTTTTGTGTTTTCTAGCGCTTCTATTTCTTCTGTGATATCAAACCGAATGGATAAATAGGCTTCAATTTGGTCGTTTTCATCGTATAAAGGATGGATAAAGGTCTGCTGCCAAAAGAAGGTACCATCTTTTGCTTTGTTTTTAATGACTCCTTCCCATGTTTTTCCTTGTTTGATTTGGTTCCAGAGTTCTATCCAAAATTCTGTTGGATGGAATTGTGAATTTAAAATTTTGTGATCGGAGCCGATCAGTTCTGATTCTGTATAGCCAGAGATTTTGATGAACTGAGTGTTCGCTCTGGTGATGATTCCATCGGGGTTTGTGACACTCACGATTGCCGATTTTTCAATCGCTTCCAAGACGGAAGTTAACTTTCTGTTTTGTTGTTTAATGGTATCTTGTGTTTTTTTTAATTCCGTGATGTCTAAAAAACTGGCAGTGGCACCTTCCAGTTTTCCATGTTCATCGAAGAGTGGTGTTGCATTTACGTTTAACCATTTGAAATGACCATCTTCTGAAACAATTCCATGTTCACAGTTGTAAACCGTTTCTTGTTTGGTAAGGGCAATGGCCAATGGAAGTTGGTCCATGGGAAAGGGTGATCCATCTTCATAAATTTGTTTCCATTCACGGGAACTAAAATAACGATTTTCAATTTCCTCTAATTTGAGTTCTAAGATTTCGGAGGCACTTTCGTTTGCATAAAGGATTTGTCCTTCTGTATTCACGACAACAACCCCGTTGATCATTGTTTTTAACAAACGGTCTAACTTCGTTTCTTTTTGTTTTAGAATTTTTTGGGCTAAGATGACATCTGTTAGTTCTTCGATTGTGATGGAATAATGAATTGAATCTAATTTGGTTATTCTCAGCAGGTAGGGTTGGTTTTGAATCCCAAAAGCTTGGAACTTGTCTTTTCCAATCACTTCCTCAAATTCTAAATCCTTTTGCCAATGCATCCTAATTTGGGATAGAAGATTGTTTTCAAATAAAAAAGGAAAAAGATGCCCAACGGATAATTCCCCGTGAGAAACATTTTGAATTCCATGAAGTTCTTTTGCTTTTGTATTTGAGAATATGAATCCATTTTCTGTCTCGAATTGTTCCGACTTTGATTCGAAGAGATAAAGTGCGTAGGAAAGTTTATTTGAATAGGAATAGAATAAATCTGAAGTTTGTATCGTTTTGTTCATTCCAAGTCAAGAGCCAGGCTGATTGGATCAGCGGTAATTCAAGATAGATCAGACGAAAAAAACGAAAAAAGGTACTAAAAAATATTCAATTAAAATGGATTCCCTAGAAGGTCGAATCGATTTGCTTTGTGTTGAGCCAGGTAGATTTCATCACGGCTACCAATGGCTCCACCGCGATACGAAACCCTCCAAGGTTTCCGCTTGGAAAACCTTGGAGAGAGAAAGGAAAGATCCTTATGGAACTTCCGAGCAGTAAATACCGATCACACGACTTGATGTGATTGTGTTATAGATACATTTATTTTCAGGTGGAGGAGGGTTGTCTGAACCAAATGTTACATCGATTCCATCGGATCGATTTGTAATTGATGTGATACCAGAGGCTGTAAAGTAGGCAGGACCTCGATTCAGAGCACCACATGCAAAGAATTCTCCCCAGTAGTCATAAATATCAGATTTGTGACCACCAGCTTGGTAATAATAATCCATATTCGGTCCTCGAACATATCCTGCTAAACAAGTAACAGATGCGGACGATCCGTTGGCTATGGATGTATGAAGTCTATTGACCCAACAATCTTTGATTTTACATGAGATTGTTTCTTGAGAGCTTCCACCACATCCTGCGACTGGATCCAGGCAAACGCGAGTTCGGGTTCTTGTACCAAGACCACATTTTGTGCTACATCCCGTCCATTCTGTCCAAGCGCCCCAACCAGAGGTTCCAGGAAAGGTTGTTACCGTAAGTCCCACGTTCGCTGGTCCTCGGTTACTTACTTCGTCGAAGCCCGTGATACAAATATGGTAGGTAGTGTTTTGAAACAATCCACCAATCACGGTTGCTACTTGAGCATTCGGAACAAAGTTGCTAATGTTTGGAAAGTATTTCCATGGTGCATTTTGGCATTCTGTTTCATTGGTGATTGGATTGATCGAGACTCCAATTTCATAACGGTTGATGTTGCCGATCATACCATCATCCCCAACATTCAACCAAGATAGTTGGATTTGGTCTTGCGAAATCGCTGTTCCAATGAAGGAAGTGACTTGAGCAGGAGCAATGAGATCTGCTTCATAAGCCGTTATTTGCACAAGGTCTGTTGCCATTCTTGGTCCACCATAACAAGTGGAATTCGAGTCAATGAAACTCAATTCCAATACGTAATTTCCTGCTACATCCGGTATGAAGGAAGCATTCAATTGGTTGGCGTTTGTAATTTGAGCATTGGTTAAATTGGATGTCGGTGGTTTTGCAACGATTGACCACTTAAATACATAACTTGCAGGGTTTGCAGAACAAACTCCAGAATCTGGGTCATACGATTGGGAACCGTTTAGGTAGACCGCAGCAGTGGCCATGGCATTCAATTGGTCAGGACCTGCATTTACGATTGGAGGTAAATTTCCAAGCATCGTTGTTGCAGAAACAACACCATTCCATCTACTTTTGTTTCCGACTTCGTCATATGCTCTGACACAAAAATAGTACCGAGTGTTCGCACTAAGTTGTGTCACAGAGAAATTGATTCCAGAACCAACCACGACAGAACTAATCGAGTTTGTCACTTCATGGCTATTGTCACAATCGACGTCCGTATTAATCACACTTGCTGATCTTCTAATTTCATACGAGGATGCATTGCCCGTGTTTCCATCATCTCCGACGGCTGTCCATGTCAATTGGATGGATTCATCTGTCAATGCTGTGGCAGTGAGATTTGTGATATCTGCTGGTCGAATGGTATCGCTTACAGCATACGTAGTCGCAGAAACATTGGAAGAAACCCATTCATTTCTATTGCCATTGTGATCATAAGCTCTAATGCAATAGAAATATGTTGTACTAGGTGCGTGTCCATTGGCATCCCAAATTTCCACCGAACCAGCATTTTTTGGAGTTAACGTGTGGAAGATGGTACTTGCTTGTGAACATTTTGCATCGGTGTCAATGTTGGAAGTGGATCTACGGATTTCATATGCACTGACCTTACCGTAAGGTCCATCATTTCCTGGAGCTTGCCAACGGAGTCTAACGCGTGTAGTTGACATAGCAGTTGCTGTCAGTGTTGTGATATTGTTTGGAGGTAAGGTATCGATCACAGTGACTGTGGAAGTCGCTTGGAAGGAACCAACAGTGACTTGCACTCCAGCAATCCCTGGGGCGATGGCTTGGAACACTGAATTAGAAAATTCTCCTACAGGTGAACCACTCAGAGCATTGCCAGTTGTCACAAAATTCGACTGCACATAACGATGATTTCCTTGGTATTTCGCTTGAATGGAAAACGTAATTTTTTCATCTAAATACATTCTGGCTTGGTTTGGAATTACCGTAATGGAGTCAATGAGTGGATTGTATTCTCCATTGGGAGTATGGTCGGCTACGTTAGGAATTCCATCTCCGTCAGAGTCTGGAAATAAAGCAGCATTCGGAGAAGAAGCATTGTTTGGACTAAATCCATTGTCAATTTCCCAAGCATCCAAGTAACCATCGTTATCTTTGTCTCTATCGTAATTGTTCACGAATGCAGGGTTTCCGGAACTGGCTGGGTAAAAAAACATGTCAGAGCTTGGACGTGTTGTATTATTGCCATAAAAATCAACTGCCAATACCTGCATTTGAATGCCAGCCTGTACCATGGATTCGTAAGGAATGAGTGCTGAATACCAATTGCCTGGCTCTGGAGTCATTTGGATGGCAACAGTACCTTGGCCAACGGGGCCAGTGATCAAATAAACAGTCATACTGTCTCCATCTGGTTCAATCACTTGAGCTCGCACGCGGAAAGGTAAAAATGACCCACCTGGTTTAAAATCATAAAAAGCACCGACGATGTTTGGCGCACCGTTTCCTGGAGGAGGTGTTCCACCACCAAAAATTGAGAATGTTCTGGATTGAAATTGGATTGTGTCTGATTTAGCGGTCGTTACGCTACCATCCCACCCACCGCTCACACGACCAGATTGGTCTGAATCAGAAGTGGTAGAATGAACAAATCCTTGCGCTTTGTTTTTTGATAAGTTGAGCGCTTCAATTTTTTCCACATTTTGTGCAATCGTAATCACCACATCTTTTTTAAAGCGATAGGAAGGTGTGATTTCATATGCATCTGTCGTAGGAATATATCCGTTTGGCAAACTATTGTTTGTGAATTCAAAACGTTTGATGCTGAAGGTTTTTTCTTCGTCCATGGCTCCCGGTGGAATCAAGACTTGAAACTTACCATCATCGGAAATGATGGACTTCCCAGCAGGTCCTGCAGTCGCCGAACCCATATTAATGGCCGATGTAGCAACAAGGCCAAGTGATTCTAATTTTTTATCTGCTTCTTTGGTAAAATCCAAAAAAGCAATACATGAAACCAAAAGTTGGCTCATGAGTAAGGTAGAAATGATTTTTTTCACTTTGTTTTTTCTTCCCATTTTCGTATTGTTAAACGCATAGATCATAACATCGTGATCCTTTGTCTAACGTTTTCATCGTACCATTCCGAAAAATGTACTGAAAAGCAGCTAATTAAGGGGTTTCCCTGTGATAACCGTTCGTTTTGAACTTAGTTCAAAGTGAACGCGTGTTGGGTGTTAACGTTAGAATCGAGAATCGTTGTTAAGTGGAAAGGGTAGTATGTTTCTTCTTTGGTTCAAATTGGTCTTTTTAGGATTTTTTTACCTGAAGTAGTGATGACAGGAAAGAAGTTTGGGTCTCTTTTGGGGTCGTTTAACAAGGATTTTACATCTCTGATCCTTTCATAACATTCCTTCATCCATAATTGGTGGCCACATCCAAGCAAATGATAACCTTCATGGATGAGTGTTGACTTAGGGCTTGTGAATAACAATTGAATGGTGGATATATATTTGGCTTTGATATAACCCTTTGTGTTGGTTTTTCCTTCCACGGCTCCTTGCACTTCCAATTTGAGTCCAACTCCCGCAAAAATTCCTAACGTCACAATTTCAAAGAATACATCTCCCCAAGTTCTTCCTTTTAAATACAAAAGTCGATCACAAGAATCTAACATTGGATAACTCAGAAGATAGTCTAAAATATCAGAGCCATAAAATCCAGGTCGTTCCATTTCTGCTAAAACCTTCGGTTCCGCCTTTAAATGGTAATAGCGAAGTTCTTCATTCCAAGCTTGGAATAGGGTGGTGACATCCTCTTCATCGACTCCTTTCTCTTTGATGACACAAACACGGAAACTAACCTCTTCCCCAAAGGCCATTGAGTTTCGAATGGTTTCCTCATGAAATCCGATGGTTGTACATGAAAAGACAGGTATTGCAAAAAGGAGGAAGAACGGCCGACTGATCCAAGGGGAAAACATAAGTATTAGTAATGAACTGGAGTACGAGACAAAACGCCTAGTGGTTTAGTTTTCAGATTGGGAACCTAAACCCCGCACGCAAGAACTTCTGATACTCAAGGAAACTCTCTTCAGGAAGGAATTTCATCAACAATTTTCTTTTTAAATGTTTCAATTTGAGATTTTAATTGATCAATTCTTTTTGGGTCTGAGGGAATCAGTGTTGTTAACTGTAATGTTTTCTCTGCTTTTGGAAGATTACCAATCGTAAGATAGAGTTGCGCAAGGTGTATTAAATTGGAGAGATGGCCTGGATTTCGAAGCCTAATTCGTTCCCCCATGTCAATGGCTTTCCCATATTCTTTTGTTTGTTTGTAAGTGAATGATGCTAAGTAAATGAGATCGGTATCTCCTGGATACTCTTCGATATATGTGTTCAATTTTTCAGCTGCTAATGGAAACTCTTTCATACGAACAAGCAAACGAATCAAGGCTCTTTGGATTTCTCGATTTTCTGGATTGATACGATTTGCATCGAGTAAACTGTTCTTTGCTTCTTCAAATTGTTCCAACTTGATTTGCGATTTTGCCTTTCGCATGAATTCGTAAGATTCTTTTCGAATAGCACGAGGCGGTAAATGGATGTTTTCTTTAAAAGCGATTCGCATTAGACTTAAATCGTCAGTGAGTTCACCCATCGTTAGGATCGATTTGTAAATGGCATTTAAATCGCCATCTCCACGTTCCACATGGCGAAGGAACAACTCTTCATCATGGTTTATTTTTCGTGCAGATGTTCCCGTCACAAATTCAATATCATCTCTTCCATCGGAACCAAGAATTAAGACATCTCCTGGAACCAGTTGGAGGGTAGAAATCTCCAATGATTTTTCTGAAAAAGGGGTACCTAATTTTCTGAGTTCTGAATTGGTTTTAATGAATTCAGCATTTCCTTTCCGATACAGAACTGACCAAGGGTGTTCTGCATTTAAATAATACATAAGACCTGTATCGTCATCAATGAGTCCCATGACCATTGAAACTAACATAGAACAATCGAAACTTTCAAAGATATGATGGAGTTCTTGGTATGCATTTTTGATCCAACGTTCTGCGTATAAGGTTTTTACGGATTCCACTACAATGGATCGTTCTAATATGGATTGAACCGCCGCACCAAGTACAAGTACACCACCTGCACCTTGCAATGATTTTCCCATCGCATCTGCATTGAGAAAAAATGTATAATCTTTGTCCCTAAGCGTGATGGTTCTTGCAATACAAATGTCTCCTCCAATTTCGTTTTCCCTTCCATGAAAGAGAAATGTCTTTTTTTGTTTAATTAAAAAATCTGTTTTAACGTGAGATCCTATGGTTTTATTTAAACTTAAAGGTTTTATCAGTAGAGATGTTAAAAAATAATCTCCATCCTGTTGTTTTTTTAATGTTTCTACTGTTTCCAAACTGTTCCGGAGTTCAGAAGTCTTTGCTTCCACTAACTCTTGTAAGTTTTCACGAATTCTTCCTACTTCCCTTGTGGCTTTTTCGAAGTTTTCGGCAAAGAAAATGAATTCTTTATCAATCGAGAGGATTGGGAGTGCACCACGTCCACCGGATGCTAAACTATTGGCTGACTCATTGATTTGTTCCAATGTCATATTGATGGATTGGAAGAACATATAAATTAAAATCACAGCTTCCAAAAAGGTCATTCCAATGAAAACGGAGATTTTTAAGAAACTGGCATTGCCAAAGGAAATAAAAACAGATAAAACACTAAGTGAAAGTAAGATAAGGACAAGTAAAAAGATAAACTTACCTTTCAAACTTAAAATTCCATAATTTTTGTGAACCGATACATCTCGGTAGGCTAATATTTTTTTAATTTCAACTCGTTTGTTTCCGGTAAAATAATCGGATATAATGTAGGAGAACCCTCCATACACAAAGACTGCCGATACCCATCCAATCGTAATGAACAAAAGTTCATAAAGTGGGTATTGGAAGATGATATGAGTTACGGATACAGAAACAAATATGAAAACAGCGAATCGGATGGCGGCATACATATTTTCTTTGGGTAAGTGGATGAGTGTATTTAAATTATTCTCTAATTCTAAGATATCTTTGTGTCTTATGGTTTCGTTTGGTCTTAGGAACTGATTTAGTTTTTTTAAATCATTTCGAACTCCACCGTAACCAAGTGGAGTCAAAATCCCAAATTCGATGCTATGTCCGATAGCCGCCAAAATGGTAGAAAAAACAAAAACGTACACAACTTGTGGATGGTTCTCTATCGTAAAGTTTGGGATGAGGGCTGAACCAAAAAAGTAAGCATAGAAGGCTCCAAAAAACGCACCTTGTAAAGAGAAAAAAACAATCGCAAAACTATAAGAAATGAACCTGTGTAAATATTTGAATAATTGATCAAACAAACGACTCATACGATTCCCCAAGGAAGCCAAAGGATACAGAAAGTTCAGAAACTCGTAAAGAGATTTTCGATATCTTATATAAAAAAGTTAGATATCTTATCAAAAAAAACTTTCTTCCTAAGATACTGATGATAGGATTCGCCCATGGAAATCAAAAACAAAAGAATTGTAGTGACTGGGGCGGGCTCTGGTATCGGAAAAGAAACCGTATTGCAGATGTTAAAACACGAGAATGTGAAAATTTTGGCCTGTGATTTAAATGAAAAAAATGTCATCTCCCATCCCAATGTCATTCCATACAAATGTGATATTTCCAAACCAGAAACACTCGATCGTTTGCTAAAAGATGCGGACAAAAAATTGGGAGGGATTGATATTTTTTTTGCGAATGCAGGTTTTGCTTATTATGAAGTGATTCCGGAACCAAATTGGGAACGGATCGATCGAATCTTTCGTACCAATGTGTTCTCTCCTTTTTATACCCTTGTGACCTTAAATCGAAAACGAAATGCACCGTGTTTGTTTATTGTGACTGCCTCTGCGATGAGCCATTTGCCTTTACCTGGATATGCTTTGTATTCGGCAACAAAAGCTTCTGTTCGTTCCTTCGTGGAAGCCTACCAATGTGAATTGAAGGATGGAGTGCAAACGATGGTTGTGTATCCGATTGCCACTCGGACACAATTTTTTGACAGTGCGGGTAAAAAAGTCCCTGTCCCATTCCCAAGCCAAACGGCAGAGACTGTGGCAAAACAGATCATAAAGGGGATTTTATCGGACAAAAGAGAAGTGTTCCCTTCTTTTTTATTTCGTTTCATCCAAATTGTGGACCGGTTTTTATTTTTTCCTCTGAAGGTGTATCAAAAGATAGAGGCGATAAAATTGAATTCCCATAAATCCTAAGTTTCTCACAAAATGGCATCTATGCCGTCTTCTGAGGAAGGATCATCGCCAAATTACCCGACTTTGCAGGGAAGTCAGCTCAACATCGAAGCGGAACTTCTGAAAACCATAATGGATGTGAGTTCCACTGCCATTGTTGTTTTGAATCCTCAGGGGCAAATTCTCTATGCAAACCCTGCTTCGGAAGTGGTTCTCGGGATCAAGTTGCAAGACATTCTTTCGAGAACCTATGATGCACCACAATGGAAAAACACTTCTATTGATGGAGGTCCATGGCGAGAGGAAGACCAACCTTTTAATGTCGTTTTAAAAACAAAACAACCTGTAACAGACATTAGACATGCCATCGAAGATTCGTTCGGAACAAAAAAGTATCTTTCGATCAATGGATCACCTGTTTTCAATGAGGACGGAGAAATTCGTTCTCTAGTCTTTCTCATCACAGATATCACTGAAAATGTTCTAAAACAGAAAGAGTTAGAAGATAGCGAAACGAAATATCGTACCATCACAGAACTTTCCTTGAGTATGGTGTATGATTTGGATATTGCAACAGGTGTGAACCTTTGGGCTGGTGCCATTCAAGAAATCACTGGTTACACTCCGGAAGAATATAGAGCCATTGGTTATGAAGCGTGGATGGTTCTCATTCATCCTGATGACAAAGAGGAAGCTGTTCGATTATTTGATGAGGCGATGAAGTCTCACACAAAATATTCCTGTGTGTATCGGTACAGGACCAAACAGGGACATTATGTTTATCTAGAAGACAATGGAATCTTTTTGTACGACAAAAATGGAGAAGCCTATCGCATGTTTGGTGCGATGATCAATCGTACAGAACAAATTGAAGCCAATTTAGCTCTCAAAGAATCTGAGTCGCGGTTACTCATGTCACTCGATGCAGTGAAAATGGGGATTTGGACTTGGGATATTGATCCAAGAACCATTTACTGGTCACCCCAAACCTATGAAATTTATGGATTGGACCCAAATGGTCCTGAGATGACTGTTGAACAGTATTTAAAACTCAATGATCTAGAGGACCTACAAAAAATCTCCGAAGAAATTCAACTCTTAAAGGAGGATCCTTCCAAATCTGGATACATCATACAACATCGTATTTTTCATACAGATGGTACTACCCATTGGGTGGAATCGAGAGGAAATTTGTTACGTGACAAAGATGGGAAACCTTTTCGTCTGATGGGTACCATTTTAGATGTCACCGAATCAAAGTTAGCAGAAGAAGCACTTCGTACTTCCGACGAACGGTTTCGAGCATTTTACCAATTTTCAACAGAAGCATTTCTTATCTTTGATGAAAAATCGTTACGGGCGAGGGATTCCAATTTTGCCTTTCAAAACCTATTTGGTTACGGTCCAGATGATACCAAAAATCTAAAGATTCGATCCTTACTAACTCCCGATTCGTTACAAAAGATTCGAGAAACCATTAATTCCAATTCTAATGAATCCATTGAAATTGTTTGCAAACGAAAAAGTGGTGATCTTTTTCCAGCACTTGTTTCCATCAAACGATTCAAATACAACCAAACCAATTCCATTGCCTATAGTATATTTGATTTGAGTCCTTTGAAGGAAGTAGAAGAACTACGCCAAATCAATTCAGAAATCAGAGAAAAAAACAAACTGATTGAAAAACAGAAAATTGAATTGGAGATGGCATTTGAAAATTTGAAACGAACCCAAGAACAATTGGTTCAATCTGAAAAGCTGGCTGCTTTGGGTCAGCTGATTGCAGGAATTGCGCATGAAATCAATAACCCAATTGGTGCGGTGAAAGCATCCAACCAAAACATGATGGATTGGCAAAAACGCTATGGGATTGCCTCCCAATTGTTTCGCGAAGCAATTTTAAGTGTTCCAAAAGAAGAACAAGTCATATTGAAAACCATTCTAGCCAATCTTGACCAACCCATCGAATTTTACACTGGGAAAGAAGAACGAATTAAGAAAAAGAAAAACAGAGAGATATTAGTTCAACATGGATTTACCTTAGAAGAAGCGGATGAGTATGCCGAAGCATGGGTGGAATTAGGAATTGGTGAATTAGAGGAAAATTATATTCCACTCTTTCGGTCCCACTATCTAAAAGTTTTCTTGGATTATTTAGCTTTAGAGATTCAGTTTCGTAGAAACACTCGTTCCATTCAATTGGCTGTGGATAGGGTTTCCAAGATTATGTATGCCCTGAAGAATTTTTCGCATTTTGATGCAACCGGTAAAAAAATCAAAGCCTCTTTGCAAGATACAATTGAAACCGTTCTTACTATTTACCAGAATCAATTGAAGCGAGGAATCACGCTTATCAAAAATTATGAAGAAGTTCCACCAATTGAATGTTATCCGGATGATTTACTTCATGTTTGGACCAATTTGATTTACAATTCCTTACAAGCGATGTCTTTTACTGGTAAACTTCTGATTTCCATCAAGGATTGTGGTGATGAAGTCTTGGTTTCCTTACAAGATTCTGGATCTGGGATCGACCCAAACATCCAGTCCAAAATTTTTGAACCATTTTTTACAACAAAACCTCCTGGTGAGGGAAGTGGGCTTGGACTTGACATTGTTAGTAAAATTGTCAAACGCCATGGGGGAAGGATTGACTTATCCTCAAAACCTGGTGAGACAATTTTTTCTATTTATTTACCGAAAGGAAATTAGGATTCGATTGCGTGGTGAATGGCCGCGATGAGTTCTTTTTCATCCCATGGTTTTTTCAGACAAGTGATCGGTCCAATTTCTTTGGCCAAAGCCTTTACCAATTTTTCGTCGGCAAATCCAGTGATGATGACTTTTTCAATGGAGGGAAATCTTGCGTGCACTTTCCGTAAAAATTCATCTCCATTCATTCCTGGCATCGACCAATCGGAGATGATGATGGCAATCGAAGTGCCTTCTTCTTCGAGTTCTAGAATGATCTCCCATGCTTCTTTGGCATTGTCTGCCGTAAGATATTTGAAGCGTTCTCCAAAATGGTGTTTTACTTGAGACTTCATACTCATGAGAATGATGGACTCATCATCCACAAAGAGAATTCCCTTTTTGCCATTTTTTTTCTCAGTGAGAATTTCCACAGGACAAGGTTTTAACCGTTCTATTTTGGATTGCAAGTAAATCTTGCCAAAATCCTAGAATTTCTACACTTGGGTCTTTATGACAAATTACCCAACATTACTTTCACCTCTCTCTCTTGGATTCACAACTCTCCGAAATCGAACCATTATGGGTTCCATGCATACAGGCCTAGAAGAGGCTCCGAATGGATACGAACGTATGGCTGCTTTTTATGGGGAAAGGGCCAAAGGAGGAGTCGCACTGATTGTCACTGGTGGCATCGCTCCCAATGAGGCAGGTCGGGTGGCAAAGGGGGGAAGTGTGATGGACACCGAAGAAGAGGCTCTCCACCACCGAGTGGTGACAGAAGCGGTTCACAAAGAAGGTGGAAAAATTGCCATGCAAATCCTTCACACGGGTCGTTATGGGTATCATGATAAAATTGTTGGCGCATCGAATTTACGAGCACCCATCAACATGTTCAAACCGCACCCTCTAACGGAAGAGGAAATTTGGAAAACCATCGACGATTTTGCCAGATGTTCCGAAATAGCGAAGTTAGCGGGTTACGATGGTGTCGAGATCATGGGGAGTGAAGGATACCTCATCAACCAATTCATTGCAAAACGTACCAATAACCGAACCGATGAGTGGGGTGGTAGTTTTGAAAACCGAATCAAATTTCCAATAGAAATCATAAAAGCGGTTCGAAAACGAGTAGGGACAGACTTTATCATCATCTACCGTCTGTCTATGTTAGACTTAGTGGAAGAAGGTGGCAATATTGAAGAAGTCCTTCACTTAGCAAAAGAAATTGAAAAGGCAGGGGCCACCATCATCAACACAGGAATTGGTTGGCATGAAGCAAGAATTCCAACGATTGCCATGATGGTTCCAAGAGCTGCCTTTACTTGGGTGACGGCAAAAGTAAAGGGACATGTGAATATCCCACTTGTTACCTCTAACAGAATCAATACTCCAGAGATTGCAGAAGAAGTATTGTCACGTGGCGATGCTGATTTGGTATCCATGGCACGTCCTTTCCTTGCTGATTCTTTTTTCGTGGAAAAAGCCAAAGCAGGAAAACCAGAAGAAATCAATACATGCATTGCTTGTAACCAAGCGTGCCTCGATCATATCTTCCAAGGAAAAACCGCAAGTTGTCTCGTAAACCCAAGAGCTTGTCATGAAACAGATCTTGTGATCACAAAAACAAATACACCAAAAAAGGTAGCAGTGGTGGGTGCAGGTCCAGGCGGTATGTCTTGTGCCAAAACCCTCGCAGAAAGAGGACACTCTGTCACTCTCTTTGATGCGCAATCGGAGTTAGGTGGTCAATTGAACATTGCAAGACGGATTCCTGGTAAAGAAGAATTCAAAGAAACCATTCGTTACTTTGGCACCATGTTAAAAAAATTTGGTGTCAACATAAAGTTGAATACGTATGTATCGAGTGAGGATTTGATCCAACAAGGATTTGAAGAAGTCGTGCTTGCGACAGGTGTAATCCCAAGAATTCCAGAAATCCCTGGAATCCAAGGGCCGAATGTTCTCAGTTATGTGGACGTTGTTTTAAAAGGAAAACCAGTTGGGAAACGTGCCGTCGTGATGGGTGCTGGTGGAATTGGATTTGATGTGAGCATCATGCTTACAGATCCAGGCCATCCCTTCACAACGGAGAACTATTTAAAAGAGTGGGGAATTCAAAAGGACATCGGAAAAGACGGTGGTCTTGGTCCCAAAGAAACTCCAACTGGTGTGCGTGAAGTGACCATGTTAAAACGTTCCAATAGTAAGTTTGGAGCCACTCTTGGAAAAACAACTGGATGGATTCATAAAACATCTCTCGAGGATAGGAAGGTAAACCAAATCTCAGGTGTGACTTACAAAGCCATAGAAGCGGATGGAGTTGTGATTGAAGTCAAAGGGGAAACCAAAAAAATTCCATGTGATACCGTAGTGGTTTGTGCAGGTCAGGATTCGAATCGTGCCCTCTTGGAACCTCTACAAAAGGCTAACATTCCTGTCCACTTGATTGGAGGAGCAGACCTAGCATCTGAGTTAGATGCAAAACGTGCCATCGACCAAGGGACAAGACTTGCCGTTACAATCTAAAACGAATTTGATGTAAGTCATAACGTTTGAAATAGATACTTCCATTGAAAGCACTTTCCATGTCTGTCCGGAATGCAGAATTTCAAATCATTTCTGCACTCCGGACCAATCGTACCAAACGAAGTAAAGAAAAAGAAGTTTTTGTAGAAGGAACTGAGTCAATCAAGCAGTTGTTAGCTGCTCGTTGGGAAATCACCCGGATTTTATTTCGGGAAACGGTGCCGTTATCTCACTGGGCAAAGGATGTAATTTCGAAACACCCTAAGGTAAAACTCTATTCTGTCACAGAAGAAATGTATTTGGAATTGTCTGAAAAAGAGACACCTTCCGAACTCATAGTCACTGCCAAAATCAAACAAGCGCTAAGTCTTTCCCTCCTTTCAACTTCCTTGGCTCCCGGTTCCCAAAAGAATCCATTTTTCGTTTTATTTGATCGGCCAAGTGACCTTGGAAATTTTGGATCACTCTTACGCTCTGCCGATGCCTTCCAGGTCGATGCAATTTTGGTTTTAGGACATGCAATCGATGTGTATGATCCAAAAGTGATTCGTTCTAGTTTAGGGAGTTTATTTCACATAAAACTGGTGTTTGTTGACGATTTTTCGTCTCTTGTTTCATTTGTGGAAGCGGAAAAAACGAGAGTGGGTCTTCGTGTTGTGGGTTCCGACTCCACTGGCGAAAGAAATCTAAAAACAACAGAGATTCAGACTCCCATTTTACTCGTTTTGGGAAATGAAAAAAAAGGGATGAGTGTCCAGCTCCAATCCCTTTGTGATGAAATCATAAGCATTCCTATGTTAGGAGTCGTGAATTCATTGAATGTAGCTTGTGCAGGATCCATTTTGCTTTGGGAAGTAGCCAAAAGAAGATATCGTTAGTTCCAATTCTAGCGACAAGTGGCAATGCTACCATCAGGGTTATATTTGACACTGGCTCCTGAAGTGAATTGGATGTATTTGACCCCATCCACACAAACTTCATCATAGCCAAAGTATTTGGCACAACCTCTCGAGATCGTTCCGCATCCGACGAAACAAAGAGTGAAAAAAAGTACAATTTGAATTGGTTTCAATGGTTTCATGTGCTCGATTTCACTCCTGTGTCGATTGTAAGTTGGTTCCAAATGGATTCTAATTTTGTCAAATGAGCAGTGAGTTGGTTTCTATGGTACAAAACGATATTGGATTTCTTTAAATTGTGAATGGATTTTGGTATTTGGTAAAGAAGTTCTTTGGTTCGAATCATTTCGTCTTCCCAATCAATAAAATTGATTTTCTTTAACTTTTGTAAGATGAGTTCCAGTTGTGTGTGAAACGATTCTTTTCTTAATTCAGAAGCAATTGTCATTTCAGGAAATTGGGTTTCGATTTGGGTTTTGAAATGTGTTAACAAATCGATGATTTGTTGTTTTTTGATCTTGGTTTCTTTTTCTAATTTTAACAAAACGAAGGACGTTAAGTTACCAATCGTCACAGTATAGTGTTTGCCCAAAATGTCTGCCACGAGTTTTACCACTTGGTCTCCTGACATCTCACTTGGGATTTCAAAAGGTTTACCATATTTGATGTAAAGTTTGGTTTTTCGATAGGACAAATGATCATAGGTTAAGGTAAAACTATTAAAATGTAGTTTGTCGATTTTGGATTTAATGTAGTAAGCACCCCGTTTCACTTGATTTAAAAATCCGTCGTGGTTGTAGGTTCCTTCTGGGAACATAAACAAATTGCGACCTTTTCGAATGTGATCCACCATATCCGTCCATTCACTGTCTACCTTATCACGAAGTTCTCCTTTTTTGAGAAGTTCTCTTGCATTGTCACGGAACGGTCGTTTAATGGGAACAGCTCCTATGTATTTTAATAAAAACGGGATGATATTGGTAGCATCAATTAATTTAAAAAACCATTTGAGAACCCCTGTTGCCCGAAATTCTTTTTGTAAAAACTTAGGGCTTAAAATGTCTTCTCTTGCTGGAATGATCATTTTGATTTTGGGGTTGAGTCTTTCATACACCATGGACAAGGAAACAACGTCTGCTTCAGACACATGATTGCAGAGAAGGGCAGATGGATAGGGTGATTCTAATTCTTCTTTCCCTTGGAAATTTTCCTCAATCGACTGGAAAACAAACCCTTTGGCAAGACTTACGAGTTTGATGAGTAAGTCGTAGGGGATCGTATGTTTTTTGGGTTTCATTGAGGTAGGTATCCAAAGAAAAGGGGGAAAAGTCAATTGGATTCTGGTGAGAATGTGTTCACTTTTGAATGCTTTGGATCAAATCTAGTAGTTTCTTACGCGCAAGGATACTGGCTTCGATACTCGGATGAGAAAACTCATCTCGGTATAGAAATTGTCCGTTGGGATGCATAAATGTACATATTGTATCTGGGCAAAAGATATCTAACAAATCTAAAACATAAAAATTTGCATGTTGATTTTGCAATTCATTTAGAGCGTTGCTTAGAGGTTCTCGCTTTGCTATTGTTTCATCTTTCGTAAAATAATGGCATGGAGGAGCCCATTGGAAGTGCCACCATTGTTTGATTGCCATATCGGGAGTACAGTTGGATTCCCTCATATATGGAATCGTATGTTGTAGAATCACATTGATTTTTTTGGATTTAAGTGATGTAATCAACTCGTTTAATGCATTGCTAAAAATTTTGACTGAGTTCCTTTCATAGGTGAAACCATTGATATCAAAGACCAGAATGATATGGTCGTTTGGTTTTAATTCCTTGATGAATTCAGGAATGATTTGATTCCAATAATATTCGTGCGTTTTCAACCAATTATTTTCTGTAGATAGATTAGGTGCTGGAGCACTCCCTAGAGAGGATATGATCGTGACTTGAGAATGAGATTCCGCTATCGATTGAAACATTGGTACCATCGCAACACCAAACGAATTTCCAATGACCAATGTCCTCCGTTTTTGTACGTTCTTTTTTCCAATGGAACATTCATTGATCGATATTTTTTTGGATAAGTCTTTATTGTTCACGAGGACACATTGATTAGGGTCCCAGGTTTCCTCATTAAACGATATTGGTGATAGAAGGTTAAGAACTCCCTTTGATTCTAATGGTGCCGTTTTCCCAAGAAAGAAATTTCCTTTTGAATAAAAAGGATAAAGTCCCAAGCGAACAAAGATGATGATTAGGATTGAGCTTGTGATTCCAAGCAGTGCTGGTGAGACTTTGCCATTGGAATTCCAAAACTTCCACTTCCAGTCCAGTCTCCTTGCAGGAGTTTCGATCCAAAAATAGGATACACTCGCAAAGGTAAAACAGAGAAACAAAATCAAGGGAATGGATCCGAATGAGACACCATACGTCCAACGAAAAAAAGTGATGATCGGCCAGTGCCATAAATACAAAGAATACGACAAGAGTCCGACCCATTGGAATGGTATCAATTGTAAGATAACAACGGCTTTGTTTGCATTATTTGAGAAGAATAAGATAGCACATGCAAGTAAGGAAACAAATAACGTATCATTCTTTGAGGGACGAACGTTACCGTTTGGATCAAATAAAAAGTAAGTTAGGAATACAATGAATAAAGGCAATAAAACATTGGAAATCCATTGATAAAGTTTTTGGATTCTATTCGTTTTTGTTTGCATTCCTTCCGACAGAAAAAACACAAGGGATCCTAAACTCAATTCCCAAAAACGATTGTGCACAAAGTAAAATGCTTTGATTGGGTGTTTGTCAAAGTTGCTACGATATAGGAACGCAGATAGTAGAGTGAATAAAAACAATGTGAAAAAAAAGGGGACGACTCGCTTTCTTTTGTGAAAGAATATCCAAAAGAGAAAAGGAAAAAATAGATAAAATTGTTCTTCAACACCCAGAGACCAAGTGTGAGTGAATGCATTCAGTTCTGCAGTCGTGCTAAAGTAATCGGTTGCCAAATTGGCAAGGTATAAGTTTCCCATCCCCACGAGAGAAACAAGGCCAGTCTCAATGCTCATGGTTGAATGTGAAGATTCATGGGAAGAAAAAAGAAACGTAATGATGATGGATACAACCACAGTGAAGGAGAGTGCGGGTAAAAGTCGTTTGACTCTGCGAATCCAAAATTGATGGAGAAACGAAACCAATGATGAAGTTTCTCGTTCCATAAGGGATTTGGTAATGACAAATCCTGAAATGACAAAAAATAAATCCACGCCCAGATAGCCATTGGGGCATAAGGCACGGTTCAAATGGTTGAGGATGACTGCGATGATAGCGAAAGCCCGTAGGCCGTCTATTTCCTTTCGATACATTGGTATAGGAGAAACTCTCTGGATTTCCTGAATCGTCCAGTGGATTTCTGAAAAAAGCAGAGAAGACTGTTCAAGTGCTGAACATTTTTACTTGACCGTGTTCAGTATTTGAACAAATTTTGTGAGAAAATGGGACTCAGGGGGCGAAGCTATGCCACAGGGTCTCTCTCGACGAATTCACCTGCGATTCGAAACCAAATCAAGTTTCGAGATTCAATAACTTTTACTCGTGAAAGACAATTTTCAATACAACGATCACCACCTGAAACTTCTTCAATTATTGGAAGAAAATCCGCAATTATCCCAAAGGGATGCCTCGGATGTGCTCGGACTGAGTCTTGGGAAGGTGAACTATATTTTGAAAGCCTTTTTAGATAAAGGTCTCATCAAAATGAATAACTTTCGAAATCATAAAAACAAACTCGCATATACCTATTTACTCACTCCGCAAGGCATTGAAGAAAAAGCGAGAATGACACTTCATTTTTATGAGATCAAAAAACGAGAGTATGAAGCGCTTCGAGCGGAAGTAGAGAAGTTGGGGGAAAGTGTGGAGGGGTTGGGTTGAAAGGAATCATTTTAGCTGGTGGGTCCGGCACAAGGTTGTATCCACTCACAAGAGGAGTTGTGAAACAATTACTCCCTGTGTATGACAAACCGATGATCTACTATCCTTTGTCGGTGCTGATGCTTGCTGGCATTCGGGATATTTTAATCATCTCTACACCAAATGATACCAAACGTTTTGAAGATCTTTTTGGAGATGGAAGTGATCTTGGATTACAAATTCAATACAAAATCCAACCATCTCCTGATGGTTTAGCACAAGCATTTTTGTTAGGGGAAGATTTTATTGGAAATGATGATGTTTGTCTTGTGTTAGGTGATAATATTTTTTATGGCGATGGATTGATTCAGTTACTTTCTGATACCATCAAAGAAGTAAAAGCCTCCAAAAAAGCAGTTGTGTATGGGTATACGGTAAAAGATCCAGAAAGGTACGGAGTCGCTGAATTGGATTCAGAAATGAGCGTATTATCGATTGAGGAAAAACCGCAAAAACCCAAAAGTAATACTGCTGTTGTTGGTTTGTACTTCTATCCCAGTGATATAGTCGAATATGCTAAACAAGTGCTTCCTTCCGAAAGAGGAGAGCTAGAAATCACATCGCTCAATCAATTATATCTAAAAGAAGCAAGACTCAAATGTAAGCTTTTAGGACGAGGATACGCTTGGCTCGACACAGGAACTTACGATAGTTTGTTGGAAGCCTCCAATTTTATTGAAGTCATTGAAAAGAGACAAGGTTTAAAAATTGCCTGTTTGGAAGAAATTGCCTTTCGAAAAGGGTTTATTGGTTTGGAAACCTTAAAAAAACATGCCACGCTGAACCAAAAAAATCAATACGGCGCGTATCTTTTGGATATCGTGAATTCGGTAATGAAGTAAATGCAATTTAAGAATGTTTTAGTGACTGGCTCTGCTGGATTCATTGGCTCCAATTTTGTTCCTTATTTTTTAGAAACACATCCCAATCTACACGTTGTGAGTTTGGACAAACTTACCTATGCTGGAAATTTGGAAAATCTCAGTTCACTTACGAATGAAAAACGACATACGTTTGTAGAAGGGGATATTTGTAATGCAAGTTTGGTTGGATCCCTTTTTGATGAGTATCAATTTGATTTGGTGATCCATTTTGCTGCAGAAAGCCATGTGGATAACTCTATCAGAAATCCAAAGGTATTTTTAGAAACCAATGTGATTGGTACGTTTGAACTCCTACAGAAAGCATATACCACTTGGTTTTCGGCACCATTTACAAAAAAACAAGGGTTTGAGTCAGCAAGGTTCCTTCATATTTCAACAGATGAAGTGTTTGGGTCTTTGGATGCTGATGGATTTTTTACCGAGAACTCACCATACAAGCCAAACTCACCGTATAGCGCAAGTAAGGCTTCCTCCGACCATTTAGTGAGAAGTTATTACCATACCTATGGAATGCCTGTGATGATTACCAATTGCTCGAATAATTATGGGCCAAAACAACATGATGAAAAATTGATTCCGACGATTATCCGAAATGCTCTAATGGAGAAAGGAATACCGATCTATGGAACGGGAATGAATGTTCGCGATTGGCTATATGTTTTAGATCATGCCAAAGGGATTGAAAAGGTTCTATTGGGTGGGAAACTCGGGGAAACGTATAATATTGGTGGGAATAATGAACTCACGAATAATCAGGTTGTGAAAGTCATCTGTGACTATTTAGATAAAAAAATCCCAAGGGATAGTGGTAAATCGTATTCGGAACTGATTACCTACGTTAAGGATCGACCCGGACATGACAAACGATATGCCATTGATGCGTCCAAAATGAAAGCAGAACTTGGATGGGTGCCAGAAGAAACATTTGGAACGGGTATTATCAAAACGATCGACTGGTATGTAGAGAAATATAAGCAATCATTCTCTTTGAAAAGGAATCATGGGATTAAGTAACACTCAGTATGAATAAAGACTCAAAAATTTACGTAGCAGGTCATAGAGGACTAGTGGGCTCCGCACTCGTTCGTGTTTTAAAGCAACAAGGTTATACCAATGTCATTGGTCGAACGAGAAGTGAACTTGATTTAACAAATCAACAGGAAGTGAACCAGTTTTTTGAGAAAGAGCGTCCCGAGTATGTTTTCCTTGCTGCCGCAAAAGTAGGTGGCATCCATGCCAATAATACCTATCCTGCTGAGTTTATTTTTTCCAATCTACAGATTCAAAACAATATTATTGATGCCACGTATCGTTACCAAGGCAAAAAACTATGTTTTTTGGGATCTTCTTGCATTTATCCTAAGTTTGCCAAACAACCAATGGACGAGGGGCAACTGTTAGATGGTAAACTTGAACCAACAAATGAGCCTTACGCGGTGGCGAAAATTGCAGGGATTGTGATGTGTCAAAGTTACAATCGGCAATATGGAACGGAATTTTTTTCCGTGATGCCAACGAATCTCTATGGACCAGGGGATAATTACCATCCCCAGAATTCACATGTCCTTCCTGCACTCCTTCGTCGGTTTCATGAGGCGAAAGTGAATAACCTTCCTGAAGTGGTCATCTGGGGAACAGGCAATCCACTTCGCGAATTCTTATATTCGGATGATATGGCAAGGGCCTGTGTCTTTTTGATGAAACAATATGATGAATTTCGGGAAGGTCGCGGTGGGGAACATGTGAATGTCGGTTCAGGAATTGAAGTGAGTATCCGAGAACTTGCGGAAACCATCAAGGATGTAGTGGGATACCTAGGAAAGCTTTCTTTTGATTTAACAAAACCAGATGGAACCCCTAGAAAACTTTTGGATGTATCCAAGCTGCATCGAATGGGTTGGAAACACGAAGTGGAACTACGAGATGGGATTCGTTTGGCTTATGATGATTTTCTTTTGAATGGTGGAGTGGAAAGGTAAGTACATGGATTTCAAGGAACCTTTTCTATTTTCAAATCGAGAACTCAGTAAATTCATATCGAAAGTGAGCGTATTCGATATGAAACAGCAAGATAATCAGAAGAATCGATTCAATTTTCTCCTAGAATTATGAATCAATATAAAAAGAATATTTCCTAAAGGAAAGGTGGGCAAAATCATTGAAAAAAGATTCGAATTCGGGATGGGATTTATTAATTGAACCTAAAAAAGGTCTCTTTGATATAAATCTAGGAGATATCTGGAGGTATCGAGACCTAATTTTGTTATTTGTAAAAAGAGATTTTGTGGTTTTGTATAAACAGACGATTCTTGGACCTCTTTGGTACCTGATTCAGCCTATCTTTACAACATTTGTTTTTACAATGGTATTTGGAAAAATGGCTAAACTTTCAACTGATGGAATTCCTCCATTTTTATTTTATATGAGTGGGACAATTGCATGGAATTATTTTGCAAGTTCACTGAATGGAACATCAAATACATTCATTAATAATGCGAGTATATTTGGAAAAGTTTATTTCCCTCGTCTGGTGATTCCTATCTCCACAGTAATTATTAACATGGCTCAATTTTTAATCCAATTGATTTTATTTCTTCTTGTTTATATATACTATATTTCTGCAGGTTTTGATATGCAGCTAACAATGTGGTTGGTTGGTATTCCTTTTGCGCTTCTACAAATGGCTTGTTTAGGGTTAGGTGTAGGTATTTTAATTTCATCATTCACCACTAAATATCGAGATTTAGTTTTTTTGATGACCTTTGGTGTTCAACTTTGGATGTATGCAACACCAGTGGTTTATCCAGCATCTATGATTCCTAAGGAATATTTAACGCTGTATATGTTAAATCCCATGGTATCCATCATTGAAACCTTTCGAATTGCATTCTTAGGGCAAGGTACCTTGGAAGTTGGTTATTATATTCAAAGTTGGGCAATTACCATTTTCATCTTAATCGTTGGAATTTTATCATTCCATAAAGTGGAAAGAAGTTTTATGGATACGGTTTGATCTAAGATGTCTTCAATAATTCAAGTTAATCATGTTTCGAAAGAATACCGATTAGGAGTTATCGGACACGGAACTCTAACTAAAGATTTACAGAGTTTATGGGCAAGGATTTTAGGAAAAGAGGATCCAAATTCCAAAATTGATGAAACCAGCCGAGTTCACGGAGATAGATTTTGGGCATTGAAGGATGTTTCCTTTGACATTGAACAAGGGGATAGAATTGGAATTATCGGGAGAAATGGAGCTGGGAAGTCTACACTTTTAAAAATATTATCTCGAGTGACGACTCCAACTTCTGGTTCCATTAAAATCAAAGGTCGAGTTGCAAGTTTATTAGAAGTAGGCACAGGTTTTCACCCTGAACTCACAGGAAGAGAGAATATCTATTTGAATGGCGCTATTTTGGGTATGACCACCAAAGAAGTAAAACGCAAATTTGATGAGATCGTTGATTTTGCTGGAGTTGAATATTTTATCGATACACCAGTTAAGAGATACTCAAGCGGAATGTATGTGCGACTAGCTTTTGCAGTAGCGGCTCACCTTGATCCAGATATTTTAATAGTTGACGAGGTCTTAGCTGTTGGTGATGCAAACTTTCAAAAAAAATGTTTAGGCAAGATGGAAGATGTTAGCAAAAATCAAGGGAGAACCGTGTTGTTTGTAAGTCACAGCCTTAACGCGATATCAAATTTATGTGAAAATGTAATTTGGATGAAGGATGGAAGAATTTGTGAAAATGGAATAGCCAAAGATGTTATTAAAAGTTATTTCAATGAACTTAAATCTACTGGTAGCAATGATTTAATCACAAGGACTGATAGGGAAGGTAATGGCGCTATTCGATTTGTTCGATTAGATTTGATAAATAGAGAAGGTGAAAATACTTCTACTCACTATTCAGGCGAATCTCTAAAAATTCTACTTTTTTTTGAGCAGTATTTGGAAAAAGTCTTAAACTTAAATATTTCTATTGGAATAGACAATCACATGGGTGAAAGAATACTCTTATTAGGAAGTGATATCATAAACTCAACTTTCAATTCTATTGACAAAGACCAAGATTGTATAGAGATATTTATTCCTAAATTACCTTTAAATTCCGGAAGGTATTATTTAACTTTATTCGGAACCGTAAATGGTGAGATTGCAGATTGGGTGCAAAATGTAGCTTATTTGGATGTCGAAATATCTGATTACTATGGTAACGGTAAAATTCCAGATATAAAACAAGGTTATTTTTTAGCAGACTATAAAATAAGTCTCAAAGTAAGAGAAGAAGGACAATGAAAATATTTAGAATTATAAAAAAAACAATGAATCTTGTGTATAATAAAATATGTATTTATAACTCAGAGTATAGAAAAATTAAAACAATTCATCCTAATAGGTTTTCATATATATCCTATTTTCGGAATTTCATACCTTGGTATTTAAGCTTATCATCAGACAAAAACCCATTGCTAGATGAGCAACCATGGATCAACTTCGATGCAATGAGATTTTTAAGAGTTTCATTGAATAGTAAGATGAAAGTTTTTGAATACGGGGCAGGAGGCTCTACGCTATTTTTTCTTAATTTAACAGACAAGGTCTTTAGTGTAGAACATGATGAAACTTGGTTTATGCGTGTTAAAGAGTGTGTTTCAGCAAAGGGTAAAGCTGAAAATTGGACAGGTTATTTGAAAGTACCAGAGTATAATAATAAACTTTCCTCTTTTGATCCAGGAAATCCTATGCTTTATCAGTCTAGTGATATAAATTTGTCAAATATGAGTTTTGAAGCATACGCAAAGTCTATTTCAAATTATCCCGATGATTTCTTTGATGTTATACTATTGGATGGGAGAGCAAGACCTTCTTGTTTTCTTGAGTCGAAAGCAAAATTAAAGAAAAATGGTTTTTTCATTTTAGATAACGCTGAAAGAGAACACTATAGCTTTGTAAAAGATAGCCTTAGAGACAGTGGAATCTGGGAACTTTTCGATTTTATTTCTCCTGGACCTTATAATCTATATTTTTGGCAAACAACCATTTGGCGAAAAATATTATGATTGAGCAGATAATTTTATGATGCCTTTTTTTAATCGAATCTTTAGTGAAAAAAAAAAAATCCACCCTTCCTATTCCCAAGAAGGCGAGGACATGGTCCTTCGTGATTTTTTTGGAGATCAAAAACATGGATTTTATGTAGACGTTGGTGCATATGATCCATTCCGTTTTTCGAATACGAATTATTTCTATGAATTGGGTTGGAATGGAATAAATATAGAGCCATCACCAGATGGATTCAAACAATTTCAAAAATTCCGGAAACGAGATCAAAATTTGAATCTCGGGATAGGAATGGAAGAATCCGAACTGATTTATTACCGCTTTGAAGAGGCCGCCCTCAATACATTTGACGCAAGTCGAGTTAAGTTTTTAGAAGAATCAACCAACTACAAAACAAAAGACCAAGTGAAAATTAACGTAAGGCCTCTTGTCAAAGTTTTGCAAGAATATGCCGTTGGAAAGGAAATCGATTTTATCAACATTGATGTAGAATGGAACGAAATGTCTGTTCTCAAATCTGGAGATTGGAAACAGTTTCGACCCAAGGTAATTTTAATTGAAATCTTGAATTTCGATCTAGAAACAATTTCGCAAAACCCAATCAATATCTTTTTGAAAGAAATAGGCTATCGTTTTTATTGCAAAACCCCTCGAACTTGTTTCTACATAGATCAAAACATTTTGATTTAGATTTTTACTTCCTGCGCTAACCATTTTGAAAATATGAAATACGCTCCTATTGTGATATTTGTTTATAATCGACCCGAACACACAAAACGTGTTGTAGACTCTCTTTTGTCGAATAAGGAAGCGTCTCAATCCGATTTGATCATCTATTCTGATGCTCCAAAAAACAAAGAACATCTTGAGAATGTCGTGAAAGTCAGATCCTACTTGAAGGAAATTTCTGGTTTTCAATCTATACAGATTGTGGAACGAGAAATGAACTTTGGTTTGGCTAAGTCAATCATTAACGGTGTCACTGAAGTTGTAAGTAAATACGGAACTGTAATTGTGCTCGAAGATGATATTCTAGTGAGTCCTTACTTTCTTCAGTTTATGAATAAGGGATTGGAAACCTACCAAAAAGAAGAAAAAGTGGCCAGTATTCATTCATATAATTTTCCTATGAATACAGCTGATTTAGAAGATACTTACTTCATTCGAGGAGCTGATTGTTGGGGTTGGGCAACTTGGCAAAGAGCTTGGAAATTTTTCGAACCTGATGGAAAAAAATTACGAGATGAACTGTTAAAAAATAATCTAGTGAGAGACTTCGATTATGAACATACATTTCCTTTTTTTCAAATGTTGCAAAATCAAATCGATGGTAAAAATAATAGCTGGGCTATTCGTTGGCATGCTTCGATTTTTTTACAAAATAAACTGACTCTTTATCCAAGGGAAAGTTTAGTTTTGAATATTGGACTCGACAACTCAGGTACTCACTGTGATGATAATGATCATTGGAGTAAAGAATTTTCTTATATGAAGGATCATGAGTTACCGTCATCTATTCAGGAAAACAAACTAGCAAGGAAGAGAATGATCGAATATTTTCAATCAATCTCATTGCAACCTAATCCATCGAAACGCACTACATTCAGACAATTCATTAAACGTTTATTGCGGTTATCCAAAAGGATCGCATCTAAATGCCTTCGGTTTCTCATTGTCAAAGATGTAAAAACAGAATTTACATTTACTGGAAATTATAGGACTTGGGAAGAGGCTTCTTCACTATGTTCAGGTTATGATTCCGATAACATCATTCAAAAAGTGAAAGAATCATTGCAATTGGTACGGGATGGCAAAGCTGTCTATGAAAGAGATTCGGTAATCTTTGATGAAATTCAGTATTCGCAACCCCTATTGATTGGTTTACTTTTTTCTGCTTCTCTCAATGAAGGAAGATTGAAAGTTCTGGATTTCGGAGGTTCATTGGGAAGTACCTACTTTCAGAATCGAAAGTTTTTATCTAGGCTCAATCATTTAGAATGGAGTATTGTTGAACAAGAAAAGTTCGTGAATCTTGGGAAATCGGATTTTGAAACAGAAGAAATCCGGTATTATCATACGATTGAAGAAGTGGTTAAAAATAGAAAACCAAATACAGTTTTGATTTCGGGTGTAATCCAATATTTAAGACATCCTTACGAGATACTCGATTTGATTCTTTCATACGATTTTCAAACCATTATCTTTGATCGAACTCCGTTCTTTATTGAAGCCTATCCTGATCGAATTACGATAGAGAACGTTTCTCCTGAAATATTTAAAGCAGAATATCCAGCATGGTTTTTTAACTATCAAAATTTCCTAAATTTTATGATGGAGAAATATGAATTAATTGAAAGCTTTGAATCGAATGACAAATACTCTTTGGCGGATGCCGCAGTCATCTATCGAGCTTTAATATTTAAGAGAAAAAAATGAACCGGGATTTTTTACCAAATTTAAAATATATTTTCTTCAATCCGTTCTTCATCACGAGAAGGTTTCTATACCTCTATATAGAAAAACTAAGCAAATACATACAGAAAGGAAAGTTGCTTGATATCGGCTGTGGTACAAAACCTTACCAACAGTTTTTCTCTTCCTCGGAATACATTGGAATGGATTATGCGCATGGCATTAATTCTTCAAATCCACTTGCTGATGTGTTTTATGATGGGAAACATTTCCCGTTTAAGACAAATACCTTCGATTATTTTTTGGCAACTGAAGTTTTGGAACACGTATTCAATCCAGATGAGTTTATACTCGAAATAAAACGTGTGTTAAAAAAAGGTGGAATCGGAATTGTGACTGTTCCCTTTGTTTGGGATGAACATGAAGTCCCTTATGATTTTGCACGTTACTCTTCCTTTGGAATTAAGGCCTTATTGGAAAGAAATGGTTTTGAGGTTTTGGAACAATATAAAACGGGGAATTTTGTTTTAACATTAGGACAATTGTTTTGTACATATTTGTATTATATTTTCTCCAGACGAAGGATCCTCTATAAAATAAGCCTTCCTCTTGTTTTTGCTCCGATCCAAATGCTTACAATTTTTTTATCAAAAGTATTTCCGGCAAATAACGGATTTTATTTAGATAATATTCTTTTAGTTCGAAAAAAGTAGGTATTTACTTGGAAGAGATCGTAGTAAAAAACTCTGGCTATGTTTTATTGAAACAGTTTTCGGATGATCGTGGGGCAACCTTATCGGTTGCCGAAGCAAATCGGGACATTCCCTTTGTTATAAAAAGAACCTATTATATCATTCAAAAAAATGAAACAGATGTAACTCGAGGAAATCACGCCCATAAAGAAACAATTCAAGTGATCTTCTGTTTGAAAGGTAGTTTTGTTCTACACTTGGATGACGGAAAAAACACCCAAAAAATTTTAATGAATGAAAGCAATAGGGGAGTTGTTTTGGGGAAAGAACTTTGGCATTCGATGGAATCAATTTCCTCCGACTGTGTTATGTTAGTCTATGCATCTGATTATTATGAAGAAAACGATTATTTACGTACGTATGATGAGTTTATTGAATATATCGCTCATAAAAAGAAATGATAGAATACGAAAATTTAAAATTATTAAATGCACCATTCCAAAAGGAAATTGAAGAGGCTGTCCTTCGAGTCTCCCAAAGTGGCTGGTTTATTCTTGGTAAAGAGCTCGAGACATTTGAATCTGAATTTGCATCTTTTAATGGAAATCAATTTTGTGTAGGTGTGGCATCTGGTTTAGATGCTTTGGCTTTGAGTCTAAAATACTATGACTTTCCTGAAGGTATGGAGGTGATAGTGCCTGCCAATACCTATATCGCTACGATTCTATCCATTATGCAAAATGGACTCAAACCTGTTTTAGTTGAGCCGTCCTTAGACACATACAACATCAATCCAGAAAAGATTAAAGACAAAATTACGAATAAAACTTGTGCAATCATGGTGGTTCATCTCTACGGTAGGCCATGTGAAATGGATCCAATACTTGGGATATGCCAAGAGCATGATTTGGTTTTAATTGAAGATTGTGCACAAGCACATGGAGCAAAATACAAGGGAAAGAAAGTTGGAACTTTTGGTCATGTGAATGCATTCAGCTTTTATCCTACAAAAAATCTAGGTGCTTTTGGTGATGCGGGTGCGATTGTGACAGATGATCCAGAGATAGCAAATAAAGTAAGAAAATTACGAAATTATGGTTCTTCTGTAAAATATTATAATGAGTTTGTTGGGATGAATTCCCGGTTAGATGAAATGCAGGCGGCAATTCTTTCTGTCAAATTGAAGCATCTTAATCAAATTAATCTTCATAAGAAAGAACTGGCACGTTTGTACCAAGAAAGACTCTCGAATCACTATTGGAAGCCATTAGTTGATGATGATTCGATCTACCAAGTTCATCATATCTATCCGATTCGAACAGAAAAACGAGATCAGTTGAAAACCTATCTCCTTGAGAACGGTATCAAAACTGAGATCCATTACCCCGTCCCACCACACAAACAACTTGCATTCACGAACTATAAAAGCAATGAAAATGAGTTTCATCTGCTTTCGTTGCCAATTTCTGAGGAGATCCATGCAACGGAACTGAGTCTGCCGATTTCATACTTCCACACGAAAGAGGATATAAACACTGTCATCGATGTGATGAATCGGTGGCAGGTTTAAGCATGACTCACAATTATTATTGTACTCTCTTTGATTCGAATTACCTACTTCGAGGGGTCACCATGTTAAGGTCCCTCGCGGAGAAAGATCCTTCCGCGAAAGTGTATGTATTTCCTTTCGATGAAGCCTGTTTTTCAGCTCTAAAGAAGCTGAATCTTAGTTTTGTTGAATTAGTTTCTCTTTCTGACTTTGAATCTGCTGATTTACTTAGAGTTAAACAAGAAAGAACAAAAGGTGAATACTGCTGGACTTGTACGCCTTGGATCTTACGTTACTGTTTTGATACGTTTTCATTAGACCATTGCACTTATATCGATGCAGATTTGTATTTTTTTTCCAATCCTCAAGTTCTACTGGAGGAGACTAAAGAATCTTCAGTAATGATAACCGAACATCGATACACACCGAAGTACGACCAATCCGCTACTTCTGGAATTTATTGTGTTCAATTTGTATTTTTTAGAAATGATTCAGATGGAAAAAATGTTTTACATTGGTGGGCTGACAAATGCCTTGAGTGGTGTTATGCTCGTTTTGAAGACGGTAAATTTGGTGATCAAAAATACCTAGACCATTGGCCTAGTCAATTCAATCGAGTTCATGTATTAAAACACTTAGGTGGTGGGGTTGCTCCTTGGAATGTGCAACAATATACTTTAATACAGCATCAGAATGATGAAATTATATTAGAAGAAACCAAAACCAAAAAACCTTTCTATTTAGTTTTTTATCATTTTCATGATGTTAAATTAGAATCTAGCCAAATTTCTTTTTACGGAAATTCTTATTTCATTCACGAAAAAATGTATGGATCTATTTATGCACAATACTCAAAAGCATTAAATTCAAATTACAGTGATATCCAACATTATCAAATTTCTTCCGAAACAGTTATCCCTATCATAAATGACTTTGCGCACCGACTCAACTATGACAAGTCTGTTAAAGAAGGTAGTCTCACAGAAACACATTTGTTCTTATCATTCGATCCCAATCTTTCCACGCAAAAAAAATACCAATTTAATTTTCCGTGTTCAGCAAAGATTCAAGAATTAGAACTCGATCTGCCAATTCATGAGACTTCGATCAGTGGACCTGGTATCTTTCAGTTTATCTTTTTGCCAATGAAAGGTAGTGCGAATGAATGTAAGATCAAGAAGATAACGATTCTCGGTACTAGTTTGGAAGGTGAGGATCAAACGATTGTCTGGGAAAAAAAGGTCATTCAAAAACTCGCAAATGGAAACTGGCAGAAACGAAATGGGAATTCTTTCTTTTTTTATTCGACTCACGGATTTTTAACCTTTCCTCTTCGTTTGAAAAAAATACATTCCATCACAATGAACATTGAATATCGATGGATTGATCCAATAGAGGCAGCAATGGAAATATCAAAATTAAGTCCTATTAATAGGATACTAAAAAAAATTGGACTATAATGTAAATAGTTCCATGTATGTCTTCATCAGAAGTTTAAAGCTAAATCTAATCTAAAAGGTTTACTGTTTATAGGTTTCTAAGGTATATAGAATGAAACCAAGTTGTTTTAAATCTCATTTTTTTTCTTTATTTTTAAAGCCTAATTCTTACTTCAAATTCTGGCTCTAAATATAGCTAGGCATTTTGCGAAAATATTGAAATGAACAGTTTTTCTAGGTATATAAAAATATTCAAAATTACTGCAATATTCTTTTACAATCAATCTAAAATCAAAATTAATAAAAAGCATGAAGACTTCAACTATTATATCAATCGTTACACCCTCCTATAATCAAGGACAATTTATTCGGGAAACCATTGAGTCAGTTATAAATCAAAAAGGAGAATTTTATCTTGACTATATCATTGTCGATGGTGCATCAAATGATAATACTGTAGATATAATTCGTGAATATGATGAAACTTTTAAAAAAAGGAAAGTATCCGATGTTCTAGGTGATTTGGTTTTTAGGGAATCGCATAGCTGTAAAGGTGTTAGTTTCCGCTGGATGAGTGAGCGTGATAAGGGACCAGTAGATGCGCTAAATAAAGGAATAAAATTAATTATTGGGAATTACTTTCTTTGGCTAAATAGTGATGATAGATATTCCTCAAATGATTCAATAAATAATCTTTTGATTCATTTTATGGAGAATGCATTACTTGATGTTGTTTCGGGTGACGGTTATTTCATTGACAGCAAAGGATATAAAACTGGTAAACATCAAGTTTCTAGAATTAATCTAAAAGAATGCATCTTCTTGGATTACCACATTTTGCAACCTTCAACTATGATTAAAACATCGATCCTAGATGTGATCAAATTTGATGTAAATTTCCTTTGTGTATTTGATTGTGACTTTTTTATAAGAGTTTTCGATAAATATAGTTGGTTAAAAATTAATTCTCTAATCTCGGATTATCGATTTTGGGGAGGGAATATAACTGACACAATGCATAAGCAGAGGTTTAAGGAACATTTGATACTTGCCTGGCGCCTTAGTAAACGAGTTGATTATTTTTTGATATCTCTGTTGTATTTATACTCTTCATTAATATTAAAAAATCGATTCAAGAATTCGAGTCTAGTATCTGCAATAATATGGTTTATTAAGAAGCTCTCTTACTTTTATGTTACAGGAAAAAGTCGCAGATAAGTCTATGATAAGTGTAGTTATACCAACCGCAAATCGATCTCTTCTTTTGAAAAGGATGTTGAATTCTATATTGAATTCTGAATTTTCTCAGACTTATGAGATTATCATCGTTGATCAATCTAGTGATAATTTAACCAAAAACATGATTCAGGAATATTTTAGTAAGATAAATAATATTTATTATATTCACTCTAATAAAACAGGGGCTGCCTGTGCAAGAAATTATGGATGGAGGGCGGCTAGAGGAGATATTATCGCGTTCACTGATGATGATGCTTGGGTCGATAAAAATTGGATGAGTGCAATCGATGAACACTTTAAATTAGATTATAATTGTGATACAGGAGTATTAGGGGGGCCAATTATCCCAGTATTTGAAAATGGAGATAGTATTGAGAGTTTAGAATACCCAGTTATATACTCATATATATTACCAGCATACTCTCAGAAACGAGAAGGGGAGTACTTGAATGGGGCTTTGCCTCCTTCAGTCAACTTTGTTTGCAGGAAGAGCATTCTGGAATTTTATGGGGGGTTCTGTGAGAAATTAGGAACGAATATTAATTCAAAATTTAAAATTTATGGAGAAGATAGTCTATTAGCAAGTCAGGTTAAAATGGATAAAAAGAAATTATTATATCTCGAAAGTGTAAAGGTATACCATCCAGTAATTGAATATAGGAAATCAAAAGATTACTTTAATGAGTATATGAAAATTATGGGAAGAACCCAATTTGCAATTTCCATTTTATTATCCAAACGTCCCATTATTAAAAGAGTCTGTTTGTTTTTAAGGAGTATTCTGGAAATGTTTTGCTTTGCTATGTATTTGGATAAATCAAAATTCCTGAAGGCATATGGATCATTTCAGGCTTCATTTGCATTTTGGTGATATGCTAACTTTCAAAGAATGAAAATTTAAATATTTTAAAAATCATTTAATTTCAGAAAATTGAAACTTTTTAGTTTTTTCTATTCTAAAATCCAAGCTTATTTCAAGCAATTTTGAAAAATATATTTCTGTTGATAATCTATTAAACATAATATATCATTATCTGGTAATAAACAAAACTTTGTATTTAACTATATTATCTAATCGAACTGAATTATTTAATAACAAGATAACTCAACCTGCCGGAAAAATAAAATACCTTTTTTCAGAAATAGCTTCCATTTCGAATTTCTGTAGATATTCTTTTTATAATGGATATAATTTTGATTCCGGTTTAACTATATTCTAAATGATTTTGGTATTTAAAAACTCCCAAGTTTCACTCTATTGTTAAGTATATGATTTGTCAAAGATCCTTTTGTGCTGCCACCATGAAGATTAATCTTTGCCAGAGAGTTAAATAATAGCTAGTTTTTTGTTAATATTGAACAAACTTGCTGTTGAAGTATAACGATCTATCTGTATATTTTTAGGTTAAGAATTAATGATTGAGATTATTTTAATAAATGCAAAAATCCTTTTTTTTCAGAATTTCTTTTTTTTGTCGTTAGTTGCTTACGGGCTCTTTTTTTGTAGATATTATAAAGACAAAAAAGGTTTTTTTAAATATATTTTTGGAATTTCTTTCCTATTTTTCTTTTCACTTTTGGCAAGTTATGTAATAAATTACCAACCTTGTTCATTGTTTCTGATTTTTATTTTCTCCATTATACCTCTATGTGAAATTCCAGGAATACTAAAGAATGAAAAGAAGATTTTAATCTCCTTTTTCTTTTTAACAATAATAAATACTCCTTTCGTTTTTAATGAAATCGCTTGGTATGATACTTATCTCTATCATGCAAATCAAGTAAGTATCATAAAGGAATATGGCGTTGTCCAGGGTATAGGTTTAATTCATGAACGTCTGGGTTTTAATTCTATCGCAATCTCCTTTTATGCGATGGTAGATTTCTTTTCGAATGGTTATGGAATATACATATCTAATATTTTTATACTAAATTTTATTTTGTTTTTTTTGGTGAGGAGCTTGTATTTATTTAAGTCCTTTTTGAATTTTGCGATTTTTATCCTATTTTTAATACATTTTTTAGTATTAAGAAATGATTATAGGGAAGTTACCTCTTATTCAACGGACTTTATATTTATTCATTTAGTTTTTTTGTTCTTTTCTATAATTGTTAATTCAAATATTAGAAATCAGAGTTTTTGGTTTGGTCAGTCGATATTTGCGCTTTTATTATTCTTTTTGAAGCTATCTGGAATTGCATTCTTGTTTATAACATTTTCCTATTTTATTTTTTCGGATAGAATGAGTATATTCAATAAAAAAGTTTCTTATTTCTTAATAATATCATTTTTCGTTTTTTCCTTAATGGCATATCGTTCGGTAATTTCAACTGGTTGGTTATATTATCCGATACCATTTTTTAGTTTAGACCTGCCCTGGTCTTTAGGTAAAGAGCAGGTAGAGCATATGAATCTTGTAATCAAGGCCTGGGCAATTTACCCAGGCGAAGCCTTCCTGGAGAGGTATCAAAATAAAAGTAGTATTATTTTGTGGTTTCCTGATTGGCTAAATAAGAATTTTGAACTTAATAGTGAGTTTGTTTTAATTTTTTTGTTATTTTTGGCAGATAGTCTTTTTAGGAATCCGCTCTTTTTTTTAAAGAATAAAAATGTTAAAGTTCTCTATGTTTTTCTCTCATTGAATATTTTGTTCTATCTTTTTACTGTCCCAGATTTCCGTTTTTTTTCAAGTGTAGTTTCACTTTTGTTGTTATTTCCAATGCTTCATTTTCAAAGAAATATTCGTTTTGTGAGTAAAGATATTGTTGTTTTATTCATAATGATTGCACTCTTCTTGGTATCTTATGCAAATATTCGAAAATTAAATGGCTTTTCAATAAAGAAAGTAAGAGATATTGAATTATATAGTCAGAAAAATTATCATGGATTATTATTTTTAAAGCCCAAAGAAGGTGAACAATGTGGTTTTTCAGAAATACCTTGCGCACCTGGGTATACTAATGCTAGGTATGATTCAAGTTTTAATATGGGATTCGTCAGGTAGAGTTTAGATATTTAAAGCTATTGACGATATTTTTCTATTACACTTTTCTATTTATTAGCTAATTTTCTTTTAGAAATTTTGTTTAATATGAAAAATTAAATTTATCGTAGCGTAAGAGTATGACGCTCAAACTAGGATTGACTATTTTTTGTATATTTTTTGCCTTCTATAACAAATATCCGACTGTTTTTGATGATTTTAAATAATATATGTCCCCTGGTTTCTTTATACTGTTATTAATTTATTTTCATTTTGATATATTTTCATGAGGTATTAATTATTATGAAAGTTTTTTTTGATCATCAAATATTTATACAACAAAATTATGGAGGAATTTCATTATACTTTAAAGAACTAATTCAAGACTTTTTGAGAAGATCAAATGTAGACGTTGGTCATTCAATTTTATATTCAAATAATGAGTATTTGAATGAATCTTTGGAGCTAGGAAATAAAGTATATCTAAACTCTTCAAATTGGCTTTTCGAAGGTCATTTTAAGGGTAAGGGAAAATTGTTTTCTTTTGCAAAATTCATTGGCCTTGCTAAAAATCATAGGAGAGAAATGGAAAATTATGTTAAATTGTTTTTCGAAAGAAAAAATATTTCAGTTTTTCATCCAACCTACTATGACACATATTATCATAGTTTTCCAAATGCTAGAAAAATTCCGATCGTTGTAACTGTTTATGATATGATTCATGAACTATTTCCTTATTATTTTCCAGCAGATAATACCTATTTTTTTAAGAAAAAGACAATGGATATTGCAACAAAAATTATCGCAATATCAAATAACACCAAAAATGATATTATGAAGATTTATAATATACCTGAGGAAAAAATTAAAGTAATATATTTGGCGCCTTCTTTTGATGATATTAAAGCAAAAGTTGAAACAGATTATAATCTCTCAAACTCGATACTATATGTAGGTAATCGATCACTTTATAAAAATTTTCATTTCTTTTTGGTAAGTATAATTGATTTATTTCGAAAATACCCTGAAATGAATCTGATTCTGGCTGGAGGGGAATTTCTAAGTCGAAAAGAGATGGATTTATTTAAAAAATTGAATCTAGAGAATCGAATTACTAGAATTGCAATTACCGATAAACAAAAACTTGCTACTCTTTATAAATCTTCTAGGTTATTTGTTTTTCCTTCACTTTACGAAGGTTTTGGTATCCCACTTTTGGAGGCTATGCAACTAGGATGTCCTGTTGTTTGTAGTAACACATCTTCATTTTCGGAGGTAGCTGGGAGCGCTGCGTTATATTTTGATCCACTAGATAGTAGTTCTATTCATGATGCTGTGGAGAATGTATTTATTAATGATTCGTTTAGGAATCAGATTATAGAGGAAGGTTATAAGCGGTGCGCGCAATTTCAATGGGAAAATTCGTTTGCGGAGACGCTCGATTTATATAATTCTATATTATAATTCATTGTTTTGTTGTAAACTCTATGAATCAAAAAAAACGTATCTTTGTCTCAACGTATCCATTTGGTACATATAACCCGCATCCAATTGAATTGCTGAATCAATCCGGGCTAGAAGTAATATACAATCCACTCAAAAGAAAGTTAACCTCTCATGAAATTTTTGAATTTGCTAGGAATTGTGACGGGTTAATTGCTGGTACTGATAATTTACATGAATTGATCAAAGAATCGAAAAGATTGAAGATGATCGCAAGAGTTGGAATTGGATTAGATTCTGTGCCTTTGAAATTATGTAGAGAGAAAGGAATAAAAGTTTCATATACTCCGGATGCAGTCACCCTTGCTGTCTCAGAGTTAGTAGTTGGAATGATGATTACATTGCCGAGACATGTTGTTTTTGCGGATAGAGAATTACGGCTAGGAAAATGGTCTCGACCAGTTGGCATGAGCATTCGATCGGCTACAATCGGTATTATAGGATTGGGTAGAGTTGGATTTAAGGTTGGGATGATCTTGAGTGCCTTTCATCCAGCAAAAATTTATGTTTTTGATATTCTGGAAAAATCAGAAGAAATTTGCAATTTAAGAAGAATGGGTTTAAATATTGAGCAGGTAAACTTACAATCCTTATTAGAAAAATCGGATATTATTAGTCTTCACGTTCCTTTGACTCAGGTTACAAAGAATTTAATAACCAAGTCTGAACTTAATTTTATGAAAGAAACTGCATATCTACTTAATTTTTCCCGTGGAGGGATTGTAAACGAGGAAGATATTTACAACTACCTTAAGAATCACCGTATTGCTGGATTCGCGGTAGATGTTTACGAAAAAGAACCATACAATGGAAAATTAACTGAACTTGAAAATGTAGTCCTCTCACAGCACATGGGTTCTTGTTCCTTCGATTGTAGACTTGCTATGGAAACTCAAGCAACGGAGGAAATGATTCGATTCTTTAAGGGTGCGCCATTATTAAGCGAAGTTCCTAATTTTGAAATTGATGCCTCTGACTTTTAATATATCAAAGAACATATGAAAGTAATCATTGACCATCAAATCTTCTTTCAGAATCGATTTGGTGGAATATCCAAAATTTTTATGGAGGTGGTTCGTCGTCTTAAAGAGAGACGGATAGAGTTTCAAACGTCCGTAAACATTGATTCCTATGGAAAGGGAGTTTTAAAAGAACTTTCTTCTCACTCTCAAATCAACTTGCCGGATTTTTTTTCTCTCTACACTGCATACAAAATCATCCAAAAAACCCTTTCTATTTTCGGATTCGCTATGCCCGAAATTTTGATGAAGCGGGAAAGGGGTATTTTTAAATTTAGTTTACGAAAACAAATTAGAATCATCAACGAGCAAGTTTGTGAAAAACTTCTTTCTAATGAGTTTCAGATATTCCATCCTACTTATTTTCAGTCCTATTATGGTGACGCTCTTGCTCGGAGCAAAACAAAAATGGTTCTAACTGTGTATGATCTCGTACATGAGTTATTTCCTGAATACTATGGATCTTCCAACTTCATTTTAAAAAATAGAAAAACCTTGTGCGAGTTAGCTGACCACATCATCTGTATTTCGAATACAACCAAAAAAGATCTATTACGTTTGTATCCTTCGATTTCAGAAGAAAAAGTTTCGGTGATTTATTTGGCTGGTGATCTTTCAGAAGAGAAGGAAATGGACAATGATTTGCCTTATCAGAAATATATATTATTTGTTGGGAATCGCTCTGATTATAAAAATTTCACTACACTTTTGAAGTCCTTCGCGCTAGTGCGAAAGGAAACAGAAATTCATTTGTTATGTGCGGGTGGAGGCAATTTTTCCTATTCTGAGAAAAGGGAAATCGGTGAATTTGGTCTAACTAATTTTGTCCACCAACACTCCATTGGATCAGATGCACAATTGGCTTCCTATTATCGAAATGCAGAAATGTTTATCTATCCATCCCTCTATGAAGGATTTGGAATCCCATTACTGGAAGCTATGTCAGTAGGTTGTCCTGTCCTTTGCAGTCAAATCGAAGTGTTCCAAGAAGTGGCATGGCAAGCTGCCTATTATTTTGATCCCAAAAATCCTAATGACCTAAAAAATAAAATCAATGACCTATTAAACAGAAAGGAACTAAGAGACAATCTAATCCAAGCGGGTTTTGCCCGAGTCAAACAATTCTCTTGGAATCAATGTGCTGATGCACATATCTTAGTTTACGAATCTCTAACTCAATCTCATGCAAAATAAAAATCCACTTGTTACCATCATCACCGTAGTTCGAAATGCGGAAGATACGATTGTCCGCACGCTTCATTCAGCCTCAACTCAAAAAAATGTAAATTTTGAAGTATTGGTTTGGGATGGGTTGAGCACAGATCGTACGGTGGAAAAAATAAAAACATTTGGAGACAGGATTCGACTTTTTTCAGGGAGGGATTCTGGAGTTTATGACGCCATGAACAAAGCGATTCCGCTTGCTCGTGGAAAATGGATTTTGTTTTTGAATGCTGATGATTATTTTTTGCATCCTTATGCATTAGAAAAATTAGTCATTCCTACATCGGATTCAAAGTTGGATTATATTTGTGGTGAAGCCAAAATGTTTTTTGGTTTGAAACGTTGGAAGCCAAAGACTCTCACGGATTTCGATTTCTTGATTGGAAACCCATCCAATCACCAGGCGTATCTTTGTAAAAAGGAAATCTATACGAAGCTAAAAGGTTTTAACACAAAGTTTCGTTATTCTGCAGATGTTGATTTTATGTTTCGTGTGATTCAAAAAGGCTATGTTGGTAAAAAAATCCAAGACCCAATCGTTCACTATTCATTAGGTGGTTTGTCAACTAAGAATGTAGACAAAGGTGTTCTGGAATTAGAATCCATTATGGCGCATTTTTTAAATGTTGATTTGGAATTTGCGCGGGAAGCACGACTTGTTTTTCATGAAGGCAGATCTCCCCGAAACGATTTTCTGGAAAAACTGTCCTCAATGAAACTATCGGAGTCTCAATGGAGACAGATTCTAATGTATTTCGGAAGAAAGGTAAGTGTTGAGTCTACTTCTCTTGCAACTCAGCGATTTTCTTCCTGTAAGGTATTTCTCATCAGGATGATGAAGAAAACCGTTTTTTTGATTCTAAGTTTATTACCAAAACGAGTTTTATGAAAAAAATATTAATAGTAGGCGCTGGATTTTCTGGAGCAGTTGTCGCCAATACGCTTGCCAAGACTGGCAATTATAAAATCAAAATCGTCGATGAAAGAAATCACATCGGTGGAAATTGCCATACAGAACGGGATTCTTTAACGAATGTTATGGTTCACAAATATGGTCCACATATTTTTCATACAAGCAATGAAAAGGTATGGAACTATGTGAATTCTTTTGGTACATTTCGTCCGTTTGTAAATCGAGTTAAATCGATCTACCAAGGCCAAGTTTATTCCATGCCGATTAATTTACATACAATCAATCAATTTTATGCAAAGTCTTTCGGACCAGAAGAAGCAAGAAAATGGATTGAGTCTCAAGGTGATACTTCCATCTCAGATCCAAAAACTTTTGAAGAGCAGGCAAAAAAGTTCGTTGGAGAAAAGTTATATAAAGCGTTTTTCTATGGATACACAAAGAAACAGTGGGGAACGGAACCTCGGAATTTGCCTGCTTCCATTCTGAAACGTTTACCTGTCCGTTTTAATTACGATGATAATTATTACAATGATGTCTACCAAGGTATTCCGGTAGAAGGATATACAGCGATCATTCAAAAAATGATAGAACATCCAAATATTGAAGTGAGATTAGGAACACATTTTTTGGGCGAAAACGAAGACAATACAGATTATGATCATGTTTTTTATACAGGACCCATTGATGCTTATTTTTCCTTTCGATTTGGTCGCTTAGGCTATCGCACTGTCTATTTCAAGGAATATCGTTCGGATGGAGATTTTCAGGGAAACGCAGTGATAAACTATGCTGATGAAGATATTCCGTATACAAGAATACACGAACACAAACACTTCACTCCATGGGAAAATCACCCAAAAACAATTTATTTTGAAGAGTATAGCAAAGAAACAGAATCATCCGATATTCCATATTATCCAAAACGATTGGAAGGCGATTTGGAAATTTTAAAGAGATATGAATCTGAGGTATCAAAGTTAGAGCGTGTGACTTTTTTAGGAAGACTTGCCACATACCGATACTTAGATATGCATCATATCATTGAAGAAGCGCTGGAGATTGCTGAAAAATTCTTGGATCATGAGACTCACCGTTAAATCAGACTTTTCTTTTTGTCCTCTGCTTCAATTCTAGGTTTGGAATCACCAATCATGCCGAAAGTTTCAGTCATTATGCCTGCGTACAACGCAGCCTCTTACTTAGAAGAATCCGTACAATCTTTACTCAAGCAAACATACAAAGATTGGGAATTGCTACTTGTTGATGATTGTTCAAAAGATAACACGTTAGCAGTCGCAAACGAAATTGCAAAAAAGGATGCAAGAATCCAGGTGATTCCGAAAGAAAAAAATTCAGGTTCTGCGGATACTCGCAACAAAGGCATTGAGCTTGCAAAAGGGGAGTATATTGCCTTTTTAGATGCAGATGATTTATGGGAATCCGATTTTTTAGAGAAAATGATCCCCTTTATGGAAGAGCATAAGGCTCCATTTTCTTTTGCTTCGTATCGGATCATTGATGAAAATGGATTTGAATTCTGCGAGCCATTTCGAGTAGAAACGAAACCTTATACTTATCGTAATTTATTGCATTACAATCGTGTAGGTTTGTTAACCGCGATTTACCATGTGCCAAGCGTAGGAAAAAAATTCTTTGATCCTTCATTAAAAAGTCTTAGAGATGATTACGCCCTATGGTTGGATATTTTACGGGATGGTAAGTTAGCATTTGCTAATTCTGAAATCTTGGCGCGTTACAGAGTCAGGAGGGGCGCTGCTACATCTAACAAAAAGAAAGTGATGTTTGCACACTTTAGAATGTTGCGAAAGCGTGAGAAATTGAATGGTTTATATGCCATGATCCTTACTTTGATTCATGGAATTAAGGGGCTACGAAAATACAAAAATAAAGATTAGATTCTCTCGCCCCTTCTTTCTTTTTACGACTTGACTTCTCTCGATTTCCAGAATTTTTAGAGGTAATTATGGTCGCCAAACGTAACCCTGGAAAGTCGGATAAAACCTCACTTATCATCCCAATTTACAATGAATCTGCGCATCTGGAGGATTTTTTAACTCGGATTGACGCACTCAAACTCCCTACTCAAAAAGAGCTCGTTTTTATCGACGATGCCTCTCGTGATCATTCACTTTCCATTCTGCAAAATTTCCGTTTTCGATCCGAACACAAAATCCTGATTCAGGAGAAGAATCAAGGGAAGGGTGCTGCCCTACACAGAGGAATTTCGGAAGCTACGGGAAACATCATCATCGTTCAAGATGCCGATTTCGAATATGATATGGAAGAGATTCCCGTTTTGATTGAACCAATCGTAAAAGGGAAAGCTGACGTAGTTTTTGGTTCTCGATTTAAAAAAGATGGGCGCCAAGTACATCGTACGTTTCACTATCTTATCAATCGTATTCTTACAATTTTTTCCAATTTTCTAAGCGGTTTGTATCTTACGGATATGGAAACATGTTACAAGGCATTCAAAGCAGAAATTGTGAAGAACATCAACTTAGAATCAAAACGTTTTGGTTTTGAACCAGAGATAACAGCAAAACTCGCGCGATTAAAAATAAGGGTACAAGAATTTCCTATTTCCTATTACCCAAGAAATTATTTGGAAGGGAAAAAAATTACTTGGAAAGATGGAATCGCTGCCCTTAGGCATATCTTTTACTTCAATGTGATTGCGAAAAAAGAAGATTTTTTTAGCAAAAATATGCCAATTGGATACATACCTAAATCAGGTAATTGGTTATAGGATCATATGTTCACTAGGCTATTTTCTCTTTTTGAAGGACGTCACTATCGGTATTTAATTGTCGGGATTCTTGTTTTTTGGATTAATGCGTGGATTGCAAAATGGATCTTTACGTACCCTTACTTCAGTGAAGGTTTTTATCAAAAGAATCTTGGCAACTTGATTGCATTAGAATTGGCTCTTCTTTGCTCGTATCCTCTCCATAAATACATTACATGGTTAGAGGGTTCTGAAGATTTTTTCCGAAAGTTAATCCAGTTTCATTATTATTCCTTTCTTGGTATCATCATTAGAATCCTCATCTTTGCCTGTATGATCTTTTTAGGATTTGGATGGCTGGTTTCCTCTTTTGTGAGCATTGGTTTTGTGATCCTTGTCAATTTTGTTAGTTTTGACCGTTTTGTTTTCTCTCCTAAAGATGATTCCTTCTCTTCCAATTCTCATATTTATTCTTCTTTCGGAGAAGGCATCGGGACACTTGAAACAATAGAAGATGCGGTGACTTATAATCGTTGGATTGCCGCTAAAATTGAAGATTACTTGGGTGAAAAAAATTTAGAGATTGGGGCAGGAACGGGCACGATTGCTGCGATCACTTCCGAACATTTTCCCATTGATGCATTTGATCTTTCGCGTGAAAACTTCCAAATTTTAAAAAAGAGATTCCGGAGTGTAAAGAATGTCCAAAAGATTGGGCAAGACATTCTTTCAATCAAAACAAAAAACTATTACGACTGTATTTATTCATCGAATGTGATGGAACACATAGAAGATGATACGAAAATATTGAACCATGCACTATCGTTATTGAAAAAAGGTGGGTTTTTCGTGGCCATTGTGCCTGCGATGCCTGCCTTATATTCCTCCTTTGATAAGAAGATAGGGCATGTTAGGCGATATTCGAAATCAGATATTAGGCGTTGGGAAAAATCAATAGCTCCAGAATATAAAGTGAAATGGTTAAGAAGAGATTATTTTAATCCAATTGGGGCTTTTGGTTGGCTCGTCAAAATGAAAATCCTAAATCAAAAACAGATCAAAAAACAGGATGCGATGATTATGAATAGTTTGATTCCATTCATTGCGTGGTTGGATTATCTACCTCTACCTTTCGGACAAAGTATGTTGTTGGTTTTGAAAAAAATATAAGGCAAAAAATTTAATTCTCTATGGCATTACCTCAGATCACAATTGTCATCCCTTGTTTAAATGAAAGAAAGACATTACCATTTGTTTTAGAGAAATGTTTATCGATCAAAAAAGAAAATAAATCAAAATTTGAAATTGAAATCTTATTATCAGATAATGGTAGTACGGATGGATCTAAGGAATATGCTACTTCTTTAGGTGTTCGCGTTGAACCGTGTGAAATAAGAGGATATGGAGCGGCATTAGATTCAGGGATCAGAAATGCAAAAGGGGAGATAGTTCTTTTTGCTGATGCAGACGATACTTACGATTTTTTGGAAGCCCCTAAGTTAATCACTCGATTGTTGGAAACCAATGCTGATATGGTCATTGGTTCTCGCTTGGATGGAAAAATCCACAAAGGTGCCATGCCATTCCTACATCGTTACTTAGGAACACCCGTGATCAATTGGATCATCAATCGTTTGTATGCAAAAAAATTCAAAATTCGGGATTCGAACTCTGGTTTTAGGTGTTTTAAGAAGGAAAAATACTTAGAATGGGATGTGAAGAGCAAGGGTATGGAATTTGCTTCTGAAATGCTGATCAAAGCCTTACAAAATGGATCAGTTATGGAACATGTTCCTGTTTCTCTTTATCCTGATAAACCCGGTAGAATTCCTCATTTAAAAACATGGCGGGATGGAATGAGACATCTTTTAAGAATCTTATTTTATGCTCCGTATTTTTTTCAAAAATTAGGATTCATCATTCTTATACTTTCGTTTTCGCAATTGTTATTTGGTTTATTCTCTGGCGGCATTTTAGAGGTCTATGGATTCAGAATTTATGGGATCCATTCCTTGGTTCTTCTTTCCTTTGCATCGTTAATTGGAATGAGTATTTGGAGCGTTGGGTTACAGATTGCCACCAGACAGTCCAAAACATTTGGAATTTATGGAAAGATTCTCAATTGGAATGAAGACCGTTTATTCTTTGTTTTATTGTCTGGCTTTTTAGCGATGGCTTTCCTATTCCTCTACTTAGTTTGGAAATGGAAAGAAAATCAGTATATGTTTCTTAATTTTGAAAGAGAATTAATTGTAACTAGCACAACAGGACTTTTACTTTTTCTTTTTGGGATGAATGCGCTTACTGCGCATATTTTAAAAAGAGAATAAATAGAGAATGTTAAAAAGAATTTCATTCATTCTCTCAGGAATTGTAATTCTCATTCTTTTTTCGATTCCTATTTTTTATAAATTTCAATGGAATCGTAACGCAGTTGCGATTGGAAGCGATCCTCAGATCAAGTATTACCAAACATTCTCATTGTATCAAAACCTTTCGATTCAAAACAATTTGCAGTGTTACTTTCCCGCAGGGGAAATCGGATTTTCAATCAAGACGATTCCCATAGGATATCCTTGGGCTTTCGTCACAAAAGAGGATACATGTTTTTTTCAGTATCCTTTGATCATGCCTTTCATTCACGCTTTGATCGCGAAATTAACGCATTTCTCTCTGGTTTTGTATCTTCCCATCTTTTCGTTTTTTATTAATTTTTTAATTGTTGTCGGGATTTTTCGTATCTTAGGTGCTAACGATCTAGTATCGATTTATCTGAGTCTATCCCTACAGTTTCTAACTCCTGTTTTTATTTCGTCAGTAGATTATTCTGAAGTAACACTTTCGAATTCATTTTTTCTTTCAGCGATTTATCTTTACGAAAGACTGAAGGTAAGCGAATGGAAAAAGAGCATGGTATTCATTGTTCTCTGTGCGTTTTCAATTGCGCTTACATTTCAATTGCGCCCAGAATCAACCATCGCAATTATCATACTATTTCTCATTGGTTTTTTAATGCATATTCGGTCATTCGAGAGAATGCGAATTTATTTTGCGATTGGTTTTGTATTTTTATTCATTACATGTTTATTTTCTTATTTCAACTATAGCAATTATCATCATGTCCTTGGAATGCGAGGTTGGAATACCTTACAAGATACCCAAGTCTTAACAGGAAAACAATACTTACTCAATTGGATTGCTGACTTATGGGGATCCGATTTTAAAATTGGAGTATTTAAGGCATATCCAGTGTTAGCCTTTTTTATGATCCTTCCTATATTTTTTAAAATCCAAAAGAAAAAGATTCAGTTTTTATTGGCGGGTATGATTTTTCTTTTTGTTTTACCAATTCTTTCCCCCTATAGGGCCGGTGTTGATATCCTTGGATTACGATATTACGAAAGTGGTGTGTATCTTTTAGCCATCGGTGGTCTATCGACTATTTTTATTGAAACCGATGTAATTTCCTCTCGGCGGAAAATAAGCATCATTGTAATCATTTTAGTATCTCTTTCTTATTTTGGATATAAATCTAATACAAGAGCCATTAAGCAGTGGTCAGGTGCTGCTAAAGTATCAAACACATTTACTAAGAAAATTTTGGAGTTAAAACCTGATTTAATCATTCATAGAGGACTCGCCACAACGTATCTAATGGGCGTCACTTATTTGGAGATTCCTCAGATTGTTATGTATTCCCAATCGGATTGGTCGCAATTGGAAACGATTCTCTTAAAGAATGGAATGAAACGGATACTGTATTTGTATTGGGAAGGGAATCAATTGGTCGATACGGAATTTCCTCGTTCGATTTGGAATCAATTTTTTGATATAAACTTTAATTTTGAAGTTGGGAGAAATTGGAATCAAGAATCAATTGAGATCATCCATTTTAAAGGATTGTTATTAAAGTCCAAATGAATAGAAACACTTTAAAGTTACTCAATCATTTAATCGCTTGGGCTTTTTTTGGATCAATTGTTTATATTTCAACTTCAAATCTGCACTTAAAAACTTTGTATCAGAGCTTTTTTAACTTAATTTTGTTAACAATAGTTTGCGCTTACTTTTTGAAAAAAAAGAGGAATGAGGCTATTCCTTTAGAGAGGTATTATTGGCTTTTTTATTGGATAATCGTAGCGTCCGTAGTGAATTCGATTGCTGAGAACTATTATAAGCTTGGACGCTATTATTTTGATGTGGATTTCTTTCGATTCCTTCCAGCTTTGATTCCTCTGTATTTTTTTGTCCATAAGAAGGATTGGGAGGATCAATCAAAAGGAATGATTTCCTTTCATTTTGTTTCTATCTTTGTTCTCTCTAGTATTTCGTATTCGTTTTTGTTTTCCGAATATCCGGAAGTTTGTTTGCTCTTTTTTTATCCCTTAATTCATGAAAGTTTTGATCGTTTCTCTCTTCTTTTAGTGAAGAAAAACTTTGTTTTTTTTGTATTGTTTCTCTTCTTTATTAACTCTCTCGTTTTTGGTTTTAGTTCTCAGCATTTTTTGACTTATCTATTTTTGTATCTGCTTATTTTCTTTTTATATTGCTTTGAATTTGAAATCAAAGTTTCCTTTCTTTTGATTCTATTGGTTTGTAATCTTTTGGAGGTGCTTATTAGGAACTACCTTATCACCCAGGAGTTTGTTTTCTTTTATAAAGATGGATCTAGTATTTTAAATTCCAATCGGGTTGCAGCATATACAGCGATTCAAATTCCACTTCTTTTGGCAGCTATCAAACGAAAGTTTAATAAGGTTAACTTTGTTTATTTGATTTCCGTATCCATTTTAGTCTGTTTTGTTCTATTGAATCAATTCTCAAGGGCTAGTGTATTCGGTGTTTTGATTGTTCTTGGAACCTATTTGTTATTCTTACAATTAAAAAAAGATACTTTTATATACTTCCTTTATTTTTTATGTCCATTGGTTTTTCTAATTCACTTTTCTCCCATCATTGTTACGATTTTAGCTTCACCTAATATTGAAATTTATGAATATTTGAATCAACTTTCCTCTGGCAGATTGGAGTTGTGGGAGATTTATTTTACTCTTTTTAACAATCTGAGTTTACCACAAAAAATCTTCGGGTTAGGGATTGGAGAACACAATTTTCTATTGGCGTACCTTCCAAAAGAATTAAGTACATATTTGATGCAATTTGCAACGAAAGCCGATGGATCGTATCTTCACACTCATAACCTGCCTAGTACGATCTTATTCTATTCGGGTTTTTTTGGCTTGATTTCTTACATTTTACTGATTCTTTATTATTTTTATCGATTCCTTATACAAAAAGATCATCACGAGAATAGAATCTGGTGTTTACTAGCTGTTCTTTATTTTTTGATCCACAACGCGTTTGATATGTTGGTGGATGTGTATGGTTTTATGCTTCTCTTTGCTTATTTATTGAAAGTTCGAGAACCTGGAAAGCAAGAAAAAACGATATTTAATTCCAATCAAATTAGCAAGATTTCCTTTGTTCCACTTTTTTTCTGCTTAGTCATATACGGTTATTTTTTATGTTCTAGAATTTATTTTAAGAATGAATTCTTTAAAAATAACGCATTGATTAATCAAAATTTTGATCAAAATGCTAGTTGTAAACTTGTTCGTTTTCCAGAAAGGAAACCCAGTGAAACGAAATATAATATTTCTTTGAATTGGAATCCATTTTTTGTAAAAGACTTTCCATCCTACCGATATTCTCAAGAAATCTATCTATTTCAACTCTCTGCTTTAGGCAATGAAGCAAACAAACCAGAAGTTTTGAACATAAAGAAACGATTCTATAAGGAATGTAAGAGAAATCATTTTCGACCCGTAGTATGTGAAATGAACTCGACGGATGTTAAAATGGTGCCATATTCAGGAATTTGGCTAAGCGATATTATTTCCGATTGTACGTTGGAGTAATGTGTGTTTACGTCGAAGCATTCTGTGTATAACTAAAAAGAATTTAAATGAATCATAACTCTCTTCGAAAAAATTTGTTTTTTATATTGGTATTTTTTTCTCTAGTGTTGATTAATTATTTCTTTCGAGGATTCACTTTTAGTTTTTCAACTCTTGATTGGGATGAATTAACTTATTTTATCATGGGTAAATCGATCGTATCAGGTTATTTGCCCTATCGAGATTTTTGGGATCTAAAGCCGATTGGTATCTATTTACTTCATGCGATTACACTTTCTGTCTTTGATTATTCGATTCTAACTCTACGGCTCAGTGCTTTATTTTTTTCTACGCTAGCTTCCTTTATTGTTTTTATCTCCCTAAAAGGATTAAACTTTATATTGAGATTTTTCCTCTCAATTTGCCTGTTGTATTTATTTATGCTATTTCATTCCGGGTTGGCTTCTAACACGGAAATTTATTTTTTGGCTTTTGAAGCTCTGGCATTTTATCTGATTTTTATTTCTGAATCAAAATTTACTGATTACTTTGGTTTTTTTGCCCTGGGCTTTGCTTTTTTAATTAAATATATTATTGTTTTCGATGTTATTTTATTCTTTGTTGCTTATTTTTTGATTCTTTTGTTTGGTAGGCATCGAAAGAAAAGAGGAGAGAAGTTTAAGGAAAGTGTATTTTATTTTTTTAAAATTGGTTTAGTATTTCTCCTTCCATTTTTGATTTCTTTTCTTTTCTATTTTTTTAATGATGCTTCCGTTGACTACATAGAAGCCATTGTTTTCCTTCTGCGAGGACACTCACGGTCGGTATCTCTACAAGAGCGGTTTCATTTTTTATTTCAGCTTAGGTTTCTTTTTGGGTTAGTCGTTTTTTTACTATTAGTAAACTTTTATCGATTTAAATCCGTTTTAAAAGATGAGAAAGTTATCATTTCCTTCATTTGGATTTTTACATCTTCTTTGGGTGCTATTTGGACAGGCTTTTTATATGAACATTATTTGTTGGCCATTCTTGTTCCATTGCTTTTTTTAATCGGTTTTTCACTTACTCCAATCACTCTAAGTTTTCAGAAGAAAAAATATTTTAATTTTATTCTTATTTTGGGGATTTTATCTTTCTCTTTTGTTTCTGTAAAGAATAGAAATCATTTGGAAAAAACACTAAAAAGTATACCAGACCAAGGTGAGATCGTCGCACAGGCGATTCGTGGAAAAATTAGTTTGGATACTCAAAATCAAAAACGTTTCTTTATCGCTCAAGGAACTCATTCTCCTTATATTTTATTGGATCAGCTCCCTCCCGTCAAATGGGTTCAGCCTAATAATTATAGTGAAAGAATCTTTTTAGAAAATTTAAATTTAAATATTAATGAAATTTTTGTTTCACTCAATGAGCAATCGGTTTCGATTATTTCTTGGTGCTATCCATTTTCAATGGAAGATGTTGTGAAAGGTAAAGTTAAGGATAACGAATTATCGGAAATCTATTCTAAAAAACTGTACGAGTATCTTACTGAAAAAGGATTTAAGCGGGAACAAGTTAATCCAGAATGTTCCTTATATTACCTTTAAACTGACAAGTGATCCTATTTATCTGTTTCAAAAAATTTAATTTCGGAGAGCATTAACACAGCATAGGGTGTTGTTTTTTTGACACGTATTTCGATTTGATCACTATCACAATGATTGATGATAATTTCTTGTTTCGAATTTTTGATCGGATCTTTCATGAAATTTTGAATATCAATCGGAATCAGATCGAATTCAGCTTTCCTTCCATTACATTTCACATCCAACGCATAAGGTAATCTTTCAACGAACGGACCTGCGTATAGGTGAATGAGTAATTTGTTTTTAGGAAGTTTTTCCAATTGAATTTTTAAAAAATCCTCTTGTGATTGGTAACCAGAGGAAAAACTTCGCCAGTAAGAATTTAGATCGTTATCAGTTAAGTTTCCAATTTTTTTTGAAACGGAAGCTTCCGTGATTCTAAATTGGATTGGATTCAGGGTGTATTTGTTTTGGTCCGGGTGGACAATATTTTCCGAAATTCGGTAGAACATGATTTGGTTTTCTCTGTCATTTCCTACTAAACGTAACGGAAAAAATCTGGAACGTACTTCCCATAGGTTGGTTTGGTTGGAGAATTGATTCGCTTCTTCAGTTACAGCGATATGCGTGATTCCAAGTAGTTTTAAATATTCATACAATTTCGAACTATTTTGGTAGTTGTATAGCAGATTGATGAGGTAATACTGAAAAGGGAAGGTGATCCCAGTGTAGCCATTGGGAGTTTTGATTTTGGTATTTAACAAATACCATTCAGGAATTGAGCCTGCATCAAAAGTTAATAGATCCTTGTTTTTTTTAAGGAATAATACGGTGCTATTGCCTTCCAAAGATTGGATGATATTTAAATTCGAAATGATGCTCTTTGAACTTTCCTTTATTTTCGTAGTAAAAGAGAATTCCAAGATCAAAATGATCAATACAACATTCAAAAAGATTTTTTTCGATTTTTCTTTCGAATAGAAGCAGTAAGTGGCAAATGCTATTGAAATGAAAAACCAACTTAGGATAAATATACGAGAAGGTACTCTTATGTTTTTAAAGCCAGGTGCTAAATAGTATAAGATTGAATAAGGTCCAGGAACCTGGTGTTGAAATAGATTGATGAATGGCCCTATGCTTAATAGATAAAATAACAATGCACAACACAGGTAAATTACGATTCTACGATGTAATTTATGGAACTTGGAAAAAAAGTATAGAATTAAACAAAGTGTAACAAATCCGATATGAGCACTTGAGTGGGTTGTTCCCTCGAAGCTGGTATTTGAATATAGAATGACTTTTTTTGGAAGAGTAAGAAAAGATAAAAGAGAATTCGAGTAAATGGCATTCTCTTCGATGATTCTTTTGGGATATAATTCGATATTCTTTTTGAAAAATTGATAATAAAGACTGAATATGGTTAGAATAAATAACAAAGCTGGTAGAAAAAACGAAAAAGTCTTTTTTGATAAGAGGATGACATTCAGCTTACGTTTTGTGATGTTTTTGGGAAATACGAATCCAATCAGGATGATCGATAAAAAAAAGAAATAGAATAAAAAAAGGCCATAATAATTACAGGAAAAAAATTGAAGTAGCAGTGTGATTGAAATTAAGAAAACAGAAGAGATTTGATTTGTTTTTTTGTATTGTAAGATCAATCCGAAAACTAAAGGGAATCCGAAGGCAAACTGATTTTGTAAATGAATGTATTGAATTGTAAAATAATGTCCATTCGAGAAAATGAGAGATCCAAGTGTTGTAATGAAAAGATCAAACTTTAATACACGGCAAAGATAGAAAAAACTATAAAAATTGATAATGGAGGCTAGAATCAATAAACTATTATACGCTTTGGTAGAATCTTGAAAGATCGTTTTAAGAAGTCCGTACAGAATCGATGGAAAATACATCGGCTCTGTAAATAAAGCAGTGTCCCTATAGGGATAAAATCCCTGGCTTGTATATAGCTTTGATAACTCTAATGTTTGAAAAAAAGAATGAAAGTTGAGTAGATTTCGCTCTAGTATAGTTAATACCAGTAAGTTGTCGATTCCATCGCCAATTAAATGTGTATGGAACTGAGTTGAATAGAATCTAAAAAAAGGAAAAAGGAAAGCTAAGAAAAAAATAAAAAAATAGGTTATGACTTTCATTCTATAACGAACATTTGTTCTTTGATATGTGCGAAATCTTTCAATATTCAACTAAAATTTGTAAAAAACTAGTTGTCCATAACAAATCTATTGGTTCTTCATTTTATTCCATTTCTCTTTAAAGTTTTCACCATTCGATCAAGAGCTAACAGAGATTCAAAATACTCCATATTTAGCTCTTGTAGCAGTAAATCTGCCTAGAATCGTGGATGACATATGCATAATGCAGTAAAATATTGAATCTAGAAACTTTGTGATTATAGATTTCTGAGATCATTTCTCGAACCCGTACCATCATCGAATTTTTTTAGAGACTTAAAATGAAACGATATTTAGAAAAACGAGCAAATCCCAAATTGTTGTCGGTTGTTATCCCTTGTTTTAATGAGGAGAAGGTTCTTCCTTTTTTACAAAGTAGAATTATTAATGTTTTAGAATCTTTCCGGCTCAAATTTGAATTGATACTTGTGAATGACGGGAGCAGTGATCGAACTATATTTCAACTGGTCGAATGGGCAGAGAAAGATGCAAGGGTCAAGATCATCAGTCTTTCTAGGAATTTTGGCCATCAAATCGCAGTGACTGCAGGAATGGATTATGCCAGTGGAGATGCAGTGGTCATAATGGATGCAGATTTACAAGATCCTCCAGAAGTCATTGGTAAAATGTTAGAGAAATATAAAGAAGGTTATGATGTCGTTTATGGGCAACGTTTAGCTCGATCTGGGGAATCATTTTTTAAGAAAGTGACAGCTTGGGCTTTCTATCGCTTAATGAAGATATTAGTACATCGGGATTTACCTCTTGATTCTGGCGATTTTCGTTTGATCTCAAGGCGTTGTCTCATAGAACTGAACCGCCTTCGTGAAAATCATCGTTTCTTAAGAGGTATGAATGCTTGGATAGGATTTCCGCAAACACCGGTTTTTTATAATCGGGATCCTAGGGTCGCAGGCGAAACCAAGTATCCACTTCGCAAAATGTTAAAATTAGCGATGAATGCCGCGGTATCTTTTTCGCCACTTCCACTACGTTTTAGTTTGGCCTTGGGGATATTTGTTGCCATGCTTGGTTTTATTGTAGGTGCGTACGCTTTGTTTCGAGCGTTCCAACACTTTATATTAGAGCTTCCGATCGTTTATAATCCAGGTTGGGCTACAATCGTAACATTGATTTGTTTGATTGGTGGGTCTATTTTGATTTCTATAGGAATACTTGGAGAATATGTGGCTCGTATTTTTGAAGAATCAAAGGGTAGACCTCTCTATGTAATTGAATTTATCAAAACAAAAGGTAAGAAGAAAATCGAAAGAGAAATTTTGAATCATTCTGAAGAGTATTTAAAAAAATCACGTTTTGGTTTTTAAAACAGGATCTATAGTCTTTTAAGGGGTGTTTGCATTGTTCCATAAAAAAAACAGGAGTCAAAAGTTACCTTACACTAAAGTATCATTACTACTTTTTTTGTTTTTCATTGTCGTTGTTATGTCCATTTTCAACCTCATTGGTGACTTAGAGAAAATTAAATCCTTTCGAAAGAGCCAAAGCAAATTCAAAGAGCTACTTGAGCTTTTTCCAGAAAAAGATTATAAGAAAGTTTGGTTAGAAATAAACTCGTTCAAACCTTTCCTGAACCCATCGCAATCCGAAGTATTTCTTTACCCCACAAGGTATTTCGATCCTTTCTTATTGTCTTATCCTTTGAGTCCTATTTTGATTAAGCCCATGGATATCGAAAATGTTTCAAAGCAAGAAAAGTGCAATGCCATTGTATTTAAAAGAGATAAATCTTCTTTTATGAATAAGTTTCCAAAATGGGATTTGTTATTGGAAACAGACCAATTTCTTTTGGTCACGGTAAAATAATATGAAAGTTTTATTTTTGAATTTAATGTTTGCGCCCAGTGTTGGTTTTTTGTGTTTTTATCTTGTTCCACCTGGAGAAAGATCTGTTTTTGCTCTTGTTTATATTTTCTTAAGTTTTTTCATAGTTTTAGTTTATTCGAGATTTATCTCCCTTTCTAATCGCGGAAAAATATTTACTTGGAACTTGTTTCCCTATTTTTTAATTCTATACGGATTGATTTATTCATACCTTCCTCGCTGGGAAATTCAGCCACATGGGATGATTGATGCACCAGTTTTATGGATGGGAAAGTCCACGCATTTAGTGGAAAGATTCTTCCACGGTATGGAATTTTTGCCCAATAATCCTGATTGGAAATTCCCAAATTATCCTATTGGTATTCCAATAATTTTTGCAATTCCAAGCGTGTTTATCGGTACCTCTTCAAGTTTGATTCCTCAGTTTTTTACAGTCCTTATGAGCATGTGCTTTTTAGGTTTGTGTTTTCATCTTGCAAATTCAATTCATGATAAAAAGTCGAATATACTATATTGGGTTTTTGTTGCAAGTGTGATCTTCAATATCAAATTTATATCGGTTCAATCTGATTTGTGCGCGGATTATCCCATTTCGATTGGTTTAGCTCTACTTGTGTACGCTTTCTTGGGGAAAAAAAATAAATTTGATCAATCTGTATTCATTGGAATCATATTGGGTTTTTTATTAACTCTCAAAAATGAAATGTTGATAGTGGTATCGATTTACATTTTTTTAATTTTTGCGATTAATCTATTATTCAAACGTTCGTTTTACAATCCTAGGTTAATCTTGATTCATTTAGTTCTTGTGGCATTTCCAATCACCTTAAATCGCTTTCTAATGCCTGTGGTTCCAAGTGATTTTTCCTTTACTTTTTTATCTTCGCCTGATGCATTCCAAATTTTAATCAATAGAACTTTTAAAATATTAACCTCCTTTTTTAATTATTATATTATGGAGCAGAGGGGGCTTGAGATTATCTTAACATTCTTGCTGCTTTTTATAGGCAGCCGAAGGATTAATTTTATCCTGCTAAGCTTTTGGATGATTGTATTTTCTTATAATTTTTTGTTTTTGTTTACTAGGTTAAACATAGAGGAGCATCTTTCTGATGCCTATATTCGCATTGCATTTCAGCTCTATTTGATTTTGCCAATGGCTTTACTTTGTAAATGGAATTCTTTGTATTATCTCGCGATTAGGGTTTTAAAAAATCGGGTTTTATATTTAAAAAAGAATTTTTTGAGATAGTGGCTAACGTATCGATTTATATTTTAAGAAACAGCCGTCATTCTGAAAGCAGTTCACGTAAATCGATGGACTTGCTCTTGGCTAAACTTAGAGCAAGAAAATTGCCAAATTAAATCTCGATATACATATGTAGTTTGTAGAGTTTCTCAAATTTTTTGAGAATTCATTTTGTTTAATGTTAAGGAAAAAGTATGTTTAAGTTATCAGTGATTTGGAATCATTATCGATGGTTCTTTTTATTTTCTGCCATTCTAATCTTTGCCACTTATAAGATTCCAACCGAATTTATGTTTGCAGGTGATGCTTTGTATCAATATGTACATGCTTCACAAATCGGCTTTTCCCCCATTCCAAAAATCGATATCCAATGTTCTTGGATGTATCCCGTAGGAAGTTGTGATCTGACCTCTTTTGATATGCTACGTTCTGGATCTGATTTTTTATCGCCTTTTTCGTATTCTGTCGTATTGATCAAAGCAATCTTACTCAAAATATTTCCTGCTACGTCAATTATATATCTTGGACTTTCTTTATTTCTAGTATCCTGTTACTTAATTCTTAAAAATGGATCTAACAATCCTAATCTGATGCTTGTACTTCTCGTGGCGTCTCCGCTTTTATTTCATGCATTAGGTTTTCTCGATGTAGCGATTTCGAATTTTTTTATACTTCTTGCCATGTTAAGAAAAACGGCCGACTGGAAAAAAGTTTCATTTCTGTCACTTTCAAGTTGGTTTCGCATTGAAACGCTAATATTCTCTACGCTTTACCTATTTTTTGAAGAAAGTTCGCTTCGTAAGAAAGTTAAGAATATAGGATTATTGTTTTTGATCTACTCTTTATATGGCCTTGGAAATTACTATTTTTATGGAACATTTTTGGGGCAAAGGGTAAGTTCAAACTTAGGTGGTATGCTCAATCTTTTTAGCTATGATCGTTTGCAAATCATGCAATCGCTTCTGTTTTTTGGAAATGCGCGTGTTGGATTCTTACTATATTGCGTGTATTTTCTACCATTTTATTTTTACTTTTTGTTCCAAACTGAGAATAAGAAAGACAGAAGTAAAATCATAGTTTTAAGTCTTGCGATCATTCTTACAGTGCTGTTCTCTCCTAATGATTCAAATATAGACTGGGGAACAAGATATCTCTCACATTTTGTAGTGATTACCTTTGTGTATCTAAAAGATTTGGATTTTAAAATTTACTTTGCAGATCGAATAAAGAAATATACCACTCTAGTTCTCATTTTCATTTCACTTGTGATATCATTCAATTACTATCGATTGTATCAGGTTAGTGCCAAACAAATTAAGAAATTTCAGGAAGTGTTTCTTTTTGCAAATTCGAAAAATTTAATTTTTAATAACCAATTTTTAGCAAACCACTCTGGATTGGATGTGCTCTCCAGAAGATACATCCTTGCACCCAATCAGAATGACGATTGGATTTTGTTGCAAAAAAAATTGAAAGAACATGAAGACGATGTTACTTTTATATTCTTTGACATCGATACTAGTTTAAATGAGATGATTGCTCCTATTCTAAACCACCAAACGCAATCAAATGCTGAAATTTTAACATTTTTGGAAAGAGATTACATTAAAAAAGAAGAAATCTCTAAACACAATGTTCGCGGGATCCACTTTATTAAACGAAAAACAAATCTTTAACTCTCTTGGGTTTTACTTTTCGTGAAGATTTTGCTTGATCGTAACGAAGTACGTAAATGGATCTTTTCGGTATCTTATGAAATAGTAGGTTAATAAACAAATTGGAACAATCAGTAAAAGCTTAGAAATACTTCCACCTGACGCACCAAAGAAAAAGTTTAATTTGATTAATGCCAATGAGAATAGATAAGGGAGGAAGATTGACAAATTCAGTAGTATGATTACAATTGGGAACTCAGATCGATTGATTGGATTTGCATAAAAAGTATTCTTCTTGATATCAAACCTTAAGTTCGTCCACTCTCTCATTCGAATGAATGGTTTTTCGATGATTAAATAAGCAATCCAGGCTAAAACAAATGTAACGAATAGAGATATGAATGAGCTTACGAATAGTTTTACGTAACCAAATTCATTTAAATTCGTTCCGTTTTTGAATTTTTCGAGAATGAGAATGACGATTGGAAAGTGGATTAAATAAATTCCATAACTCAATTTACCAATAGGCACAAAGATTGGATTCGATAGAAATTTTTTGAATCGGTTCTCTTTTCGATTTTCTAAGGTGAAATAGATTAAGAAAAAACTAAAAAATGAGAAGAGGGTGATTCGGATCGTATAAAATAAGAAAGGAATTTCTTCAATTGTGAAGGCATTAAATACGACTAGAAGCAAGGTACTCACAAGTAACCAGAAGTGTAATTGATTTCCTTCGAAGGTGAAAATTTTCTTTCGATTCACTCTTACAATAGCAAGAAATACTCCTAACACAAATGGTTCAAATCTTGTGTGAGTTGGTTCGAAAATTGTTTTTTTATAAACTTCGAAATTGAACGTAACTTCGTTTGAAAATACAAAAAAACGTAGAAAGATCGTGGTCGTAAGGATTACGAATAAGATACTTCTTAAGATTTGTTCTTTGTTGATTTTGGTAATGAAAAGTATTAGAAACGGTAAAATTAAATAAAATTGTTCCTCGAGCGAGAGTGACCAACCGTGAGCAAGCAAACGATTTGAAAAGTAATTCGAAAAATAAAATAGATCCGAATACCAAGCCATATTGTAACCCGATTCTAACTGATTGGATTCTAAATTTCCTGTTTTTGCTGCAATTTCTAATGAAAATCTCCAAGCGATGATATAGATACCTAAGATGCATAAAAATAAAGGAAAGATACGGAATGATCTCTTTTGGATGAAAGCTTTCCAGCTAGGAAAAAAACCGATCCTGTCCTTATCTTTTAAAAAGGAAGCAGAAACTAAATAGGCACTCATTAAGAAAAAAATATCCATGATGAATTCTAAATTTTGGATATAGTTGAGTACAAAAGGATGAAGGCCTGTGACTTGGTTTTGTGCGAAATGAAAGGTGTGGATGACTATGACAAGAAAGCAACTGATCGCTCGAATTCCAAAGAGTTGGTTATCATCGGTATTAGATTTTTCAAAAATGTCTCTGATATAGGCTCGCATCGTTTTCCTAGTGATTCTAGTTTTTATCGTTTGTGATTTCCCACTTTCATTGTCTGTAGAGAAATCCCATGGGTCTAAAATCAATTCATTGAGTGGATTCAGACCCTTTCCAGCGAGTTTCTTTCAGTGGAGATTGGCGTAAATTGTTTTCTTCACTCATTTTGAAACGCTGAGGTAAGACTTTCCATTATTTTGATTTTGGTTCCTTCTGCCTCTTTTGGAAGAGTCAGTCGATCTAAATGATTTAAAAGAAATTCCTCATCCACAAGTTTTCCGTCCATTACCTTACCAATCATCCCAGCGATTACGGCAAGAATTTGATTTGTATCTAAAAATCGATATTTCTCTAAAATGATGGCCATTCCCATCGCACCTTCTGTTCCATAGAATGCTTGTTTTGTGGAAAACTCAGCGTCAAACAAACCGTTTGGAAGAGCGTCTTTTACTTTTTGGATCATTTCAGCTTCCGTTGGTCCGTGATTCGTTTGGTTGATGAGGGTTAAAACGACAGGATTCATTGGCCCGTGGATTCTTAAAATTTCTTCTGCATACAACCGGATTTTTTTAGCAGCGTCTCTTGTAATCGCATCTCTTCCAAGGAAATTCAATCGGTATAAGTATTCTTCTAATGTGTCTCCCGAAATTTTACCCATACAGATCAATTGGTAGAGGGTAAAGATCATATAATCTGATTCTGTATTGTCCCCCAAAAGAATTTCTTTCGCTTGGGTTGGCAAATAAATTCGATCATAAAGCAGAATCGAGAGTTTGTAAGACATTTGATCAAATAAACTCTGATACGAAGCTCCCAAAAACTTCTTAGTGCGAGACCACGCTGGTTTAAATCCATTTTGTAAAAACTCGAGTGGGTTAAAAATGGTATCGATCACTTTATCAAAGACACCTTTGATCGTTCCTTCTAAATACTTTAAGTGTAATGATTCAATTTGTATATTGTCTTTTGCTATGGTTGCAAGCATTGTCCTTCTAAAAAAATGAGGGCTTGCAGAGATAAAGGCTAGGGGAGCATTCTCTGTGGATAGGCGAAGCTCTCTATACAATTCCGGCATTCCAGGGAGCGCCTGTTTTTGGTTTGGTGTTTCAAATAATGCTGTGAACTTTCCTTTTCCGGAATGGATGTCTGTGGCAAGGTAGGTTTGGTCAATGTCAGAAGTAACAACGATTCCTTGGTAGTCCTCCGGTAAGATGCGAAGTTTTCCTTTTCCCACAATTGTGGTTTTACCAAGGATGGAATTTTCATTTGCGTTGAGATGAGCTAAGTCTTTTGAATACTGTCGGAAACTATCCAAACCTTCTAAGATGACTTGGAAATCATGAAATCCTACGGGAAGTTTGTCCCGGATTTCACAAGAAAAAAATCCGTCTTCGTCTGCTTTGATTTTTCCCGATGTGTAAATCAATTTGCCTGAAAGATCGAAAACTTCCAGTTTGAGGACTGGTTTACGAACGGGTGCGAGGGAAAAATCGAGGAACGGCGTAATTTTCGTCTCGTCGCCTTTAAATAAGCCCGTGACGAGGTCCCATAGACCATCCGCTTTCATTAGGTCAGTAATTCCTACATCGACCACCTGGCCCCGTACATAGGATCGACGTTCTCTTCCTAACGATCCGCCACAAACTGCGATTCTTTTGATATCAGTAATGATAGGTTGTGAAGTATTTGGTTCTTGGGACATAGAATTTATGCCCTTAAGAGTCTAAGAAAACAAGGAGCCGTCTATTCCTTTTTATGGTATCACTACGATCTACGAATGATTTTGTAAAACTTTTGCAAAGGGAGGGAGAGGTCCGTGTGATTTCTGAGTCCGTGGATCCCCATTTGGAACTTGCGGAAATCCAAAGGCGAGTTGTTGCCAAAAAAGGCCCAGCACTCCTTTTTACTGACGTAAAAGGAACCAAGTTTCCCGTGGCAACGAATCTATACGGTTCTGAAAAACGAATCCACTTAGCGTTTGGCGAAAAGCCAGTCCAAACGATTGCAAGGCTTGCCAAACTTGCCAAAGAAATATTTCCTCCCACATTTTCCAAACTTTGGAACGAAAGATCCCTTGCTCTCCTACCGTTTCAAGTCGGACTGAAACACGTTAGACGAGCCCCCATTTTGGAAGGGCAAGTTTCCCGTGTCGAAGAACTCCCAGGGCTTGTGTCTTGGCCAAAAGACGGAGGTCCTTTTGTGACCTTACCTTTGGTGTATACACAACATCCGCATTCAGGAAATGGAAATTTGGGGATGTATCGTGTGCAGTTGTTTGGTGAAAAAACTGTCGGAATGCACATCCAAATTCATAGAGGAGGTGGGTTTCATTATTACGAAGCAGAAAAAGAAAACAAAGCACTTCCTGCCCACGTTTACATCGGGGGCCCTCCCGCACTTACGATTGCGGCAGTTGCACCACTTCCTGAAGAGATCCCCGAGCTTGTCTTTGCTTCGTTTCTTATGGGTGAAAAACTTCGTATGAAAAAAGACAAATCGATTTCACCTTACCCCATTGTTGCTGATGCTGATTTTGCGCTCATAGGAACCATTCCCCCAAAACGAAGAAGACCCGAAGGTCCGTTTGGAGACCATTATGGATACTATTCCTTGTTACACGATTACCCATACTTAGATCTCTCTCATATCCTGCATAGAAAAGATGCCATTTGGGCAGCAACCGTAGTGGGAAGACCTCCGCAAGAAGACCATTACATTGCGGAGTTTTTACAAGATTTACTGTCTCCGATGTTTCCACTTGTGATGCCACAGGTACTCGGTGTATGGGCTTATGAAGAATCGGGTGTTCACTCTCTTGCCGCGGCAGTGGTGAAAGAACGATATTTCCGCGAAGCCTTTATGGGAGCCCTTCGGATTTTAGGGGAAGGACAACTCTCTCTCACGAAGTGTTTACTTGTGACCAACGAACGAGTGAATCTAAAAAACTTTTCGGAAACCTTCCGAGTCATCACCGAACGATGTGATCCAAGAACTGATTTTTTTATCTTCAGTAACATCAGCCAAGACACACTGGATTATACAAGTGGCACGGTAAACAAAGGAAGTAAACTTTTGTGGATGGGAATCAGTGATGAGAAAAAAGCTGGAGTCAGACCCAATCTTCCCACTACCTTCAATGCGAATCTCAAAGACAAACGCTTCCAAAAACCAAAAGTGTTTTTGCCCGGAGTGCTTGTGGTGGAAGGATCTGCTTTTCAAACGAATGACCGTTTAGCAGAAACACTTCTCACAGAAGACTTAGGAGGTTTCTCTTATGTGTTTCTTGTGGATGATTCCGAAGATGCCATAAAATCAGATTCTGATTTTATATGGACTATGTTTACCCGCATGGAACCTGCATCCGATGTATACGCGAGAACAGAAACGACTCGTAATCATATCTCTTACCAAATTCCGATTGTGTTTGACTGTCGTATGAAACCCTGGATCCCAGAAGTGCTTACACCTCTTCCCGAAACTGTCAAACAAGTGGAAGAACGGTTTGGTAAATGGATTGATTCCCTGTAAGTTGGGTACAAACGGTTCGATTTTTTTGTGAAATTCTTTTCACAAATCCGAAGGAAAAGTTGATAGATAGAATCTCCTAGGAAAAAAGAATCATCAGAGACATGGCAAAAAAATTTACGTTAGTCACGGGCGGAGCGGGGCTCATTGGCTCCCAAATCATCGAAGACCTAAATCATAATGGGAACACAGATATTTTGGTCGTAGACCATTTGGGAACTTCTGAAAAATGGAAAAACCTACAACGGAATTTTTTCTTCGATTATTTCGAAAAAGATCAGTTTGAAGCTTTGGTAGATAGTGGGCATTCTCTTTTATCTGAGATTTCTGAAATTTACCATTTGGGTGCTTGTTCTGCGACTACAGAAAAAGATGCCACATATTTAATTCATAATAACTTCCATTATACGAAAAAGTTAGCACACCTCGCTGTCGATAGAAACATTCCTTTTTTATATGCTTCGAGTGCTGCCACTTATGGGGAAGGGGAATTTGGTTATGATGACAAAGCCCCCATTGAAAATCTAAAACCATTGAATATGTATGGTTATTCCAAACATCTATTTGATTTGTATGCCAAAAAAACAAAAATCGCAGACAAACTGATCGGTCTCAAATACTTCAATGTGTTTGGGTATGGAGAAGCTCACAAAGGGGACATGCGTAGTCTTGTACTCAAAGGATACGAACAAATCCGTGATACAGGAAAACTCAAACTCTTTAAGTCCTACAAACCTGAATACAAAGATGGGGAACAAAAACGAGATTTTTTATATGTAAAAGATGCGAGTAAAATCAGCATTTACTTACTGAGTGAAAGAAAATACGGATTGTACAACGTAGGAAGGGGAATGGCGGAAACTTGGAACGACTTAGCAGGTGCACTTTTCCAAGCTATGAAACGACCAACCAACATTGAATATGTGGAAATGCCTGATTCTCTCAAAGGCAAATACCAATATTACACCTGTGCTGATATGGAAAAATTACAGAAAGTAGGGTATCCGTTTGGTTTTACAAACCTCCCGGATTCCATCCGCGAATACGTTCACCTCTTGGAACAAGAAGCGAAGTAATGCTTACTTTTTGTACACTTTTACAATGGTTTGGATTAAGTCTTTGAACTTTGCATCTTTCAAACGATAGAACACTTGGTTCGAAGATTTCCTCGATTCCAAAATTCCATTGTTTTTCATTTTGCTTAAGTGTTGAGAAGCGGCCGATTGACTCGTTCCAAGTAATTCTACGAGTTGACCTACTGTTTTTTCTTCTTTTGCCAAAGTATACAGGATGAGCAAACGAATCGGGTGGGCTATCCCTTGAATTCCTTTAATCGCTTGTTCCAATTGTTGTTTCGATAGTTCTGTTTTTATTTTCATCGGTAAGGATTTCCGTTATATCCTTATGACGAAACCATACGATTATTACCTACGAAATTTTTATCGATTGTTAAAAAAATAATAAAATAAAATAGAAAAATCCTATTTGCCTCCTTGTATAAAAAGAAGGCAAAAAAGATTTAATCGAAGTTAGATTCGCACTCCGCCAGAAATTTCCAAAACCACCCCGGTGACGAGATCATTCATAATAATAAATTCGGCAGTGGATGCGATTTCATCTGGTTCTCCTAATCTTCCCACAGGGATGATGGATTTCCATTTCGCAAGTGCTTCTGGATTCATATCTTTTAAAACCATTTCGGTTCCAATGAAACCAGGTGCAATTCCTGCCACTCTGATCCCAAACTTAGCAAGTTCTTTGGACCAAGTCACAGTCATCGCAGCAACTCCAGCTTTTGCAGCACTGTAGTTGGTTTGGCCTGAGTTTCCATGCATCGCAATGGAGGCAATCGGGATGATCACACCTTTTTTCTGTTCCACCATTTTTGCGGCTGCTTCTCGGCCAGTGAGAAAGACTCCCGTTAAGTTGACGTCAATGACGGATTGCCATTGGTCGATTCCCATCTTTCCTTTGACTTTCCCTGTTTCTTTGTCCACGCGGATGAGAAGTCCATCTCGTAAGATCCCTGCATTGAGGATTGCTACATCCAAGCTACCTTGGAATGCCGCCGCTTCTTCAATGAGTCGGATGCTATCTTCTTCTTTTGCCACGTTGGCAACGATACCTGTGGTTTTGATTCCTTCCTTTTGGAAGAGGGATACTGTTTCATCCAATTTATCTTTTTGGATGTCAGAGAGAATGATATTGGCTCCTGCTTTACCCAATCGGTAAGCCATTGCCTTTCCGAGTCCACCGGCAGATCCGGTGACGAGAACGTTTGCACCTTTTAATTCCATGTCCACCAGTTTCAAAAAAGGCGGACGCTAGGTCGATACAATTACAGAGGGAATCGTCGTAGGAATAAAGAACTAAATTTCAGCAAGTTCGGCACTGCGAAAAGACACATAATTATCGTTAAACGGAATTTCTACGCGAGCCACTGTTCTGTCTGCATGTGTGATGATGCGAAATAGGTTAGGGTCAACCCCTTCGTTTTTAAGTAAAATCATGATGAGGGCAATCCCAAGTCCTGCACCTTCCGTGTTGTCCATATTGTCCATATAGAATTCAGCGATGTCATTGTATGCCATGGACTTTTTCATTTTTTCGCGCATCCGCACTTCTTCGGTTTTGATGACGGGTGTATTGTTTGTCACCTCAACGAGAAGACCATCAGGGCAGTAGTGGAATTTGATTTGTACATATACACCACGTGCCAAGCAACGTTTCCCATATTCATCTGCCATTTTCTCAGAGAATTTTTTGGAATACTCTTTGATCCCTTGGAAATAGTCTGCTTCGTCGGTGATGTCGAGCCCTTCATCTTCGAAAAAAACTCGTTTTTGGTTGGCTTTGATTCCGTTAATGGTAAGTTCTTTGGAAATGGTGTAGAGCATTTCCACAAATTGAGTTTGTCCCACTTCGTTTAAGATATTCGTGATGAGTCCAAGCACATATTGTTCCAACTGGCGATTCATCCGGGAAGAGCGGACGACGATCTTCGATTTTGCCTTTACTAAATCGGGGATTTGTGCTTCTAATTCTACAAACGGTTTCGCCACGAATCATTCCTTATACGGGGATTGTTTCCCACATGGTTCTATTATCGAACCGGGAAATCCACAACTAAAATCACACAGGATTTTCACCAATTTTCCTGTTTTTTTACCATTTCCAGGAAATAAACTCATTTTCCATTGACCAATGAGCCTCATTTAAAATAGTGTAAAAAACCTAGCCTCGCTTGGAAACCCGCGCTTGGGTGGGAAACGTTTGCCCTCTTAGCTCAGTGGTAGAGCACTTCCATGGTAAGGAAGGGGTCGCCAGTTCAAGCCTGGTAGAGGGCTTGTTTAGGGCTGTAGTTTAATGGTAGAACTAGGATCTCCAAAGTCCTTGGTGGGAGTTCGATTCTCTCCAGCCCTGCCAAACTACGGAATATAGAATTAGAGAACAGGACAAGGATCAATGAAAGCTACGAGTTTCATTCAGGAATGTAAAGCAGAACTTGAAAAAGTACATTGGCCTACGCGCCAAGAAGTAGTCAGTTCTACCGTTGTAGTCCTAGTTACAGTATTTATCTTTTCCCTATTTTTATCAGCTTCGGATTTTGTATTCTTGAAGCTTTTAAAGTGGTTCTGGGCATTAGGAACATAGGTAAGGTTAGTGGGCGATTCTTCAGATAAAAAATGGTATGTGCTTCAAACTTATTCCGGTCATGAGAATAAGGTGAAAACAAACATTGAAAAGATGGTCCAACAACAAAAGCTGGAAGATCATATCTTTTCGGTGAAGATTCCTTCTATGGAAGTTGCCGAAATGAAAAACGGCAAAAAGAAGGTCACAAAGAAAAAATTAATGCCTGGTTATGTTCTCGTTGAGATGAACATGACGGATGACCTTCGATTTAAAATCCAGAACCTTCCTTCTGTATCTACCTTTGTAGGTGGAAAAGGAAAAGGTCCTGAGCCACTTTCACTTGATGAGATCAAAAATCTCTTCAGTGATGTGGGAAGTGTGGAATCGGAAGAAGTATCAAGACCACGTTTCCTCTTCAAAGTGGGCGAAACATTGAAAATTATAGATGGTCCGTTTGCAAATTTCACAGGGCTTGTGGATGAAATATTCCCTGATAAGGGAAGGCTTCGTGTCCGTGTGGAAATTTTTGGAAGATCGACTCCAGTAGAGTTGGATTACCTCCAAGTAAAATCGGAACAATAGAACTGATAGATTGACTTTTAGTAAGGAACTTGAAACGAGATGGCTGCAAAGAAAGTAGTAAAACAAATTAAACTCCAAGTAGAAGCAGGGAAAGCAAACCCGGCTCCTCCGGTAGGACCTGCACTTGGTCAGGCCGGACTCAATATCATGGAATTTTGTAAACAGTTCAATGAAAGATCAAAAAACCAAATGGGACTCAAACTCCCAGTCGTGATCACTGTTTATTCTGACAGAAGTTTTACTTTCGTCACTAAATCACCTCCAGCGGCTCTTCTTGTGATGAAGGCGCTCGGTTTACAAGGTGGATCTGCCACTCCACACACTGTAAAAGTGGGAACAATCAAACGCGCACAACTAGAAGAAATTGCAAAAACGAAGATGGAAGACCTCAATGCAAACGATATGGATGCAGCAGTGAAGATCATTGCTGGAACTTGTCGTTCCATGGGTGTTAACGTCGAGTAATCATAAAGAAACGGGAACCGAAGTCATGAAACGCGGCAAAAAGTACATCCAACTCAAAGAAAAGGTCGATCGCACAAAGGCTTATAGTCTTGGTGAAGCAGTCGGTTTAGCGAAAGCAACCAGTTACTCAAAGTTCGACGGAACTTTAGAGATTTCGACTAAAATCAATTATAAATCTCTCCAAAACGTTAGAGGGACAATTTCTCTTCCGCACGGAACAGGTAAGACCATTCGAGTTTTGGTTTTCTGCAAAGGAGACAAACAAAACGAGGCAAAAGAAGCTGGTGCTGATTTTGTAGGCGATATGGACTTAATCGAAAAAGTTTCAGGTGGTTGGACTGATTTTGATGCTTGTGTGGCAACTCCTGATATGATGAAGGAAGTTGGAAAATTAGGTCCCGTTCTTGGTCGTAAAGGTCTTATGCCGAAACCAAAGGCTGGAACTGTTACCACTGACGTTGCGAAAGCGGTAAAAGAGCTCAAAGCGGGTCGTATTGAATATCGTCCTGATAAAGGGGGAGTGGTTCACTTAGGAGTAGGAAAATGTTCCTTTTCTGATGATAAACTTTCTGACAACATCAATGCTGTAGTAGCAGCTCTTATGAAAGACAAACCTTCTGATGCGAAGGGTGATTATTTAAAGTCTTTCTCTGTTGCGGCAACTATGGGAATCGGCGTGAAAGTCGATGTAAAAGAACTAGTAAACGCGAACATATAACGAGTAAGAACAATGGCAAATCCATCTAAAATTGAAGCAGTAGCGGAATTGAAAAGTCGTTTGGAAAAACGACCTAATTTTATTTTAGCATCTTACAGCGGTTTAACTGTTGAAGATATGTCCAACCTTCGTGCGAAACTTCGCAAGGAAGGATCGGAGATGAAGGTTATCAAAAACAACCTATTCCTCCGAGCATTAAAAGAGTCTTCTGAACATAAAAACAACTCCATTGATTTTGGGGATGTTTACAAAGGACCCCTTGCAGCGATTTTCTCTCTGGATGCACTTCCAGCAGTGGCAAAAGTTTGTAAGGACTTTGCAAAAGATAAGAAGGAACTTGAAATCAAAACCGGCTATATGGACGGTGAGGTTTTGGGTAAGTCTGGAGTAGAGGCGATTGCTGGACTTCCGTCCAAACAAGAACTTCTTGCGCAAATTGCACGTGGAGTCAATGCTCCAACGACGCAAATTGCTTCTGGAATCAATCAAATCATGGCATCATTGGCTCGCGCCATCAATGCTGTAGCCGAGAAAAACGGCAAATAGTAATCATAGTGATTAGTAGGATAAGGAGAATATAGATGTCTGTTGACGCGCTATTAGAACAAATTGGAAGTCTTACATTAGTTCAGGCTGCTGACCTAGTGAAAAAGATGGAGGAGAAATTCGGGATTTCTGCTGCTGCACCGGTTGCGGTAGCGGCTGTTGCGGGTGCAGGTGGTGGCGCTGCTGCTGCTGAAGAACCAGCAACTTTCAATGTTATCTTGAAAGCACACGGTGACAAAAAGATCGACGTAATTAAACTCGTTCGCGAAATCACTGGTCTTGGATTAGCAGATGCGAAAACTCTTGTGGAAGCTGGTGGAAAATCAGTGAAAGAAGGGGTTTCTAAAGACGAAGCTGCTGATATTAAGAAAAAACTCGAAGGTGTTGGGGCTCAAGTAGAAGTTGCTGCTGCCGGTTAATCGGTTGCCAATTTTTAAACCCAGTCTTCAAAAACTTAGAGGCAGGGAGGCCGTAGGCGTCCCCACCTCTATTTTTTCGTTTATCATACCATCTATTATTTTGACGTCTCTAGGGAGAGTATTCCATGCATACCCGAATGCAAATTAGAAACCGGGTAAATTTCGGTAAAATTACCGACCTCAATTTACTTCCTAATCTTATCTACGTACAGAAAAAATCCTTTGATTGGTTTCTCCAGTCGGAAGTGAAAGATCCGACCAAACGTTTGAACCAAGGGTTGGAAGCAGTTTTTCGTGAGTCCTTCCCAATCGAAAGTCCAAACAACGATATGGTCATGGAATATGGCCACTACATCTTAGGAGAGCCTAAACGCGATCCGCAAGAATGCAAAGACACTGATTCTTCTTATGCTGTTCCATTAAAAGCGGTCATCCGACTCATCATCAAAGACACTGGGGAAATCCGCGAACAAGTTGTCTACATGGGTGACTTACCTGTGATGACAGACCACGGAACTTTCATCATCAACGGTGCAGAAAGGGTAGTGGTGAGCCAGCTTCACAGATCTCCTGGTATTTTCTTTTCTTATGACCAAGTAAGAGATACTTTCTCTGCTCGTGTGATCCCTTACCGAGGTTCTTGGTTAGAATTCGAAATGGACAACAAGGGAATCCTGGTTGCCAAAATCGATCGTAAGAAAAAATTCCCAGCTACACTTCTTGTGAAAGCAATGGGAATGGGAACAAACGAAGAAGTATTACGTTTGTTCTACGGTTCGAGCAAAATGAAAATTGCAGGTGCCAATCCAAAAGACCTCAAACGTCTGATTGGTCGAAGAACCATTGCTGATATCATCAACATGGAAACTGGCGAGGTGATGCTCGATGCGGGTTCCAAAATTAACGAGGACAATATCTCTATCCTTCGTGAAATGAAAGTGAAGGAAGTGGATGTCATAGAATTTCCAAAAGGAAAAGACAATCCAGTTCTCATCAATTGCCTAGAAAAAGACGGAGTGAATGACTACGAAGATGCGGTGAAAAAATTTCACACGATCATGCGTCCAGGGGAACCTTCTACGATTGAAAACGCAGAAGCTGAACTCAAACGACTCTTTTTCTCACACAAAACGTTTGATTTAGGTGTTGTCGGTCGTTACAAAATCAATAGCAAATTTGAATTCAACAATCCAAAAGAGTTCTCAAAGGCAGATGATCGAGTTTTAAGAAAACAAGACATCATCGAAACCGTTCGTTACCTTGTCATGCTTATGTCTGAGGCAGAAAACTACTATCCAGACGACATTGACCACTTAGGAAACAGAAGGATTCGTTCTGTGGGTGAGCTCATCGCAAACCAGTTGAAACTTGGATTCTCTCGCGTGGAACGAGTCATCAAAGAAAGAATGACTGTGCAGGAGCCGGAACAACAAACTCCGCAACTTCTGATTTCCATCAAACCGATCACAGCTGTGATCAATGAGTTTTTTGGATCTTCGCAACTGTCTCAGTTTATGGACCAAACAAACCCACTCGCTGAACTTACCCACAAACGTAGGTTAAATGCTCTTGGGCCTGGTGGACTTTCTCGAGACAGAGCTGGTTTCGAAGTTCGTGACGTTCATTATTCTCACTATGGTCGTATGTGCCCAATTGAAACACCGGAAGGTCCAAACATTGGTCTCATTCTTTCCATGTCTAGTTTTGCAAGAGTCAACGATTATGGGTTTATCGAAACTCCATACCGTCTTGTGAAAAATGGAAAAGTACAAAAACAAGTAGAATACCTCACTGCGGACAAAGAAGAATATCACTACATGGCACAGTCGAACTCGACTGTGGATGAGAAGGGAGAATTTACTTCCAAACTTATTTCCACTCGTCACAGAGGGGACTTCCCGTTCCGTAGTCCATCTGAGATTCAATATATGGATCTTGCTCCGCTACAAGTTGTATCCGTTTCTACGGCTCTCATCCCTTTCCTCGAACATGATGATGCGAACCGCGCCCTCATGGGTTCGAACATGCAACGCCAAGCGGTTCCACTCCTAACAGAAGAAGCTCCTTTTGTAGGAACTGGTATGGAAGCTCGTGCTGCGTATGATGCTGGTGTTTGTATTGTAGCCAAAAAAGATGGCGTTGTTTCAAAAGTGGATGCTACGGGTGTTTGGGTGAAAGAAGACCAATCGAAAGAGATTGTTCACTACCCACTCATTAAATTCAAAAAAACAAACCAAGGTACATGTTTTAACCAAAAGCCAAACGTATCCATGCTTCACACCACAACCGGTGGAAAAGTAAGTAAAGTTTCCAAAGAACGAATCGAAGTCACAGCTCCTAATGGCGAAAAAGAAGTTCATGAACTTGTTCTTTCTGAAGAAGTGCAATTCCTTGCGATTGTCAAAGAAGGGCAAGAAGTGGGCGTTGGTGCTGCTGTCGCAGGCCAAATCATCAAAGGGGAAAAATACGGTGAGTTCGGACAAATCCTCCAAAAGGGAACTGTTCTAGCAAACGGACCATCCACTGATGCTGGTTATTTGGCACTCGGACGTAACGTTCTTGTGGCATTTATGCCTTGGGAAGGTTACAACTTTGAGGATGCGATTCTGATTTCAGAAAGAATCATCAAAGACGATGTTTTCTCTTCCATTCACATTGAAGAATTCGAAATCCAAGCTCGGGAAACCAAACTTGGACAAGAACAAATCACTCGTGATATTCCAAACCTTTCGGACAAAGCGTTCCGTGATTTGGATGAATCAGGTGTGATCCGTGTGGGTGCGGAAGTAAAACCAGGAGACATCCTTGTTGGTATGGTGACTCCTAAAGGGGAAACTGACCTCACTCCAGAATACAAATTATTACACTCCATCTTTGGAGAAAAGGCAAAAGAAGTAAGAGATTCCTCTCTTCGTATGCCAAACGGTTTCGAAGGAACTGTGATCGATATCAAACGTTATTCCCGTGAAACAGGCGATGAACTCGCTGCTGGCGTGGAAGAAATGGTGAAAGTGTATGTGGCTCGTAAACGTAAACTCCTCGTGGGTGATAAGATGGCGGGTCGACACGGAAACAAAGGGGTTGTAGCACGTGTGATGGCACAAGAAGATATGCCTTACATGGAAGATGGAACTCCAGTTGATATCGTACTCAACCCGCTCGGTGTTCCTTCGCGTATGAACCTCGGTCAGATCTTTGAAACACAACTTGGTTTCGCTGCTAAAAAACTAGGGATCAATTTTGAAACTCCCGTGTTTGATGGTGCGAGTGAAGGTGATGTTCACGAATTCTGCAAAAAAGCAGGTTTACCAGAAAACAGCAAATTTCAGTTATACGATGGAAGAACTGGTGAGAAATTCATCAACCAAGTCTTTTGCGGATACATCTATATGTTAAAACTGGCTCACTTGGTGGATGATAAAATTCATGCTAGGTCTACTGGACCATACTCACTCGTAACGCAACAACCACTCGGTGGTAAAGCGCAGTTCGGGGGACAAAGGTTAGGGGAGATGGAAGTTTGGGCTCTCGAAGCATATGGTGCATCACACACCTTACAAGAGTTACTTACTATCAAGTCAGATGATATGTTAGGTCGTGCAAGAATTTACGAAGCGATTGTGAAGGGAATCCACTCGATTAAACCGGGTATCCCTGAGTCCTTCAACGTTCTTGTGCAGGAACTACGAGGTCTTGCCCTCGATATCATCATTAAAGACTCCGAAGGATTGGAAGTGGATATCTCTGATTACGAAGATGAATTCTCGAAAAACAAAAAGAAAATCAAATTCGAGACCATTGAAAACGTGTAGGGAAGGGAAAAAGTATGAGAAATTACAATAGTTTTGAATCGATTACGATCCGTTTGGCATCACCCGAGCGGATCAAAGAGTGGTCGTTTGGGGAAGTGAAAAAACCTGAAACGATCAACTACCGTACCCTAAAGCCGGAACGAGATGGTCTTTTCTGCGAAAAAATCTTTGGAACCACAAAGGATTGGGAATGTTACTGCGGTAAATTCAAATCCATCCGTTATAAAGGTGTGGTTTGCGACAAATGTGGGGTTGAGGTCACTCACTCCAAAGTTCGTCGTGAAAGAATGGGGCACATTGAACTTGCGGCTCCTGTTTCGCATATTTGGTACTACCGATCGGTTCCATCTCGTATGGGACTCCTTCTCGACATGACGATCAACCAACTCAAAAGTGTTCTTTACTTTGAGAAGTATGTGATCATTGACCCTGCTGATTCCGGAAGGAACAGGGGCGAGCTCATCGATGAAGATGAATACCACAATTATTTAGATGAATACGGTGATAAGTTTATCGCAGGGATTGGTGGGGACGCCATCAAAGAACTTCTCGCACGCATTGATGTGGACGCAGAAGCTCGTGTGATCCGCCAAAAGATCCAAGACAAAAACAAAATCTCCGACAAACGTATTTTTAAACGCCTCGAAGTTCTGGAAGCATTCCGTGATTCTGGAAACCGTCCTGAATGGATGGTTCTGGATGTAGTTCCGGTCATCCCACCAGAACTTCGTCCGATGGTACAACTTGAGGGGGGACGTTTTGCAACTTCCGACCTCAATGATTTGTATCGCCGTGTGATCAATAGAAACAATCGTCTCAAACGACTTTTGGCACTCAAAGCTCCTGAGATCATCGTTCGGAACGAAAAACGTATGTTACAAGAAGCAGTCGATGCTCTTTTTGATAACAGCCGTCGCAAACGAACTGTGAAAGGAAAAGGAAATCGTCCGCTTAAATCGATCTCCGATATGCTCAAAGGAAAACAAGGTCGTTTCCGCCAAAACCTACTCGGAAAACGGGTAGATTATTCTGGTCGTTCGGTAATCGTAGTAGGTCCTGAACTCAAATACCACCAAATGGGTCTTCCTAAAAAAATGGCTTTGGAACTTTTCAAACCATTCATCATGAAGCGCCTTGTGGATTTGGAACTGGCACCAAACATCAAATCTGCGAAGAAAAAAATCGAAGCAGAAGACAAAGAAGTTTTTGATGTATTGGAAACAGTGGTGAAAGAACACCCAGTACTCCTCAACCGTGCTCCAACACTTCACAGACTTGGAATCCAAGCCTTTTTACCAGTCCTTGTAGAAGGAAAAGCAATCAAACTCCACCCACTCGTATGTCATGCGTTTAACGCCGACTTCGATGGGGACCAAATGGCCATCCACGTACCTCTTGCTCCAAAAGCACAGCTTGAGACTTGGATGCTCATGTTATCACCGCATAACATTTTAAACCCAGCGAATGGACAACCGATTTGTGGACCAACACAAGACATCGTTCTTGGGATTTATTACCTCACTTCTGAAGTCAAAGACGGAAAAGGGGAAGGAAAATTCTTCACTGGTCTCGAAGAGGTGATGTATGCGATTGAAACCAAAACGGTTGAAATTCGCTCTAAAATCTCCGTTCTTCACGAAGGTAAAATCATCGAAACCACACCAGGAAGACTTATCTTCAACCAGGTGATGCCAAAAGGGTATGTTTATATCAACAGAACCCTCGGTGATAAAGAAACAAACAAAATCATTGCAGACGTATACGAGAAGTTTGGCCCCGGGATCACAGTTGTGATGCTGGATGAAATCAAACGACTTGGTTACCGCTACGCGACTGTATTTGCTCCTACAATTTCCATTGATGACATCCGAGTTTCTCCTCAAAAAGAAGGTCTCGTGAATGATGCCAATAAAGAAGTCGAAAAAGCGGATATGGAGTACCGTAAAGGTATTATCACAAACGAAGAACGTCGTAAGAAAGTAATCGAAATTTGGACCAAAACCAATGACCGCATTACCGAAGGGATGTTCAAGGAACTTGAAAAAGACCAAGCGGGATTTAACCCAGTTTACGTCATGGCAGCTTCCGGTGCTCGTGGATCTAAACAACAGATCCGTCAGCTCGCTGGGATGCGGGGTCTTATGGCGAAACCGTCCGGAGAAATCATCGAACTTGCGATTCGTTCGAACTTCCGTGAAGGTCTTGGAGTATTAGAATTTTTTATCTCCACACATGGTGCAAGAAAGGGTCTTGCGGATACTGCCTTAAAAACAGCGGATGCGGGTTACCTCACTCGTCGTCTTGTGGATATTTCCCAAGACGTGATCGTTTCTGAAGATGATTGCGGAACCAAGGCAAACATCACTCTCGGAATCGTAAAAGAAGGGGAAAACGTAATTGTTTCTCTTGCGGACAGAGTGTTCGGTCGTTACACAGCGGAAGACCTAGTCGACCCTGTGACTGAAAAAGTGGTATTCCCAAAAGATACTCTCATCACAAGAGCACTCGGCCAACAGATCGAAAACCTTGGTTACGATAAAATCAAAGTAAGATCTCCGCTCACTTGCCGTTCCCGTCACGGAATTTGTACAAAATGTTACGGTATGGACATGGCTCGCCTTGTGCCAGCTGAGATTGGAGAAGCAGTGGGAACCATTGCGGCTCAGTCCATTGGGCAACCAGGAACACAGTTAACCATGAGAACCTTCCACGTGGGTGGTGCGGCCTCCGCAACGATCCAAGAGAAGGAACACAAAGTTCCATTCCGTTCTTTGGTAAAATCGATTAATGGACGTTTGGTGACGAATGCCAACGGAGCAAAAGTATTTGCTCGTCGCGGAACGATCATCGTGAACCGCCTCATCCAAGAATTCAACACGGAATCTTTATCCAGTGTGCGAGTGGTAGACGGACAGCGCCTTGAAAAAGGGGAAGTGTTTGCTACGCAAGTGGGCGAATCCACAGAGCAACGCATCACGTCTGACCAAGCGGGTGTTGTTTCACTTGTCGGAACAACTCTCCGAATTTTGGGTGATGACATTGTCATTCCAGTGAAAATCGGAACGATCTTAAAAGCAGAAGAAGGCATCATTGTAGAAGAAAACAAAGCACTCGCTGAGTTTGACCCGTATAACGAAGTAGCCGTATCGGAAGCAGCAGGAACGATCCAGTGGGAAGACCTGGAGATTGGAAAAAACGTTCGTCGTGATGTGGACCCAAAAACTTCCAATATCATTTTAAAAGTTGTGGAACAGAAGAAAGACCGTCTTGTTCCTAAAGTCATCATTGGTTCTGATAGTTATTCCGTTCCAGTGGATGCTCTTCTCCAATTCCAAAATGGAGACAAGGTGCGAGAAGGGGATGTGATTTTCAAAATCCCATCAGTCGCAGAAAAAACTCGCGATATCACGGGTGGTCTCCCACGGGTCGACGAACTTTTTGAAGCACGTCGTCCGAAAGATGCCTGCACGCTCGCTGAAATTGACGGAAAAATCGAAGACAAAGGCGAAATCGTAAAAGAAAAACGAATTCTTTATATCCTACCTGATTCACCAGAATTGGAAAAAGTAAAAGTGGCGATCCCAATCGGAAAACAAATCCGCGTTCGTCATGGAGACTTTGTGAAACGTGGTGACCAGTTGGATGAAGGAAACTTCGATCCGCACGATATCCTCGCGATCAAAGGGCCAAGTGCCCTTCACGAATACCTTGTATCGGAAGTGCAAGAGGTCTACCGATTGCAAGGGGTTCATATCAATGATAAACACATCGAGGTTGTGGTTCGCTCCATGCTTCGAAAGGTGATCATCACTGACAGTGGGGATACATCGTTTGTAAACCAACAACAAGTGGATAAATTCCTTTTTGATGAAGAAAATGATCGAGTGGAACAAGAAGGTGGATCGCCTGCACAAGGAACTCCAGTGCTTCTTGGACTAACGAAAGCCTCACTCAATACTGAGTCTTATTTCTCAGCAGCGTCCTTTCAGGAAACAACCAAGGTTCTAACCGATGCAGCCATCAAAGGAAAAACAGACAACCTGATGGGTCTGAAAGAAAACGTCATCATTGGTCACATGATCCCTGCAGGAACTGGTATGAAAAAATACCGTGACATTGAAGTTTTCAAGGAAATGCCTGGGGATTTGGATTGGGACTTGGAATCAGAAGAGGAGGAAGAAGAACTTTCCGAACTTTCAGAATCAGCTCCTGTTTCAACTGCCACACTCTCAAAACTTGTGGCGGAAGAAGACGAAGATGAGGACGAATTGGAAGAAGAATCAGACGACTCAGATGATGAGGACGATGACGATTAGTCACTAAGAAGATCTTCTAGAAATCATCCAATTTGGATGGTTTCTAGGGACAAAAATCATGTTTTCGTTTACAAAATGTCCCTACCTGGAATTTTGGACGAAAACGTCATTATTTTTTTAAAAAGAGAAGTAGAAGAAGGAATCGAATGCCTACAATTAACCAGCTCATCCGCATCGGAAGAGAAGACCAAAAGAAAAGAACTAAATCTCCCGCTCTAAAAGCATGCCCACAAAGACGTGGAGTTTGCACAAGAGTGATGACTTTCACTCCTAAAAAACCAAACTCCGCTCTTCGTAAAGTAGCAAGGGTTCGTTTGACAACGGGAATTGAAGTCACAGCTTATATCCCTGGCGAAGGCCACAACCTCCAAGAGCACAACGTGGTTCTGATCCGTGGGGGAAGGGTAAAAGACTTACCAGGGGTTCGTTATCATATCATTCGTGGAACACTGGATACACTCGGTGTGGACAAACGTCGCAAAGGACGTTCTAAATACGGCGCAAAGCGTCCTAAAGCGTAATCGGAGAAAGGTATATGTCTAGAAGAAGAGGAAAAGTTGAACCGCGCCACATCGAAGGCGATCCAAAATACAACGACAAAGTGATTTCTAAATTTATCAACTGCCTAATGGTAGATGGTAAAAAAAGTGTCGCGGAAGCAGTGTTTTACGATGCATTAGAAGTGATTGCAAAGAAAACAGGACAAGATCCATACCAAGTATTCCAAGAAGCATTGGAAAATGCAAAACCGCAAGTAGAAGTAAAATCCCGCCGTGTGGGTGGGGTAACATACCAAGTTCCCATCGAAGTTCGTCCCGAAAGACGTTTGGCTCTCGGAATCAGATGGCTCATTCGTTACAGCCGTGACAGAAACGAAAAGTCAATGAAAAACAAATTGGCTGCAGAGTTCATGGAAGCACAAAAAGGAACAGGTTCTGCGATTAAGAAAAAAGAAGACATCAGAAAGATGGCAGATGCCAACAAGGCATTCTCTCACTACCGCTGGTAATCTCTTTTATTCGATTCCAATCATTAACGAGCCAGGTGAGAACCTGGCTTTTTTGTTTTTAAGGGACTCCGAAAACGATGATTTACCGAACCGTAGGAATTTTTGCACACATAGATTCTGGAAAAACAACTCTCACCGAACGAATCTTATTCGAATCAGGTAGAATTTCCGCGATTGGGACAATTGAAGATGGGAATACCGAATCGGACCAACTTCCTGAAGAAATTGAACGAGGAATTTCGATTCGAACTACCTTTCACACGGTTCCATGGAATACAAAGTTCGGTGACTTTGAAATCCAACTCATCGATACTCCTGGTCATATTGATTTTCGCAACCAAGTAACGGACTTACTTCCAGCAATGGAAACGGCGATCGTCATTTTAGAAGCAGGGACTGGTGTACAATCCCAGGCAAGGCTTGTGATTGAAGAGTTACGGAAAGCAAATATTCCCATTGTTTTTTTCATCAATAAACTCGATCGATTTGGAGACGAATACTTAGACACACTTGTTTCTTTGGAAGAGATTTTAAAACAACCACCAGTGACGTTATTCCAAAAAAGACAAAGTGGCGGATGGGAATATTTTTTAGAATCAGAAGATTCATTTTCCAAACAAACAAAGGAAGAACTGCTTTCTTTCGATGATGAACTTTTGCTGCGATATTGGAACGATGAAAGCTCTGCGACAGAACTACCATCTCTCGCGTTACGACAGGGAACGGAGAAAACAAAACTGTATCCAGTTTACGGTGGTTCAGCCAAAACGGGAGAAGGAGTTCGGGAACTTTTAAACCTCGTTCTATGGACAAACCCTAAGGAAATCCAACTGTCATCCGAGGTTCCCTTAATTGTGCTCTCCCGGAGAACTGACCCACAGATCGGACGTTATGCGGTGGTTTATTCCGTTACAAACCTTTCTGTTTCTGAAATCTGTCAGAGGTTGGAAGCATTACAAAAAAAGCAAGAAACGACCCATCTCTCTCAAGTAGGGCAAAGTAGTTTCTCTTCTTTTCTGACAAATCCAATTTCCTTCCTGTCTTCTGATTCAGAATCACCTGAAACAACACTCACTAAGGGCAAATTATACTACCTAGTGGCAGATGAGAGGATCCGTATGGAACCTGGTCAATCGGTCTCGATCCCTGGTCTTTCTACCTTAGATTTGAAAAACCAAATTTCGGAAAAAACACCGAGTCCTTTTTCCGTCGTCTTGGAACCTGAGATCAGTTCCGAAAAAGAATTCTGGTTATGTCGCTTACGGGAGCTGGAATGGGAGGACCCAGGTTATCAATTGGAACTTCGGGAAGAAACAGGACAAATTGTCCTTTTTGGGAGAGGGGAGCTCCATTTGGAAATTGGGATCCGGCGCATTACCGGAAAAACAGAAAAAAAACTGATGTTTAGTTCGATAAACATTGCCAAAATAGAGCTTCTCAAAAAAATGTCTCATAAGGTTGCCCTAGAGCATCGTGCCTTTGAAGACCAAAAGTCAAGCGGCGCGCTCATCGCAGTCCTGGAAGATACTGCCGATTTTTCGAAGCAAATTGCCTTCGAGGTAAGTCTTCCGGAAGAAGTAAAACATTCGATAGAAACGTCCTTTATGGAAGCTTGCTTGCGCGGCTTTTATGGTGAGGAAGTTTGTGGCCTTCGGTTTCGTATTCTCTCATATGAGATACCTCCCGGGGATTTACAAACCACACTGACACTTCTCAAAGTAGCAATACTGGCAGGAGTCAAGGAATGTTTTCCGTCAAACACATATTTGGTTGGTCCCCTCACTGAGATCGAAGTGATGGTAGACGCAGACCACTTAGGTGTAGTTCTTTCTGATCTAAGTCGCAGAAACGCTAAGGTGGTATCCATCGAAGAAGCTGTGGCAGGGAAGAGTCACTTAAAAGCCAATGCATCGGCAGAAAACCTGCTTGGCTTTTCAGGGGCTCTTAGAAACATGACCAAAGGGATTGGCATTTCTTGGGAAAGGACTGCTTTTACCTCTGAATTTTATGCAGTTCTAAAGGAGTAAAGAACCGGATATCGGGTCTTGCACCACGATTGAGGAGTAGATTCTAACAATGGCTAAAGAAAAATTTGACCGCTCAAAACCACACTTAAACATCGGAACTATTGGTCACGTTGACCACGGTAAAACTACGCTAACAGCGGCTATCACTACAACACTTGCAAAAGCGATTGGTGGTAAGAACAAAGCTGTTGCTTATGACCAAATCGACAACGCGCCAGAAGAAAAGGCTCGTGGGATCACTATTGCAACCTCTCACCAGGAATATGAAACTCCTAACCGTCACTATGCACACGTAGATTGTCCAGGTCACGCGGACTATGTTAAAAACATGATTACTGGTGCTGCTCAGATGGACGCTGCGATTCTCGTAGTATCTGCAACTGACGGTGCTATGCCACAAACAAAAGAACACATCCTTCTTGCTCGCCAAGTTGGTGTTCCTTACATCGTTGTTTATCTCAACAAAGCAGATATGCTCGCTGCTGACGAAAGAGAAGACATGATTGAGATGGTAAAAGAGGAAATCAAAGACCTTCTTAACAAATACAACTTTCCAGGTGATAAAACACCTTTCATCTCTGGATCTGCATTAAAAGCGCTAGAAGGTGAAGATTCTGACTTAGGAATGAAATCCATTCTTAAACTTATGGAAGCTGTTGATACTTACGTTCCAAACCCTACACGTGTAGTTGATAAACCTTTCTTAATGCCAGTAGAGGACGTATTCTCAATCACTGGTCGTGGAACTGTTGCAACTGGTCGTGTTGAGCAAGGAGTTCTTAAGATCAACGACGAGATCGAAATCGTTGGTATCCGTGATACATCTAAATCAGTTGTTACTGGTATTGAGATGTTCCGTAAACTTCTCGATCAAGCGGAAGCAGGGGACAACATTGGTGCTCTTCTTCGCGGAACGAAAAAAGAAGACATCGAAAGAGGTCAAGTTCTTGCGAAACCAGGTACCATTACTCCACACAGAAAGTTTAAAGCGGAAGTTTACGTTCTTACGAAAGACGAAGGTGGACGTCACACTCCATTCTTTAATAACTACCGTCCACAATTCTACTTCAGAACTACTGACATCACTGGTGTTTGTAACTTACCTGGTGGAATGGAAATGGTTATGCCAGGTGATAACGTTACGATGTCAATCGAACTTATTCACCCAATTGCTATGGACCAAGGTTTGAAGTTCGCGATCCGTGAAGGTGGAAGAACGATTGGTTCTGGTGTTGTTGCGGAGATCGTTGAGTAATCGCAATGGCTGGACAAAGAATTCGCGTTAAGTTAAAAGCTTTCGATCATCGGTTGATTGACCAATCAACCTTTGAAATCGTTGCAACTGCGAAAAGGACTGGAGCTACTGTCTCCGGTCCTATCCCACTTCCAACGAAAAAAGAAATCTACACGGTATTACGTTCTCCGCACGTGAATAAAAAAGCTAGAGAACAATTTGAAATGAGAACTCACAAGAGACTCATCGATATTTTAAATACGAATGAAGATACGGTAGAAGCCCTAATGAAGCTTCAACTCCCTGCTGGAGTTTCCGTAGATATTAAATCCTAAGGATAGGATCCATGGCGAAAGGTTTAATCGGCGAAAAATTGGGCATGGCCCACATATTCAATAACGACGGTAAAATGGTAACTGTTACTGTTTTACGCGTGGGTCCTTGTTTTGTGTCCCAGGTAAAAACTGCAGCTAACGACGGCTATGAAGCGGTTCAGTTAGCTTACGGTGATGCTAAAGAAAAACACTTAACAAAGGCCGAGTTGGGACATATTAAAAAAGCGAACATCGCTTCTCCTAAAAAAACTTTGGTTGAGTTCAAAGGTTTCGAAGGCGTGGCAGTGGGTTCAGAAGTGAAACTCGCAGATGTATTTGCTTTGGATGATACTGTGAAAGTGACCGGAACTTCTAAGGGTAAGGGAACACAAGGGGTTGTAAAACGCCATGGGTTTGCTGGTGGTCCTGCTGGGCACGGTTCTCGTTTCCAAAGACACCCAGGTTCGATTGGATCGAACACAACTCCTGGACGCGTGTTCAAGGGTTTGAAAATGGGTGGAAGAATGGGTTCGGATCAGACAACGGTTCGCAACCTGAAAGTTGTAAAAATTGATGCAGATGCTAATTTAGTATTTGTATCCGGGCCAGTTCCAGGAAAGGAACGCGGTATCGTTACGATAGAAAAAATCGGATAGATAGGTAGAACATGAAAGCGCGTAAATACAATAAAGAAGGCGTATTCGTAAGCGAAGTTGAACTTCCGGCAGAATTATTTGCTACCGGCATTTCGCTTGGAGCCATCTATGATGCGGTTAAAGCTGAAAATGCGAACAACAGACAAGGAACACATTCTACCAAGGATCGTTCCGAAGTTCGCGGTGGGGGAATCAAACCTTGGGCTCAAAAAGGAACTGGTCGTGCAAGACAAGGATCCATCAGAGCTCCTCATTTCGTTGGTGGTGGTATCATTCATGGACCAAAACCAAGAGATTATTCCTCTAACTTGTCACGCAGCGTAAAGAAAAAGGCTGTTCTCTCCATCCTAAACAAAAAGGCAGAAGAAAACAGAATCGCGATCATAGAAGACGTAGAACCTTCTTCTTACTCTACAAAGTCCATCTACAAAATTTTGAAGAACATGGACATTGCAGAGAAGGGTAACGTGGGATTTGTAGTAGCTGGTGAAAACCAATTTCTAAAAAGATCCACTCGCAATATAGAGAACCTCAAATATGTGAACAGCAAACGAGTCGTTTGCCGAGACATCCTCTATAATAACAATTTAGTAATCTCTGAAAGCGCTTTAAAAGAGCTTCAGGCTCAGTATTCTAAGAAAGGATAAGACAGTGAACCTAGAGAATGTAATCTTATCACCAGTTGTTACTGAAAAGTCGCAAGACCTTCAATCAATTGGAGAACGTATGGGAAAAAGAACTGTCAAGTATACGTTCAAAGTCCACCCGGATGCGAACAAAACTTTGATCAAACAAGCCCTGAAACAAATGTATAACGTTGTTCCAACTGCTGTAAACGTAGCCGTTTATCGTGGGAAAATGAAACGTTTTAGAAACATGCCGTCCCCAAGACCTCACTACAAAAAAGCCGTAGTGACGTTTGCTGACGGAGCAAATTTGGATTTTGCTAAGGTTTAATTATGGGAATTAGAAAACTTAAACCCACAACACAGTCTAGCCGGTATTATTCGGTATTAGATTTCAAAGAAATCACAGAGGTGGTTCCTTATAAACCTCTCACTGCCAATTTTTCTTACAAAGCTGGTCGTGACAATAAGGGACGTATCGCTGTTAGACGCAAAGGTGGACGTAACAAAAGAAAGTTTCGTATCATCGATTTCAAACGAAATAAATTTGGAATCCCTGCAACAGTAAAAACAATTGAATACGATCCAAACCGTTCGGCCTTCATTGCTCTTGTCTGTTATGCAGATGGAGAATACAGATACATTCTAGCTCCTAACGGCCTAAAGGTTGGGGATAAAATTGAGTCTGGTCCAAATGCAGAGATTAAACTAGGAAATACACTTCCTTTGGATAAAATCCCTGCGGGAACAAATGTTCACAACATCGAGCTCCACATTGGAAAAGGTGGTCAGATTGCAAGAACAGCAGGTGGTTTTGCTGTGATCTCTGCAAAAGATGGTGATTACGTATCCCTCAAACTACCTTCTTCGGAAATACGTAAAGTGCGTAAAGAGTGTTTGGCGACTGTTGGAGAACTTTCCAACAAAGACCACAACTTAGTGATCATAGGAAAAGCCGGTCGTAACCGTTGGTTAGGAAAGAGACCGAAGGTAAGAGGGGTCGTTATGAACCCTGTGGACCACCCACTCGGTGGTGGTGAAGGTAGAACTTCCGGAGGTCGTCACCCAGTGACTCCTTGGGGTAAACCTACGAAAGGATTTAAAACACGTAAGACTAGACCGTCTGACCGTTTTATTGTCCAAAGACGTAAGAAAAACAGGAATAGGTAGGATCTAGATACTCATGGCTAGAAGCTTAAAAAAAGGTCCGTTCATCGACGACCACCTCATGAAAAAAATTACCAAGTTAAACTCTGAAGGGAAAAAAACTCCCTTCAAGTCTTGGTCCAGAAGAAGTACCATTTATCCAGATATGATTGGTCATACAGTCATGATTCATAATGGCAAAGCGTTTGTTCCTGTTTATGTGAATGAAAACATGATTGGACACAAACTCGGTGAATTTGCTCCCACTAGAACCTTCAAAGGTCATGGTGGAGACAAAAAAGTAGCGAAGAAATAGGTAGAGTGATGGAAGCAAAAGCAGTAGGAAAACACCTCAGAATTTCTGCCAGAAAAGCTCGCCTGGTTGCTGATGAAGTTCGTGGATACGATTACAAAGAAGCGATTGATATCTTACGTTTTACAAACAAAGCGGCAAGTTCAATGATCATAAACCTTCTTAACTCTGCGGTGGCAAATGCCATTCAGATGAACGAAAGTTTAGATCCAAGCTCACTTTATGTTAAAAAAATCTATGTGGATGACGGCCCAATCATGAAACGTTTTCGCCCAAGAGCACGTGGACGTGCGTCTCGGATTCGTAAACGCCTAAGCCATATCACTGTTGTTGTATCTGAAATCGAAAAGAAGGTTAGCTAATTTATGGGTCAGAAAGTAAATCCAATCGGACTACGAATCGGAATCACACGTAACTGGGATTCGGTTTGGTTTTCCAAACAAGATTACATCAAAAATCTTCACGAAGATATCAAGATCCGTAGATTCCTTCAGAAGAAATTTAAAAATGCATCCGTTGTGAAAATCGTGATCGAACGATTCCCTGAAAAGATCAACGTGAACCTCCATACTTCTAAACCAGGTATGGTGATTGGTCAAAAAGGCCAAAACATCGAAGCGGTGAAACAAGAGCTTAAAAAATACGCTGATAAACCGATCGGAATGAACATCATCGAAGTGAAAAAACCTGAAATCATCGCACAAGCGATTGCGGAAACGGTTGCCCTTCAAATCGAACAAAGGATGCCTTTCCGTCGCGTCATGAAAGCGGAACTTCGACGTGCCATGCGCGGTGGAGTGGAAGGTGTCAAAATCCAAATCTCCGGACGATTGAATGGTGCGGATATGGCAAGAACTGAGAAGTATATGGAAGGACGAGTGCCTCTACATACTCTTCGTGCCAAAATTGATTTTGGATTCAAAGAAGCTCTCACGACTTTCGGACAAATTGGTGTGAAAGTATGGACTTATACAGGTGATTACTTCCCAACCAAGGAAGAATCCGATGAAGATAAATACGCTGTAAAACGTAGAACGAGTTAAGAAGTACTAAAGAGAAACCATCATGTTAGCACCTAAACGAGTAAAATTTAGAAAACGCCAAAGAGGGCGCTTAAAAGGTAAGGACGAACGAGGTTCTTACGTTGCGTTCGGAGAATTTGGTTTAAAAGCCATCTCCTCTGGTCGTATCACTGCGCGCCAAATTGAGGCAGCAAGGATCACAATCAACCGCCAAGTCAAACGAGGTGGGAAATTATGGATCAGGATCTTCCCTCATTTACCAATCACTAAAAAACCTGCCGAAACTCGTATGGGTAAAGGTAAAGGTAACCCTGAGTTCTGGATTGCTGAAATCCGACCAGGACGAGTTCTTTTTGAAATGGCTGGTGTTGATGAAGACACAGCAAGAAAAGCACTCCATCTAGCAGCGTTTAAACTGCCAGTAGAAACTTCATTTGTTAAGAGGAACGTTCTATGAAAGACGATTTCAAATCACTTTCTCCAGAAGATTTGAAGAAAGAAATTCTTTCCTCTTCCGAAGAAGTAAGAAAAGCAAGATTCCAATTTGGTGTTACAAGATCTCTTGAGAATCCAAAAGTAATCCGCAATCATAAGAAGAGAATTGCTCAAGCATTAACTGTCCTTCGTGAGAAGGAACTAGCTGCAAAAGGTAAACTCAAACAAATCGCGCCGAAGGCTGGTTCAGCTCCAAAAGCTGCTAAAACGAGCAAAGGTAAGAAGAAGTAGGTTATGGAAGATAAAAACTCTAAAAAGTCTTTAACCATTCAAGGTGTAGTAGTGAGTGATGCTATGGATAAAACCGTAGTGATTGAAATCATCACTAGAAAAGTGCACCCACGGTTTAAGAAAATTATGACCAGAACTTCTCGTGTGAAAGTTCACGATGAGAAGAACGAGTGTCAAGTTGGTGATCGAGTCATCGCTGTGGAAACAAGACCACTTTCTAAACAGAAACACCATAAACTTGTAAAGGTAATTGAGAAGGCGAAATTAGTATGATCCAACAAGAAACTATTTTACAAGTAGCCGATAACTCGGGTGTGAAAAAAGTCATGTGCGTTAAAGTGCTTGGCGGTTCCAAAAAACGCTACGCAACGCTTGGTGACGAAATCATCGTCGCTGTGAAAGAAGCACAACCTGCATACGGTCTTCGTGACGGGCAAGGAAAGAAAGTGCATAACAAAGCGGTTCAAAGAGCCGTTGTCGTAAGAACGAAAAAAGAAGTTCGTCGTCCAGACGGTACCTACATCCGTTTTGATGACAATGCGGTTGCCATTATCGATGATAAAGGGAACCCAAAAGGAACAAGGATCTTCGGACCTGTTGCTCGCGAACTTCGTGATAAAAAATACATGAAAATTATATCTCTAGCTCCGGAGGTTCTCTAAGATGGCGACTAAGTTAGCATATAGAGGTTCCGAGCCTACTAAATTTAAAAAAACAAAAATCAAAAAGGACGACGAAGTTCTTGTGATTTCTGGAAAAGAGAAAGGAAAAAAAGGGAAGGTTCTTGCGGTTGATAAACGCAAAGACCGTGTTTACATCGAAGGTGTAAACAAGAGAAAAAGATTTGTTCGCCCAACCCAAGAAAACCCTGGTGGTGGCGCGATTGAGATCGAATTCCCAATCCATATTTCCAATGTGATGTTTCACGACGCAAAAGCAGAGAACAAAGCGAAGCCAAAGAAGAAAATTAAGGCTGTACGCTTGGGCTTTGCCAAGAAGGATGGTAAATCCGTACGAGTGACTCGACCTGAAGGGAAAGAAGTATAGATATGGTACCTAGGCTTAAATCAAAATACGAAAAGGAAATTCGACCAACACTCCAAAAGTCACTCGGCTTTCAAAGTGTTATGCGAGTTCCGAAACTTGAAAAAATCGTAATCAACGTAGGGATGGGCGAAGCTCATACCAATCCAAAAGCTATGGAAGCATGTCTTTTGGAAATTGGCCAAATCACTGGACAAAGACCTGTGAAAACTTTCGCAAAAAAATCCATCGCGGGTTTCAAAGTGAGAGAGGGAATGGTGCTTGGTTGCAAAGTGACTCTACGTGGTCATCATATGTATGAATTTCTTGATCGTTTCATCAACGTAGCCCTTCCAAGGGTTCGAGACTTTCGTGGTGTAAGCCCGAAAGGTTTTGATGGAAGAGGGAATTACAACCTTTCTGTCAGAGAACAGATCATTTTCCCAGAGATCCAATTTGATAAAATCAATACGATCTATGGAATCAATATCACTTTCGTAACGAACACGGAAGTGGACAAAGAAGCGTTCGAATTATTCCAAGCCTTCGGTATGCCTTACCGAACGGCAGGTAAGTAGGAGATTATTCATGGCGAAAAAATCAATGATGGAACGCCACGCCAAAGAGCAAAAATTCAAAGTGAGAGAGTACAATCGTTGCCCTCTTTGTGGTCGATCACGCGCTTATTTGCGCCGCTTTGATATGTGTCGTCTTTGCTTCCGGGACCTTGCTAGCAAGGCTCAGATCCCCGGTGTGAAAAAGTCCTCCTGGTAATTAGGTTAAGGTAAGATATGAGTCTTTCAGATCCAATCGCAGATATGCTAACAAGAATCAGAAATGCACAACAAGCTAAACATGAGCTTTGTGTGATTCCTGGGAGCAAAATCAAAAAGTCCATCCTAGATCTTCTCAAAGAAGAAGGTTTTGTAGATGATGTCCAAACTGTAAAAAATGGAAGTTTTGATGACTTCCAAGTAAAACTAAAATACGACACAGAGAAAAAACCTGTGATCCGTATGATTGAACGTGTTTCGACTCCAGGACGTCGGGTGTATATCCAGTCTGGTGAAATCCGTCCGTTCCGAAATAACATCGGAACCCTCATCCTTTCGACTTCGAAAGGTGTGATGACAGGGAAACGTGCAAGAAAACTCAGAGTAGGAGGGGAAGTTCTCTGTAAGGTATTCTAGAGAACGATAACACCATGTCTCGAGTTGGAAAAAATATCATTAAATTGCCTGCAAAGGTAGAAGTGAAAGCAGATGCAGAAACCCTTACCATCAAAGGGCCGTTAGGGGAATTGAAAACTCCTCTATACGAAGGTGTGAGTGCAAATGTTGAAAATGGAGAATTGGTTTTTACACGTAAAAGTGAAGACCAAAAGACGGTTGCCCTTCATGGTCTAGTTCGCTCGTTAGCGATGAACTGCGTGAAAGGTGTCACCACTGGTTGGGAAAAAAACTTAGAAATCACTGGGGTTGGTTACCGTGCGCAAAAACGCGGAAAAGATCTTGTGATGGCTCTTGGATATTCCCATGAAGTGGTTTTCCCTGAACCAAATGGCATCAAAATTGAAGTCGCAGATCAGCTCAAAATCAAAGTAACGGGCATAGACCGTCAACTGGTTGGACAAGTTGCGGCTGACATTCGTTCCAAAAGACCTCCAGAGCCTTACAAAGGCAAAGGGATCAAATACGCGAACGAATACATCCGTAGAAAGGCCGGAAAAACCGGTAAGAAGTAGAACGTCATGATCAACAAGACAGCTAAAAATATCAAAAGACTGAGAAGAGCGGAACGAGTTCGATACAAACTCCGCCAAACATCGGATAGACCTCGGTTGGTGTTCAACAAAACAAACCGTTACCTGACTGCACAAATCATTGATGATGCAAAGGGTGTAACTCTTGTTTATGCTACCACTCTCGAGAAAGATTTTCCGAAGCATGAAAATTCTAAAAAGAGTAAATCGGCTGCAACTGAGCTCGGTAAAGTAGTGGCTGAAAAAGCGAAGAAAGCGGGTGTTTCTCAAGTGGTTCTAGACCGTTCTGGAATGGTTTACCATGGAAGAATTGCTGCGTTTGCTGATTCTGCCCGTGAAAGTGGATTGGAGTTCTAAATGATGTTAGAAGAAGAAACAAAAGAATTTACTGAGAAGGTCGTTAAAATCGACCGCGTCGCCAAAGTAGTGAAAGGGGGACGTCGTTTCTCTTTTAACGCACTTTCCGTTGTAGGTGACTCCAAAGGGAAAGTAGGAATTGGTTTTGGAAAAGCAAATGAAGTTCCAGATGCGATTCGTAAGTCCATTGAATCGGCAAAGAAGAATTTAAAATCCATTCATTATATCGGTCACACTGTTCCTCACGATGTGGTTGGACAATTCAAATCAGCACGAGTGATTTTGAAACCAGCTTCACCAGGAACTGGGATCATCGCTGGAGCTTCTGTTCGTTCTGTATTGGAAAGAGCTGGAATCCAAGATGTTTTGACAAAGTCTTGGGGATCTTCAAACCCAATGAACATTGTAAAAGCGACTATGGATGCATTACAACAGTTGGAAACTCCGTCTATGGCGGTGAAACGACGCGGTGTTAGTCTCAAACATTTGTTTGGGCAAGATCTATAAGAAGGAATCTGACTATGGAAGAAGTGATCGTAACGCAAGAAAGAAGTTCTATTGGCATCATTCCGGTGCATAAAAAAACTCTGATTGCTCTCGGCCTTAAAAAGAAAGGTCAATCCAAAAAACACAAGATGACTCCCCAATTGAAAGGGATGTTACGACAAGTAGGTTACTTGTTGAAAGTGGAAAAGGTATAATTATATGGCACAAGAAAGAATCGAACAAGGTCGTGGGTTTGGTGCAAAACGCGCTAAAAAATCCACATCTCTCGGAAACAAAAACTTGGTTCCCGTTCCGGAAGGCGCAAAAACCTCCCCGAAACGAGTGGGCCAAGGTCCAGGATCTGGGATGGGAAAAACTTCCACTCGTGGTTCTAAAGGACAAAGGGCTCGTGCAGCTTCGATGAGACGTGGATTTGAGGGTGGACAGTTACCTCTTCATAGACGTTTGCCAAAACGTGGTTTTACCAATATTTTCTCTGAAGTATTCCAACCAGTGAATTTGATTTCTCTTACGAAAGCTGGTCTTTCGGGAGAAGTGACTCCAGCGATCCTCAAAGCAAAAGCTTTGATTAAGTCGGAGGCTGGTCCAATCAAATTACTCGGAACTGGAGACGTGACTGCTGCCATCACCATTACGGTAGATGCATTTTCTGCCTCTGCAAAAGAGAAAATTGAAAAAGCTGGTGGAAAAGTCATTATCAGAGAAAAGAAAAAAGAAGAGAAAAAAACAAAGTAACCCATGTTTCAAACCATCGCTAACATCTTTCGAATCCCGGAATTAAGATCTAAAATCCTATTTACGATCGGTATGTTGTTACTGTTTAGAATGGGAACTCACGTGACCATTCCAGGTATCAACAGTTTGATTGTGACGGGCATTACTGCCGATCCAAGTGAAGGTTTCCTTGGAATGGTGGATTTGTTTGCTGGTGGTGCTCTTCTCAAATTTTCTATTTTTGCACTTGGGATCATGCCTTATATCTCTTCTTCGATCATTATGCAACTTGTGATGGTTCTCATTCCAAGTTTGCAAAAAATGCAAAAAGAAGGGGAGGAAGGCAGAAAAAAAATCCAACAGTACACAAAGTACGGAACTCTCATCCTTTGTGCAATCCAATCACTTGCTGTGATTCAGCTTGCGAATTCTTGGTCCACTGGATCGGGAACGGCACAAGCAAAATATCCAGGTCTTATCAATCCATCGGTGGAAGGATATTTTTTACCGATTGCGATGTTATCCATCACAACAGGAACTGTTCTTCTCATTTGGCTCGGGGAACAAATCACAGAACGTGGGATTGGTAATGGAATCTCTCTTATCATCTTTGCTGGTATCATTGGTCGTATGCCAGAAGCACTCATTGCGATGTTTACTTCTGATACGTCAGATGCACTTAGCATCCTCATCCTCATTATTATCTTTATCGTTCTCATCTCCCTTACGGTGATTTTAACCCAAGGGGTTCGACGAGTTCCATTGAATTATGGAAAACAAATGGTGGGAAGAAAGATGGTTCAGGCTCGTAGCCAGTCCATTCCTTTCAAAGTGAATAGTGCCAACGTAATGCCAATTATTTTTGCCTCTTCTCTCATCCTTTTTCCGCAAACAATTGTTCAGTGGTTGTCTTCGAAAGGAGGACAGTGGGCTGGATGGGCTGTGATTATGGATTATTTTAACCCATTCTCGCAAATCTGGTACCATGCCCTTTTTTACTACGTGATTTATACTTCTCTCATTATCTTCTTTGCGTATTTTTACACGGCGATTCAGTTTAACCCACAAGAGTTAGCTGATAACCTAAAGAAATACGGTGGGTTCATTCCAGGGGTTCGTCCTGGTAGCCAAACCAAGGAAATGATTGAGAAAATTTTGAATCGAATCACCTTACCGGGTGCTCTTTTCCTTGCTGGTCTTGCTCTTGCTCCGTATCTCATCATTAAATTCTTAAACCTGGGATCAAACACAGGTGGTGGAACATTAGTGTATACATTCGGAGGAACTTCTCTTCTCATTATGGTGGGTGTGGCACTCGAAACGTTAAAACAAATCGAAGCCCAACTCCTCATGAGAAACTATGAAGGTTTCATGAAAAAGACTAAAATCAAGGGAAGAGTGTAACGAATGAAGAGACTCATTTTTATGGGCCCTCCAGGTGCTGGTAAGGGAACACAAGCTGACATCATCAAAGAGAAGTACAAGATTCCCCAGATTTCTACAGGTGATATCCTCAGAGCAGCTGTAAAAAATGGCACCGCAATGGGGATTGAAGCAAAAAAATATATGGACGCTGGAGACCTAGTTCCAGATGCTGTCGTTATAGGCATAATCCGCGACCGGTTGGTCGAAGCTGATTGTGCGAATGGATTCATTTTGGATGGATTTCCAAGGACGGTGGAGCAAGCAAAGGCTCTCTCGGAAATCCTCAAAGAGCTCCGCATGGAACTCGACTCCGTTGTCAACCTAGACGTTCCCGATGAAGAACTCATCAAACGTTTGCTAGGTAGAGCGATCAAAGAAGGGCGCTCGGATGACAACGAAGAGACCATCAAAAACCGTCTGCATACTTACAACACCAAGACGTTGCCCCTGATTGACTTTTATAAAGGTACAGGGATCCTTCGGCAAATCAATGGTTTGGGAAGTATGGAAGAAATCACTAACACTATTTTAAAATCAATCCAGTAGGAGATAGACCCTGGCTAAGGAAGAAGCAATCACCATTGACGGAACCGTTTTAGAACCGTTACCAAATGCGATGTTCCGTGTGGAACTAGAGAATGGACACAAAGTTCTAGCGCACATTTCAGGCAAGATGCGTATGCACTACATTCGTATTTTACCTGGAGATAAAGTCACTGTGGAACTTTCTCCTTATGACTTAACCAAGGGCCGCATCACTTACAGAAAGAAATAGGGAACTATAATGAAAGTTAGAGCATCAGTCAAAAAAATCTGTCCAGAATGCAAAGTCATTCGCAGAAAAGGTGTAATCCGAGTGATTTGCACAAACCCAAAACACAAACAAAGGCAAAGATAGGAAGATATGGCACGTATCGCGGGTGTTGATTTACCATCAAACAAAAGAATAGTGATCGGTCTTACATACGTATTTGGTATTGGTAAGACATCCTCTCAAAATATCCTGAAAAAAGCAGGAATTGACGAATCTATCAGGGTGAAGGACCTCTCGGACGAACAAGAAGCCGCGATCCGACGAGTCATCGAAGAATCATACCAGGTAGAAGGGGATCTTCGTTCTGAAGTCAACCTCAACATCAAACGATTGATGGACGTAGGTTGTTACAGAGGGTTCCGCCATAGACGTGGACTACCAGTCAATGGTCAAAGAACGAGAACCAACGCAAGAACCCGTAAGGGAGTCAAGAAAACTGTAGCCAACAAGAAAAAGGCTACTAAGTAGAGGACTTAATCCATGGCTGAAAAAGACGCAAAGAATAAAAAAGATACCAAAAAGGTTAAGAAAAAAGAAAAGAAGAACGTTCCACGGGGTAAGGTTTACATCCAAGCTTCGTTTAACAATACAATCGTATCCATCACCGATATGCTTGGTAACGTTCTATCTTGGTCTTCCTCCGGAATGATGGGATTTCGTGGATCCAAAAAATCCACTCCTTATGCAGCACAAGTTGCTGCGACGAATGCAGCTGAAAAAGCAATTGAAGCAGCTGGTCTTTCCGAAGTGGACGTAATGGTTTCAGGTCCTGGTATTGGACGTGAATCTGCCATTCGTTCTTTGACCACAAAAGGTCTATCAATCAAACTCATTAAAGACGTAACTCCGCTCCCGCACAATGGGTGCCGACCACGCAAAAGAAGAAGGGTGTAGGAATTAGATATGGCACGTTACCGAGGTCCAGTTGTTAAATTGATGAGAAGAGAGGGGCTTAACCTCTTTCTCAAAAATAGTCATACATTACATAAAGAAAAATCTTCCCTTGAAAAGAGAAAGTATCCACCAGGTCTTCCTCCTAAGAAAAAAGGGAAAATTACGGAATACGGGGCGCAGCTTCGTGAAAAACAAAAAGTAAAACGCGCATATGGTGTGTTAGAAAAACAGTTCCGTAGATACTTTGAAGAAGCGGCTCACACTCCAGGAATTCCTGGTGAGAACCTTCTACAATTCCTCGAAAGAAGATTGGATAACGTTCTATATCGTATGGGTTTTGCTGTTACCAGAAGACAAGCTCGTAACTTTGTCGCACACAGACATATTCTTGTGAATGGTCACCGTGTGGATATTTGTTCTTACCGAGTGAATGTTGGTGATAAAATTGAGATCCGTGAAAAATTTCAAAAATCGCCTTTCATCGAAGAGAATATCAAACTTGCACAAGCAATCAATCGAACTGCTTCTTGGGTGAGTGTGGATTATTCCAAGTTTTCTGGCGAAGTGACTTCACTTCCAACAAGAGAACATATTGATATCCCTGTAAAAGAACAGGTAATCGTAGAGTTGTACTCGAAGTAAGAATTTAGAGAAGAAGGATACGACATTGTCTCCAAAGAATTTATTAAAAGGTTTCAAAAGACCCAAAAAAATCGAATTCACTACCGATGTGAATACACCAAACTACGGTAAGTTCGTTGCAGAACCTTTCGAAAGAGGAATTGGTACAACGATCGGTAACTCCCTTCGTCGTACGCTCATGTCTTCTATTGAAGGAGCGGCAATTTCTGCGATTCGAATTGAGGGAGTTTCTCATGAATTCTCTTATATTGAAGGTGTTGCAGAAGATGTCACTCGTATCATTCTGAACTTAAAACAAGTAAGAATCAAATACGAGCCTGAAGACAAAGAAGCGAGTAAAGTGATTCACCTTGAATTAAAGGGTGCTGGTTACTTCCGTGCGGCTGACCTTGCTGTTGATTCTTCCATCGAAATCATGAATCCAGACCTTCATATTGCAACTCTCAATGAAGATGCCAATTTGATTATGGATCTGGAAATCCAAAGAGGACGTGGTTACGTTCCTGCGGAAGACAAGAAGAAAGACATTGAAGTACTCGGAACGATCCCAATTGATTCAATTTTTTCGCCAATCCAAAAGGTGTTGTTTGAAGTATCAGAAACTCGTGTTGCACAACGTTCTGATTATGAAAAACTCACGATGGAAGTTTGGACCGATGGTTCAGTATCTCCTGAAGATGCAGTTGCTCAAGCAGCAAAGATATTAAAAGATCACCTAACCGTTTTCATCAATTTCGAAGAAGAGATTGAAGAGGAAGAAGAAGAACTAGATGAAGCTGATGAAAAATTAAAAGCTGCTTTATCAAAACACGTTGAAGAATTAGAACTTTCTGTTCGTTCCACGAACGTTCTTCGTAGTTTGGAAATTGACTTCATTGGTGAACTCGTTAAGAGATCAGAAGACGAAATGACTAAATCAAAACATTTCAGCGAACAAAGTTTACAAGAATTGAAAGCAAAACTTTCCTCTATGGGACTTTCTTTCGGTATGAGAGATTTTTAAGATGAACAAACGTAATAAAGTTAAACAACTCAACAGATCCGCAGATCATAGAAAAGCTATGATTCAAAATATGGTTATCTCTCTCCTTCGCCACGAAAGAATCGAATCTTCTGTTGCGAAGTTGAAAGTGGCTCGTTCCTATGCAGAACGAATCATTACTAGAGCGAAAAAAAATCTAGATGCAAATCTAGCAAATCTAGATGAACAAAAGAAAAATGCAGCGATCCTTCACAATACACGATACCTATACAGCCATCTTGGTGACCAAGAGATCGTGAACAAACTTTTGAAAGACTTAGCGAATCGTTATGCGGAGAGAGTCGGTGGCTATACAAGAATCATTCGTCTTGTCAACCGTCCTTCTGATAACACAGCGATGGGAATTTTAGAGCTTGTGGATAGAAAAACTCAAGACGAACTCAAAGCGGAAGCAAAAGCAAAACGCGAAGAGAAAAAACCTGCTAAAAAAGAAGAAAAACCTAAAAAAGCAAAGAAAGAGAAAGCAGCTACTGCAAAATAACTAAGATCCGTTAACCTGGCATCTAATGTGAAAAACCTACTTAAGAATATTCTTAAGTAGGTTTTTTTATTGCCAAGTTCTCCAAAACGATTACATTCTAACCTCCGAAAACTATGGATTCCTCCCTTCCCATCTCTGATCGTATTTGGCATACCAGTTTCTCCGAAAGTCCGATTGGAATGGCGATTACTGATATACAGTCAGGACTTTACGTGGAAGCCAATGAAGTGTATTGCAATTGGCTTGGTCGCAAACGGGAGGAGGTGATTGGTAAAACAACAATCGATTTAGGAATTTATTCGAATCTTTCTGATCGCGAGATGATTTTATCTAAATTAAAATCAGATGGGTACCTGTTAAATTTTGAAGTACCTCTCGTTACTAAAACGGGACAAACTGTCACTATTTTATTCAGTGGGAAAATTGTCGAAAATGGAAAATACCTTCTGAGCGCAGGACAAAACATTACTGCATTCAAAGAAAAAGAAAACCTTGCCATTCAACTTCAAAAAGACTTAAAAATCAGTAAGGAATTATTCGAAAATGTGTTTCGACTCAATCCAGCAGCCGTGAGTTTATCGAACGCCGAAACAGGAAGGTATGATGATGTGAACGAAGCATATTGCCGTTTAATCGGTTACGATCGTGAAGAAATCATCGGAAAAACTTCTCATGAACTGAATATTTGGATCACAAAATTAGACCGAGCAAGGCTTATGGCTGAGGTTCAAAAAAAAGGGTGGAGTACGGGTTTGGAAGCCAGTGTTAGGATGAAGTCAGGAGAGATTCGACATGTGGTTTCAGGAAATACCTTACTCAAACATGATGGACGGATTACCTTACTTGCGATTCTCATCGATATCACTGAATCCAAACAAAACAAAGAAGCTCTTGAATTTGCAGTCAAAGAAAGAACAAAAGAACTCAACCGTATTCTAGAAGATCTACAGAAAACTCAAGACCAATTGATTCTTTCTGAAAAAATGGCTACCTTAGGACAGTTAGTTGCGAGTGTAGCACACGAAATTAACAATCCTTTGGCGGCTATATCTGCTTTTAGTGAGCAGTTACAAAATCGAATGAGTGATTTCGGAGAAAGACTCCTAGAAATTAGAACTTGTATGGAAAAGTATTCCGAGGAAGAAGCACAAGACATCATCCAGTGGATCTCGGAGTTATTCCGAGTAAAACCGAAAACATATAGTTTTTCAGAAACTCGTTCGATTAAAAAGAAACTAGAAGCACTTTTTGATTCCTCAAATGTAGAATCAGCGTATGATTTAGCAGATCGAATCGTTGATTTGGGAGTTTCCGATTTTATTTTTGAGAATACTCAATACATAGAAAAATTAAAAAATTTGCCAATTTTAAGTATCATCTTAAACGAACTCAGTGCGCTTCGAAACATTGAATCGATTCGTTTGGCTGTTGAGAGAACTTCAAAGATTGTTTATAGTTTAAAAAACTATGGAAGGATGGACCGTGGTTCTGCGAAAGTATCAATCAATCTTATCGATACCATTGAAACGGTTCTCACGCTCTACCAAAACAAAATGAGATCCGGGATTGAGTGTATTCGTTTGTACAATGCAAATCCATTCATTATGGGTTATCCCGATGAACTGATTCAGATTTGGACGAATTTGATTTACAATGCGTTACAAGCCATGCAGTTTAAAGGCAAACTGCTGATCCACGTGGAAGAAACAGAATCAAATGCTGAAGTGTCCATTCAAGACAATGGCCCGGGTATCCCTATTGGGATCCAAAAAAGGATATTCGAACCCTTTTATTCTACAAAAGAAAAAGGAGAAGGAACTGGACTTGGTCTTGGGATCGTAAAACAATCAGTGGAAGAAAGGCACAAAGGCCAAATTCGGTTTAGTTCCGAACCTGGGAAAACTGTTTTTACCGTCATTCTACCTAAATTCTAGCCAGTTGTTTTTGTAATTCCTCAGCTACTATGTCAAAGTCTTCATTTTGAATGACAGTTTTATAGGCTGCCGTAACGATTGGATGTCGTTTCTCATCTAGATGGATGAGGTTTGGCAACACCTTCAAACCATAAAAACCATTCGTGATTTTTTCAGGCCGAGTTCCATAAGCGAGGTCATATCCATACTTACGGTCTCTTGTGTCAGAGCCAAAACATGCTAACATAAAATCCGTCATACCTGAAAGTCCATTAAACGTAGTGGGGTCACCGCCTAGTAAAACACCAATGGAAACCATTTCATTGAAAAAACGATTGCTTAAGTGGAAAAGTGTATTGTCCACATTTCCACCTAATTCGCGTTTAAAGTATCCTTCTACGAGCCCCATCGCCAATGCATAAATGGTTTTAAGGGCTCCACCTAATTGAACACCCTTTGTATCTCGAGAATTAATCGCAGGTCTTGTGAATACATAATTGTTGGTTAGCAGTTCTTTCAGTTTTGGTATGAGAGAGTCCTCAAAAGCAGAAATCTCAAAACCAGATATTTTTCGTTCCATAATTTGATCTGGGTAACATGCCCCGGAAACAACTGCTAAACGATCTCTCTCTATAAGAAGAAGTTCGTGTAAATCTTCGAGGATCAGTCCCTTTTTGGAACCAGTAAATCCTTTAATCACATTCACCATGGGAGATTTATTTTTCTGTAAGTAAGTTCTGATTTTTGAGTAAACAGCATCGAATTCCCAAGGATTCGTCCCTTGTACAAAAAGAGTCGCAGATTCTAAAACTTCTGGTTTGTCCGAAAACTCGATGTTTGGTGGGAGTTTGTAGATCGGATAATGGATGATATCTCGTCTTTCTTCGTTACTTCGAGTTACCATCTCTGTATCAGGGTGGTAGATCGTTACCTTTACATTTTTGTTTGCTAGAATACAAGCAAATGCAACTGACATATTAGAAGAACCTATGATGACCACATGTTCGTCTGGTTTTTTAGGAAGGGAAATGAGTTGGTTTGTCTCTCGAACATCTCCCCGGTAAAGGTTTCTGTAGGTTCCGTGTTTATGTTTATTGAGGTTACTTCCGACAAGGAGGGCAAGGTTATCAATGATGAATTGTTTTTTGTCACCAGTGCCAGGAAATGAAATTTGTTCGATGTGGGAAGGGAAGGATTCCATTTCCCGTCTTGTGAGTTCTCCAACTAGTACTGGTTTTCCGATCACAAGTTTTCCAACTGCTTGGTTGAAAAGAAGTCCTTCGATCGGTAGGATCTTTTCTGTCCCCTCAAGTGAAATGGGTAGGATCACTTTGTTTGCCACATAATGGTACACTGTGTCCACAAATGGCATAAGTCTTCCATCCCGAGAGCGAGTTCCCTCTGGAAAAATCGAAATCACTTTTCCGTCTGCCTGTAATTTTTGCGAATTACGAAACGCACGCATATTGATTTTGGTCATCACATCGGAAAGGGATGGATTGTCTGCCATGTCCTTTTTGGAGCAAACAAGCAGGGTTCCAAACATATAAAGACCAAGGCGAGTGAAATCAGGTTCGAAGGCGAGTCGACCAGCAATGAAAACAAGGGACTCTGCAATTTTTCTTCCTTCTGGACCAGAGTTGTACAAAAGAGTAAAGATGGCGGGGGCGTCCAAATGGCTTAGGTGGTTTGAGATGAGGGTAACAGGGTATTTGCCGATGATGCCATCCAAAAGTTTTAGATTCTCTGTTCCTTCGACCTTAAATTTTTTCATGATGGGATCTAGGAATTTCAGCATAAAATCACGCGGTTCGGGACGTATGTCTGTGTAAACTCCGATCTCTTCCAAACGTTCTGGTTCCTGAAAGATTTCCATCACTTTGGGTTTGGGAGTGGCTTGCGATAATACTAAAAATTCTTCTAAGATGGATTTTGCATCTGCCTCGGATAGGCCAGATTTTACAAATAAGTGAATGTTCTCAAAAAATTCTTTGTGCCAACGTCCTAAAGTGGCTTCTTTTTCTGTCATGTATCCCTCTAAACCGACATCAGCGTACTGAAAAGTTTCGATTTGTCTATTCGATTTTTACATTTGATTGCGTAAATCCTGGATTTCTCTAAACTGACTTCTTGGGTGATCGAGATCCCGGTATGAATCAAAAAAACAAAACAATTTCCTCGGAACAGAAATGGATCCCCGATGGATTTCATTTTTTAGGGCCGGAAGAAAGTAAAAACCGGCGAAATTTACTACAGTCATTTTCAGACCTCTTTGAAAGAGAAGGGTATTCTGAAATCACCTTACCTAGTTTTGATTATTCTAATTCGTTTCGATCCCAATTACAAGAAGGCGTAGAAAGTTTACTGGTCACAAAGGATTGGGATGGGAATGAACTTTCTCCTGGAGTGGATTTAACCTTACAAGTTGTAAAAGGCATGGCAGCAAGATCCCACTGGGAAGAAAACCAAAAGGTATATTACTTTGCTAAAAAGATTCGCGACCACAAAAAACGAAATGCGTCTCGTCGTGAGATTTTACAGATTGGAATCGAAAGTTTAGGTAAAAGTGATACCAATCAACTGATTTCTCAAATCCAAATTCTAAGGAAACTTTGGGATCTTACTCTCCCAAATAAATCATTTACCATTGTATTTGGACACTCATCATTTTTTCGTTCTTTGCTTGGGATTCTCGGTTGGAATGATGAACAAACAAAGGTTTTACGACAATTTTTATATACGAAGAATATACCCGAACTGATGTCACTTGCGGCAAGAGAAAATACAAAAGAATCGCATATGCAAATCATTCAAATTTTATTGAAACCAATTCTAGCGAATGAGATGTCCGTGTTTCAAAAAAACTTAGAATCGATTTTAACAAAAGAGGAGTTTGGGCTTTTGAAAAACGATCTAGAAACCATTTCTTCGTTTTTTAAAGTATGGAATCAACAAATGAACGGAATCTCTTGCATTTGGGATCCGTCTCTCGTTCGTGATCTTTCGTATTATACTGGTTTTATGTTTCAAGGCTATGTGGAACAAGATCCAGAGCCAGTTTTTGCTGGTGGTGTTTATAATGAATTGTATGCAAGTTTTACAGGAATTCAAAAGGATGCATGTGGTTTTGCTCTTCATTTGGATTCTTTGGAAGCAATGTTAAATAAGGAAAAATGAGGGATTTATGCCTGCAAATTTAGTCGTTGGAGCCCAATGGGGTGATGAAGGAAAAGCAAAAGTAATTGATTACCTTTCAAAAGATACAGACATCATTGTTCGTTACCAAGGTGGAGCCAATGCTGGGCACACAGTTGTCGTTGGTGGAAAGAAGTATATTTTCCATTTAGTTCCGTCGGGAATCATTTATGACAATACAACTTGTGTTATTGGAAACGGTGTAGTTCTCGATCCCGAATATTTCTTAAAAGAATGTACTGACTTAGAAGCCCATGGTTTCAAAGTGAAAGACAAGGTTCTCATCAGTGATTCTTGCCATATTCTTCTGCCTTATCACCGCTTGATTGATGAAGCGAGAGAAGCTGGATCTTCGCCGGAACGAAAAATCGGAACCACAAAAAAAGGCATTGGTATGTGTTATGCGGACAAAATGCTACGCAATGGTGTCCGTGCAGGGGATCTTCTTGATAAAGAAAATTTAAAACGCAAGTTGAATCATATTTTGGAAGTGAAAAACCAAGAGTTAGTGAAATATTATGATTTAGAACCAGTGAATCCAAACGAAATGTACGACTTTTTATTGGATTTTGCTGATAAAATGGGGAAAAACATCGTTAACACAGTGTATTACCTCAATTCCGAATTGGAAAAGGGCAAACGAGTTTTACTGGAAGGAGCACAAGGAACAGGTCTTGATATCGACTTTGGGACCTACCCTTATGTAACGAGTTCCAATCCAACCACTGGTGGTGCGCTTGCTGGTTCAGGGGTTAGTTTCCGCTATCTAAAAGATGTAATTGGAATTACGAAAGCATACGCAACGAGAGTCGGTGAGGGTCCTTTTCCTTCTGAAATTTTAGGTGAACCTGGTGAGGTGTTGCGTAAGTTAGGTGGTGAATACGGATCCACTACAGGTAGACCAAGACGTTGTGGTTGGTTTGATGTACAAATGATCAAACATGCTGTTACGGTAAATGGAATTAACTCGTTAGTTTTAACAAAGATTGATGTACTTAGTCATTACGATTCGATTCCTGTTGTAGTCGGTTATGAATACAAAGGAAAAAAATTGGATTTTTTTCCTTCACAAGGATTAGAAGACGTCAAACCGCTGTTTGCTGAATTTAAAGGATGGAAAGATGATATCGCTGGTATCAATTCTTTTGCAAAACTTCCTCCACTTTGCCAAGCGTATATTAAGTCGTTACAAGACTTAGTGAAAACAAAAATAGGGATTGTTTCGACAGGACCAGATCGTGATCACACGATCATTATGGATTAAAAAAAATAAGGAGTTCTCAATCTTTTTTTTAAGTAGTTGTTGACCGAGAAAGGTGGTTCGATATTCTTGGCTACAGAACGAGTCGTTAGCTCAGCTGGTAGAGCAATTCCCTTTTAAGGAATGGGTCCGGGGTTCGAATCCCCGACGACTCAAAACAAGGATCTTTTGATCCTTTCGAAATACAAACAAGGTGCCATCGTCTAGTGGTTAGGACACAAGGTTTTCATCCTTGCAACCGGGGTTCAATTCCCCGTGGCACTACCAAACAAACTCCTCTTAACTCGCAATCCTTACATATATCGCTCACATAAGATCCTTTACACTTGTTGATAATTCCAACACGGGTCAGGTAAAAATCGTATAACAATGGATCTTCGGGGTTTATCTTTTTAAAAAATTCAGTAAGTGAATAAGCATCATTGAGCTGTATATTCCTTTGTTTTTGTATCCCCAATACTTTACTGAGTTTTTGAATGTGCACATCCATGGGATAGGGGATTTCATTTGCTTTGATTTTTTTGTATAAACCAAAATCTGGATATGATTCTCTCACCATCCAACGAAGGAATAAAGAAATTCGTTTTTTGGGAGATTTAGAACTCCATTTTCCAATTAAAAATTGTAATCCATAGCTGAGAGGTTTGTTTCCAAGAGTCACAGAGATTTCTGTTTCCAAAAATTTTTGAAAGTTTTGAATGGATTCATTTTTCTGAAACCTTCCCGATCCTCCGAGGAAGTATGATTCGAAAAGAGGTGTTTCATTGCGGTGTTTTTGGAGGATTCTTTGTAAGGTAAGAAAGAATGCATAAAGATCCTCCCTGGTTTGGAAACGGTAACCTGAAAGTCCTTCCAGAAACGGTCGAAAGGTTTGGGTTTCCTCTTTTAAAAATTGATAGGGAGAGGGTCCCATTTTTTGTAAGATGGGTCTTAAGAAATTTTGAATGTTTTTTACATTCCCGTAAGCAAAAAGACAAGATAGCAGGGAAACAAGTTCGATGTCTTTCGGGTTCTTGTATGCTTTTGGGAAACAAATGGGATCGGTTTCTAAATAGGCTATGTTTTGGTATCGAACAATTAGGTTTTCGAGTTTTTCCTTAAGTAGGTTAACATCAACTGACATTCTTTTTGGCGATATAGGTTCTTGAGTTAAGAGTTCTCTCCAGTTTTGATTCCATAAACTGGCTGACTCTGACAAGGGCATCCAATTGGATTCCTGTATCGAAACCTTCCTTTGTTAAAAAATAAACCAAATCTTCCGTTGCCACATTGCCTGCCGCTCCTTTGGCGTAGGGACAACCACCAAGACCACCTGCTGAGCTATCAAAACTGCGTATTCCCATATTCAGAGCTTGTTTGGTGTTTGCAATGGCCATCCCATACGTATCATGGAAGTGACAATTGAGATAGGAGATTGGGATTTTTTTTAGAACAACTTCCAGAAGTGCTTCCACTTCGCTGGGAACAGCAACACCAATTGTTTCTCCTAGAGAAATTTCATATGCACCTGCATCTAACAATCGTTCTGCAACTTCTAGGGTTTTTTCGGGAGCAATTTTCCCTTCATACGGACAAGCGACGACTGTTGAAATGTATCCTCTCACTTTGATGCCATCTTGTTTTGCTTGGTCAAAGATGGGTTGGAAAGAATCAAAACTCTCTTTCACGGTCATGTTGATGTTTTTTTTAGTGAATGACTCGGAAGTAGCCGTAAAGACTGCTACTTCTTTGAAACCTGCTTGTTTGGCGGCTTCATATCCTTTTGGATTGGGAGTGAGGCAAGAAAAATGTACGTCTTTTCCAAACTTCGGTAGGACAAGTGCCGAGAGTTCCATCGCATCTCCCATCTGTGGTATGCGGTCCTTGCGAACAAAAGAAGTAAGTTCAATGTGTTTGGCACCAGATTCTACTAGACGTTTTACGAATTCGAATTTATCATGAGTGGTAAGAATGGTCTTCTCATTTTGTAATCCATCTCTTGGTCCCACTTCTGTGATTTTAACTGTTTCCAAATCGGTTTACTCCTTCCTTGTATCATTAGAGTTGTTTGGAAAAGGAAGAATGCAATGATTTTATCGAAAGGAAGATATGTTTAAAATCAAAAATCTTTCTGTATCCATTGGGAGCCGAACCTTGCTTACCGATCTTTCTATGGAAGCAAATCCACAAGAAATCACTGGCCTCATCGGAAAGTCAGGTTCTGGTAAATCCACTCTCTTTCGTTTGGCACTCGGATTGTTACGAAAAGAAGATGGTTACGAGTGGACAGGACATTTAGAATGGAAAGGACAATCCTTGGGAAAAGGATTCCATTCGAAACTCCAACCTGTTTTTCAAGATCCGTTTGGTTCTTTTTCTTCTTATGGAACCATTGGTGATTTGCTTCTTGAGCCAATGCGGATCCAAAAGAAATTTTTTTTGAATCAAAAAGAAAAACAACAAACGAGGGAATTGATCGAATTCTATTGTGAGAAGTTTGGTTTACCCGTTTCTCTCCTTAAAAAAAACAAACAAGACTTAAGTGGTGGTCAATTGCAAAGATTTGCCATCCTGCGAGCACTTTTAGCAAATCCTGAATATCTTTTACTCGATGAGCCAGTAACAGCACTTGATGTCCTTGTTCAAAAAAAAATTGCAGAAGAGTTAAAAGAAATCAATCGTAATCAAAAATTAGGCATGCTCATCGTATCCCATGATTTGGGTTTTTTATCCTATATGTGTGATCGTCTTTCTGTGTTAGAAGAAGGACAAATTTCAGAATCTGGTATTACTTCTGAAATTTTAAAACATCCTAAATCGAAACTTCTATTGGAATTGTTAAACGCAAGGTTTCATTCACTCGGAGGAGTGACTTCTTCTTCTGAATCATCCAATTGAGTTCGTTTAGCTTCGGCAAATTTTTTGGCAATGTCTCTTCGTCTTGCGATCACTTTCGAGGATACGGTGGCAAAAAAAGGATCATTCTTGAAACTTAGCATTTTCGTATATTCTTCTTCGGCTGTTTCATAGTCTGTGACTTTTGAAGCGGTTTCCGCAAAATAATAATGAAATTTCTTATCGTATGGCTTTAATTTTCCTTCTCCAGTCGTTAAACTTGTACGATTGAAGATTTTATATGCAATATGGTAATTGCCTTTTTCCATTTCAAGTCTAGCAAATCCAAGTTTGACGTTTGGACTTTCTTCTTCAATTTTGAGTGCTTTGTTTAAATAGAGGAGGGCTCTATTTTTTAAACCAGTTGCCAAATAATGATCTGCAAGGCGAATCAATGCTTCTGTATCATAGGGATTTTTTTCCACCGCTAACTTGTAGTTCATGATGGCATAATAGGTCTGCCTTGTGATTTCGGAGAGAATGCCAATATGCAAATAGGTTTTATAATACTCTGGCAATTCCGCTTTGGCATATTCAAATTCCACCAGGGCTTTTTCATATTTCATCTCCAATGAATAAAGCCTTCCTAGATTGTAACGGAATGGAAAAAATTGAGGATCAAATCGAACTCCCGCTTCCAATCGTTTGATCACTTCTGAGCGATTATTTAGTTTTCCATTGAATAAAAGTTCGATCGTGTCGTTATTCCATTTCCCTGAATTGGTGATGGTTTCTGTTCCATAGGCAAAACTACCGTTGGATTTGGGAGGTTCGCCAGTAAAGAGTTTTCCCCTAGTTAGGATAAAGTCCTCTCTATGGTAAATGAAGGAGCCATTCGGAAAATCAGAGGTATCAAACTCTTCATCCTTTCCCCAGAGTAATTCTGGGTATTCCTTGTTCCCAATCAGTTTTTGTCCATATAGCAGTGTGGGAAACAAAAACAGAAGTGCGAATGTAATCAGGTGGTGGAACATGGTGTAGAATGAACCGAATGCTTTTGGAAACAAAAGGACTCACTATTACTGTCGGCGAAAAAACCTTATTGAAAGAGGTGAATCTTTCTTTTTTTGAGACAGGTTTATTTGCAGTTCTCGGAGAGAACGGAGCAGGAAAGTCCACCTTACTCAAAAAAATCTATCATGATTCCCTAACATCGCCCGAGTGGAGTTGGCCTCAAGGGAAAAAGAAAATTGCCTATCTTGGTCATGAACTTGGATTTTACTCTTCACTCAGTTTGGAAGAGAACTTGGATTATTTTGCCCACCTGGATGGTTTCCATTCTATGGAGAGGAGGTTAGAACTTTTGCGACTCTTTCGATTGGAAAAAAGAATTTGGGATCCCATTCATTTTTTTTCTCGAGGGATGAAACAAAAGGTAGCGATCATGCGAGTGTTACTTTCATCTGCTGATGTGATTTTATTTGATGAGCCTTATACGGGATTAGATTCAGAATCTTCACTGGTTCTCAGTTCTCTTCTCAGTGAAGAAAAAAAATCTAAACTGATCCTGGTTGTTCTCCACTCAGTGCCTACAGAATTAAAAACGACAGGGCAAATTTTAATTCGCCAAGGGAGTGTTCTTGTTTCTTAGTTTACTCAAAAAAGATTTTTTTCTAATGGGACGATCTCTCGGAGGGATTGTATCACTCTTTACTTTGAGTGTTTCGGTGGTGTTTATTTTTTATACTTCCATCGAAGTCAATGAGATCTTATCGCAACGGAGCATTCGTGGTCTCAAATGGGCGATCATTTTTATTTTGAACTTTGTCATCATTAGCCAAAGTTTATGGGAAGAACGGGAGTCCATGGGTTGGGAAGCAAGTTTGAGTTATGTGAGTCCTACCTATCTTTATGTCAGCAAATCGCTCACCATCTGGTTTAGCACCATCATCGTCAATGCGCTTCTTGTACTTGTTCTTGCGGTTTTCTTTCAAAATATGTCTCTGGATCGTTATTTAGGGGAATGGTTATTTGCCAATTTGGGCAGTGGTTGTTTGGTATTTTTGGGAGTATCCCTCGGTGTGGTGGCATTTGAGAGCCGTTTGAAGGAGATTATCATTCCGCTTTTGCAACTCCCATTTTCGATTCCCTTGTTTTTGTTTGGTTTGGAAGCAGAAAATCGCTATTGGATGGAAGTTGGGTTTTATTTACCGTCGGTGGGGCTGCTTTTCTTTTTCCTTTTGTTTTATGGTACTTTGGGCTCGGTGATGGTGGAAACCTTAAAGAATGAGTAGGGAACTCCTATTTTCTCCTAGAATTTCTTTTCCTTTCTGAAAATCTGGAAAAAAATGGAACGTAAGATCAAACTAATTCATCCAACGATCGACTTGGTGTTCTATCTCGTCGTATGCCTTTCGCTTGTGTTTGCGGTGTTTGTTTCGATTCTCTATCCCAATGTCATTTTGGAACAAGGACTAAGTCATAGAATTTTTTATTTGCATGTTCCAGTCGCATGGGTTGCGTTATACGGTCCTATTTTGTCTTTCGTTTTTTCCCTGATTTATTTTTTGAAAAAGGACTTACTCTGGGATCGCCTTGCGTTTACCGCAAACCAATTGGCATTTGTGTTTGCCATAGGCGTTTTATTCTCCGGTCCCATTTGGGCATATAGTGCTTGGGGTGTTCCTTGGGACAAAACGGATGCAAGGCTTCAGTCTTTTTTTATCTTATGTATTTCTCTTTTGAGTTATTTTATTTTTCGCTTTCTTGTGCCTTCTCGAAAGAAAAAAGCAATTTTATCTGCTTATCTATCAGTCCTTTGTGCTGTGAGTGCAGTTCTGACTTGGGGGGCCATTCGTTGGATTGAAAACCCTGGTAACCATCCCGGAAGTGTACTGGGGAAAGGTGGTATGGATTCCGACATGAAACAAACCATGTGGCTTGGGGTATTGGCCTATCATTTCCTTTTTTTGATTTTGTTTCTTCTTTCGAATCGAAATGAAAAAATCCAAGAAATTCGTAATGTCCTAAGGTCTGAATTGAATTAAACACTTATGGATTCCAAGGAAACACAACATACGATTCTCATTGTAGATGATGTCCCGGAAAACGTGGAGTTACTCAAATACCTTTTGTCGCAGGAAGGTTTTAAGACATACACTGCTTTTTCTGCAGAAGAGGCTAGGTTAGTATTACTCAACACTTCTATAGATACTTTGCTTCTTGATGTGAATATGCCAGTACAGGATGGATTCTCGTTTTGTAGAGAACTAAGGACGATGGATCAATTCAAACTTCTTCCTATTTTATTTATTACCTCCATTGAAAGGGAAGTTGGGTTCCAAGAGGCAATGAAAAATGGGGGAGATGATTTTATCAATAAGCCATTCAATAAGCGCGAGTTAGTTGCAAAGATACACTCCGTCATTCGCCTAAAAGACTTACAAGACGAACTTTACCAACAAAAAAGTAAATACGAAAAAGAATTACAAACTGCTCGTCGTGTTCAGGACCAACTCATTCCTGAAAAAAGTTTTATTTGGAATGGAATTAAGGCACAAACCCTCTTTCATCCATATTTACAAATTGGTGGTGATTTTGTTGATACTTGGATTGAGGAGAAAAAACTTCATATCGTGATCGCGGATTGTTCCGGTCATGGCCCAAGTGCTGCTCTCATTGGAGCCATGTTCAAAATGCAGTTATTTAATCTAGTGGCAAATATGGGTCTTAAAGAACGTGTGTCCCACTTAAGAAAGAATATGGAGTTAGTTCTTCCAGAGGACTATGCTATTACATTTTGTTATGCGATCATCGATCAAGATTTGAATTTATCTTATATCAATGGTGGGCATCCTGCGCCCATTATCTATATGGATGGAGAAACCAAGTTACTCAAAGGGATGAGTCCCATGATTATGGGAATCAATATGGTGACGAACGACGAAGTCCAATCCCTACCTCTCAAGGGAGGTTGTAAGTTTTTTATGTATACAGATGGGGCAAGTGAAGCGATGAATTCCAAGATGGAATACATCACCGAAGATGGTATGTGTGAAATATTTCATGAATCCGTTTTATCAGGAAACGACATTCTTCCTACAGTGCAGAATAAAATCTTAGAATTTTGTGGTTCTTCCACTCCGAGTGACGATATGGCAATGGTGTGTATACAATTATGATTCCCTCTCCGCATTATAAAGGAAAGGTGAGAGACGTTTATGATCTGGGAACAGAGTTACTTCTTGTTGCCACAGATCGGATTTCTGCATTTGATGTTGTTTTTTCGGAACCTGTCGAAGACAAAGGGAAAATCCTAACAAGGATTGCAACGAGTTGGTTTCGTTATTTTTCCGATATTCCGAATCATCTGATCACCGATGATGTAAGCCAGTTCCCCAAACCATATCAAAACGAACCAAGTCTTCTTGGGCGCTCTGTTCTTGTCAAAAAGGCGGAACGAATCGATTTTGAATGTGTGGTTCGCGGGTATTTGACTGGTTCTGCCTGGAAGGAATACTGCAAGTTTGGTACCATTGCAGAGACTCCGTATCCAAAGAACTTGCAAGAATCCTATCGGTTTCCAACTCCCATCTTCACTCCTGCACGGAAAAATGACTCAGGTCATGATGAAAACGTAAGCGAAGAAACGATGGAAAATGAAGTTGGTTCTTCCTTGTTCCAAGAACTAAAGAAACTCTCTCTTCACCTTTATGGGAAGGCTCATGATTTGATGGCTAAACAAGGAATCATTCTCTGTGATACTAAATTTGAATTTGGTCTCATAAATGGAAAACCAATCCTCATCGATGAAATTTTGACCCCAGATTCGTCTCGTTATTGGGATGCATCGACCTACGCTCTAGGAGTCACACCTGCCAGTTTTGACAAACAAATCCTCCGAAATTGGCTTGAATCGACCTCGTGGGACAAAAATCCACCGCCCCCACAACTCCCCGAATCCTTGATTCAGGAACTACGTAAAAAATACTTGGAATTGGAAGATAAAATCAGCTTATGTTTGTCGCAAAAATAAATGTCACCCTCAAAGAATCAGTCCTTGACCCGCAAGGGCAAACCGTTCTCCGCACCTTGCAAGACCAAGGGAAAGCCTCTGTAAAAGATTTACGTGTCGGAAAATACATTGAGATGAAACTCAATGTTTCTTCACAAAAAGAAGCGGAGGCCATCGCCAAAGAAATTTGTGAGTCAGTACTTGTGAACCAAGTGATCGAAACGTACAAACTTGTGGTAGAAAGTGCATGAAAGTCCGAGTGGTTACGTTTCCTGGTTCCAATTGTGATAAGGATGTGGGATCTGTTTTAGAAGAATATTTCCAAGCAAAAGTAAACTATACTTGGTACAAAGAATCCTTCGATGATATGCCAGACCTTGTGGTTTTACCTGGTGGATTTTCTTTTGGAGACTATTTACGCTGTGGAGCCATGGCAAAGTTCAGTCCTTCCATGGAATCAGTTGTGAAATATGCAAATAAGGGCGGTAAGGTTCTCGGAGTATGCAATGGATTCCAAATTTTAACCGAGTCTGGGCTATTACCGGGAGCATTGTTACACAATCGTACTCTAAAATACATTTGTAAAGATGTAGAACTAGTGCCAGTAAAAGAAAATGTTTTTGCGAAGAAAATCCAAGGAAACCTCTCGATACCCATTGCTCATGGAGAGGGTGCTTATTTTGCTGATCCGGAAACTTTAGAACGATTAGAAAAAAACGGACAAGTGGTATTTCGTTACGAAACAAATCCCAATGGATCTTTGCACGACATCGCAGGGATTTGCAATGAAAAGGGAAATGTTCTAGGTATGATGCCGCATCCGGAAAGAGCCATGAATCCTTATACAGGTAAAATGGACGGAAAACAAATCCTCGAAGCTCTATTAAAAAATTAGAATCTACGCTTTCCTTTTCTTGCTTTTTCGTCTAATCCGTTTATAAGGATAGGTATGCGATTTCAAGAAGATTCCATTGACTGTGTTGATTTTATTTTAAAGAAAGATGAGGTTCTCACGATCATCCTGGGTGGGGGAAAAGGTACTAGGCTTCTCCCTCTTACGGAAAAACGATCAAAACCAGCCGTAAGTTTTGGTGGCAAATACCGTCTCATTGACATTCCGATTTCTAACTCGCTCAACAGTGGTTTTGAAAAAATCTTCATTTTAACACAGTTTAACTCGTATTCGTTGAATCGCCACATAAACAGAACATATGCTACAAACAACATCCACCAAAAAAGTTTTGTTGAGATCATTGCAGCAGAACAGACCGTTTCCAGTGCTAACTGGTTCGAAGGAACTGCTGACGCCGTAAGAAAAGTTTTACCATACATCCGAGAACAAAAACCAAAATATGTACTCATCCTATCAGGAGACCAATTATACAATATGGATCTTGCTGATTTTATGCAGAGCCATTTGATGGACCCTGAAACTCAGATCTCGGTTGCTACAAATGCAATTCCCGAAGACCAAATTTATGGGCTTGGGATTGTGAAAGCGGGAGTGGGTGGTATGATTCAAGAATTCATAGAAAAACCACAAGACGTTTCCCAAGTCGAATCCTGTCGCACAGTACAAGGATCCTTTCTTGCAAATATGGGGATTTATATCTTCAATACATCTACCTTGATTGATGTGTTAGAAGACAGGAATATGGCAGACTTTGGAAAAGAAATCCTACCAAAAGCCATCAAAGAAAGAAAGGTAAAAGCATACACTTACGACGGTTATTGGGAGGACATAGGAACCATCAAAGCGTTTTACGAAGCAAATTTGATGTTAACGGATCATATCCCTCGATTCAATTTGTATTTGGAGAAAACCCCTATTTATACCAGGGCACGTGCGCTGCCACCGTCAAAGATCAATCAGGCGATCGTAAACCAAGCTTTGATCTCCGAGGGAACGATCTTGAACCAGTGTGAGGTGCACAGGTCCATCATCGGTGTTCGCCAGCTGATCGCCTCAGGCACTAAAATTTATGATTCGATCATCATGGGTCTCGATCATTACGGTTACTTTGATCGGAAGTCAGGCAAAATCCCAATTGGAATTGGACCTAACTGTGAGATACGGAAAGCGATTGTGGATAAGGACTGCGCGATTGGCGCCAACGTTCGCCTGTTAAACGAACAAAACTTACAAGAGTTCGAAGATGACTACATTCGGATCGTGGACGGAATCATTGTGGTTCCAAGGCATTCTGCCATCCCAGATGGGTACAGTATTTGAGGCAAAATGACATACTTATGGATTTATTTAGTCAAAAATAAGTCCATTTTGTTCCAAATATGTGGAATTTTTCTTGCCAGTTTTGAACTTAGTTCTAAGTTGGAAGAAAGGGAACCATGTTCACAACGGAATCAACGGAAGGAAACCAATTTTGGAACGAAACATACTTTGTTCCTCATTTCCAACCCATCGTCAACGCCATCAATCGCTCGATCTCGGCTTATGAGGTACTTGGTCGCCAGTTTAACCCAGAAAAGAACACCTACCACTCTTTAGGTGGTTTGTTCCACAACCGGGATCAGGATCCCGTCCCAGTATACAACATTGATCGGATTTTGCGGGAAAAGGCGATCCAGACCCTGAAAGAGAGCTCTCTTCGCACCAAACTCTTTTTCAATATGATGCCAAACTTTCTTTCTAGGGTGCATCATACCGATCTGTTTGCCGAAAATTTTCATATCATCCAACTCATCGAAAAGTATGGAATCGATCGCAACCAAGTGGTGATTGAAATCACAGAGGATGAATTTGACGGTTCCATTGAACGTCTCATCCAAATCGTCCAAATCTTTCGGGATTACGGACTCAAAATTGCCATTGATGACCTAGGCACTGGTTTTTCCAATTTAGAACGAATTGGTTATCTGCATCCAGACATCATGAAGGTGGACATTCGGATCATGCGGGAGAGTTTGAATAAAAACTCATTCAAGCAGGTTCTCGGTGCGATCTCTGAAATGTCCCAAAAATTGGGAAGCCAACTCTTGTTTGAAGGGATAGAAACTGAGGAAGAGGTGAATCTTGCCCTTTCGATGGGTGCCAATCTCCTCCAAGGATTTTATTTTTCGACGCCGAACCCGCATTTTTTAAATCGAAATACGTTTTCCGATAAAATGAAGACGGTTCTTGAAAATTTCTCCCAAGTTCGCTCAAACGAACTTCGTGAGAAAGGAATTCGAGAACAAAAGATCATCGATCAGTTGCAAGATTTGTTTTATGAACTTTCGGATGCCAAAGAAGAGGACTTTCCGTATCGTTTTGGACAAATCCTAGGATCTCTCCCAAGAGAAATTTTGAAAGTATTTGTCTGCGATGCGGAAGGTTACCAAATCACTCCAACGTATGACCTGGATCGAATGAACGGTGGGTACTTAGAACGGTCTAGGCAGATTGGAAACAATTACGCCTGGAAACCATACTTTCTCAAACACAAAGAGGAATCAGAGCGCTTTCGCAAAAAGTGGGGTGTGACGTATCCTTTGTATGACATTGGAAATCAAAATCAATACGTGATCTTTACCTTTTCTCTCATGGCGGGGAAGATCTTGGTGGCACAGGTGAGCTGGTCGGAATAGAATCTTGTTTTTTTTGACTGGTCGTTTTTCCTGGTAGAAGGGATTCGTCTAAAATGTAGAATCATTCTAAAATATAAAAACAGGATATCACCTTGTCCGCAATTCTTGAAATTCAATCTCTACATGCCAGTGTGGGAGACAAACAAATCCTCCGAGGCGTGAATCTTTCCATCGGGTCTGGCGAAGTACATGCGATCATGGGTCCCAATGGATCTGGAAAAAGTACACTCTCGAATGTTATTTTAGGCCATCCAAAATACACCGTCACCTCCGGAGACATTCTCTTTCGTGGTCAGTCCATTTTAAAAATGACAACGGATGAAAGAGCAAGACTTGGTCTCTTTCTATCGTTTCAATACCCAACAGCGCTTCCCGGCGTAACCATCGGAAATTTTTTAAAATCAATTTTGAAAGCGCATCGTGGCAAAGAAGTGCCTGTGAAAGAGTTTAAACAGGAATTAAAGATGGCGATGGATTTACTCGAAGTTCCTCAAGCATTTATTGGTCGTTATGTGAATGATGGTTTTTCTGGTGGAGAAAAAAAGAGAGCTGAAATTCTACAAATGAGTTTGTTAAAACCAGTTTTGTCCATTTTAGATGAAACCGATTCGGGACTTGATATTGATGCCCTTCGAATCGTTTCCGAAGGAATCAATGCCAATCGTGATCCTGAACGTTCCATTTTGCTCATCACACATTACCAAAGGATGTTAAATTATATCGTTCCTGATTTTGTGCATGTATTTGCGGATGGTCGCATTTTAGAAACTGGTGGTAAAGAACTCTCCTTAAAATTGGAAGAGGTTGGTTATGATTGGATCTTGGAGAGAGAAGGAGTCAAATGAATTCCTCACTCACCAAAACTCATTTCATTCTAGAGGAAAAAAAACGACTCGAGTTCTCTCAGTCTTTGTTTTCCCGTTTGGAACATTTAAAACTTCCAACGGAAAAAGAAGAAAGTTTTCGTAAGTTTCCATTGGGTTCTATTGATTGGGAAGAACTTGGGTTTGACCCCAAGGCAAAACTAACCATCACAGAAAATAAGGAAGAGAGTTCTTCTAAGAATTCCATTTCCAATCAAAAAATAGATGAGATTCTTGGTCTCATCAAATCCCATCTACCGAAGGATTATTTTACGTCCGTATCGATCCTGAAATCTGGACGAGTGGATGTTTACCAATGCGAAGATGGACTCACAAAAATTGAAGAGTCCTTTGATGGGGACTTGGCTCGTTTTTTGTTTCGTGTTTTTTATGTTCCACAAGGCACCTCATCTCAAATCCATTTAAAGTCAAAATCGGAACATGGGACAGAGTCACTGCACTTGCAAACGGTATTCGATGTATTTGTGTTTGAAAAGGATTCCGTCGTTGAAGTGTTAGATGAGGAAAACTTAGATGAGGATCTCATTCAATTTCGCACCGTAGTTGTTTTTGCAAAAGAAAATGCTTCCGTAAAACTCCATCATTTTCCTTTTGGTGGATTTCGTTCTAAGTTTTTTTTGCATTCCCACCTTCTAGGAAAAGGAGCGGAAGTGACTGTTGATGGTGTTTCGGCATTGGCCAATCGGAATTTAAAAGACTTGGATATGGAGATGCATCACCATGCAGACCATACATCGAGTAAAATTAGTTACAAAGCAATCGTAACGGACAAATCACACCATGTATTCACAGGAAATTTGATCATTCCACCTAATTTAAAAAAGGTGGTTGCCCATCAAGAATCATTTAATCTTTCATTAAACAAAAAAGCAAGAGCGGAAGCTAACCCCAAATTAGAAGTGTTAGCAGAAGATGTATCGTGTACTCACGGTGCGACTGTCGGTGACATCGATGAAGAACAGTTTTTTTATTTATTGTCACGGGGTTTGAGTCCGGAAGAATCCAAGTCACTTCTTGTCACTGCGTTTTATGGGGAAACGGTCCATTCCATTGGTTTTCATGATGAAATAAAAGAACGATTGGAAACTTCGATCCGAGAAATCCTTGTAGGAGGGAAATGATGGCATTTAAAAAACTAGTATCCATTCGGGAAATTGAAGAAGGAAAATTGAAAGTCATCAAAACTCGTCATTTCTCGGTGGCAGTCACAAAAGTGGAAAACGAGTATTATGCATTTGAGGATTCCTGCACTCATGATGGTGAAGAAATCTCTTGTGGAAAGTTAGAAGGTTGTGTGATTACATGCCCACGCCATTTTGCTCAATTTGATATTCGAAATGGAAGTGTGCTTGCTCTTCCTGCGACGGAACCTTTGACGGTTTTCCCCACCAAGGTAAACGGAGACGATTTGGAAGTGGATTTGGAGTCCGTATGAGTTTAGATCCATACAAGCTAAGATTAGACTTTCCGATCCTTTCCGAAACTATGCCGAATGGGAAACCATTGGTTTATCTAGACAATGGAGCCACGTCTCAAAAACCATTGAGTGTGATACAAGCAACAAATGATTATTATGCGAAAGAGAATGCGAACATCCATAGGGGAGTTTATTATCTTTCGCAACATGCAACAGAGCTCTTTGAACGCACTCGGATTAAAACATCTCATTTTTTTCAGGCGCAATGTGCCAAAGCAATTATTTTCACACGGGGAACAACCGATGCGATCAACCTAGTGGCACAAACCTATGGTAGAGTGAATGTGTGTGAAGGTGATGAAATTGTTTTATCGGTACAAGAACACCATTCGAATTTAGTTCCTTGGCAGATGTTGGCACAGGAAAAAAAGGCTTTCTTAAAATTTATTCCTATTTTAGAAGATACAACGTACGACTTATCCAAGTTAAATGAGATTATTACAAAGCGCACAAAAATTGTTGCGATTAGTCAAATGTCGAATGTAACGGGAACAGTTCATGATCTAACCAAGATCATTGATCGAGCAAGGCAAGTAGGTGCAAAGGTACTAGTCGACGGAGCACAGGCAGCTTGCCATATGCCAATTCACTTAGTGGATTTAGATGTCGATTTTTATGCATTTTCCGCGCACAAGATGCTCGGGCCTACTGGTGTTGGAGTGCTCTTTGGGAAGGAAGAGATCTTAGAAGCAATGCCACCATGGCTTGGTGGTGGAGATATGATTGAGACAGTGGATTTAGAAAGTTCCACTTATGCAGCACTTCCTGCCAAATTAGAAGCGGGAACACCGAACATTGCTGGTGTGATTGGGTTTTCCCATGCACTGGACTACTTACAAAATGTAGGGATGCAGGCAATCAAAGACCACGAACGGATGTTAACCGAGTATGCATTGGAAAAAATGGTACGAATTGGCGGACTTTCCATTTATGGAACGGAAGATTTAGACAAACGAGGTGGAGTCATTTCATTTACTCTGGATGGGATTCATCCTCATGATGTTGGATCCATTTTGGATGAAGAAGGTGTTGCCATTCGGGTAGGTCACCATTGTTGCCAACCACTCATGAAACACTTCCAAATTCCAGGAACCTGTCGTGCATCGTTTTACTTTTACAATACAAAAGAAGACGTGGATGTCTTACTTCACTCCATTGAAAAAGTAAAATCTATCTTTGGTCGTGTCGTTAGAAAATAAATCCTATCAAGATTTCCAAAAATGGAAATCTTATGCCAATTGGTTACTTCCAAGTGAACCACTCTTGGTGGTGGAGGGTTTGAATCCTCTTTGTGGGGATGAAGTGAAATTATATTGTAAGCCAAACGTAGAGGGAAAAGTCCAAATCGTTGCGGTTGGGGGAGAATCTTGTTCCATTTGTTCGGCAGCTTTGGGGTTTTTATTCAAACACCAGAACAAATTCCAACAAGGGGAACTTTCCTCGTATTTACAAGAGCGAAAAAAAATCCTAGAGGGAGAGGAAACTTCCTTGTTAGATGATTTGGAAGAGAGATCTTTTTTTGAAACAGTGAGAACCCATCCAAGTCGTCATCGTTGTGCACTTTTGCCCTGGCAAACTTTACTGAAAATTTTAGAGGTAAACAAATGATCCGAGAACCTGAAACAGAGAAAGAATGGGAAGTTTTTCATAGTGTTCGTTCCGTAGAGGATCCTGAGATTGGGATTTCTCTTATCGAACTAGGTTTGATTTACGACATCAAAGTAGAAGGAGAGAAAGCAGAAGTGACGATGACCTACACTTCACTTGCTTGTCCTGCCGGTCCTCAAATGAAACAGGATATTGAAAATCATGCCTTACGGGTCGATGGAATTTCGGAAGTGATAGTTCATGTTGTCTGGAATCCCAAATGGGATCCAAGACAAATGGCAAGTGAAGAAGCAAAGATGCAAATGGGGATATTTGATTGAGGTTAAAACAGAGGACGTTTTCCTTTTCTCTTTTATCACTTGTTTTCCTTTTCTCTTTTGGCAGTTGTGAAACGATCCAGAGATTATTAGAACCGATTGAAGTCACAAAGGAACAAGAGAAACCCTTTCCACAAATCCAAGCTTCCGAAGAAAAACGAGTTCGATACGAACTTGTAGGTAGAGAATTTATGATAGCAACCGACCATCCACTTGCTTCTCAAGCAGGAGTGGAGGTATGGAAACAAGGTGGTAATGTAGTCGATGTATTCACTGCGGCCAGTTTTGCCATTTCGGTCTTAAGGCCTCAATCCACTGGACTTTTTGGAGGTGGATTTGCCATTGTATACCTTCCCAAAAAAGGAAAATGGGCCTATGACTTTCGGGAGAGATCGCCAAAAAAGGGAACGGCCGCTTATTATTTAAAACCCGATGGAAGTCCAGACACTGATAAGATTTTGAGAGGTGCTTATAGTGCTGGTGTGCCAGGAAATGTACAAGGGATTCTTAAAATCCAAAAACAACATGGAAAACTCGCAATTTCTGATGTATTGGCACCTGCTATACGTTATGCGAAAAATGGTTTTGCTGTTTATGCAGATCTTGGCAATGCAGTCGCAAAAGTTTGGCCACAGATGAATCCATCTATGCAGAAGGTCTTTGGCATTGACAACCGTCCCATTCGCGAAGGAGAATTACTTGTTCAAGAGGAATTATTTCAAACATTAAATCGAATTCTTGAAAACGAAGAAAAAGAATGGGTTGATGGTGAAACAGTTAATCGAGTTACGGAATACTATAAAGAATATGATCAATTTTTAAGTGAAGAAGATTGGAAAGAATATCAGGTTAAGCAGGTTGATCCTCTCATAACGTCTGTTTGGGGATACCAATTGATGACAATGCCACCACCTAGTTCGGGTGTTCATATGGTTACGATGATGCAGATGTACGCGGAGATGGCAAAACGAAAAACATTTCCAAAAGGACTCGTGGGTGAAACTATCCAAATCACAGAAGCCATGCGGGTGGCATACAGGGATCGTGCGAACTTAGGTGGCGATCCAAAGTATACTGACGTTCCAGTTGCTAAACTTACTGACTCACATTACATCCAAGAAGAAGTAAATGAAATCGAGAAGAAGGTAGTGTCTGGTAATTGGAAAACAATTCCGAAGGGAGGAGAACCTAAGGATTCATACAACACAACGCATATTTCCGTAATGGATAAAGAAGGAAATGCTGTATCTTCCACTCAATCGATCAATGGAATTTTTGGAGCCGTACAAATGGTTCCGGGAACTGGACTTGTTCTCAACAACACAATGGATGATTTTTCAATTGCACCAGGAGTCCCCAATTTATATGGCTTAGTCGGTTCCAAAGCCAATGCAATCGCTCCAGGGAAAACGCCGCTTTCGAGTATGAGTCCTACGATTTTACTGGAATCGAATGGAAATACGAAATTGGTAATTGGTGCGCCCGGTGGATCACAAATTCCCACATCTATCTTCAACACTTTATACCACTATTTATTGCAAAAACGAAACTTGTATGAAAGTGTTTCTTTTCCGCGAATCCACCATCAGTACCAACCAGACATTTTATTTTTAGATCCAGAGCTAAAAGGTTATTTTCCGGAAACAGAACTACCATTTTACCAAGTCCAATATGGTAGGCATCGTGCGAAGGTATTCGTTGTGTCAAAAGAAGGAGACAAACTGGTAGGAGTCTCAGACCCGAAAGGGGAAGGTGTTCCACTAGGTTTTTAGTCCATGAAATCAAAATTATTAAAATCCAAACAAAAAAATTCCACCCTTTCTCTCTTTAGTAAAGAATACAGAGATTGTCTCTTAAAGTCCAAACATGGATTAGAGCGTGAAAGTGTTCGCGTGGATGAAAAAGCATTTTTATCCCAAACACCACATCCAAAATTTTTAGGATCAAGTTTAACTCACCCGCTCATTAAAACAGATTTCGCTGAAGCTCAAATTGAATATGCAACAAATATTCATAAGACGATTCCTGATGCACTTTTTGAATTAACTGAATTACATGCCTTTACGGCTAAAAAATTGCATCAAGAATTTTTGTGGCCTTTTAGCATGCCTCCTGTATTGCCAAAGGAGAACAAAATTGAAGTTGGTCAGTATGGAACTTCGATTGAAGGTCGCAAAAAAACAATCTATCGAAATGGGCTAGGGCATCGGTATGGAAAAAAAATGCAAACCATCTCAGGGGTGCATTATAACATTTCTTTTGATACTTGTATGTTGTCCGTTGTTTCAGAGAAACGATTCCAAAAACCACTCTCCAAAGAAACAAAATCCCAAATCTACTTTGATACGATTCGAAATTTTTATCGGATCTCTCCTGCTCTTTTGTATTTATTTGGTAGTTCCAGTTTAATAGATGATACTTTTGTTGAAATAGGTAAACTTCCAAAAAATTTGAAACGGATTGATTCAAAAACCTTAAATGCTCCCGATGCCACAACGCTTCGGTTATCGAGTATAGGTTATACCAGTAAGGTACAAGGGAAACATCCAATTTCTGTCAATTCACTAAAAGAATATGCGACAGATATGTGCCATGTGGTTTCCAAAACCTATGCACCGTATAAAAAATATAATACAAAACCAACGAACCAATTGAATGACTTTGTCCTTCAATTAGAAAATGAATATTATTCACTCGTCAGACCAAAACAAGTTCCCAAAGGGGAGGAACGGGTTGTGGATGCTCTCATGGACCGAGGAGTCGAGTATTTGGAGATCCGATTATTAGATCTGGATCCATTTTCCGCGATTGGTGTGGAAGAAACAAGGCTCTATTTCCTTAATATGGTTCTTCTCTATTGTATGTTGAATGATTCACCTAAAGCTGATTTGGTGGAAATGGCAAATTGGCGAAAAAACCAAGAAGTTACAACTTGGTTTGGAAGAAAGCCTGATGTCAAAGTATCATTATTCGAAAAAGAAATACCATTGAGAGAGATGGTTTACCAACTTTTTGTAGAGTTACAACCAATTGCAGATTTATTAGATGATAATGATGCAAATGGTCCTTTTAGCAAGGCATGGGAAGCACAGTGGGAAAAGTGGGATGACCCTTCGATTTTAGGGGCTACGATGTCCGAATTGGATTTAAAAATTCACAGCAATAGTTTTCGTGAATTTGGTCTGGCACTTGCAAAATCGCATAAGGAAGAGCTATTGTCGGTTCAACTTTCTCCGAATCGTATGAAGTATTATGAAGACTTAAGTGAACAATCCATCTATGAACAAAAGAAGATAGAAACATTGGAAGGCAGTCATCTTAAAAAAAATCAAAAACCCATTCAGATCAAACCATTAAAACTTTGCAGCGAGGTTTGAGATGGTAGATCCAAAACCCTTATTACCTGGTTGGGAAGATTTAGAAATATCGACACAAATCATCATTCGTGATGCGTTTCTTCGTGGAATTACAGTAGAAGTCATTGATCGAAAAGAAAATTTTCTTAGGCTCAAACAAGGAAACCACATTGAGTTCGTAAAAGAAGCGAGTAAAACTCGTCTCGATAGCCTAATGACCTATCTTGTGATGGAGAACAAGGTTGCTTCAAAGCTCGTGTTAGGTGAAAATGGAGTAAGGATCCCTGTTGGAAAAGATTATTCGAAGTTAGAAGATGCAGTTTCGGACTACGAACTTTTTTTAAATAAGAAGAAAGTGATAAAACCAGTTACCACCAATTTTGGTATCGGGATTGGGATATCCAATCCTATGGATTCCCTCGAAACGTTTACGTATTATTGCAAACAGGCTTTTTCTTTTTCCAATTCGATCATCATTGAAGAATTCATCGAAGGTCCAGAATATCGTTTTCTTGTGTTGGGTGATGAAGTGGTTGCCGTCTGTAACCGTGTGCCTGCCAATGTGGTGGGAGATGGTATCCATTCGATTGCCCAATTGATTGAAGAAAAAAATAAAGACCCACGTAGAGGGGAAGGACACATTACTGCGCTAGAGAAAATCCAAATGTCTGAGACCGAACGTTTGGTTCTCTCAGAGATCGGTTACGACTTTATGTCTGTTCCAAAGAAAGATGAAGTTGTTTATGTAAGGAAAAATTCCAATATCTCAACAGGCGGGGATTCTGTTGATGTGACTGACATGATCCATCCAGAATTCAAAACCATTGCCTTACAAGCAGCAAAGGCAGCGAATGCGGTGATATGTGGGATTGATATCATCTCTAGTGCCATCAGAGAAACACCCGATCCGAAACGATACGCGGTTCTAGAAATCAATTTTAACCCTGTGCTCTACATTCATGAATTTCCGTATTCAGGAACACCGAGAGCAGTGGGAAATAAGATTTTGGACTTACTTGGATTTACTTAAATTTGTTTTGTAAATAGTCTATGATGTCGAGTGACTCATACATTTTGACGTCACCGTCAACAAGAAACGGAACCTGGGAAATCCCACCTAACCGAATCACTTCTTCTCGGCCAGGTGTTCCTCCTCGAGCCTCTACCAAAACATAATCTTTTCCTTCGACTAATCCCAAATTTTGAATGGATTGTCGCACACGGTGGCAATACGGACAAGAATCATATTGGTAGAGACGAAACATGAATTTAACCTACTTTTTTCTTTAATTCACCAGATTGGGCCATTTGAACGGTGATATCATGTCCACCCACAAATTCACCATTGATGTAAAGTTGAGGGATGGTTGGCCAGTTCGTGTATTCTTTGATTCCTTCCCGAATTTTCATGTCAGATAAAACATTAAAAGATCCGAATGGAATCCCTTGTTGTTTGAGTGTGGATACAACTCCAGCCGAGAAACCACATTGTGGCATTTCTGGTGTTCCTTTCATAAAAAGAAATACCTTTTCCGATTTGATTAACGATTCAATTTTATCTTTTAACTCTTGTTCCATGATCATTCACTCCTTGTTTCCAATGCTAACGCATGGATTTCTTCTTTTAATTCTTCTTTTAATGTTGCATACACCATACGGTGTTGTTCGATGAGTCCCTTACCAGAAAAACCTTTGTATGTGACAACGGCTTTGATATGAACTCCATCGCGGTAAGGATCTAATATTTCTACCTTAGAACCTGGTAAACCTTCTTCGATTTTTTTTTGGATTTCAGGAATGGTCATCCTAGATTTTTCCTCCCAACCATGAGCTGTGGGCTTTGATAAAATCAATGTATTCTTTTGGCACTTCTGGTAAAACAGAATTCTTTATTGATGGTAAAGAAAGTAGGGTCTCACTCCAAATTTTTAATTTCGGAAATCCACTCAGTAAGTCAAAGGATGCTCCTTTTGCTTTTAGAAAATCCAATCTCATAAAAAAGGGAGCATAGGCCGTATCTACCAAATGCATGGTTTCACCGGCAAAAAACAACCGGCCATTTTTTGGCTCTGGTAAGATGGATTCTAGGATTTTGAATTTGGAAAGGATCTCCTCTTTTTTCTTTTCTGAGTCTGCTTCCACTTTCGACATGGTCCAGCCGTACTGATCCATTAGAAGTGCACTTGCAAATTCAGCCCAGGCTCTATGTTTTGCTTTTTGTAAGGGATCTTTCGGATGTAATGCTGGCGGTTGCGTTTCATCTAAATATTCATTGATCACTGCGGATTCGAAGAGAACATCCTCACCCACTTGTAAGACGGGTACTTTCCCAAAAGGAGAAATTTTTAAAAACCAATCAGGTTTATTTGCTAAATCGATGTATCTGATTTCGTAATCTACTTTTTTTTCTAAGAGGTTGATCACGGAACGTTGCACAAAAGGACAAAGTTTAAAGCTGATGAGAATTGGTTTTTCCATATTGATTAGACTCTCTAGAGTTCGCTAGAGAGATCCATTTCTAACGCGTGGAGTCCTTTTTTAAACTCAGGCCCCAGGAGAGAATAGACCATACGGTGTTGTTCTACGGTAGATTTTCCTTGGAACACATTTGATACCATTTTGATTCGGAAGTGAGTTTCCTTGGAATCTTTTGTCATCCCAGGGTGTCCTGCGTGTTCGAAGGTAACATCCAGTACAGAAATTTCCTTGGGTTGGAAAGTTTGCTTGAGTAATGATTCCATTCGATCTTTTCTTGTTTGTTTAGTTTCTAATTCCATAACCAATTTTCATTAACCTAACGTTGAGTAGAAATAATACGATGGAAAGAAAGAGGATAAATCCTAAAGAAAAAAGTAAATTCACATCAGTGATTCCGATAAACCCATACCGAAAAAGATTCACCATATAGAGGATCGGATTGAAATAGGAGATCGTTTGCCAAAATTCAGGAAGGTTTTTCACCGAATAAAAAACACCACCTAAGTAAGTGAGAGGTGTGAGAATAAATGTTGGAATGATGGTGACATCATCAAATTTTTTCGCAAAGAGTGCGTTGAAAAAACCACCTAACGAAAAAAGAATCGAGGTGAGAAACACAGTGATGATGATAATAAATGGATGTTGGAATTGTAAGTTTGTAAAAAATAAAGAGGTAAGTGTTACGAGAATTCCAACAAAAAGACCCCTAACAACACCACCAAAGGTATATCCTAAAACGATTGTATAAGGTGAGGTAGGCGATACGAGTAGTTCCTCAATGTTCTTTTGGAATTTACTCGAAAAAAAAGATGAGACCACATTGTTGTAGGAGTTTGTGATCACACTCATCATAATGAGGCCCGGTACGATAAAATCAATGTAGGTGAAATTTCCAATTTTCCCAATTTGGCGACCCACGAGTTCGCCAAAGATGAGAAAATACAGTGCCATAGTGATGACTGGTGGGATCAGGGTTTGAACCCAAATCCGGATGATCCGAATCCATTCTCTACGTATGATGGTTTGTAATGCCGTCAGATTTTCTTTCCACATAATTAATGTTTCCCTGTGAGTGATAAAAACAATTCTTCTAGTCGATTAGCTTTGTTACGAAGGCTTAATACGTCCATTTTGTGTTTCGTGAGTTCTATGAATAATTCATTGACCGATGTTTTTTTATCGAGTTGTATTTCCAAACTATGATCATCTAACCAAGTCCAATGGAACCGATTGGATTTGGGTTTTGTTTTGAAGGACTTTTTTAAATCAATGATAAAGGTTTCTTTGTCTAGCCGTTGTAAAAGTTTTTTCATCGATGTGTTTTCGACGATTTCTCCCTTGTCAATGATGGCGATATTTTTACAAAGAGATTCCGCTTCTTCCAAGTAATGTGTGGTGAGAATGATGGTTTTCCCGTTTTTGTTGAGTTCTTTTAAAAAATCCCACATGGACCTTCGAATCTCAATGTCCACACCCGCCGTTGGTTCATCTAAAATCAAAAGTTTGGGATCATGGATGAGCGCTCTTGCAATCATGAGTCTACGTTTCATCCCACCACTTAAGGTTCCTGCGGCGGCCTTTCGTTTGTCATACAGCGACAATTTTTCTAGATAATACTGAACTCGTTCTCTTGCCTCTTTCAGAGGGATTCCATAAAATCCAGCTTGGTTGATAAGGATTTGCTCTACGGCTTCGAAGATTCCAAAATTGAATTCTTGTGGAACAATTCCGAGATAAGTTTTGGCGAGGTTCAAATTTTCATCAATGTTGACTCCGAAGATTTTGACAGTGCCTCCTGTTTTATTCACAAGGGAACTCAAGATACCAATCGTTGTGGATTTGCCAGCACCATTGGGTCCAAGCAGTGCAAAAAAATCTCCCGTTTCCACTTGGAGATTGATAGAGCGAAGTGCCTGTACGCCATTTTTGTAGGTTTTTTCCAGGCCAGTTAATTCGATCGCATATCGATTCATTTATTTACCTACCATTTTTCGAGTGAGGTGGTGAGACGGATATTGGTGTTTTTTTCGAAGTTCTTGTCTTAATTTTTTTTGTGTTTCTTCTGGAAGTAGGACCACATCCTTACAGTCTTCCGAACAACAACCAAGAAGTGTCTCCGAGCAAGATTCACACTGAACAATCAACACATGGCATCCAATGTTTGCACAATTGGCATGGCGGTCGGATGGTTTTCCACATGTATAACAAACGGTGAGGATATCATCTGTGATTCGTTCTCCTAAACGGTCATCAAAGACAAAGTTTTTGCCTTTGAATTTGGACTGGAGTCCACCGTCCTGTATGGCTTTTGCGTAATTGATGATGCCACCTCTCAGTTGATGGACTTTTTGGAATCCTTTGTATTTGAGATACGCACTTGCTTTCTCACAGCGAATGCCCCCCGTACAATAGAGGAGGATTTTTTTGTCTTTATCCTTCTCTAGTATTTTTTCCACTAACGGAAGTTCTTCGCGAAATGTGCCTACATCAGGTAAAATCGCATTTTCAAAATGACCCACTTCCGATTCATAGTTATTGCGTAAATCTACAACAATCACCCCTTCTTCTTCGAGGGCTTTGTGGAATTCCAAAGGAGAAAGATGAGTTCCTACGTCAGAAGGATCAAATTGGGAATCATCTAAACCATCTGCGACGATTTTTTTGCGAACTTTGATGGCAAGTTTGATGAAACTCTCTTTTTTGTCTTCGACGGCATCATTAAAATAGATGTTTTTTAATTCAGGGATGGTATCCACAAACTCGCGTAAGGCGTCATAGTTTTCGATGGGTATTGAAAACTGTGCATTGATTCCTTCTTTTGCCAAATAAATACGCCCTAAGATTCCTAGATCATCAAACCGATCATACAACTTGTTTCTAAATTCAACTGGGTCTTCTAATTTCACATAACGGTAAAAAGAAATGACTCTTCTTTCACGTTTGTCTTCGGAAACTTTTTTTAAGAGTGTTTCTTTGTCATATCGATTGAATAAAAATTTTTTCATGAGTTTCCCTCTTTCAGTTTTTGTTCGCGGACTTTCCGAAAGGCATTCCTTGTAATTTCGGAGATGGCTGGATGGATGTAGATCATACCTAAATAATCGTCGAGTGTTGCTTTCAGATACATACCCATTAAAATTTGGTGGAGTAGGTTTGCCGCTTCTTCTCCAATGATATGCGCACCAAGCACTTGTTCGGTTTTTTTGCAAACAAGGACTTTGACAAACCCCAAATGGGAAAGCCTTGCCATTCCAGTGGCACTTGAGCGGTAAGGGTTCACCCCTTTGTAATAAGGAATCTTTGTTTGGATGAGTTCTTCTTCCGTTTTTCCTACACTCGCAATTTGTGGATGGGTGAAGATGGCCTCTGGCATAGGAGGATACTCGATTGGTTTTTTATCGGAGGATCCATACAAATGTTCAAAGAGATACTCTCCTTCGAAATTGGCACTGTGTCGAAAGAAGTAACGTCCAATCACATCGCCAAAGGCATATACACCAGGCTCTGTGGTTTGTAGAGTTTCATCCACAAGGAGGTAACCTTTGTCGTTTGTTTGGATCTTTGTGTTCTCTAAATGAAGATCATCGGTATTGGGTCGTATGCCAGTGGCAACGAGAAGTTTTTCTGCTTCCCAAACCATGGTCTGCCCATCTTTATTTTTTCCAGAGACTTGGAACAAGTTGTTTTTGTAGGAAACAGATTCAAATTGAATGTCAGTAAAAATAGGGAAGGGAAGGTGTTTGTTTAGTTCTTGTTTGATTTCCCCATCGGCATGTTTTAACACTTCTCCGCGGGTGAGTCCTGTCACCTGGCAACCATACGCTTGGTAGGCGGCGCCTAATTCTAAAGAAATAAATCCCGCTCCCAAGACAAGAAGGGATTTGGGAAAGGTATCGGGAGAAAGTGCTTCTCTTGAAGTCCAGAAAGGTGTGTTTTTTAGTCCAGGGATATTCGGAAGATTGGGTCTTGTGCCAGTGACAACAAAGATATGTTTGGCGGTGTATTCAGTTTCACCGTCGGTGATAAGCTTTGGGCCTTTGAACCAAACTTTTTTGGGATAATAATCAATGTTTGGATTTTTATCGTAGGCAATTGGAATCGAGTCGGAGTCTTGTTTTACCGTTTCATTCACACGTTGGAAGATGGACGCTACATCGAAACTTGGGGAGTTTGGGTATTCGATTCCAAATCGTTTGCTTTCTTCCCTAAGGCGAAGGAGTTCGGAAGGGTAAATGACCATTTTCGAAGGAATACAACCTCGGTTGAGACACGTTCCGCCAGGTGTTTCTTTTTCAAACACGGCCACTCGTTTGCCAATGAGAGAAGGTGGGGTGACTAGTTTAGTCCCAGCTCCTGCTCCAATCACCAAGATGTCATATTCTTTCATATTGGTTCCAGACTCACAACTAGCCAAAATCTGTAAATGAAGCTATCTTTGTTTTGGCAAAATTAGATTCTCCAGTTAGTTTTGTCATTGGGTTTTCCTTTGCTTGGAATTAGGGGGTGTCTCCCACCACAAAGGGATTTCCATTTTTTTGGATCCGTTCTACGATTTCATTTTTTCGAATCTCGAAGGTATCAGGTGGATCAAGCCTACTCCAAGATTCGTAGAGCTCTCGTTTTCCTTCTGGAACAGGGATTCGATATTTCCATTCCATATAGAAGTAAATGCGGGCGATATCCCCTCGAATGTCTGCTTTTGGTTCTGCCACTGAGTCTTTAAAATTTACCTCAAAATCACATTGTCCGTAGGCCCGGGGTTCGCCTGGAATGTCTCCAAACGGAAAGATCCCTCGGTCGGCATTGATCTCCCCTGGAACGGGAACGATGTTGTGGAGATCAGCTTCGATCAAATTGAATTCAGGATCGGTTGCACTACAACATTTGCGTCCGCGAAGCAGTTTGCCTCCCACCTCACAATTGGGTTTTGTCCAACACTCTCGTGATTTTCCGAAACTATGAGCGGGAACAATGTGTTCCCATTCAATCCATGTTTGGCGTTTTGCATCTTTTCGGAAGTCTAGGCCACAGGATTCAAAATTGATTTTAAATCGACCAAGTTCTGTCTCGTCTTTTTCAAAGGCACAGCCGCAATAAAAATCTTTTCCCACCTTTTCATAAAATCGCTTTAACACTCGTTTGGCTTTTTGAAAGTCTGTGATTCTACTTTTTTCACTTCGTTCCTCAGTTTGGTTTTGCGATAGGATAGTGATTCCCAAAAAGAGGATCGAAAGAAAAAGGAAACGATAAAAGAAGGTTCGCAAGTGAAATTTGGATTAATAGAGTAATGGTAAGATGAACATCCCTAAATTGCAGAGGAAAGCAACTGTCCAAATGGTAGAACGCGCATAGGAATAATCTGCAATATACAAATAGATATATAAAAAGCGAAGGGAAATAAAACCAAGAGCTAACATTTCCACAAAGTAAAAGTCAACTTCTAACACCATATTGAGTAAGACCCCTATTGCAAACATTGGGAAAGCTTCAAATCCATTTTGGTGGGCCGCAAAAGCTCGTGCTCCCCAACCCGTGAGTTTGGATTGTTGCATACGTGGGTGATGGTTGTCGTAACCGTTTTCTTCTTTTGCCATTGCAACGGCAACAACTGCTTTTGCGATGTAGATTTGAAGGATGGAAATGAGAAGGCAAATGATTAGAATGGTCATAAAACAAAGAGTAAAATCTTAATTCTGATTTGTAAAATGAAAAATTTACCAGTTGTCTCTGAGTTTACGTAAGCTTAAGAATACGTCTCGATCATTTTTGAAAAGATTTCCAAGTTCTGTTAGTCGGTTTTTAACTGATTCAGAATCCCTTCGAAAAAAGGGGCTGACTTTTTTCTCAAGTCCAATGGTCGAAATTTGAAACGGTTTCCGAGTGGTTTCGAATTCATCTCGAAATGGATGATTGGGATCTACATGATGAGAAAAAGCGAGATTGTTTTCCCAATAATCATGTCCTGGATACACAAGACAGGAATCAGGAAGTTTGGCATATTTGGTTTCGATCGTGTCATATAAAACATTAGGATCGCCACCTCGAAAACAATTTCCAACACCTACATTGAATAACGTATCCCCTGAAAAAATTCCAAGAATGGTTTTTGGATTTTGGTGAACAAAACTCAAGTGACAAAAGGTATGTCCTGGAGTGTCTAAGGCCATAATTGTTTCTCCTTCCACAGAAAAACAAATGTCTCCTTCTTCTAAGGTTTCATCAAGGCCAGGAATGATGTCTTTGGCTTTTTTGTGTCCATAGACCAAACATTTAGTTTCTTCTTTGAGTTCTAAATTCCCTTCTGTATGATCGCCGTGTTCATGCGTATTCAGAATTCCTTTTAGTTTTAAACCCATCTTTTTGATGTGACCTAAGAGGAGTGGGGCATTGTAAGGATCCACAGAATACGACTCACCTGTTCTGTTCGAATATATCAGGTAGGTTAAATTACGAAGTGGTGAGTTGGTGAAAATGGGAAGGACTTCAATCATTGTGATTTCATCCTTCCCAACCTCGTTAGTAGAGGATTCGAGTGCGAATCGAATGTTTGTGGGCTTTGATTTTATCTTTGAGTTCATCACCCAAGTTTTTATCAATTTCCATACTCAAATAACCAATATTAGCTGATGTGCTCAGGTTTTGAGTGAGGATATTTCCACCCATATCAGAGATGATGGAGTTGATATCTCGTAAAAAACCTGGTTGGTTTTGGTGGATGTTCAAAATGCGGTGGTATCCCGATTTTAAACTTCCGAGCTCAATATTGGGAAAGTTCACAGAAAAGGTTGTAGAACCATTGTTAATGTATTTTAACAATTTTTCAGCAACTTCCGTTCCAATGTTTTTTTGAGCTTCCTCCGTAGAACCACCAATATGTGGTGTAAGAATCACGTTTGGAAGTCCTTGGAGTGGACTCACAAATGGATCATCGTTGGACTTTGGTTCTTCTGGGAACACGTCCACTCCTGCTCCCGCAATTTTTCCAGACTTGATTCCTTCCACAAGTGCATCAATTTCCAAAACCTTTCCACGAGAAAGGTTTAACACATAGGCTCCGTCGCGAAGGAGGTTCAAATGTTCTTTTCGGAAAAGATTTTTTGTTTCTTCCGTTTCTGGAACATGGAAGGAAATAAAATCAGATTGTTTGAGTAGCTCTTCGTAACTTGGTGCGGCTGTCGCATTTCCCAGAGGAAGTTTGGAAATGATATCATAAAACACCACACGCATTCCCATGGATTCGGCAAGCACAGAGACCTGGGTTCCAATATGGCCATAACCAATGATTCCAAGTGTTTTTCCACGAACTTCAAAACATCCTTTGGCAATTTTATTCCACTTGCCCAGGTGGACATCTCTGGATTGGTCTGATGCTTTTCTTGCGAGCATGATGATTTCGGCAATCACGAGTTCGGCGACGGATCTTGTATTGCTGTAAGGTGCATTAAAAACAGGAATGGCCTTTTTTTCGGCTTCTTCCAATTCCACTTGGTTCGTTCCAATGCAGAAACAACCTATGGTCATTAATTTTTTCGCATTTTGGAGCGCTTTTTTTGTGACATTGGTTTTGCTTCGGATTCCGAGAACGTGTACATCTACAATCTTTTCTATGAGCTCGTCTTCTTCCATCGCATCCTTGATGAGGGTCACATCAAAACCATCTCGGTGGAAAAGTTCGTATGCATCCTTGTGGATGTTTTCCAGTAGTAGGACTTTTATTTTTCCTTTGGGATAAGATACCATAGGAACAGGATTTTTTCCTTTGCCAAACCTTGCATCTCGAAAAAGGTTGGGCTTATCATGGAAAGAATCTTCTCTTTGACCCGAATTTCCTCCATTTTCCTCCTTTTTTTGGTCCTTGTTTCCTGTTCGGGAAGTAAGGCCTTTGTGGTGACCCCTGAACCAACTTTGGAACAACAAACAGCCATTTCCAACGACATTTGTATGGAAAAATACCTCTGGTTGTTCCCCGGAAAAAGGCCATGTGTCTATTTCAAAGCGGAACGAGACAATGCGACTAGTGCGGTGACCTATTTCCTTTTGTATGAAATTGGAACGTTTGATGTAGACATCCCGATTGGTGTATCGCTCAAAATTGGGGAAACTTGGTACAACTTGAAAAAGACAAACACTGATTATTCCGATACCATCATTGTGACCTCGGCTTTGACACAAGACATCCTCCCGAAAATCGGGGAAAACCAGACCATCACAATCAGTTACACGAATCGCAGGGAAACCATCAATTATCAATTGAATGCAAGCCAAACGACCAAATTCCAAACCAATTTGTCGAAACTCATCCGTGTGATTGAATCCGAACCTAAACTCAATATTAACAAACGTTAATAGGGCTTCCTAGAAGTAATTGGGTACTTGACTCAAACTCTTTGAGTAAAGACAAAACGTTTTAGAACGGTTTCCTTCTGAAAACAAAAAACCTCTCCAAAACAGAAATGTTCGGGAGAGGTATTTTCGAAGCAGCTTAGACTGTGTGGGGCTAGACTGTTTTTACTCTGGTCTCATAAGAGGGAATAAAATCGTATCCCGAATGGAATGAGAGTCTGTGAGTAACATCACCAAACGATCGATTCCAATTCCAAGTCCACCGGTTGGAGGAAGTCCGTATTCTAAGGCCCGGATGTAATCATCATCCATCATAAAGGCTTCATCATCCCCAGCTTCCCTTTGTTTTACCTGTTCTTCAAAACGTTCTCTTTGGTCAAATGGATCGTTTAACTCTGTAAAGGCGTTCCCGATTTCTCTTCCGGCCACATATGGCTCAAAACGTTCCACATATTTTGGATCGTCTTCTCTTGATTTGGCAAGAGGGGAGAGTTCTTTTGGAAAATCGGTAATAAAGATAGGTTGGATGAGGTGTGGCTCCACTAGGGCACTGAAGACATCATCACAAACTTTCCAAATAGAAACAGAATCCGAAGAATCCACCCCTTTGGATTTTGCTTTTTCAATTGCTTCTTTTACATCCGTGATTTGGCTAAAATCAATGCCCGAGTATTCTTTGATGATGTCTATGTACTTCACACGTTTCCAAGGAGGAGTGAGGTCAATTTGGTCTTTTCCATACGCAAATTTTAGGCCTTTTCCAATGGCATTGGCAACGGATACGATCATTCTTTCCGTGAGAGACAACATGGTTTCCATGTCACCAAACGCCATATAGGCTTCCATCATCGTAAACTCTGGATTGTGTTTTGTAGAGATTCCTTCGTTACGGAAGTTTCTATTGAGTTCAAACACTCGGTCCATTCCACCTACAATGAGACGTTTTAAATAGAGTTCAGGTGCGATGCGTAGGAAAAGCTCCATATCAAGAGTGTTGTGGTGGGTGACAAATGGTCGTGCCGCCGCCCCTCCTGCAATAGGTTGCATCATCGGAGTTTCCACTTCCAAAAATCCTTCGTTTGTTAAAAACTTTCGGATTTCCGAGATGATACGAGAACGCATCTTAAAGGTTTCGCGTACGTTTTCATTGACAACAAGGTCAACGTAACGCATTCGATAGCGTTGTTCAACATCTGAAAACGCATCATAGATCACGCCATCTTTTTCTTTCACAACAGGAAGAGGGCGTATACATTTGGCAAGCAGTTGAACGTTTGTTAAGTGGAGGGTGGTCTCTCCTTTTTGCGTTTGGAAGAGCCATCCTTCGATTCCTATCCAATCCCCTAGGTCGAGGGACTTGAAGAGAGAATAATTTTCTTCTCCTAAGTCATCCCTTGTGGCATACAATTGGATGAGGCCTTCTGCATCTTTTAAATGAGCAAAACTTGCTTTTCCCATCACACGTTTTGCATGCAAACGTCCACCGAGTTTAAAGGATTTTTTCTCAGTGTTGTTTGGGTCAAAACCAGCGATTAACGTTTTAGAATCAGCGTTTGGAAAAAAACGAAGTGGGTAAGGGTTGATTCCTTTTGTTTTTAAATCGTTTATCTTTTGAATTCTTTGTTCAATGAGTTCGTTGGAATCTTTGATTTCATCCATGTTATTGGATACCTCTTACGTAAGAATGAATGTAACGGACTAATGCAACGGAAATTTCTTTCACCCCAGCTTCCGACAAAAACCAATTGGAACCTGACACTTCAGAGGGAAATCCGTATGCTGAAACTTTCACAGGCAAACTCGTTAACGTTTTTTTGTAAGTATTCAAAATACGTCTTTTATCAAACTCCGGTGTGAGGAGTAAAACGGAACCTAAGTTGTCAGAAACAGCTATTTTTAATAGGTTTTTGGATGCCTCGTCTGTGTCACCCATTTTGGATATGGGAATCACAAGGGAGACGATTTGCGCACTGGGAATTCCATTGGCGATGAGGACTTCTTTCGTTTTTTGGTCAATTTCGAAAGGACCAATTAATTTAGTTTGTGCTTTGTCTTCTTTACTAACAAGAATTAGTTTCTTGAAATCAGACTTAGCATATAAATTGGAAATGGCTTTTAGGTTTTTTTTGGTTGGTAGGTCTTCTGTAATTTCTAAAACAGCAACATCTGATTTTTGGTACGGGTCATTTGTACCTAACCAATAGGGTGCTGAAAATAAGAGTCCCAAAGTGAGAAAAACAGGGGAAAGAAACCCTAAAAAGAGCAATTTGAAGCGAAAGGTTAGATCGGAGACTTGCATACTTGCCCCTACAGCCTACCGAATCTTGAGTCGCAGTGACAAGAGAAAATTCATCTCCTTGACGAAAGAAGCAGTTTTCCTACCCTGTCCATACACACCCGCTCGGATGGTGGAATTGGTAGACACGCTACTTTGAGGTGGTAGTGCCGCAAGGTGTGGGGGTTCGAGTCCCCCTTCGAGCAGATCATAATTTTCACAAAACAATCATTATAGACTAAGCATTTTGACTCGAACAGTTTTTCGAGAAGAATCGTTGCGACCCATAGGGAGCAATGATTCGAATGAGCCGACCTGGAAGGGAGGCGACGAGGGAAACCGTGCCTCGGAGCGTTGTTTGGACAGGAAGTCCAAACAGCGGAGAGGGCGAGTCCCCCTTCGAGCAGTGGTAATCACCGAAGCCCACATTTCTAGAATCCCCCAAACTCAGTAGATTCTTAAGTTCAGGAACAAATCTTACATTCCCAAGAAAACTAATCTCATCCAGTGCCAGTTGTCCCCACTTACAACTGAGAAACCCATAACTGCGGAAACTTTGCTTTAATAGATTGTTTCTAGCCTCAGCTCCATTAGAGGACACACCCTCTTTAGTCACCCAACGTTCTTTAGAAATATTGTATCTCGCATCATTGGATTTATCCTTATGAAAGATATCCCATCATATCTTCATGAAGTAAGTATCTCGGATAAACATCTCGACCTATGGTTTCATCAAAAAAGGAACCAGATTCAAACTGATTGTAAATATAGACTTTCTTTTTATAAAACCTGTATTGGGCAATCAGGGATTCATTTTCGGAAAAATTGAACTAACTAAATGCATCATGTTTTTGAAATTCCTGGATTAGAATTTTGTGCAAATTGTTTTCGATATCACCTAGAATTCCAATTTGGTAGGAAATGGGAAGACCGTCATAGAAATCATCTCCACTAAAAATGACAAAATTTGTCGATTTGTCCGGTATGAATTCCTTCAAAGCATTTTTCAAAGATTCCCAAACGGATTGACCATAATATGGGGAAATCTTTTCCAATTTAGCAAGATCAAATGTGTAAGTATACAAATCCGAGTCTTCCTCATTTAAAAGATCAAAGTCGTATTGATTCGGATGATTGAGTATCATATGTACCTCTTGTCATATAATCCAAAGTAACATAGAGGTAGGACAAAATATTCTGATAGAAATTCATTCGGTAGAATTTTGCTATAGGTGAGAAAATTCTTTTTAAAAAAGTGATAAAAAATATATCTCCATCGCTCTTTCACTTCAAATACATCGTAAAAAAATCTACGGATCGTTTCTCTGCTCCTTTCGGATTGAAATTCCAAATCTGTTCATGTTTTTTGCATTCAGGTGCCCATAAACGTTTTGGATCTTTTGCTCTCGCATATAAGTCCGTTGCATGATGATAGTCCACATAATCATCCATTTGACAATGGAAAATGGCAATGGGTCTAGGATGGATGTTTGCGATAGAATCAATGGGACGAACCGAATCCATATCAATTCCACTGCGAAGGTCCAATACCAATTTCACAACGGGGATAAGGGGATAATAAGGAATTCCAAAATCACGTTTGGCGGATTCAATGAGGACATCCATGGCACTTGCATACCCACTGCTAAAGAGTCCAGCTTTGATTTCGGGATGGTTTGCCATGGCAATGATGCTTGTGGCAGATCCCATCGAGAATCCAAAAATCCCAATTTTGGTTTCTCCTTTTACTAACAAAAACTGAAGAGCTGCATTTACATCTTTTTGTTCTAGTCCACCCATCGTAGCATACCCACCATGGTTTCTTCTAAGGCTAAGAAGTAGTAAGTTGTATCCAGCTTCGTGTAAACTTTTGGCAAAACGAAGTCCTTCATTTCTTTGCCCACCATGTCCATGCACCATCAAAATAGAACCTTTCGAAGGTTTGGTGGGAATCCAGTAACTAACAAGGTTCAATTTGTCTTCGGTAGTGATGGTCACTTCTTCATACGCTAAATTTAACTCTTTTGGTCCCTTACAATACACATGATGGTCTGGGTTACAACGAACCTTGGGATATAACACCATCCCCGAAAAATAATAGGCGATGCCAAAGAGTAGGATGATACTAAAGAACAAAAAGATCGTTGTGAGTTTTAAGATTCGTTTCATGGAATAAGGAAACTAATGCTCAAAATAAATTCTGCAAGTAAAAAATACACAAGAATTGATTCATGGAAATATGGAAGCTGCTTTAGGCGTTTTTTTCATTTGTTGCATGAGTGTTCTCAGCCCCTTTTCGGGAGTGGACAATGGGGAACTTCGAGGTTGTCCACCATCACCTAACTGTGTTTCATCGCAAAGTATGAAATACAATTTTGTTCACAAAGTGGATCCCATTGTGTATTCCTCTTCTAGAGAAGAAGCATACAAACGAATTTCTAAATACTTTCATGAGTCTGAAAATATTTTTATCAGTGAAGAGAAGGAAGGGGAATACATTCGGATCATCTTTTTTACAAAAGTGTTTCGCTTTCCTGATCGAGTGGAAGTCTATTTTCCGAGTGACAAAAAGGAAGCACAAGTTCGCTCTCAATCCATTCTTGGACTCTGGGATATCTTTGCGAATCGACGGCGAGTGAATACGTTTCGAGAAATCTTAGGAAAAGAAGAATCATAAAATTTGATTGTGGATGAGAAAATGAACTCCACCGATCACTCGCTCAATTTTGGCTCCAAAGAGCCAATCTCCTAGTATCATGATTCCAGTTTCTTTGCAGAGAGATATCCATTCTTGGAATTCTTCTGAATCGAGTTTGAGTGCTCCTTCTCGTCCAAGGAGGGGCATTTGTGCTTGTGCAAATTTCCAACGATGGTTCCAAATTTGATCTGGTGGAGGCGCTAACCACTTTTCTTGCACAACATTTTTTAGCATTTCCTCATAAAAAGGAGTCGGTTTTTTCTCCACATCCATCCAAGAATCAAAATGCATCTCTGAAAATAAGGCTGAAAATTGAACGAGTAAATTAGCTCCTTTGTTTGATGGACTTGGATATTTGATATGTTCCCAACTTTCATATTCCCAGTCATCACCACGTTGTAAGCGAGTCGATATGGGAATGTCCGAATTGCCTTCCAAACCAAATGCATTTAAATCGGGTTTCCAATCATTCCAAGAAAACAAACTAACGAGTGTTTTTCTATAATCATTATAAGGTTCTAAAAAACGAATCCATTTTTCAAACTGGGGATTCGGTTCTGAATTTTGAAATAGATCAATGATTTGTGGAATTGGAAGTGTCAGAACGAGTTGGGAAGTATAGATGGATTCCGTTTGATTTTTTGTGTTGGAGAAAAATGATAAAGACCAATCATTGTTTTCTCTTTGAGAGATTGATTTTAAGGTCATACTTTGGATTGGAGTATGATTCTTTAACATTCCAGAGACAAGTGTATCCATACCATCGATTGGATAATGATGATTTAGATCATAAATTGGTTTCGTAGCGATGGAGATTCCATTCGTGTTCCAAATTTCGAATAGATTATATTCACTGACTTTTCCGAACCAATGTATCTCCATTTTGTCTCGAAACATAGTGGCTCCAAAGTCAAAGCGAATTTGGTTGTCTTTGGTTGTTTTTGTCGAAACCCTTCCTCCTGGGTTTCTCGCTTTGTCATACAACTTCACGTTTGGTTTCATCATCGCAATGGAGGCACCTGTGATTCCAGATCCAATGACAATAGGAGCGAGGGTTTGTTTTGACATTACGCCGTTCACAAAGGTTTAGACGAAAGTTAGATTCAGTTTGTTTAGAGTTGTTTGATGAGAGTTTTCAAATCATTGATGAGAGAAAAAGGAACAGGTTTGATTTCTTCGGCAAGTTGAATGGTATCTTGGATCGTACGAGTGAGGACTTGTTTTTCGGCTTGGTATGCTGCCTGTGGTAGTTTGGATTTGTTTTTTTTGAAAATCGAAACTTTTGTGTCGATGATTTCAATCATTTGGTTTAAGTATTGTACTTTTTGATCCATAGGGGAATGTTGTAACACAATATCAGAAAATGAGAAATCAATTTTTCCAAAAGAAAAGAACTCAGTCTGTAGGGGATCTAATGACAGACCAAAATTGGGATTCCCACCTTCCACTTCCTTACCAAAGTCTTTCTCATTACCAATGGACTCCGATCCAAATTGTCGAATTGACTTGGGAATACTTACAAAAGCAAACGATACGTTCGGTAGTCGATTTAGGTTCCGGAGTAGGGAAGTTTTGTCTCCATTTAGCGACACTTTCGAAAGGACGTTTCCCGATCGTTGGGATTGAAGATCGGAGTGACTTATTTACGGTTTCGGAAACGCTAAGGGAAAAATGGAATCTATCATCCGTCAGTTTTTTAAACCAAAGTTTTCTGGAAGATTTCCCTTTGGGACATTCTCATTATTATGCATTTAATCCTTTATACGAAACGATGAAAGCATCTTTTTCTATCGATATGCAAAAAGAAAAGTCGGCCTTATTGTTCCTGCAAAGTGTTCAAATTTTAAAGAACCATTTGTTTCGTTGTAAAGTGGGCACTAAACTCATCACCTATCACGGATTTGGAGGAAGTGTTCTTCCGGGGTATCAGCTTGTTTTGAAAAAAGAATTGGAAATGGGAGAGTGGGCGGTTTGGGAAAGAGTGGTTTGACTCAACTCTCTCCCAAAACTCTCGAGGATTAAAGAACTGTTTTGGCGTATTTTTTTCTTAAATGTGGTTTTGCAAGGAAGAGATAAAGAACTCCCGTACTCACCACAACAAGAGATGTGAAGATCATTCCATAATTGATAAACCATGGTTCTTCAGGGGATCTTGGCCACACCATATTTGAAACGGCCGTGATTCCGTAAAACAAAGCAAGAACATTGATGGGTAATCCCCATTTGCCTAAGGTAAACGAACCTTGCGGTTTCCATCCCCGAAGTCTTGCAAACAAAGCAGCAAATACAACCATCTGAAACGCTACATAAATTCCTGAGGAAGCAAAACTAATGATCGTCGTCACTGCATCTTGTAACCAATGTCCCATACTTGTGATAATGATAGGAATGATTCCCGTAATTAACAACGCTTTCGTAGGAACCTTTCCTTTTTTAGATAGATGGTTTAAATATTGGCTACCAAAAATCATTCCATCTCTTGCGAAAGAGAAAAGGAGGCGACTTGCCGCCGCTTGTAAGCTAAGTAAACAAGATAAGAAGGAAATCATTACAACAACTATCACCAAACGATACCCAGTCATTCCCATCGCAGTCGTTAATGTAGTGGTAACAGGATCGGCATCTTCGCCGGAAATAGCTTTTTCCACATTTGGAAGTGACAAGAGAAGGGCCAAACATATGAAAATTGCGGCACCACCTCCAATGTAAATGGTCATTCGCATTGATTTAGGAATCGCAGAACTTGCATTTGGTGTTTCTTCTGCAACATCACCGCAGGCTTCAAATCCATAATAACAAAACATGGCGGCTACAGAAGAGGCAAGGAAGGCTGGAAAATAACTCATCCCATCACCAAATGAAAATGTGTTCCATAAGATAGAGATGGAATTGACTTTGGCAAAAAATAAAAGGTAACCACCCACAAGGATCGCACCAACAAGTTCGCAGATAAATCCAAAGAATGCAACTTGAGCTAGGAGTTTTGTTCCACTTAAGTTGAGTAAGGTGGAGATGACAATCATTCCGATGGCAATCCAAATAAAGCCAGTGTTCCCGAGTTCTACACCAAGTAGATTATTCAAAAAGGGAGCACCTCCGACGGCAACGGCTGCCACGGACGTAAAAAGTGCCCAGGCGTAAATCCAAGCTGACATCCAAGCAAAACGTTCCCCCACAAGACGAAGCGACCAGGGATAAATTCCTCCTGAGATTGGATATTGTGATACCACCTCTCCAAACACCAAACATACCAAAAATTGGCCGAACCCTACGAGGAGATAGTTCCAAATCATAGGTGGTCCACCTGCTTGGATGGCTAGTGCAAATACAGAATAAACTCCCACGACGGGCGAAAGATATGTAAATCCAAGGGAAAAATTTTCCCAAAAACTCATGCTCCTGTCAAATTCAGACTTTAAGCCAAGGCTTTTTAATTGTTCGGCATCACGATCAAGAGACGTCTGGTTCATTCCAATACTACCTACCTTTGGGTTGTCATTGGAATGGTTTTAAATGGGGGCTTCTTTTCTACAAACGATTTTGTTTTTCCATTGACGAAAGGTGAAAGTAAGGATTCCGTTCTCACTTACGGTACAACTAGATGAAAAAAAGTATATTGTTTCTTTGCTCCTGTTTATTGGCACTTTCGTGTGCAAGTTCTGAATCAAAAGACTCTGGATCGAATGAACCAGGCCTTATGGATAAATTGATTGAAAAAGCCAATTCGGAAGAAGGCCAAAAAGCCATCCAAATGGGAAAAGAAAAACTCCAAGACCCAGAAACCCAAGAGAAAATCAAAGGAATGCTTTCGAAAGACAAAAAGAAAAAAGACCCGACAGCTCTTCCTGTTTCAGGTCAATAAACAAATTCAAAAGAGTTCCAAAGGGGTTTTTCCCTTTGGTATTTTATAACTCCTCTTACATTCACTCAAATCGAGATAAGGATACATCTCCACCGGTATTCTCAAAGATTGCCTTTAAGATCCATGATCTAACGTTTGCTACATCTTCATTTGTGCAAAAATAAAATAATGAAATTCTTTTGAGATGTTCATCATTGACAAGACACAAGTGATTTCCTATTTGTAATAGATCTTCCCAATCGCTGAATTTGTATTGGATTCCGAAAAAACGTAGGGATGTTTTTGAAATAGAAATTTCTCTCGAGCGATTTTGTAAGTAAAGACCATAGAGATAGGGGAAAAATCCAACTGCGAAACTCACAACAAAGAAAATGGTCTGGGAGAGAGACGGAGGAATCGATTCCCAGTGAGCAATGGAAAATCCAAATAGATCTCCAAACGCAAAATGAATGATGAGAGATAGAGCTACACTCACAAAAAACAATACCAGATGAATGATACGAAGGTTATAATCAGACTTTAGGGTGATCCATTCATTTGTTTTTTGTATGGTCAATTGAGAATCTTTTGAAAAATGAATTTCTGTTTCTAAAATGTGATTTGGAATTTTTCGTTTGTGAATGGGTAAATCTAAATCTCCAGGTTGTAATATAGTTCCATCATTTGTTTTAAGAGGGATTTGTAATTTTTTGCAAATGATTTCTCCGTCAAATCGGAGTTTGGAGAAGTTTGTATCTTCAATGAATGGAATACTTTCCCCACCAACATGTCCTAAGAGAGTATATACTGTGACGGTTCTTGTTCCATTTTTTGTTTTCACTGTGTAGGAATATTCGGAATAGGATACGTATTCGATGTTGCCAAAGGGCAAAGTACGAATTTCTTTTTTTTGATCGAACCAATGAATGGTTTTTGTTTCCAAATCAAAGACAGTTTCTTTGGGTCTTACTGTAAAGTATAGGATCACATGTGGCAATGCAAAGAAAATAAGCATAAAAATTCCTACAATGCCAAACGTAACAAAGTCTTCTTCTTGGAATTCCGTCATCGAAAATACAATGGCTAAAACGGATAAAGTGATTAGCTCTGCCGCGATCAAAATGATCCGTACAAATTTAATGTTTTTGGATTTATGATCATTCCACCGTAATTGTTTTTCCATGTTTTATCCTTTTTATGATTACACTGAATTGTATTTCCGACTGGAAGGCGTTTGATCTGGGAACAAGTGATGATAGTGTGTAGGTAAAACGATATTCACGAACTAATATCCGATAGTTTTACAATTTCAAACTTAGTACTTCAGGAAGTGTTGCTTGTGGCTTCATAAATAAATAACCTTGCGAGAAATCAATCCCCAAAGATTCGACTAAGTCCTGTATTGCTGGTCGATCAACAAACTCTGCTACCACTTTGGCTCCAATTCCTCTGGCAAGTTCCACCATACCTTGAACGAGAAGGTAAGCAGTTCGATTTTCTGGAAGATCTTTGATGAACTTACCATCAATTTTAAGATAATCAGGTTTAAATTCTAATAATCTTGCTAAGTTAGAATATTGTACGCCAAAATCATCAATTGCAATTTGGCATCCAATGGCTTTTAAATCTTTGATTGTGGAAACGCTGTTTTTGTGTTCCGAGAAACTAATATCTTCTAAGATTTCAAATGTCAAACGTTTGGGATCAATTTTGTATTGGCTGAGTCTTGCTTCTACCCATTTACTGAAACTAGTGTATTCCAATTCGGATTCGGTAAGGTTGATTGAAAAATCATAAGGGTAATTTGAAAAATATTGCATAGATTCATCAATCATTTGTAAGCCGATCATTCGGATGCTTCCTGTGACTTTGGCAAGTTTCAGAAAGACATCGGGTGTTAAGATCGTATCTTTGTCTTTGATTCTTGCCAGGCATTCAAATTTTCGAATTTCCCTAGTTTGGTTATCGAGTATACCTTGAAAGTAGGGAACGATTTTTTTCTCACCAATAGCTCTGTATATTTTTTGACTGAGTTGGAAATTTTGTAAGTGGTGATCTGTCGATAGATCTTCTGTATAAGAAACAAAATCTCTCGTGTTTTGAATCTCTGCTTGGAAGAGAGCAAGTTTTGCTTTGTAATAACAATCTTCCTGCCCACTTGCGGAGGCATAACGACAATCTAAATGAAACCCAACCCCATCTAAAAAAAATTCATCAGACTTTAACATCATTCTGAAACTTCGGATCAGATCCACTAACGATTGTTCTGGCAGATCTGATAAAATGGCTATCTCATCAGAATACAAATGGAATACTTTATGTTCGTTATGCAGATGAACTGTTAATTGTTGTAGTAACTTGCGAAAAATCTTTCGATACACTTCTATCCCGAAGGTTTTGATTATATTTGGAAACGTTACTATTTTGATGAGTAAAATAGATTGGTCTTTATGATTCTGGCTGTTTTGTTTCAGAACCTTTGCCAAAGATTCAAAATTGGGATACTTGGTGTCCCGGTGAAAGTATAGGGAATCAACTAATTCCTTATTTTTCTCTTCTAATGACTTTTCTTGGAAATATGCGTCAATGGCTTGTTTGATGGTAAGTTCTAGATCATGGGCATCCCACGGTTTGGAAAGGTAGCGGTACAAACATCCATGGTTCAGTGCATTCCCTATGGCTTGTGCAGGTGCTTGTCCTGTGAGCATGATTTTTTTAGTTCTAGGGTGGGAATTTTGTAATTGGATGAGAAAATCATCCCCTTTTTGCCCTGGCATCACGTGGTCGCAGATGACAACGGCTAAATCGCCGTTTGCATTCTCGATTTCTTTGATGATTTCCTTTGCGGATTCGGCACTTTCCGCAGTTTCGATCGAGAATCCAGTACCAAAAACTTTCTTCAGTTGTTCTTTTAAGTTCCAGAGGATGAAGAATTCATCATCAATGCAAAGGATGTATGGTTTTTCGTTCAAATGGGTACCTGGAGAAGCGATTCAAATGAATCTGAATCTCTGGATTATGCAAGAATTATTTCCAGTTGACAATTTCTTACATTTCTATCTAATCAAGCCGTTCCACGGACGTTGGAACATGCATTTCTTTTTAAGAGGACAGGAATGGTTTCAAATAAAATTTATGTAGGGAACTTAAAATTTTCCCTCAAGGAAGAGAATATCCGGCAAATTTTTTCAGTGTATGGAGTGATCCAAGATTTGAAAATGATTCATGATAGGGAAACTGGAAATTTCAGGGGATTTGCGTTCATTACCTATGCAAATCCTAGTGAGGCGGAGGAGGCAGTGGCGCAAATGAATGGCCAACCTGTCGATGGCCGAAATCTCAAAGTAACCTTTGCCGAGGACAAAAGAAAAGAAAAGCAGAATTAAAATTCACTTTTCTTTCAATCCCTACCAAATAAAGAAGGAGGATGACTTCATCCTCTCCATCTCCTGTTCATACAATAGAAGATTATTCTCCCTGCCTTTGGGTGACCCCAAAGGTTCATTTACGGTTTGAACTCGACCCTCACCTCACGGTTGTAAGAGCTGAATATGAAGTTTCATTCTTAGGGGATACCTTGTCTCCTTTATTCCTCAATGGGGAAAATCTAGAATTTTTATCCTTACGTTTGAATGGGACTGTGGTTGATCCTTCCGAATTTGAAATCACTCCCTCTGGAATCACAATTTTTAATCCTCCTAGTCGGGAATTCCAACTAACAATTGAAAATCGGATCTGTCCCTCAGAGAACACATCCTTAGAAGGTTTATACCAGTCAGGTTCCATGTTGTGTACACAAAATGAGCCTGAAGGGTTTCGTAAGATCGTGTATTCTATCGATCGTCCGGACAATATGATGCGTTTTTTTGTCACTCTCGCCGGAGATCCAAAATACTTCCCTGTGATGTTATCCAATGGCAATTTGATCAAAGAGTTTGGATTGTCAGATGGTAAAAAGGAAGTAATTTGGGAAGATCCATTTCCAAAACCCACATACTTGTTTGCGCTTGTGGCAGGCGACTTAGTGGAAACCAATGATCATTTTACCACGAAATCAGGAAGACGAGTAGAGTTAAAAATTTTTGTCGAAAAGGGAAATGAAGAAAAGGTTAGTTTTGCTTTTGATTCCTTAAAAAAAGCCATGAAGTGGGATGAAGACACGTTTGGTTTAGAATACGATCTGGATTTATTCATGATCGTGGCAGTGGAAGACTTTAACATGGGGGCCATGGAAAACAAAGGTCTTAATCTTTTTAACGCCAAATTGGTGTTAGCGGATAAAAAATCAGCTACAGATGAAACATTTGAATCTATCCTGGCAGTGATTGGGCATGAATACTTCCACAACTGGACGGGAAATCGTGTTACTCTTCGTAATTGGTTCAATTTAACATTAAAAGAGGGACTGACTGTCTTTCGCGACCAATGGTTCACAGAAGACATGACTGACCCATCAGTGAAACGCATTAAAGACATTTTATTTCTCAAAGAGCACCAATTCCCAGAAGACCAAGGTCCCATGGCACATCCGATTGTTCCCAAATCCTATACAGAAATGAATAATTTTTATACTGTCACAGTCTATGAAAAAGGGGCTGAAGTGATTCGTTTGGTTTCTGAAATTCTTGGGCGTGAAACTTTTAAAAAAGGATTGGAACTGTATCTCAATCATTACGACGGAATGGGAGTCACGTTTGAAGAATTTGTTTCTTCGATGGAAGAAGCATATGGAAAACCCATCCTCTATTTACGCAATTGGTATCATCGAAGTGGAACTCCGATGATAGACATAAAGAAACATTTCGATCCAAAGGAAAAAGAATGGGTCTTTACGATTCAAGATACAAAACCAGATCCATACCCTTTAATTTTTGTGAATTCCTATGCCGCTTTTGATGCCAAAGGAAATTTAATCGCCGAAGGGAAACGAATTCAAGAAGGAGCTGTGGATGAAATCCGTTTGAAAACCAAAGACGGAAATTTAAGCGAACCCATTGTTTCCTTTTTTAGAGGTTTATCAAGCCCTGTTTTATTTGATGCTCCCATGACAAAAGAGGAAATGAGAATTCTCGCCGAACAGGAACCAGATGGAGTTTCACGATTTTTTTCCTTCCAGAATTTGATTTTTTTGTGGATCAATGAGTCTATAAGAAAGGGAACAAGTAGTGATACACTTTCTGATATTTTAGAGACACTCCGTTTTAGTTTTCAAAAGAATTGGGATAAAACCTATTTCAGTTTTTACTTACTATTTCCTTCACTGACTCAAATTAGCGAACATTTACAGTTTTACGATTTTCCGAAATTGGAAACATTACGAAAGTTTGCCATCACTGAAATTTCTAAGACGTTTACAAAAGAATTTCAAATTTTGTATGAAGAGAACAGGAAAACGATCCCTGTCCAAACGAAAGAAGAAATTGGAAAACGTCGGTTAAAGAATGCAGCTCTTTATTATTTGTTATACGATCCAAGCCGGAATTTTGAACGATTGGCAGTAACACAACAAAGGGAAGCAAAACATATGAGTGAAGAAATTGCTCCTCTTCGTTATTTAATTGAATTGGATTCGAAAGAAAAGGATTCGGCAGTCACTCATTTTTACGATCGCTGGAAAGAGGATTCTTTGGTTCTTGATGTGTGGTTTGCGGCTCAAGTGGCAACGGGAAGAAACCGGGCAAATGACGTAATCACTCTCGAACAACACAAGAAGTTTAATAAAAAGAATCCGAATAAGGTAAGGTCTTTGTATTTTAGTTTTGCTCGTAATCCTCTATCCTTTCATGATGTAACTGGTTCAGGTTACAAGCTGATAGCCGATCGAATCAAAGAGTTAAATGGATTAAATCCTCAAATTGCAGCAGGACTTACAAAACTATTTTCGTCTGCATCGAAACAAGAAGGGGAACTCCCAAAGATCGCAAAGCGAGAGTTAGAAGAGATCCAAAACCTCCCCAATCTATCAAAAGATTTAGGGGAAGTCGTGGAAAAAATCATCAAATCACTTTAATACATAGATTTGATTAGGTCCTGATACTTGTCATGGATGACATTTCGTTTCATCTTGAAGAGGTTTGTGAGTTCATCACCAACTTCCATTGCTTTCGGTAAAAAACGGAAGTCAGACAATTTTTCAAAGGATTTGAATCCATTCTCCGAAGAGATTTGTTTTTTTACAATATTTTGATAGTATTGTCTTATCTCTTTGTTTTGGTTCAGATCTTCGCCTTCTTTCCATTGTAATCCAGCTTCTTTCATTCGTTCTTTGTCGGGCCAAATCAGAGCTGTTAAAGACTTTTGGTCTTGTCCAACGACGATCACTTGGTTTATCATTGGATTTTCGAGTAGTAAGTTTTCGATTGGGACTGGTTCCACATTTTCACCACCCAGTAGGACAATGGTATCTTTCACACGCCCTCTAACCGATAGAGTATCGTTAAAAGAGATAAAACCTAAGTCGCCAGTGTTCATCCAACCATCTACGATGGCTTTTTTAGTGGCTTCTTCGTTTTTATAATACCCTTTCATTACTTGTGGGCCTTTGACGTGGATGACTCCCATTTTTCCTTTGGGAACCGATTCTCCTTGCTCGTTCACAACTCTTACGGCAGTTCCATCAGGCCATTTTCCAACCGATCCTTGTACTACGTGTCCCACTGATCTGACTGAAATGATCGGAGCACATTCCGTCATCCCATATCCTTCATACACAGGAATACCAATCACATTAAAAAACTCATCCACATGGGAAGGCAAAGCTCCTCCTCCAGAAATGGTTCCTGTTAGCTGGCCGCCGAGTACGTCTCTAATCTTGGAAAAAACAAGTCCGTCCAATACTTTAGCAAGTAAAAACAAATTTAACACATAACCAATCGATAGAGTTGTGTTTTTCATTCGTTCAAAAGGGGATTCTTCCTTTGTCAGTAGTTTGTTTCCAGCAAGATAGTCTTGTCCATCTTTGAACTTTTTGCAGATGTCATATGCGAAATCAAAAAGTTTCTTTTTGTTTTCGGGAGCTTTTTCTAACTTCTGTTTGATGCCGAGGTATAGGTTTTCCCATAGTCTTGGAGCAGATGCCATAAAACTTGGTTTGATTTTTTGAAAATCGTCGCGTAGGTCACGAATGTTTGTGTAAGCAATGGAAGCTCCTTCTGCGATGATTGCATAATCTATCGCCCTCTCAAAGATATGCCAAACGGGAAGGATGGAAAGTGTTCTGTCTGAGGATTTGAGTCCCACTCTTGGTGGTACTTTGACCACATTGTAAACCATATTCTGGTGGGATAACATCACCCCTTTTGGCATGCCTGTAGTACCGGATGTGTAGATGATGGTGAAGAGGTCATCAGGTTTTACTTGTTTGGATCTGAGTTCCAGCGAAGGTAGGTTCTTTCGCAATCCTTCTCCTTCTTTTACAAGGGTTGCCATATTGATCACAAAAGGATCATTGGAGACAAAGTTTGGATCAAGGATAATGACTTTTTCTACTTTTGTTTTGGAAAAGATAGGTTTCAAACTATCCAATAGTTTTTCATGTTCTACAAAACAATATTTGCTTTCTGAGTGGCTAAGAATGTATTCAATTTCCTGCGCTGTGGAGTCAGATCCCCTTGGAACATTGACGGCTCCGTTTAACAAAGTAGCGATGTCAGCAATGGCCCATTCTGTTCTGTTATCTGCCATAAGACCGATACGATCTCCTGGTTGCAGACCCAATTGCAATAAGGATAAAGCTAAATTTTCAGCTTCGTGAAAGATGTCAGAAAAAGTGCGTCCTTTAAAATTTTTAGCATTGTCTTTCGCAAAAAACATTTCCCTGGAACCGTAGGTTCTCTTGGCATAATAAAATACATCATTCAGTGTCGTAAAATTTTTCATGAATCAAATCTATCTCCGTAGGAGCTAAACTCTCATGGCTTTTGTACTTTATTCAAGTAATATTTTCTTCGGTAGGATTTGCCGTTTGAAGATTCTAAAAATGGTAAGAAGATGGGGTCCTTTTCCATTTTTTGGAAAAGGTCTAAATCATTGAAGAGGGCTTGTTCGGCCCATAGTTTTCCTTCACTCTCTCGTTTGGTGGCATACGATACTCGTGCCAATTTATAATAGACAATGGGTAAAAATACTTTCTCCCCACCTATGATTTGTGCTCGTTTGAGATTGGTATACGCTTCTTCAAAATTTCCAAGACTGAGTTCACACGAGCCTCGGTAATAAAACAAAAAAAATCGAGGATACGGCATGAGTCTTCTGAAATTCAATTTTTCCATACTCGCTAAACAAGCCTTAGGCTCATTAGACATGAGATAGGCATACGCTAGATTGAGTGAGATTTCTGGGCTGATTTCTCCATTTGTTTTTCGATAGATTTCTGCTGTCTTTTTGTAACTTTCTTTCGCTGATGTATAATCATTTAATACATATAGATAATAATAAGATTTGTAGAGTAAAACATCCAAAGAATCCGATTCACAAACCCGATAAGAAAAAAATTCATCAAGAGTTTTTGTAAATGATACGAAATCTTTTTCATTGTATTCTATATTCGCGATTTTTTTCAGTAAAGAACAGGTGCGTAGTGTTCCGTTGGAAACTTCTTTTTTGTATTCCGAAAGAGACTTCCGGTAGAATTTAAGCGCCTCTTTCCATTTCTCTTGCGATTCTAAAAACGTGGCTTCTCGTTCCTCTTTTTCACCGACACCTTCACAATGAGTTTCTTTATCATTTTCATAATAACAGATTCGTTCTTTAAATCCATTTTCGTTCGCATCATATTCGATTCTGACCAATTTACAGTTTTGGAAATACCACCATTCATCCATACCACCAAAATCATTTTTATCTTTTGTAATTTCCTTGGGGCAACCTGAACTTTGGTAATAGGTAAAACTATCTTTTTTACCGTTTTTAGTTTCGTCTTCTTCTGTCAGATAGAGTTGTCCATTTGAGTTATAATAGTCATATCGGAAGGGGAAAAATTCATCTTCGTTTAAGAAAAAGTGAATTTTTAAGAGAGAACTTCCTTGTTTCCATCCAGTAAAACAGGTGAAACTTGGTCTTCCACTTAAGAAATTTTGTGAAATATCTCCATATAGATCTGTTAGGTGAGATCGAATGTCTTCTTTTAGTCTTGGGTATGGATAGTTGGAATGATATTTGGCAATGTATTTTTGACAAAACCAAAATACTTCATGATTCAAAGATTCTTTGTGAAGTAAAGCAGGACCTCCATTCGAAAATCCAAAACGAAATCGTTTGGGACTAAAATCATCTAAATCCAGTTTGTCTTTGGTTTTTTGCATGGCATCCCAGTATTCCTCCAACACTGTCGAGGCGTTTAGAGGAAAACTAGAAAGGATTAAACAGATAAGTAGGTAACGAAAGAAAATCAAGACTTACTTTTTAGATATAAATCATATAGAATTGGATTTTCGTAAGGGTTTCCTACTTTTCGAATGGAAAACAATTGGAGGAGAGGAGGGCCATTTTCTAAATAAAACGCCCCATGTTCATTGTTATATCGTATAATGCCCGTATGTTGAGTTAAATTCCCACCCTTCGCCACTGTATGTTCAATGATGTCTTCTTCGTACAAATCTTTGTCATATTTATCTTTTAAGCCAGTGAAACAATTAACAATATAATTGTCTTCATTCGAGATAGGTTGACCAAATTTTAGTAATTTGCCATCTAAAGTTAAACTAAAACCCTTTTGAGAAAATTCCTTCTCTTGTTTGTCCCAAACTCGGAATCGAATCGTGAATGCCATAACAGGAACCAATTTAAGTAGGTCGAAGTCCTTTCCAAGGAAAATTCCAAAAAAATCAGTGGTCAATGGATGAATTCAGATAATTATTTACCCCATGAAGGTGATTTCAGTTTCCAACATCAAAGGGGGAAGTGGTAAATCCACAACAGCTGCCCATTTGGCATGTGCCTTAGCAAGACGGGGTAAAACACTGGTTGTGGACATGGACATGCAAGGGGATTTGACTGATTTTTCACTGCCTGATTTGGATTTGAATGTTTTGGATGAAACAAACGTAATGAGTGTCTTACTTGGGCTAAAACCTATTTCGGCTTGCATTCGTAAAACAAAACATTTTGATGTTCTGCCTTCCACTCTCAGTTTGGCAAAACTCACAAAATACAATCCAGACTCGGCAAGCCTATGTCTACAATTCAAACGTTCCCTTGAGGAAATTCGGAGGGAATATCAATTTGTTGTGATCGATACTCCTGGCTCTGCCAAACATGAACTGACAACTGCGATTTATAATTCAGAACTGATCCTCATTCCTGTGACTCCGAGTAAATGGACGATTCGTGCTGTGAATTTACTTTTGGATGAAATCTCTCAAACAGAAACAATTTTTAGCCAAAAGAAAAAAATCGCCTTTGTTCCATCGCTGTTTGGGCCTGGGAAAAAACACCGAGACCTCTTAGAAAAATTAAAAGCCATTGAAGAAATTCCAACCTTAGGAGAGATTCCAAAATCGGAATCGATCAAGGTGAAAACAGAAAAACAGGAGCATTTGAAAAAAGATACCAATGCATGGCATGCGTTTGATCGATTGGCAGATGAAACCATTGCCCTCGTTGACCCAGAACATTCTATTTTGAATTTACGAATTTAGTTTTACGAATTGGAATTTGGTTCCTTAGGGATTGTAAAACTAGCTTGGTGTTGTTTTCGTTCTGATGCAATGTGTTGGATATGAGTGGCAAAACTTGGATGGTGTTTTAAGATTTCTTGAAATGCATCTCGACTTAGAGTGTATACATCGCAGTAGGAACCTGCTTTGATCGTAGCAGTTCTGAGTGAGTCATCAATGAGACTCATCTCTCCAAAAAAGGATCCAGAATTTAAGGTAGCAAGTAACTCGCCCGTTTTTTCTTTGATCACTTCCACATGACCTTTGGATAAAAAATACATATTATGCGGAACATCCCCTTCGCGAAAGATGACATCACCTTTCATATAATATGCAGGTTTTAATTCTAATACAACTTCCCGTTTTAATTCTTCTGGAGCCTGTTTGAAAAATGGGACAACCGAAATTAGGTGGTTGTGCAAGAACATAGAGACATCTATTTTAATTCCGGATGGGAGTTGGTCCCAAATTTCTTTTTCATCAATTCCATGTTTGTTTTCCCATAGATTGATATAATAGGAACGAATACGATTTGCAAGGTGTGGTGGTAATTTTTTATACTTTATAAAAGAATTTATGGTATTTAACTTCTCTTGGAACGTAACACGCGAAATGTCTAAATTAGATAAGAGTGTGGCGATATTTCCAATCACATATCCATAAATACCCACACCTAGAATCATCACTCCCATTGTGTATATGGTTTGAGGATTGGTAGTAGGAGTTATGTCCCCATAACCAATGGTTGTGAGAGTCGTAACTGACCAATATAAGGCACGAATGTAACGAGTGACCATGTCTTTGTCTGGGATAAACTCTGGACTCAAATGGATCCACCCGCATGCAACCCAATGAGCAAAGAGTGTCGTCCAATAGATAAAAAATATCAGACGAAATGTCATTGGATTGATCACTTCCAATAACTTAAATCGATCCTCTGAGTCGGCACCAAGTGCAAGCATTCGAAGGGACTTAAACAATTCAAACACACGAACTGATCGAAGCAAACGGAGGATCTTTAGGCTATCGGTGACTCCAAAGTATTCAAAGAAAAATCCACCAAATAAATCAAAGGGAAAGGCGGAAAGAAAATCGATGAGAAACCAGGTTTTGAGATAAGATTTGGCAATGATTTTTCGATTTTGGATGAGCAGTCTATCCTTGATGATGGCAGTAAAGAAATTTAAAATAAGGTCGATTCCAAAAATGATTTGGATGAAGCGCTCAAAAGGCGTAACACCAGACGACAATTTATGATGGAATACGAGGCGAATTGGAACTTCAATTGCGAAATACGTTATGCAACAAAATACAAATAGATCCCAGATTCGTTTGTAGTTTGAATTTGGATGGATCATAGTCTTAGTATCGACACCGGCCGTTTTATATTTGCGTTCTTTGTTAGAAAAAAAATCCTGAAATGGAAAAGAGGTGATTATGTTCGGTGGAGCAGGTGGAAACAAGTTTGATATGCTCAAACAGATGAAAAAAATGCGCTCGCAAGTGAAAACCATGGAAAAGGAACTTGCTGGTCTCAATTTCGTGGGAATTTCAAAAAATAAACTTCTTTCGGTTACGTTGGATGGGAAATTTCAAATGAAATCCATTCAAATTGAAGATGAACTTTTGGAAAAAAAGGATAAAAATCTTCTCGAACGTTCGATCCAAGAAGCTTACACGAAAGCGCTCCAGGATGCACAAGCGGGTGCTGCAAAACAAATGCAAGCCATGGGTGGGTTTCCAGGTTTAGGGATATAATTCGAAACGAGTTGTTTATTTCCAAAATAAAAAAAAAGCCTACAAAGAATTTTTGTAGGCTTTTTTCATTTTATATCTCCCACGCGACAGAGTCGCAAAGGTATAGAGTTAAAATTTAGCTAGCTGGAACAATTACCACTTCCACACGGCGGTTGGCTTCATTTTTTGGGTCTACGCCTTTGATTGGATCAGAGGAACCAAGACCTGCCGCGGAAACAATTCGTTTTCCGTCCACACCATTTTCGATGATTGCGTTTTTCGCTGTAGCTGCTCGTTCTCTAGAAAGTCGTATATTTACTTCTTCTGAACCCGTTCGGTTGGCATGTCCTGTGATGTTGATTTTGGTTTCAGGGTATGCTGCCAGTGCTTCTGCTAACTTATCAATGTTTTCTTTTCCCTTTCCTTTGAGATCCGCTTTTCCGTCTTCGAAAGCGATTCCACCGTCCATGGTTGCGGTAAGTCCAACCGTCTCGCCACCTCTTATATCTTTTGTAAGAGTGATCCCTTGTTTTTGCATTTCCTCTGCCATGTTATCATACATAGTATTGAGATAAAAACCAGTTCCAAGACCAGCTAAACATCCAGCCCCCAGACCGATAATTTTACCTTTGTTTTGTGGCTTTTTCTTTTCCATGGCCAAAGATTCTTTGATTTGTCTTTGGAAATCGTTCTTTTTGTTTTTAGTATCTTTTTTTCTTTGCGTTTCGTCGTAAACAGCACCTAATGCAAGACCAACTCCGCATCCGATGGAAGTACTGAGAATGAGTCGTTTTGTGTTATCAGAAAGCCCACAAGAGATTGTGGAAAGTAAAGATAGGGATAGAATTCCTGAGATGATTTGTTTCAAAATGATTGTCCTCGCTTACATTTGAAATGAAGGTTTCGGACAAAGTATAAAGAAATCCTCCTCGTTTGCAAGGAGGATTTCCATCTCTTAAAAAACCTTAGTATCTGTCCGTGAGGAGTTTTACTACGGATTCTGGTCTGAGATTTGCTTGGGCAAGCATGGCCACACCAGATTTGGTAAGGATTTGGTTTTTAGAATATTCCACCATTTCCGTTGCCATATCTGCATCACGTACTTGCGATTCGGAAGAAACCATATTCACATAGTTATTACTCAGTGATTTTAAGGTTAAATCCAATCGGTTGTAATACGCACCTAAGTCTGACCTAAGTCGGTTCACCTTTGAGATTGCATCATCCAAGACTTGAAGTGAATCGGAAGCTTTGTTCGGAGTTGAAAGTGTAAACTTCGATCCAGCTTGTTTCAGTTTCAAAGAAGAACTAGTCATCGTATTGATGTAGACTTCAATTTTTTCTGAACCGTTAGCACCCACTTGTAAGGTCATTGGAGTTTTAGCAGCTCTTGAAAACCGACCATCTAGAGGTTTGACTTTGTTAAACTCTGCAGAGGTACCGATCCTTTCCACTTCTTCTACAAGTTGGGACACTTCTAATTGGACAAGTTTTCTGTCCTCATTCGAATAAATCCCATTGGCAGATTGAACGGATAGTTCGCGTAACCTCTGTAAGATTGAGTTTACTTGGTCCAAAGATCCTTCCGTAACTTGCAAAAACGACATACCATCCTGGGTATTTCGTTCTGCTTGTCCTAAGGCACGGATTTGGGATCTAAGTTTTTCGGATAATGAGAATCCCAAGGAATCGTCCCCTGGTCTATTGATTCGCATACCCGTTGCTAGGTGTTCCATGGATTTGTCCATGTCACGACTGGTGTTTGTAAGTGCTCGTTTTGCAACGAGTGCACTGATGTTGTGATTGATAATCATTGTCACACCCTCCTGTGTGTCCATGACCCGCTTGTTTCCCTACAGGCGGAGAAACGAAAAATTCAGTTTCCAGAAATCCTTTCCTTCGAGGAGAGAAGGGGTTGCCTGCCCTTGGTTCTCCCGTGAATTTTTCCTTTCCAGAGGATTCTACCCCTAAAAACTGATGACTGTAAAGAAAATTTAGGGGAAGAGGTCGTACGATTTTGAAAATCTACACAAAATTTGGGGACGGCGGACAGACGTATTTAGCTTCTGGAAAAAAGGTTTCGAAAACTGACAGAAGAGTGGATCTTTATGGAACCTGCGATGAATTGAATAGCACCATCGGTCTTGCGCTTTCCTTCGGAAAGGCCGATCCTTTGGAAAAAGAATTTCTTACGCATTTACAATCCATTCAGAGTTTCCTTTTTGAAATTGGATCAGAACTTGCTGGTTATGTACCGAAAGATGCTACAGATGGAACCGTTGTGAAAAAAGAAGATGTGGATCTTCTGGAAAAAGAAATCGACCGTTTGATGGAAACACTTCCTGAAATTAAATTTTTCATTTTGCCTGGTGGAACACAAATTGCCAGCGCCCTTCATATGGCTCGCACCGTGTGTCGACGGTTAGAACGAGATCTTCTGGTTTACATGGAAGGTGGTGGTGAGATTCATAATGATCTTCGCATTTACCTCAATCGGTTGTCAGATTACTTATTCGTAGCAGCAAGGTTTGCTAATTTTTCACTCGGCCAAGAGGAAACCATTTGGAAAAGTCGGACCAAAACCAATTAAACGTTCACCCAAAAGGCATCACCGCTTTATTTCTCACGGAAATGTGGGAGAGACTCAGTTATTACGGAATGCGAGCTCTCCTAGTTCTGTATCTTGTTAAGTCCTTAGGATTTACAGACAAAGATGCAGGTGTTGTCTATGCATATTATACAAGTTTCGTGTATCTAACACCTGTGATTGGAGGATACATTACAGATCGTTATTTAAGTTATCGATTTTCGATTTATTTGGGAAGTATTTTGATGTTACTTGGGCATCTTTCCCTTGCGTTAGATGATTTGACTTATTTTTATTTGGGACTTTGTTTACTTGCCTTGGGTAACGGATTTTTTAAGCCCAATATTTCCACAATCTTTGGAAGGTTGTATCAGGAAAAACCAAACTTGAGGGACAGCGGGTTTACCATATTCTATATGGGAATCAATTTAGGTGGTCTTCTTGGACCTATCATTGCTGGTAGTTTAGGAGAAAAGGTCAATTGGCATTTGGGCTTTTTCTCGGCTGGTGTGGGAATGTTTTTAGGCATTCTCGTATTCTATTTTGGAAGCAAATCACTTCCTTCGTTTGTCTGGGAAAAAGAATCAAAACAAAATTCTAATCTGAATCATAAGTCAGAGAAAAACAAAGAGCCGGAATCTGATACCCTATCCAAAATGGTACTGATTGGACTGTTATCCTTTTTTAGTATTTTTTTCTGGATGGCATTTGAGCAGATGGGCACATCTCTCAATTTATTTGCTCTACGGAATACAGACAGAAATGTCTTTGGATTTGAAATTCCAGCATCCATCTTACAATCATTAAACCCTCTTATGATTTTAATCTTTGGGCCAATTCTTTCGAGTATTTGGATCTACCTTTCTCGTTCCAATCGAAATCCCAATCCTATCTTAAAGTTTGTGATCAGTTTATTTTTACTTGGGATCGGCTTTTTAGTAATGGTGGTTGCCGCAAAACAAGCAGAGACAGGGGTTCTGGTTTCCCTTTTCTTTTTGGTTTCTGTTTATTTTTGGAATACTTTAAGTGAACTTTGTCTTTCCCCTGTGGGTCTGTCGTTTGTGAGTCGAATGGCACCGGTTCGGTTTGCATCACTCCTCATGGGGATTTGGTTTTTGTCAACAGCCTTGGGGCATTATGCAGCGGGAATTCTTTCTGGTTACCAAAGGGAATGGGGGAGTCTGTCAGATTTCTATGCAATCTTTGTCATCGTGTCTTGGTGTGCCGCTCTATTGTTATACGGAATTTACCTCTGGAAACGACCATCCATTCAAAGATTATTAAGAGAAAGTGCAGAAACGAAAGAAAGAATTGGTTCCCCGATTCGAGCTTCTATTGAGTCCTAGTTTGATAGGGAAAAGGGAAGTGAAAACGAAGAAATTGTTACCCTTTTGTCTCCATGACAAGTTTTTCAATTTCATCAAATTTTTCTTCACCAGCAAGAGTGATCACTTGTTCTGCGAGTAACTTTGCTTTCCAAGTGGAGATTTCTGTAACTTTTTCGGCCACTTCTTTCATTAGGGGAATCGCAGAGCTCAGATCCCGAAATCCAAGTCCGATGAGAACTGCTGTAAACATCGGATCACTGCCAATTTCACCACAAATGCTGATTGGTTTTTTCTGCGAGTTGGCAACTTCGACAATGTTTTTTAGAAGTAGTAAAAAGACCACCTGCCAAGGATTGTAAAGATCTCCCACCAAATGGTTATTACGTTCCACGGCAAGGAGATACTGTAGTAAGTCATTGGTTCCAATGCTATAGAAATCAACATGGTTTCCTAGAAACGGTAAATTTAAAGCACAAGCAGGAGTTTCTACCATGATTCCCAATGGAATTTTTTTCGTAATCACAAGGCCTGAGTTTTTTAGTTCTTCCAAACATTCGTTGATGAGTACTTTTGTTTGCAAAATTTCAGATCGCGTTGTGATCATCGGCAACATGATACGCATTGTTCCAAATTCACTGGCACGTAACAAGGCTCGCAATTGCTCTTTGAAAAAATGAGGGTGTCTTAATAGATAACGAATCCCTCGGTTCCCAAGAAATGGATTTTCTTCTTCATATCCATTTTCCATTTTATCTGCACCGATGTCCCAGACACGGAACGTAACAGGGCGACCCACCATTTTGAGTAGAATTCGCTTATAAACAGTGAACTGCTCTTCCTCTGTGGGTTTGAATTCCACATAACGAATGAATAAAATTTCTGTTCGCACAAGACCAATTCCATCAGCACCCTGAAGAAAGGCTGTGTCTACTTCGTCTTCTGAATCAATGTTGGCACGAAGGGAAAACTTTTTTCCATCTTTGGTTTTGAGTTCCTTAGGTCCGTCACTGATTTCACGAATCGGAATGGATCTTTTGATGTCGCTTTTGATTCCCGCGAGTTTAATTTCATCAATATTTGGTGATCGATTGAGAATTCCTTTGGTGGCATCGAGTAAAATGTAATCGTCATCTTCTACGTGTGAGGTGATGTTTTTCAAACCCACAATGGTTGGAATTCCGTAATTCCTCGCAATGATGGCTGTGTGTCCTGTTTTCCCTCCGAAATCTGTGGCAATGCCACGGAGTTTCGATTTTCCAAGTTGGATCATCTCGGAAGGTGTAATCTCTTTTGCGATGAGGATGACATCGTCAGGGATTTTCGTTTGTTCTGTACCTTTTTCTGGATACAAATTCGATTCTATCCGTTTGCCTATATCTAGTAAATGGTCTGCTCTTTCCCGAAAGAACTCATCTGGGATAGATTGGAATTCGTCATAAAGAGAACTAACTGCCGTTTCGATGGCAAGTCCCGCCGATTCCTTGTTTTGCGCAATGCGTTCGAAAACTCGGGCTCGAAAGAGTGGGTCATTTAAAAAAACAATTTGCGATTCTAAGATGGCGGAGAGTTCTTCGTTCTGTCTGGATTTTTGGACAAGGTCAGCCAAATCTTCTTCCGTTTTCTGGAGACCTTTTTTTAGGAGTTCGACTTCTTCTTTGATTTCGTCCGGACCTAGGTCTGTACGATCTTCTCTCTTTCGTTTGGATTGTTTCCAACGAAATACCTTTCCGTACACCATTCCTGGGTAGGCAGAGATGCCTTTAAATGTGGTTTTTTCTTCCATCCGAACCTATCCCAAAAATACTTTTGGTTTGGCCTCGTTTGGAAAGTAAAAAACCGTTTTGATTAGCGTGCGGCTTCTTTTTTGGAGAAAAGTGGAATGCGTTTGCTTTTGTATTGGGTGAGTTCGTTCCCTGTGACTTGGCTCATGATGCATTTGGCAAGAGAGATATCCAAGGCATGACCTGCTTTCGAGGCGATCAAATGGCCTCGGAACGGACGCCCCATTACAGCTAGGTCTCCAATGAGATCAAGGATCTTGTGACGGACACATTCATTGTCGTAACGAAGGTGGTCATTTAAATACCCGTCATCCGTGAGAACAACCGCATTGTCGAGAGATCCACCCATGGCAAGACCTCGCGCCTGGAGGGCCTCCACATCTTTTAAAAATCCAAAGGTTCTCGCAGGAAGTATGTCTGATCCTAAGATGGATTCATCCAGAGTGGTGGTATAAGACTGGCCCCGAAGGAGTGGGTGGTTAAAATCAATGCTATACGTCACTTTTAATTCATCCGACGGTAGCATCACGAGATACTTGTCTCCATCCACAACCCAAATCGGATTTGTGATCGTAATCGGTTCAACCGTTTCGTCGAGAACTCTTATACCAGCAGAACGAATCCCTTCCCAAAACGGGAGAGAGGAACCGTCCATAATCGGCACTTCCACCGAATCAATTTCAAAAATACAGTCTGTAATCCCAAGCGTGTGGACTGCGGCGAGAAGGTGTTCGATCGTTTGCACCCGATTGGACCCTCCATCACCAATGGTAGTGGCATTGCTTGTGTCCACCACATGGTCTAGAGTGACGGGAATTCTGATTTTTTGGGTGCCTTTGTAAAGATAAAAGATAAGTCCAGTGTTCGCCTCGGCGGGATGGAGACGGAGTGTTACCACTTTTCCAGAATGTACGCCAATTCCCCTGAGTGTGATCGAGTTTTGGATCGTTTTTCGATGAATCGCCGTTTGCATAATCAATTCCTACTTACAAAATCTGAGGAATCTGGACTCGGACAATTCCAAAATGGAAGGTCTAGTCCAAAAAAATGTCTCTTTTTTACAACAGTGTGGTGGATTTGTGACGCGGGTGTAATGGCCTATATTTTCGCAAATCTTACTACGAACGTGAGCATGTTCTACGTGTTAGTCCCTAAAATGCGCTGAGTGCGGAGCGAATGAAACTGGTCACAGGCGCCTGTTCCCTTGTATCTTCCAATCCTTCCCGTAGTTCTTTTAAGACCACCTGAGCATCGCCGAGTGTAGTATTCACCGACTTGTGGACATCACTCTCATTGATGAGTTTTCCCAGAGTCCCTTGGCCTTCATTGATTTTTCCTGTGATATTGGCAATGTTTTGAACGGTTTTACGAATATCGGAACGGTTTTCGGCAATCAGTTCTGACAGCGAAACCAGTGGATCTTGGGTGACCTTTCCTTGGATCGGAAGGAGTTTGCCTGATTTCGGGGCGATTTCAATTTTATGCAGTGGTTCTTCTGTCATCAGATACTCTTTGGTTTTGGGGTCCACTGGGTATTTGGAACCTGGGTCGAGCGAGACCACGCGACCAGAGAGCAAACTTTCGTTTTTGATGGTGATTTCGTAATTAGAGAAAAGTTGCACTTTGCCTTTTAGAAGTAAGGTGAGTTCAACCTTCGTGCCGATTCCAGTTTCCCCATCGGGGAGTAGGTTTCCCATTTCATCAATTTGCACCAAACGAATTTTAGATACATATCCGAAGGGAACCCCGTGGATCGTGACTTTATTTCCAATTTTGATCCCTTCTGCATCGGGGAAATACACTGGCAATTGGTATCCCGATTTCTGGAACGGACCACCCTCCGTTACAATCGTAAAGTATCCTACGGCTACGAGAGAAAAGATGAACAAAAGACCAACAATGAGAGCGCGACCTACGGTAGGCATTCCCTAAAATTCTCCTGGGTTTGTAGACAAAGTCAATTTGATTTTCCTTTTTTTAATTCGGAGTGGTCGAGGATCATTGGTCCCACTGTGTTTCCATGAATGAATTGTTGGATGACGGGATCTTTTGACGCTTGGATCTCTTCTGGTGTCCCACAAAACTGAACTTTTCCTTCATACAAAAAACTAATGCGATCCGCAATTCGATACGCTGAGTTCATATCATGTGTGACCACGATGGAGGTTAGACCGAGTTCCTTCTGCAATCGGATCACAAGGTCATTGATGACGTTGGACATCACGGGATCAAGACCGGAGGTAGGTTCGTCATACAAAACGATTTTGGGTTGAGAAGTCAGGGCACGAGCCAGTCCCACACGTTTTTTCATACCACCTGATATATTGCTGGGAAGGGTATCTTTGGCGGGAACCAAATCCAACCACTGTAATTTTTCCATCACGATTCGATCCAGTTCAGGTCCATCCGCAATCTTATGCTCTCGCAAAGGGAGGGCGACATTTTCATATACCGTGAGCCAGTTGATGAGAGCACCCGATTGGAACAAAACACCTAACTTGGATCGAATTACTTCGCGTTTTTTTTCATTTGCTTGGACGATCGATTCTCCGAAAATTTGGCAATCACCTTCATCAGGGTCGAGAAGACCTGTGATGTGTTTTAAGCTGACCGATTTTCCAGTTCCAGAGGGACCAAGGATGACCATGGTTTCTCCTTGTTTGACTTGGATGTTCATTCCTCTTAGGATCTTTCGTTTCCCGAAGGCTTTATGAACATTTTTCATTTCAATCGCGAATGGTTCCATAGGTTCCTTCATTTATAAAATAAGGCTGTGAGCACGTAACCAGAAAAGATAACCATTAGAAACGAAGTGACAACTGCCTTTCTTGTGGTTTGACCCACTCCAATAGCTCCACCTTCCGTTCGTAACCCTTGGCTACATGAGATAGTGGCAATGGATACACCAAAAACATATCCTTTAAGAAGTCCTACATACAAATCTTTGAGCCCTGGAATGGACGATATGCGATAATACACATCTTGGAAATAACTGATGATATCAATTCCTAATTGGAAATGACCAACAATTCCACCACCTAAGATTCCTAAGGCAGAAGAATACACACAAAGTACGGGAACCATGATCGAAAAACCAACAATTCTTGGCATCACGAGGTAGCGAACAGGACTTATGGACATCACTTCCAAAGCATCAATTTCTTCTGAAACTTTCATGGTTCCAATTTCTGCTGCCATTGCGGAACCGACAGATGCTGCAAGGATGAGAGAGGTCATGAAGGGAGCCATTTCCCTTGTGAGTGTGATGGTTAAGAGAAGTCCAATTTGACCTTCTGCTCCAAAATCACGGAGTCCAAGACCCGTATTTAGTCCAAGGATCATGCCTGTAAAAACAGAAACAATGGACACGACGAACAAAGAGCCAACTCCCGCAATGAACATTTGTTCTAGAATTTCTTTTCGTTTGAAATACAATTGATGGGATTGGCCAACTGCACGAAAGAGTAACAAAACTGTATAACCGATCGCATACAGCAGTGGTTCTAATGTTTTACGATACATACGAATCATAATTCCCACCAAAATAACTGGAATTTGTTTGTTTCTGTTCTTGTGTCGATTCCGAGAAGTCCATAAGCAAATTGATACCGAAAACCAGTTTGTGTTTTTGAATATTCCATAAGGATTGGGATGTGGATGTTTGTTTCCTCGTCTGTCCAACGATGAGTATATAGCCTAGTAATGAGGTGCAACCGTTTTTCTCCATTAGACGATCTTTTGTATTCTATGATGGAAAAGATTGGTTCCCAAACATCCTCCATGACTTCAAACCGGACAGGAATGATGGCAAGAGTGTTCCATCCAAAATTGCCTTCTGGATCTTTGTGGTATCGGAAAAGTGGCCACAACTTCCAGTAATAATCCTCTCGGCCAGTTTGTACATATTCATTTTTCATATGAGAATAGAATGGTAGAATAAAATGCGATGTCGATTTTAAATGAGAGGTGTTTTGCGACAAACGTATGTAAAATGGTGTTATAAATTCCGCTTCTTTGTTGGCAAAATATGAATACCCGTAAAAAGGAAAGAATACTAACTTTTCAGTGTCTTTTTTTACTGAAGTTGTATATTGGAAAAAAATAAAGAGGGCTGTGTAATTCGTTTGTCCTGTTTTTTTATCATATCCATACGAAAATAACGAATTGAGTAAAGGAAACCAAAGATAGGCTCTACTTTTCATATTCCCATCGATTGAATCTTTGGTATTATAAAAAGGAAAAAAGATTCGATACGATGTGGGTTCCTTTTTATCTAAACGTTCTTCCCCCCATTGAAAAAAAGGCCAAAGCAAAGAATACCTCTTGTATTTGCCTTCATGCTCTTTTTGGGAATAAAAGGGAAAAATCCGAAAATCATCCCTTGTTTCTGAACCGCCCCACATGACAAGAGGCCATAGAATCGACTTGGCTTTGTAAGTTTTATACTTCCATTCGGAATACATGGGAAATAAAACATAATTCAATTCCTGGTAGGAGAGTTTGTTACGAATTTTTCCATAAATAGGGAATATACTGTAGTAATTTTCTCGCTGTGATTCGCCTTTCCCCCACAGAAAAAGGGGAGTGAAGAGAATGTCTTCGTCCTCATCTCCTTCTTCGTGTTTAAAACCAGTGCCACTAAAGAAAAATAAGGAAGACCATGTATACCAATAGTTTGTTTCTTCTTTGTAATAAATAGGAGAGAGGTAACTACGAAATTGAAACGCATACGTTTCATCGTGGAAACTCATATAAAAGGGCCGAAAGGCTAAAAACGTTTGTCTACCACGGGATTCTTTTTCGTATAAAAACCAGAATTGATGATACTCTGATTTGATATCCTCTGTAAAGGACGTCGGTATTTTTGCATACAACGAGGAACCAAGAAAGAGAAGAGAAAAAACAATTCCGAATTGAATTTTAAAGCGGGAATCCACGTAATTTCATTATCGTTCACTTTCATCTAAAGGAATCAAGTGATTTCATGTCCAAAATAAAAATCGCACTACTTTTCGGAGGGGTTTCCGGGGAACACATTATTTCCATTCGGTCTTCCGCTTTTATTTTTCACACCATCGATCGGGAAAAATACGAAGTCTGTCCCATTTACATAGATCCCCAAGGAAAATTTTGGATTCCATCTGTCGCAAATCCCGTTTACCCAGATCCAACAAACAAAACGGAAATTGAATTTTCACAAGAATTTAATCATTTGAATCAAATTGTTTCCCCAAGCGATCCGTCCGCACTTGCGACGCTAGATTTTCGTTCCGCCTTTCTTGGATTACACGGTGGTGCGGGAGAAGATGGAAGGATACAAGGTTTTTTAGACATTTTAGGAATTCCTCATACTGGATCGGGGGTTCTTGCTTCCGCACTTGCTATGGACAAAATGCGTGCCAATGTTTTATTCCAATCCATTGGGATTCCAGTGGCTCCTTTTTTGGAATTAGAGAAAGGGAAATCCGATCCAAGGAAGATCCTTCTCCATTTGCCATTTTCTTATCCAGTATTCATTAAACCAACATTAGGTGGTTCTAGCGTGAACACGGGAATGGCAAAAACAGCAGAAGAAGCCGTGACATTAGTAGATAAAATATTTGTCACAGATGACAGAGTTCTAGTTCAGAGATTGGTTTCTGGAAGAGAAGTATCGATTGGAGTGTTGGAAAAACCCGAAGGGAAAAAACGAAATGTATTTTCACTTGTTCCCACTGAGATTCGACCAAAGTCTGAGTTCTTTGACTTTGAAGCCAAATACACTAAGGGAGCAAGTGAAGAAATCACTCCGGCTCCTGTGGGGGAAGAGCTTACTAAAACATTACAAGAATATAGCTTAAAATGTCATGAGATTTTAGGATGTAAGGGTTATTCTAGAACAGACTTTATCATCTCGGATGGCATTCCCTATGTACTGGAAACAAACACATTACCAGGAATGACAGGAACCAGTCTCATCCCTCAACAAGCAAACGCTCTGGGAATTGACATGAAAGATGTTTTTAATTGGTTACTTGAGATTTCTCTTTCTTCGTAAATAGGAAAGTTCCCAAGAGAATGGCAAATAGGCTTGCGATGGTGCCATAAAAGTGGCTTGTCATATCATCGCCATAGACTTCTAAGTAGAGCCAAGTTCCAATTCCCACAATCAATGAAAATAATGCAGAATTTTCATTGGAGCGTTTGCTAAATAATCCAAATACCATAGGAATAAATAAGGTCACTAGAGAAATACCGCCTGAATCTTCTACAAGTGCATAAATCGAAGGTTTTCCAACTGCAAGTAAAAATGAAATCCCTGCAATGATGAGAACGGATATCCGGGAAAGTAGGAGTAATTTTTTATCATTCATATTCTTAAATGCATATTTTAGAATATTCTCAGATAGAATCGAAGAAGGTGCGAGGATGGCTCCAGATGCAGTGGATAAAATAGCGGAAATAAGAGCTGAGAAGAATAAAACCTGTATCCATGGACTTGAGAACTTAGAAATCATGGTTGGAATCAAAAGTTGGCCTGTATCTGCATTTAAATCGAAATCTGGAAGTAAACTTTTAGCATGTAATCCTAAAAACAACGGGATCAATGCAAATAACAGGTATAAAACTGAGGATAGATAGGAAGCACGAATAGCAACTTTTTCAGATTTCGCAGACATTACCCTTTGGAAGATATCCTGTTGGGGTAACGATCCAAACCCCACAACCATCCAAGCCGACAGGTATAGTGTCCAAGCATGGTAATTGGATTCGGGGAAAAAACGAAAAAATCCATCGGGTTTTTCCGAAATGGAAGACCAAATGGGTTTCACTCCGTTTAATTCAAACAAAACAAAAACAAGTCCAATGATGATGGAGATCGATTGAAAAAAATCGGTGAGTGAGACTGACCACATCCCACCCAAATAGGTATAAAAAACTACGAGGCAGGCACCAATGACGATAGCTGTGAATTGATTGATGCCAAAAAGTATTTGCACCATGATGCCAAGAGCCACAAATTGTGCAGCCACCCATCCGAAGTAAGAAAAAATCAGACAGATCCCTGCGATGAATTCCATTTTTTTTCCATAACGATTTTTGTAAAAATCGCCAAAGGTAAGAATTTGCATTCGGTATAAGTATTTGGCAAAAACAAGGCCAAGTAAAAACAAACAAAGGGCACCGCCAAACGGATCTTGGATGACGGATAAAAAACCACCTTTGGCAAATTCTACAGAAGATCCAAGTATGGTTTCGCTTCCAAACCAAGTGGCAAAAAGAGCGGCGGTTGAGATGGGAAGGGGTAAACTTCTACCTGCAAGTATAAAGTCTTTTGAGTTTTTGACTTTTTTTGCGGCATAAACTCCGATGCCAATCGTGATGAGTAAGTATGCAAGAATGAAAATGGCTTGGAAATTCATTCTTTAAAATAAATCTTCTTCCGTTTGTTTGGAAGAACTCTCTTCCTTTTTCTTTTTCACCGCAGATTTGACTACCTCTCCACTCGGTGCTTTGGTTAAGAATTCAATTTTTGCTTCCGCATCTACCAAACGTTCAGAACATATTTTTTTGAGTTCCATTCCCCGTTCATAGGCTTTGATCGAATCTTCCAAGGACAAGGTTCCCCGTTCTAATTTTTCAGCAATTTCTTCCAGTTCACGAATCGCTTCTTCAAAACTAATTGTTTTTTTCTCTACCATGGGTTCATCCTATTTTTTTTCTTTCACTTCAACTTGGAGTTTTCCATCAAAAAGAAACACTTCTAAGTTTTCCTTTTCTTTGATTTGGTGGATTGATGAGATCACTTCTTTTTTTTCATTTCGTAGAACTGAGTATCCTCTTTTTAAAGTTCCTAGAGGCGAGAAGTGGTCTAATCGTTGTTCTGCGAGCTTGAATTTATTTTGTATTCTTTCTAAATATGATTTCCATGTGAGAGTGAAGGAATCAAATTTTTGAAAATCACTTTGTTTTCTGACCAAATAGTTTTTCCCGAGTAATGAAATTCTCGTCATGATCTCTTCCAAATGATTCTCTCGTGGTTCTATCATCGACTTTGGATTTTGAAATACGACTCGGTTTATAAGACCAGTCCATTTTTCTTTCCCTAATCGAATGACACCGACAAGCGCGGAACGTAATCGATCTTCTAATTCATCCAAACGAATGAGAGTATCAGAAACATTGGGAATGGCAAGTTTTGCAGCAGCTGTTGGTGTCGGTGTTGTGGCATCTGCTGCCAAATCTGTTAACACACGATCAATTTCATGACCAACTGCCGAAATGATAGGAATCCTAGAATGATAATATGCCATGACCACCGATTCTTGGTTAAACGCCATTAGATCTTCAAAGGAACCACCACCCCGACCAGCAATGATGACATCCACTTCCCATTTGGGATCGTTGATTTCTTTAATTGCTTCAATGATAGAGGTCTCTGCACCATCCCCTTGCACAAGGCAAGGAGAAACTAGTATTTGTATGGATGGATTAAGGTCTGTTGCAATTCGGATGATGTCTTCAACAGCGGCACCCTTTGGTGAGGTAACGATTCCCAGTCGTTTTGGAAATTTAGGTAACGGCCGTTTGTGGGAAGGATCAAAAATTCCTTTTTCAGCAAGTGCTTGTTTCAGTTTTTCGATTTTTAGGAGGATATCACCTTCGCCTAGTTCCTCGATTTTTTGAACGGTGATGCTATAATAACCACCAGGTTCGTATACCGAAACGGATCCATACACAAGAATTTCCATTCCATTGCGTAACGGAGTGCCTCGATAGTTTTTTGATTGGAAGGAAAAAAATGCACATTTGATGACACTAGTTGTGTCTTTTAATGAAAAATACATGTGCCCAGAGCTATTGGTTTGGCTGAAATTAGAGATTTCACCTCGAACCCAAAAGTTTTTAAACTCTGGTGCTTCTTGTAATTTCGCCTTTATACGACGATTGACTTCGCTTACTGTCAGAGAAGAATCAACTGTTTCCATTTAGGTTGTTTGAAATCGAGTTTCGCGGAAAATTTTCCAAAAATCCCAAAGGATGATAACAAGTGTAAGTGCCATAGGTCCAATAATGATCCCAGCAACACCAAACTCTTGTAATCCGCCGATTAAAGATAAAAAGATAAGAAAAGGATGCGTTTTGAGTTTTTTATCTAAAATTTTGGGTTTTACAAAGTTTTCCAAAATTAAGTAACTCGCTGCACCAAAGATCATAAACAAAACACTGCCAGTCCAATTTTCTTGGACAAGACCAATGTAGAGACCGATGGGAAACCAAACGACCGAAGTCCCTACAACAGGAATGAGGGAGAAGATGGTTGCTATGCTGGAAAGTAAAAACTTGTTGGAAACAGAAGTGAAGAGTAAGAGAACGTAGATAAAAGCACCTTGCAATAATGAAATAAATAAATTACCCATCATAACGGTTCGAATTGCTTCCTCGATTCTACGGCCAAGGCGTTCTTCAATTTCTGTCGGGAATGGTAATAATAAAAACAGAGCATGTTCCATTCGACTTCCTTCTTTATAAAGGAAAAAGAGTAAAATGAAGGTAAAAAATCCATTGAAGATTATGGCACCTGGAACTTCAAATGATCCCAGTAAAAATCCTGAAGAATTCTTTAACAAACTGTAGATGGAATCTAAATTGAGAATGTCCATGTGTTGTCCCACATATTCACGATACATAATGGGAAGTTTGATCCAAAAAAATTCATTTTCCGTAAAAAAATCAGTGAGCATAGGGCTATTCAGTAGAAGAGCCACAATTGATTCTTCTGTCAGTTGGTTTCTTACATAACTCACTAAGTTCAATGACTCACGAATGAGAGTTGAAACAATTAAGTAAGAAGGAATAAAAACACAAGCGAGCATTAGAATTACCATGATGTAAGGAGATAAACCGTGAAATTTGACTCCCAATAGGTTTTTTAATCGTTTGTGTAATTTCCTTGTGGTTAAGTAAAATAGAAGGGCGAGAAAACTTGCCCATAAAAAAGGTTTAAAAACAAAAAACAAAGTGAAACAAGTCGCAAGAAAAATTCCTGCAAGCAAGATATAGACAATGGTTTCGTTTTTATTTTTAATCCAATTCATGCTTAGTAACTAGAGTGTTTTTTAAAATAATATCGGAGTTGGTGTTTCTCTCCATTTTTGGAAAGATAAATGGATAACGATTTTTTGATAAAACCTTCCAAAAGGTATGATACCTCTACCTCATTTGCATTTTTTTCGATGAGTTTCCAATCACCTTGGTTGGCACGAAGGTCAATCCGTTTTTGAATGTCTTCCCAAGAGTCCGTGGATTCGATCACTAAATATGCTTCTTTGGTATGGATGTGACTGGTTTTGAATTCGCTGGATGAAAGAAAGCTGACATTTTCTGGGAAAAATGATTGAGGAAAGGCAGGTGGTGGATTTGTCGGAAATTTTGTTACGATGATATGGTCAAATCGATAGATTTCTGTATGCCGGTTTGGACTGCACTGCCAAAGAACAAGAAGGGAAAGTAGGAAAAATCGAAGCATTAGGGAAAGCAAATGTCCTGGTATTGATTCCTTCCATTCATTTTTTAAAATCTTTGTTGCCTATCCCAAGAATGGTTTATCCTTCTCTCTGTGTTGGATTCCATTCCGTTTGATGCTCTATTTCAGGAAATTCTCGAATTACCTCCGCTCGTTCTCTGGATTTTTTTCTGTTTTTCCAATTTTTTAGAGAATCTCTTCCCACCTTGGCCCGGGGACACCATCACCGTTTTTTCTGGATTCATTTCTTCCACGGAGCAATCCCCGATTTCCTTTGGTTCCGTTGTCTTTGCAACCTTTCTTGGCAATCTTCTTGGTGGCCTTGTGATGTATTTTTTCGGCGAACGGTTTTTGTTATTTTTAAAACGAACTAAGATTCCTTTTCTCTCCAGTTTGTACCACGAGGAAAATCTAAGGAGAACTTTGGTCTGGTTTCGTAAATATGAGATCGTTGTTGTGCTTTTGTCTCGCTTCTCTGCCGGGATTCGATTCTTTGTTTCGATTGTGGCTGGTATGTCCAAAATGAACATCATTAAATTTGTGATTTTGTATTCAGTTGCAATTTCATTATGGTGTGGTATACTGCTTACTGGAGGTTTACTCCTTGGTAGTAATTGGAATCAAATCATTGTTATACTTTCTTACTACAACCAAACCATCGGCGTGATCCTTTTTGTCATTTTTTTATATCTGCTTTATCAAATGTTTAAGAAATCAAATAGAAAGTTGACATGATTTTAAAAGTTGTTAGGGTTTCTTTCCATGGATTCTTGGGGAAATATTTCTTTTGATTTTTATACGTTCGGTTCTCTTGTCGGAGTTATATTTACATTTTATAATGCACAGTTATTCTTAACTATCAAAGAAAAGTCAGAAGCAACTTATAACTTAGGAATGGCGACTCTCTGGCTTGGGCTTTTCCATTTTGGTTATTTAGTCAATTTTTCATTTATGGGACCAGCGTCTGCTTACATGCGGTGGTTTGTCATCATTGGTGCTATGGCTGGATCGGTTTATTTAACTGGTTTTTTCTTAAGTTATCCAGAGGTATATTTCCCTAGACTCAAAAAATATTTTTTCTCAGTTCTCAGTGTTATCGTTGTATTGGTAACGGCTTGTTTTGTCTACTTGAGTCTCTCTACAGGACGATTGTTTTTTTTCAGTGGGCATTATTGGGATTTTCCACTTCCTATTTTTTACAAAGCGTATGCATTGATTGTTTTTGTATTTTTTCTTTCCTTTACTATCCTTGCCATCTTTCAAATTTTTAAGATGCCCAAAGAGTCCCGATTTACACTCATCAGTATTCTTATTTCCTTTATGCTCGTCACCATGATTCCAGGGTATTTGAACGTATTGTCGAGAGATGGTGCTATTGGTAGGGGTTTATACCAAACCATTACTGATCTTGTTCTCGTGGTTGGTTTGTTTGTGGCAAACGTGGTCTATATCAATAATACAAAGGATAAAACCACCATCCTTTCTCGGATCATTGGCATCTCACTTGCATCGTTTTTGTTGATATTACAATTAGTGGCATACTCTGTCATCCAACAAACAGAATCTAATTATGATTTGGTGCACACGGCCAGAGCAAAAAATTATATTGCAGGGTTGGAAACAGACCAAATTCCAAGTTTTCATTCTACATATGATATTCAAAATCAAACGATTATCAAAACCCAAGGATTAGAAGAAACGAATGTTTCTCCCGATTTATATCAGGCAGAATTTTGGAATGTGTGGGCACTAGAGAAGGTTTTGTCATGGGAAACATCGACTACCTGGAAAGAAGACACGATAGAACTCTTAAGCACGTTGCCCGAAACAAGCAAAGGGTATTCAAAAGAAATCTTTCGTTTATTAGAAGAAGGTGGGTTGGAAAGTCCCAAAGATTTGATTGGTGCCATTGAATCTGAAAAACGAAAGATTCTATACATGCGTAACAAACTGAGAGAAATTCCGGTGAACAATTTTTCTGAAAAAGCAAATGGGCTTCTTCAAAATGAAACGGGAGCTTTGTCTGGATTTTATGCGGAAGCTAGGAGTGTATTGGCATCGGATCGAACAGAAGAAGAAAAATTCAAAATTTTAGACCAGATGTTTTCCCCAATGCCAAATCATGGCGAGAGAAACTACCGCGGCCAGGTAAAATTTGATACGAAAGATCCAAAATATTCGTTTTACGTTAGTTATATGATTGTGGATAAAAAAAATGCACTGGTACATGAAGTGGGTTATCCTTATTCCGATTACCGTAAGTTTCAACACGAGGTGACTTTACCATGGATCATTGGTCTTGTTTCCCTTGTTATCATCGTGATTTTAGGTTATCGATTGTTCTTTCTGATTGCTCTCATTCGTCCTATCGAACAAATCATTGAAGGATTGACGGAGGTAAATTCGGGGAATTTAGAATATCGATTGAGTGTCCATGTCGAAGATGACATTGGATTTATGGCTAGATCGTTTAACCGAATGGTTCGATCCATTCAGGCTGCACGTAAAAAATTACAACAATATGCCGAGCAACTTGAATTAAAGGTTCAAGAACGGACAAAAGAATTAGAAACTACACTTAAAGAAGTCCAGTCATTAAAACACCAACAAGATGGTGATTATTTTTTAACTTCATTGTTGTTACAACCATTTAATGTCAACCATGCGATGCACCAAAATGTAATGGTTGATTTTTTATTAGAACAAAAGAAAAAATTCACCTTCAAACAATATGAAAAAGAAATTGGTGGTGATTTGAACATTGCCAACCAAATCATTTTAAATAACAGATCGTATACTGTTTTTTTGAATGCAGACGCCATGGGGAAATCTATGCAAGGAGCAGGTGGTGCACTTGTCCTTGGGTCAGTATTTGAATCGATCATCACACGAACACAACTTTTAAGCGAAGCAAGGAATACGTATCCAGAACGATGGATCAAAAATACCTTTTTAGAACTGCATAAAATCTTTGAAGGTTTTGATGGTTCGATGCTTGTATCTTTGGTTTTAGGTGTCATAGATAACGAAACGGGACTTCTTTATTTCATCAATGCTGAACATCCTTGGATTGTATTGTATCGAGATGGAATAGCGAGTTTCATTGAAAATGAATTGATGTTTCGAAAATTGGGAACTTCTGGGGTGCAAGGAAATTTATACATCAAAACCTTTCAATTGGAAGCTGGTGATATTCTCATAGCAGGTTCAGATGGTCGTGATGACCTTCTCATCACCCATACGGAAGATGGAAAACGTGTGATCAACGAAGACGAACGTCTGTTTCTAAAAATGGTAGAAGCAGGAAAGGGGGAACTTGATAAAATTTATGAAGAAATGTCTAAATTTGGTACCCTTACTGATGATTTGTCCTTACTTCGAATTTCTTTCATTGAAGAAAAAGAACGAAATAAAATCGAAAAAGAGAAACTGAAAGAAATTCAAAACTTACTTCTAAAGGCAAAAGAAGCCAGTGATTCTGCCGATTTACAGGAAGCCGTCACGTATCTGGAGAAGGCACATTCGTTAGAGGAAAACATTCCCGAAATCAAAAAGAAATTCATCCAGTTGTATTTGAAGTTAAAAGACTATGGAAAGGCAAAGAAGATGGCCAAAGACTATAGTGTCCTTCGCCCGATGGATACCGAAATCATGTACATCACAGCCTTTTGTGCCAGAAAAGTTGCTGATATCAAAACGGCAATTGATTTCGGAGAAAGGGTTCGGTTACGAGATCCTAACCATGTCAAAAATTTAATCAATTTAGGACAAACTTACTTGGCAGATAAAAATTATGCGAGGGCTGAAAATATCCTTAGCTCTGCCTTGGAACTCGATCCTGAAAATCCAAGTCTTTTGCGTCTGATCGAACACATTCGGAAGAAACAATTGAAACAAGAAGAAATCCGTTAGAGTCTAAACTCTAACGTGGATGAAACAATCAAGATAGGGATTTCTCATAGTTTTTTGGAGTTTCAGAAGGAGGAATGGAATCCGCTTGTTCCTTCTGACTCTCCATTCCAGGAATATGAATTTTTAGTTGGTTTAGAAGAAACCGGCTGTATTGCCAAAAATGATTGGTTTCCCGTTTTGGTTTCTGCAAAACAAGAGGGCAAACTTTTGGGAGTACTCCCAACCTATTTGCGAAAGGACTCATATGGGGAATACATTTTTGATTTCCAATGGGCCAATGCATTCCATCGGGCTGGAATTCCATATTATCCTAAATTGACGGTTGCCGTTCCGTTCACTCCTGTTACCGGTTCTAGAATTTTACTCCATCCCAGTTGTTCAGATGTCACCAAGCAAGAGTTAGCTGAAAAAATGTTGGAAGTATTACGTAATTTTGGGAAGGAAGAGAATGTCTCTTCCATTCATTTGCTTTTTTGTAAAAAAGAAGAACAAGCGTTAAGTGGAAGGCTTGGATTTGCTCCAAGGCTTTCACACCAATACCATTGGTTTAACAAAGGATTCGATAATTTTGAAGAGTTTCTCGGAACACTTGTGAAAGAGAGGCGTAAGTCCATTCGCAGTGAACGAAAAAAAATTGGGGAATCTGGGCTTTCAATCGAAACAATCACGGGAAATTCCATAAGTGAATCCCATGCTGATTTGTTTTATGAATTTTACAGTGACACTCACAGTAAAAAATGGGGACAACCTTACCTCAATCGAAAGTTCTTTTTCAGAATGGTAGAAACCTTTCGCCATAGGCTTCTTTTGGTGCTTGCAAAAAAGCCAAATGGAGACCCCATTGGGGGGAGTTGGAATGTATACCGTGATGGATTTTTATTTGGTCGTTATTGGGGCGCGTTAGAATATGTTCCCAATTTGCACTTTGAATGTTGTTATTACCGATTGATCGATTTTGCAATTGAACATAAAATGGAACGAGTGGAAGCAGGCGCCCAAGGAGAACATAAATTTTTACGAGGTTATGAAACCGTTCCTATGTATAGCAGTCATTACATTTACAATGAACAAGGTAGAAGTGCAATTGAAGCCTACTTAGAAAAAGAAATTTTGATGGAACAAGAGAATATTGCCGCATACAACGCACATTCTCCGATCAAATCACTTCGGGAGGGATGATGTCTGAAACAAAACGAAAGTCATATACAGATTTGAATGTTGAACTTTTAGAAAAAGAAAAACAGAAAAAACAGTTAAAAAAACCAGATCGTTATCGGGTGATTTTGATCAATGATGACTACACTCCACAGGAATTTGTGGTGTATGTTTTAGCGATTGTATTCAGGAAATCCATGGAAGAATCTCGTCAGATCATGTGGAAGGCTCATACGGAGGGATCTGCAGTCTGTGGAGTGTATTCTTTAGACATCGCCCGTACGAAAGTACAAGAAGTACACAAACTCGCCGATGAGGCGGGACACCCTTTACAATGCCAATTGGCAAAGGAGGAATGAATATGAACTTTTCATCCGATTTAGAAAAAACACTAGAAGTTGCACAAAAGGAAGCTTCTAAATACCACCATGAATTTATCACCTTAGAGCATTTGTTATATGGACTTACCTTCAACGAAAAGACAAAGGATGTTCTTATCAATGTTGGTTGTGACCTAGATTTACTTAGGAAAGAATTACTGGAGTATTTTGAAGATGATTTGTCTTCGATTGCCGTGCCCAATCTCAAAATCCAGCCTAAGTATACGGTTGGTGTGCAGTTTGTGATTCAGTTTGCTGCCTTTCATGTCCAAAACTCAGGCAAAGAAGAAGTGGATGGAAACAATGTGCTTGTGGCACTCTTTCGCGAAGAGGACAGCCAAGCGTGTTATCTCCTCGCAAAACAAGACATCAAACGGCTCGATGTCATCAAATACATTTCTCATGGAGTGAAAAAAGACAAGGATTCCTTGGAACCTGATTTTTCAGAGACAGAAGAGGAATTGGAAGAGGGAAGTGAGTCCCAAACAAAACAGTCTGCCTTAGATAAGTTCTGTGTGAATCTGACAGAAAAAGCAAGGTTAGGAAAATTGGATCCTTGTATCGGTCGTGAGAATGAAATCCAAAGAACGATTCACATCCTCTCTAGACGAAGGAAGAATAACCCAATCTTTGTGGGGGAAGCTGGTGTTGGAAAAACATCAATTGTGGAAGGAATTGCGGAGCGGGTGGTAGAGGGAAAGGTCCCCAAGAGTTTACTTGGAATTGAAATTTATTCTCTTGATATGGGTCTTGTGATGGCAGGTACCAAATTCCGGGGTGAGTTTGAAGAGAGGCTAAAGGCCATATTACAAGAATTAGTTGGAAAGCCAGAGAAGGTTATTTTTATTGATGAAATCCACACCATAGTGGGAGCCGGTGCTGTTTCTGGAGGAAGTTTGGATGCATCCAACCTGATGAAACCAGCTCTTGCTAATGGAGAACTCAAATGCATTGGAACTACGACTTACAAAGAATACAAATCCATCTTTGAAAAAGACCATGCTCTTTCTCGTCGGTTTCAAAAAATTGAAGTGGTGGAGCCATCAAGAGAAGATGCCATCCAAATTCTAAATGGTTTAAAACCAAAATACGAATCCTTTCATGGAGTCCAATACAGCACGAAGGCAATTGAAGCTTGTGTAGATTTATCAACCTTACATTTGCGGGACCGATTTTTGCCAGACAAAGCCATCGATCTGTTAGACGAAGCGGGAGCCTTTGTCAAACTCCGAGATGAAAACAAAGAAAAGGCAAAAAAGTCCGTTGGCATCTCCGAAATTGAAACTCTCGTCGCAAAGATAGCCAAGATCCCAGAGAAAACCGTAAAGGCCGATGATAAAAAGAAATTGGAAACACTCGATGTAGAGATGAAGACTGTGGTTTTTGGCCAAGACCATGCCATCGAACAAATTGTAGATGCAATCCATTATTCTCGTTCTGGGCTTGGGGATGAAAGTAAACCCATTGGTAGTTTCCTATTTGTGGGTCCAACGGGAGTTGGAAAAACAGAGGTGGCAAAAACTCTGGCAGACAAGATGGGAATTGAGTTCCTTAGGTTTGACATGAGTGAATACATGGAAAAACACTCCGTCTCACGCCTCATTGGTAGCCCGCCAGGCTATGTAGGTTATGACCAAGGAGGGCAACTAACCGACGCCATCGCCAAATCACCTCACTGTGTATTACTTTTTGATGAAATCGAAAAAGCACATGAAGATATTTACAATATCCTTTTGCAAGTGATGGACCATGCCACCCTAACCGATAGCACAGGAAAAAAAGCCGATTTTCGCAATGCGATTCTCATTTTAACAACGAATACGGGTGCTCAGGAAAGCTCCAAACCGCTCCTTGGTTTTGATACGGATCGTTATGATGACAGGTCTCTCAAAGCAATTGAAAGAACCTTCACTCCTGAGTTCCGAAACCGGCTCACAGCTGTGATTCAGTTCAATGCCCTTTCTGTCACAATCGTAGAACAAGTAGTGAAACGAATGTTTAAGACCTTACAAGATAAGGCAAAAGAAAAAGGAATTCATTTGAATCTTTCAGAATCAGCAGTTCGCCATTTAGCAGAAACAGGGTATGATCGTTCTATGGGTGCAAGACCCATCCAGAGAATCATCAATTCCGAAATTGGAAAACCACTCTCTAAAAAGATTCTATTCCACAAAGACAAGGTAAAAACTTATTTAGTGGATCTTGTGACCGTAGATGGGACATCAAAATTGGAGATTCGGGAAGGAGAGTGAGTGGCTCTCCTTCCAAAACTTAGCGGGAGAGTAGATACACTTCGTCTTCTTTTTTGAAGCTGAGATAACCGAAAACAAAGGAAAATCCAAGAGAAATAAGAAACAAATAAAATGTAATTTGTGTGCTAATTTCCTTCGGATTTACGAAATCGTAATATGTACGTTTGGGTTCCAAATACCCCCAAAGTATCGTGATCACACAGATCATTTCGGTCGCAAAAAACCATAATCGTGTCCAAGTTGCTTTCCAAAACCCTAGGAAGAAAAAATTCAGTAAGCTAATCAGGATAAAAATGGAATTCAGTTTTGGACTAATTGATACAGACTCTTTAGTTTCAAAAAAAACAATGTCATAGTGAAACCAAGGTAATACGGAAAACAACAACTGAAGAAATAAAAAGATAAAAAATATTTTATCAAAAAAAAGTTTTGTTTTCCAGTATTGATAGAGGGAAATGAAAATTTTATTTCCTAGATACCACCATGCCTTTAACAATTCCGGAAACAACTTAAGAGATTCTTTTAGGAATACAATGATCTCTGATGCCAGATTCAAAATAGTATTTGTCATTCTACTTCCACTGTCATTTCCAGTTCGACGGAAGCATCTAGCGGAAGTGAGGAAACACCAATGGCAAAACGTGCGTGTTTTCCTTGTTCTCCGAAAATTTGAGAGAGAAGTTCTGAAGCACCATTGGCAACTAAGTGTTGTTCTATGAAGTTTTCTGCACTCGCCACATAAACTCCTAGTTTTACAATCGATTTCACGTGATCCAGAGAAGGAATGTGCAATAGGAGTGTGGAGAGGGCGTTTAGCACACATTGTCTTGCTTCATCTTTTGCCTCTTCCAGGCTTACGTTTTTTCCCACCTTCCCGGTTTTCTGTAATTTACCCTCACGCAAAGGGAGTTGGCCGGATGTAAAAATCAAATTCCCTGTCCGTTTCGAAGGAATATAGGCCGCAAGGGCCTTTGGTACTGGTGGGATTTGGATCCCAAGTGCATTTAGATGTTCCGTGATTGCCATTGGCATCCAAACTATGGGTCCCCTCCCATGAGACAAAAATTTTTTTTTTGAAGTAGGAAAATCTAAATTTTCGTTGACATTTGGCAGTCAAAGATGTAGAGTGCTAACAAAAGTAGCAGACTAAGTATTAGAGTGCTAAAAGGAGATTTTGCATGTTATTTCGAATTCTAGACCCACAAACCAAAGCAAACCAGTTCTGGAGAGACTTTGATCGTTTGAACGATGAGTTGACTCGTTCCATATTGGATAGCCAATTCGGAAGTTCTTCGCATTTTCCTCCTGTCAATGTCTATACCAAAGAAGACGAAGCTCTTGTGACCTGCCTATTGCCAGGAATGGAAACAGACCAAATCGAAATCAATGTAAAAGACAATATGCTTTCCCTTCACGGAAAGAAAAAGGCAGAAGAACTGGCCGAGGGCACGGAAGTACATCGAAGAGAAATTTTCCATGGAGAATTTCATAGAACCTTAGAATTACCGTTCCGTGTGAACCAAGAACAAGTGTCTGCAAAATATTCGAATGGAGTACTAAGCATCCACTTGCCTAGAAGGGAAGAAGACAAACCAAAAAAAGTTTCCATCAGTGTTGGATAAGGAGTTTTGATTATGAATGCACTTACAAAAGAAAACAAACAAGAATTAATAGATAAGACGGAAAGTAAGGATAGCAAACCACAGGTGAGAGTGTATTCTCCGAATGTGGATGTATATGAAACAGAAGATGCGATTCTTTTCCGAGTCGAGATGCCCGGAGTGGACGAAACATCAGTGGAGATCACCATTGAAAAAGACCAACTCCAATTAGAGGGTAAGTTCCAAATTTCAGAAGAAGGAAGAGGGCAAGTGCGATTGGCAGAATACAAAGAAGGGAACTACTTCCGACGTTTTACCATAGGTAAAGCCATCAATTCTGAAAAAGCGGTTGCGAAAATGAAGAACGGAATTTTGGAACTCTCGCTTCCGAAAATGGAACCGAAAAAAACAAAAATTGAGATCCAAAGAACTTAACTAGGATCCGAACCTAAGGATAGAGAAAACAAACACCCATTTCTAGAAACATCATGAAACCAAAATGGAAACCCCAACAGAACGAATGTTTTGTTGGGGTTTTTTTATACTAAGGTGCGAATTTTTTGGACTAAGATGTCGTTTTCTTCTTTTGTTCCAATGGTGATGCGAATGTAGTCTTTGCAGATTCCATAAGAAAAATATCGAATGAGGATATTTTGTTCTTTTAAAGCGAGATACAAAGACTCAGGCGATACACTTGGTTTTGGTTTGCAGAATAAAAAGTTTGTGGAAGAGGTTGGGATGGTAAACCCCAAAGATTCCAAATTGGATTTCAATCGACTGCGTTCTTCAATCACTAAGTTTCTTTTTTCTAAAAAGTATGGTTTGTCAGCGTAAGAGGTTTCTGCAATCACTTGGTCCAAGATTCCCACATTATAAGAGTCTTTTAGTTTCCGAATCCAACCAATGACTTCTAAAGATCCTATGATATACCCAACACGAAGGCCTGCAAGTGCATAGGATTTGGAAAAGGTTCTAGAAACGAGTAAATTGGGATGGTTTTTGATGTCTGGAATGAGAGTTGCCGATGGATCGGTAAAATCAATATACGCTTCATCCGACAAAACAAGCCCCGGAAAGGATTGAACAAGTGTTAGTAGAGATGCCTTTGGTTCTTCGATTCCTGTGGGAGCATTGGGATGAGCAAAACAAAGTAATTTGCCTTTGGATTTCTTAAGCCTTTCAAAATCAAAATGCAAATTATCTAAAACAGGAATTCCTTCATATTTTGCCCCTACCATCATTTGTTCTGTGAGCACAGGATAATAGGAATAAGTGGGGTCTGGTGCCACAACCACGTCACCGGGCCCTACAAAGGTTTGGAATAACAATCGTAAGGCTTCATCGGAACCATTGGTGACAAGGATTTGATTGGGGTTCAAATCATAATCTTTGGCAATCAGTTCTTGTAAGTTTCTAGAATGGTAATTGGGATACTTGCGTAACAATCCTTTTTCGAAAACTGCCTCAACCGCCTCTTTGATCTTAGGCGAAGGTGGGTAGGGATTTTCGTTTGTATTGAGTTTGATGGTGGAGTCGGAAAGGTTTGGTTGTTCCCCTGGTGTGTAAGGAGAAAAAACCTCCAGTTCCTTCCGAATCATCGATGTTAGTTTCCCGTTTTGGTTTGCGGAAGTCATCGTTTATAACCGGTTCAAAGCATTGATGTATGCTTTGGCACATGCTTCAATGATGTCCGTAGAATCTCCTTTGCCCACAACCCGTCTTTCTCCTTCTTCCAAAGTCACAGAGGCTTCTGCCATCGCATCTGTTCCCTCTGTCACAGGAGAGATCACAAGTCGTGAGAGAAGAGGAGAAAGACCCGTAACCGCATTGATTGCTCTGAAGATACTGTCCACAGGACCATCTCCTTTGGCTTCCCCTGTTTTGGTTTCTCCTTTGATTTGTAAGGAAACTTTGGCAAACGGAGTTTTATCAGATCCAGTGTTTTGTTCAAAGGAGATTAGGCGATAGGTTTCATCCACTTGGGCACGGCTAATTTCTGCTTGGAATAAAGCGGCAATGTCTTCATCAAAGACTTCTTTCTTTTTGTCTGCGATTTCCAAAAACCGATTGTAGGCATTGTCAATTTCTTCTGGTTTTGGATCAAACCCCATCCGAATGATGCGGTCTTTGAACCCAGCTCTTCCTGAGTGACGACCAAGCACCATCCGATTTGATTTTAAACCAACAGACTCTGGTGTCATGATTTCATAGGTTTGGCGGTTTTTGATGACACCATCTTGGTGGATTCCTGATTCATGGGCGAATGCATTTGCTCCTACAATGGCCTTGTTGGGTTGGACCACCATTCCCGTGATGGTTTTCACAAGGTGAGATCCGCGTGTGATAAGAGTGGAATCAATTTTAGTTTCGACTCCAAATGTATCCTTTCTTGTTTTCAGTGCCATGACAACTTCTTCCATGGCAGTGTTACCCGCACGTTCCCCAATTCCATTGATGGTACATTCAATTTGGCGTCCCCCCGCAAGCACTGTTGCCAGAGAGTTTGCCACAGCAAGTCCAAGGTCATTGTGGCAGTGAGCAGAAAAAATAACCATGTCAGCCCCTTTCACCTTGGTTTTTAAAAAACGAAAGAGGTCCATGTATTCTTGTGGAGTGGTGTATCCAACGGTGTCTGGAATGTTGATTGTTGTGGCGCCTTCTTCAATCACCGCTTCCACTAACTCGCGTAAAAATTCCCATTCTGATCTTGTGGCATCTTCTGGAGAAAACTCAACATCAGATACAAAGTCTTTGGCCATGCGTACAGCCACTCTTGCCATTTCCAAAACTTCTGCGGGTGACTTCCCCAGTTTGTGTTTCATGTGGATGGGAGAGGAAGCAATGAATGTATGAATTCGCTTTGATTTTGCAGGTTTGAGAGCATCTCGTGCAGCTTCTAGGTCGGGACGTAGGGCACGAGCAAGACCACAAATAGTGGGTCCTTCGATTTCACGAGCAATTCGCTCCACAGCTTTAAATTGAACAGGGGAAGATACAGGGAATCCTGCTTCGATGATGTCTACTTTCATCCGAGCGAGGTGTTGGGCAATTTCCACCTTCTCATCTTCACTCATAGCAGCACCAGGGCACTGCTCACCATCTCGCAAAGTCGTATCAAAAATTCGTACGTAATCTTCCATCTCCTTCCAGATCATAGGTTCCCCAAACTCTGTCAAGGAGTATGGAAAGCACCTGTGATCCAGTGATAGGGTTTCCCA